>DATGQN010000071.1:0-32281 GCA_035304185.1 Myxococcaceae bacterium
GTTCCGCGAAACGCTCCTCGGCGCCGAGCTGCTCCCTTCCCGACTCGGGCAGCTCCCCCTTTCCCACCTGGGCGAGATAGCGCGGCGCGCTCCGGAGGTTCTCGTAGCGCAGCCCCCCGCTGACGCCGGTCGGCCGCGGCGCCCCGTCCCCGGTCCGCTCTTCTGAAGGGAGGGAGGCGTTGGCGAGGAACCCCGTGGCCCCGGCCCCCAGCGCCAGGTACTCCCCGCCGGTCCAGTACAGGGTGTTGTGCCGCGAGTGGAAGCCCGGCTTCGCGAAGTTGCTGATCTCGTAGCGCGTGAGCCCCGCGGCCCCGAAGCCGTCCTCGATGGCGTGGGCCATGTCCACCACCACCTCGTCGGGCGGCAGGGAGATCTCGCCCCGAGCCAGCTGCTTGCCGAGCGGGACCTCCACCGCCAGCGCCTCCCGCTCGAGGGTCAGCGCGTACGCGGAGGCATGCGTGGTTCCCAGGGACACCGCGCGCGCCACGTCCGCCTTCACGTCCTCCAGGCGCTGTCCCTGCACGCCGTAGATCAGATCCAACGACACGCTGGTGAAGCCCGCGTCCTGCGCGGCCGCGACCGCATGTTCCGCTTCGGCCGCGGTGTGGCTGCGCCCCAGTGAGGTGAGCGTGGTGGATGAGAAGCTCTGCACGCCCAGTGACAGGCGGTTGAAACCCGCGCGCTGGAGCTCGGGGAACGCCGCGGCATCCTCGGGGCCGGGATTGGCCTCCAGCGCGAGTTCGGCGCCCGCCGCGAGGGGCATCCGTTGATCGATGGCCTCGAGCAGCCGCCCCGCGAACGCCGGCTCCCACAGCGAGGGCGTTCCGCCTCCGATGAAGACCGACTCCAGCGTGCGCCCCTTCAGGGATGGCCAGTGCGCGAGCCGCAGGTCGAGCTCGGCGACCAACGCTTCGAAGTACGCGGCGTGCGGAATGCGCGGCGCGACCGTCACCGCGAAGTCGCAGTAGGGACAGCGTTGGCGACACCAGGGGAAGTGGACGTACAGGCCCATCCGCGAGGCGCGCACGCCGGTGAGGTCCTCGGGAGGCGGCAGCGCCGGGAGGACGGGGTCGGCCGGCGTGTTCATCGCCCGCCCGATTGCAGCTTGGCGGCCAGCGTCTTGTACGCCTGATCCCACTGCCGGGCCTGCTCTTCGAGTTCCTTGCGGACCTTGTGCTCCGCCTTGAAGGCGCGGTCCCACTCGCGCACCTGCTCCTCGAGTTCCCGCCTCGCCTGGGCGGCCCCGGACAGGCGCTGATCGAGTCCGTCCGCGCGTTCGCGATGGCGCTGGATCTCCGCGCGCAACACGCCCCGCTCCGCCTCATCGCGGGCGATCTGAAGCTCCAGCTCGCGGATGCGCTCCTTCGCCTCTTCCAGGGCGTTCTCCTGATCGGCCATCAGGACCTCCAGCTCGTTGGCGCGGGCCTGACTGCCACCGGCCCTCCCCTCCAACGCCTTGCGGCGGGCGCTCTCTTCCTCGAGCCGGTGGCTGAGTGTCTGGACCTGGTGCTCCAACGCCTCCATGCGCCGCCGATCGGCCTGGAGCTGCGCGGTGAGCTGCGCCTCGCGGCCCCGCAGCGTCGCGACGTCCTCTCCCGTGTGGGACGCGAGCGCGCGCTCGAGCTCCGCGGCCTTGCGGGCGGCCACCTCGAGGTGGACCATCCGCGAACGGGCCTCGGCCAGTTCCGCGCTCCGCGCCTCCAGCGCGCCGCGGGCTTCCTGGAGCTGCGCCTCCAGCTGCGCCATCCGCCCCTCGATGGTGGGCGCCCGCTCCCGGCTCCCCTGCAGCTCGAGCTGCAGCGCGCTCAGGCGGGACTGTGCCGCGGCCAGCTCGGCGGCCATCGCGGTGTTGCGATCCAGTTGGGCGGTGAGCTGCTCCTCGAGCGCATCCGCGTGGGCGGCCCGCGGACGCATCGCCGCGAGCTCCGCGCTGAGATCCCCTTCGGTCTGCTCGCGGCGGGTGAGTTCGGTGCGCGCCTGGAGCAACTGGGCCTCCGCCTCGGCCTCCGCCTGCTGGCTCTGGGCGAGGCGGCTCTCCATGCGCGCCACCTGCGCCTCGAGCTGCGCCACCGATCGCTCCAGCGCCGCTGCGCGACCGTCGTTCGTGCCCGAGGCCGCCTGCAGTCCACGCAGCTGCTCGCGCCGCGCCTCCAGCTGCGCCTCCAGCTCCCGTTGCCGCAGTCCGGCCGCCTCCAGGGATGCCTCGAGCCGTGCCGCCCGGGCCGCGGCCTCCTGGAACCGCGCCTCGGATTCCGAAAGGGCCGACAGCTGCGCCTCCAGCCGCGCAATCTGTGCCTCGTGCGCCACGCGCTCGCTCGCGTCGAGTCCGGTGCCGCTCCGCGCCGATTGCTGCTCGGCCAGCTGTCGCTGCAGCGCCACCAGGCGTCCTTCGAGCTCGCCCCGCTGCTGCCGCTCCCGGGCGAGGCTCACCTCGAGCTGTCGGTTGCGTCCCTTGAGCTCACCGCGGTCCACGGCTTCGCCGCCCCCACCCGTCCGCGCCTCTTCGCGCTCGGTCGCCAGCCGCGCCTGCAGCCCCTGCAGCTCGATGGCCAGCTCGCGGCGCTGGGCGTCGGTGCGCTCCAGCTGCTCGGCCTGTTGGGCGACCATCTCCGCCAGCTCCGCGCGCGACTGCTCGGTACCCGCGAGGCGCTCCTGAATGCCGCGCAGCTCGCGCATCAGCCGCGCCTCGAGCCCCTCGGCCTCCATGCGGTGGCGCTGCCATTCAGCGAGGCGTCCGGCCTGTTCGGCGTGGGCGGCCTCCGCCAGCTCCGCACGCCGCAGGGCCTCGTGCAGCTCCACCTCCATCCGGCGCAGCGCCTCGGTGGACGCCTCGAGCTCACCGGCGCGCTCCAGCTGCCCCACGCTCGAACCCTGCAGCGCCGCTTCGGCCTGGGCGAGCTGCGCCTCCAGCTCACGGACCCGCGCCTCCAGCGCCCCGTCGACATCGCCCCGGGCCTGCGCCGCCTCCGCGCGCCGGGAGGCCTGCTCCCGCGCCTGGGCCAGCTCCGCGGTGAGCTGCTCGCGGCGTCGTGCCTCCTCGGCGCGGGCCTGGGTCACCGAGGCCAGTTCGATGCCCAGCCGCTCGACGTCGCGGCGCGCCCGCTCCACCTCGCCCTGCTCTTCTGCCAGCGCGAGCTGGGCGGCTTCGAGCTCACCCTGCAGCTCGGCCATGCTCATCGCCGAACGCCCCTCGAGCTCGGCGACGCGCTCGGCGAGGCCATTGCGCTCCGCCTCGACGTTGGCCAGCGCGCCCTGGGCCCCGTCCCGCTCGGCGGTGAGCTGGCGCACCCGCTCCTGCAGCTCGCCCAGGGAACTGGCCGCCCAATCCTGCTCGCTCTCCATCCCGGAGAGGCGCGCCTCCGCGGCCTGCGCACGTTCGAGCAGCGCGGCGCGCTCCGCGAGCAGTCCCTCGCGCTCCACCGCCAGGGCGTCGCGCTCCTCGGTGAGCATGTCGTGCACTGCGGCGGCGGCATCCCGCTCGGCCCGGGTGGTCGAGAGCTCCTCTTCGAGAAGTGAGAGCTGGCCGGCCTGCTGCTGCAGCTCGGGGAGCTGGGCGCGCAGGTTCGTGAGCTCCTGCTGCGCGGTGAGGTTCTCTGCGGCCAGCTCCATGAGCCGGTCCTGCGCCACCGACAGGGCCTCCTTCGCGCCACCGAGCTCGGCGACGGCGGCCTCCGCCTCCGCGGACTTCGCGGCGAGCGCCTCCTTCAGTCCGGGGAGCTCTCCCTCCACCGCGAGCAGGGACTGCTGGACCTCCCGGAGGAGGGACTCCGACTCCTGCAGTTCGCGGGTCCTCGCCTCGAGCTGGGCCGCAAGCTGGGAGGCGCGGGTGCTGGCCTCTTCGGCGGCGGCGCTGGCCAAAGCTTCGCGCTCCGCAGCCTCCTTCCAGCCTCCCACCGAGGCCTGCATCTCGTGGAGCTCCGCGCGGGCGGCCTCGGCCACGGCCCGCGCCTCGGTGGCTTCCCGCTCCCGTTCGGCGTACAGGGCGCGGGCACGCAGCAGCGTCTCGGTCTTGTCCCGCAGCATGATGCGCAGGAACTCGAGGCGGTCTTCCGGCGAGGCGCTCTTCGGCCGGGGCTCGGGCGGCTCCTCGAAGGGATCGCCGCCGGGATGGAGGGAGGTGAGCTCGGTCTGGGTGGGCCGCAGGCCCCGGCCATCCGGAAGGGTGACCTCGGTGCCTGCGTCACGGCCTCCGCCGCCGACCTTGGGCGACCGCCGTGGCAGGGGCGGAGGCAGGGGTGGGGGCACTGCCGGGGTTCCGCGACGTGCTCCGCCCTTCATGTCGTTCCCGTCGCGTCCCGAGTCCATGTCAACTCCGAGCCTAACGCCTTTTCAGGGTGCCTTGCCGCAGGGGGGACCCGATGCGAGTGTGCCTCCTCCATGTCCGAGCGCTTTGTCCTGTCCAACGGCCTGACGGTCGTCTTCGAAGAGCAGCATGCCGCGCCGGTCGCGGCCTTCCAGATCTGGGTCCGGGTGGGCGGCGCGGATGAGCAGCCGGACGAGGCAGGGCTCGCCCACCTCCACGAGCACATGCTTTTCAAGGGCAGCGCCCTGCGGGGCCCGGGGGAGCTCGCGCGCGACCTCGAGGCCCGGGGCGGTGAGGTCAACGCCTGGACCAGCTTCGACGAGACGGTCTACCACGTGGTGCTCGCCAGCCGCTTCGCCCGCGAGGGGCTGGAGGCCCTGAGCGATGCGGTCCGTACCCCCCGCTTCGATCCGGAGGAGCTCGCACGGGAGATCGAGGTCGTCTGCGAGGAGATCAAGCGCAGCCAGGACGCACCGGTCCGCCGGGCGAGCCGCCTGCTCTTCTCCCACGCCTATCAGGGTCACCCCTACGCGAACCCCGTGCTGGGGAGCGCCGGGTCGGTGCGCAGCTTCGATGCCGCCGCCATGCGCCGGTTCTACGAGACCCATTACGTCCCGCAGAACATGGTCCTCTCCGCGGTCGGCGACGTCACGCGCGCCGAGATCCAGGAGTGGGCCGAGACCTTCCTCGGCGGCGACTGGAAGCGCGGTGCGCCCCGTCCCCGGAAGCGCCCGGAGGTTCCGGTGCGCGAGGGGGTGCAGGTGACGCTGCAGCGCGAGGATCTCAAGGAGACCTTCCTCTATCTGAGCTTTCCGGCGGTCCCCTTCCAGCATCCGGACGCCCCGGTCCTGGACCTGCTGGCCATGCTCTATGGGCAGGGTGACACCAGCCGCCTGGTCCGGGAGATCAAGCGGGAGCGCGGGCTGGTCAACCAGATCCACCTCTCCTCCTACACCCCGCGGGAGCAGGGGCTGCTGTTGTGTTCCCTGACCCTCGCGCCCGAGAACGCCGAGGCCGCACTGGAGGCGACGCTGGGCATCCTCGCCTCCCTGCGCGACACCCTCCCTTCAGAGGAGGAGCTGCAGACGGTGAAGGCCACCGTGGAGGCGGACGCCATCTACGGCCGCGAGACGGTCCAGGGGCTCGCCCGGAAGTTGGGCTTCTACGAGACCGACGGAGGCGGGCTGGAGGCCGAGGCCCGCTACTACGAGGCCATCGCCGCGGTGACGCCCGAGCAGGTGCGTGAGGTGGCGCAGCGGTACCTGCGGCTGGACCGCACGCTGCTCACCGGGCTGCTCCCCGAGGCCGCGACGCTCACCGAAGAGAAGGCGCTCGCCCTCATCAGGAACGCTCAGCCCACGCCCACCGCGGAGGATCCGGAGCGGCCCCGCAAGCGGGTCCCGGACGGTCTGCACGTGCTGCCCTCGGGGCGGGGGCGCGACGCACAGCCCATGCGCACCCACCGGCTGGCGAGCGGACTCGAGCTGGTCATCCGTGAGGAGCACAACGTCCCCCTGGTGGCGGTCCGGGCCGCGGCGTTGGGGGGCCTGCGCTATGAGACCCCCGAGGACAACGGGCTCACCGCCCTGCTCAGCCGGGTCCTCTCCCGCGGTGCGGGCGATCTCGGCGCCCATGCGTTCACCGAAGAGCTGGACCTGCTCAGCGCAAGCATCAGCGCCACCGCCGGCCGCAGCTCCATGAGCGTGCGGGGCGACTTCCTGGCCCGGCACTTCACGCGCTCCTTCGAGCTCTTCGCGTCCTGCCTCACCGCGCCGCGCCTCGACGTCGAAGAGGTGGAGCGGGAGCGTCAGCTGCAGTTGCAGCACATCCGCAACCGCGACGACCGTCCGACCGGGCTGGCCTTCCACCAGTTCGGGCGCGCGCTGTGGACCCGACATCCCTACCGACTGCACCCCCACGGTGAGGAGGAGACCCTCTCCGCGCTCACCCGGGAGGCCCTCGCCGACTACCACCGCTCCTGGCTGCGCCCGGACCAGCTGGTGCTGGCGGTCGTGGGGGATGTCGACGCCGACGAGGTCATCCGTCAGGCCGAGGCCCTCTTCCCCCGTCGCGAGGATCCGGCACCGGAGCGTCCCGTCATCCCCATCGAGCCGCCGCCCTCGGCGCCGGTCTCGGTCCACCACCGCCTCGATCGGGCGCAGAGCCAGCTCGTGGTGGGGTTCCGCGGCGCGCGGGTGACCGACCCCTGGCGCCACGCGCTGGAGGTGCTGGTGACCGTGCTCTCCGGGCAGGGAGGTCGCCTCTTCACCGAGCTGCGCGATCGCCGCTCGCTGGCGTACAGCGTGGGGGCCTTCTCCCTGGAGGGCGTCGATCCCGGCTCCTTCTCCATCTACATGGGCACCAGCCCCGAAAAGGTCGAGGAGGCGCTCACCGGCATCCGCGAGGAGCTCACCCGGGTGTGTGAGACCCGCATCTCCGATGATGAGCTGGTACGGGCCCGCGAGAACCTGGTGGGCGCGCACGAGATCGGCCTGCAGCGCAATGCCGCCCGCGCGGCCCTCATCGCGGTGGACCGCACCTACGGGATGAGCGCGGAGAACTTCCTGCACTTCTCCGAGCGGGTGAACGCCGTGACCGCCGCGGACGTGCAGGAGGTCGCCCAACGCATCATCCAGTTCCCCCAGGAAGTCGTGGCGCTGGTGGGGCCGTGAAGAAGCTCCCGGAGCTGCATCGGACGCGGTAGAGAAGGCGGCCTGTGTCTTTTCCGCCGCGCCCGGGGCCTCACGCGCCTCTTCGGGCGCAGCCTCTGCGACCCGACCTGGATCCCATGACCGCATCGACCTACTTCTCGCTCACCGTCGACCTCGCCGAAGCCCACGCCGAGGCCCTCGAATCCCTGCTCCACGATCACGAGGCCCTGGGGCTGGAGGTCCGGGATCACGAGGGTCCCTCCATGCCCGGCGTGAGGAAGCCTTCCCCCGGTGAGGTGATCCTGGTCGCGTGGTTCCCCGACGAGGACGCGGCCAAGGACGCCGCGACGGCGGTGGCCGAAGCGTTCCCGGCGTCGCGCCGGGCGGTGGAGCCGGTGGTGCAGCAGGACTGGTCGACCTCGTGGCGACAGCACATCCGCGCGGTGACCGTGGGACGTCTGTGGGTGGGTCCGCCCTGGTCGGTGGACGAGGCGCCCGAGGGGCTGGAGCGGATCGTCATCGAGCCGAAGATGGCCTTCGGCACCGGCGATCATCCGACCACCTCGCTGTGCCTGGCGGCGGTCGACAGCTTCATGCGCGCGCACCCGGGCGCCACGGTGCTGGACGTCGGCACCGGAACCGGCGTGCTGGGCATCGCCGCGCGCCGCCTCGGCGCCTCCCGCGTGGTGGGCACGGACAACGATCCGGTGAGCGTCGAGCTGGCGAAGGAGAACGCCGAGGCCAACGGCACGCCGGACGTGCACTTCAGCGAAGACACCCTGGACGCGGTGGAGGGCACCTTCGATCTGGTGGTGGCCAACATCCTCGCCAACACCCTCATCGAGCTCGCGCCGTTGCTGGTCCCCAAGGTGGGTCGCCGCCTGATCCTCGCGGGCGTGCTCGCCCCGCAGCGCGCTGAGGTGACCGCTGCGTTCGAGGCGCTCGGGCTGCATGCCCTGCCCGGCGCGAACGTCGACGAGTGGGTCCGCCTGGATTTCGAGCGCCGATGATCCGCCTGCTCCATCCCGATGCCGCCCGCGTCGAGGACACCCTGCGCGTGGAAGGACGCCGCTTCCACTACCTCACCCGCGTGCTGCGCCTGCGGGAAGGCGACGCGCTCGAGGTCTTCGATGGCGAAGGGCACGCCCGGGATGCCCGGGTGAAGCAGGTGGACACGGAAGCCGGCTGGGCCGAGCTCGCGGTGGAGGCCCTCCGCACCCTGCCGCTGCCACCGCCGATCACCCTGCTGCAGGGACTTCCCAAGGGCGACAAGCTCGAGTGGGTGTTGCAGAAGTCCACCGAGCTGGGGGTCTCCTGCGTGTGGCCGGTGGCCTGTCAACGCAGCATCGTCCAGCTCTCGGGCGCGCGCGCCGACAAGAAGGTCGAGCGTTGGCAGCGCATCGCCGAAGAGGCGGCCCGTCAGTGCGCCCGCGCCGACGTGCCCGCCGTCCGGGGCCCGGTCGACGTTCTCGCCGCCTGTCGGGATCTCGAGCCGGGCACCCGCCTGCTCATCCTGGATGAGGAAGCGCGTGCAGTGCGCCTGGGCGAGGCCCTGGCCGAAGCGCCCGGGGACCCGCTCGCGATCCTGGTGGGCCCCGAAGGCGGGCTGTCCCGCGAGGAGGTGGAGGCCCTGGTCCGCCTGGGTGGACAGCCGGTGACGCTGGGTCCGCGGATCCTCCGCACCGAGACCGCCGGGCTCGCCGCGCTCGCGGTGGTGCAGCATCTGCGGGGTGAGCTGGGCTGAGCCGCGCTGCCCTCCCGCCCGCCTGCCCCTGCACGCTGAGCCGTCGGGCAAGCGGGCGGAATGCGGACAGCAGGCGGGGAGGCGAGCGCGCCGCCATGACCTGCGCCAGCTTCCCTCATTCCCGGGAGCAGCGACGGGAGCGACCTCGCAGTCCTGGCCGGTCGGTTGCTGCTCCACATCCAGAGGAGCCATCGCATGGGCATTCTTGCGTTCATCATCATCGGCCTGATTGCCGGTCTGCTGGCACGGGCCATCGTCCCTGGGAAGCAGTCGCTGGGCCTGATCGCCACCACGCTGCTCGGCATGGTCGGCAGCCTCGTGGGTGGGCTCGTCGGCTCCCTCTTCTCCCGTGGGGAGGTGACCCGACTGCATCCGGCAGGAATCATCATGTCGGTGCTCGGCGCCATCGTGGTGCTGCTCATCTTCAGCTGGGCCACCAGCCGTTCCTCGCACCGGAGGGTCCACACCTGATTCGCGGCTCCGACTGAACGCGCGCGCCAAGCGTCGGGGGACAGGGAGCGCGCCCGTTCAATCGGACCCACGGCCGGCCTGCTCTTCACGAGCGGGCCGGCCATTTTTTTGCGCCCTGCCCCGCGCTGCTACATCCTACCTCCAACCACAGGAGCCGACAGGCTCCGACCCTGGAGGAGGCGTTCCTTGGAGAGCCGCTGCATTCACTGCGACGACCTGCTGCCCGAGAAGGGCGATTGCACCCGCTGTGTGGATGGAGGGCGCGCGCCCGAGGTGCTTCCGGCCTTTCTCGGCCTGGAGCTGCAGCTGGATCGACGGCGCCGGGACGCCCTGAACGTGGAGCCGCCTCCGGCCATCGCCCCCCTGCCGACGCCTCCGGCCATGCGTCCCCGCCGCGCCGGAACCGGACGTGCGCTCACCCTGGAGGCACTGGCACCGCCCCTTCCGGTGAAGGTCCCCGGGGGGATGAGCGTGGCCCGCCGCACCGCCGACCGGGATGAGGTCTTCCTGCGCGAGGCCCTGCTGGGGGGAGAGGTGACCGGGGGCGGAGAGGTTGCCGCAGTGAACGACGAGGCGTCCCGCCCCGGACAGACGCTGCGCATGTACCCGGAGCAGACCGGGGTGGAGCCGGGCACCATCGCCGAGGCCACCGCCTCCCGGGGCCTCGCGGGCCTGGCCGAGGCGCTGCGGATGGAGGCCCTCGCCGAACGTCTGGGGATCCAGCTCCAGCCGACGCCGGAGCGATCCGGGACCGGCGATCCGGCCAACGCCTCCGACGCGCCCCGTCCCGCGGAGCTCTGGCGCCGTGCGCTGGCCTGGGCGGTGGATGGTGCCCTGGTGTTGGTGGTGGGCGCCTTCTACCTGGGACTCGCCCACTGGGTGACCGGAGGCGTGTCGCTGCAGGGGCTGCTCCTGCCGGCGCTCGGACTCTACGTCCTGGTCGGCGCGGTCTACGCCACCGTGGGTTCGCTCATGGGCGGGCGCACGCTGGGGCTGCGGCTGGCAGGGATCCGGCTGGTCGATGATCGCGGCCGGGCCCCCGCGCCCACCGTGACCCTCGCCCGCTCGTTGCTGGGCGCGGTGTCGGCGGCGCTCCTCGGGCTCGGCTTCTGGGTGGCGCTGGTCGATCGTCGCGGACAGACCCTGCACGACAAGCTCACCTCCACGTTCATCGTCCAAGCAATCTGAACCGCCGCGTCGGTGTCCGTCCGTCAGAGCTTCGCGTGACGCTCACAGACGTGGCATGGTGCGACCCCCATGCCGCTCCGGCTCGTCCAGCATCTGGTGGCCCAGCGTCGCCTCACCGAGGAGGCGGGCCAGAGCATCCTCCAGGCCGTCGCCCAACCCGGCGCCGCGGTGGACACCCTTCTGCTCGAGCGTGAGCTGGTGCCCGAGCTGGACCTCCTGGAAGCCCTCGGGACCTGCTCGGGATTGCGCCCGGTCCACCTGGGAGACTTCGAGCCCAACCCGGAGGTCGCCCACACCGTTCCGGTCCACATCGCCGAGCGCTGGTGCGTGACGCCCCTCTCGGTGGATGGGACCACCCTGCACGTCGCCTCGGGCTATCCGGTCGCGCGCAAGGAGCTGGAGGAGATGGGCGTGCTCCTGGGGCGCCCTCTCGAGCTGTGGGTCGCCACCGAGCTGCGCGTGCGCGACTGGCTCTCCCACGTCTACGGGGTCCCGCTCACCCCGCGCCTGCGCCGACTTCTCGCCCGGATGGATCCGGCGCGGGCCTCGCTGCACCCGCCGCTGACCGAAGAAGAGGCGCAGCCCGCCGAGTCGGTCGTCGAGCCCACCACCTCGCTGGAGCTCGAGGTGGATGTGGAGATCGAGACCGTCAGTGCCCCGGCACAAGACGGCCCCACGGAACCGACAGAGCAGCCGGAGGATGGAGCGCAGCCTGCAGCGGGCCCCGGGAGCGAGGCAGCGGAACCGCCCGCCCCCGAAGCGGCGGCCGAGCAGCTCGCCTCCCCTGCACCCACTGCATCCCCGGTCCCCGCCGCTCCCGTCACGCCCCTGGCCGATGCGGTGCCGGCAGGAGGCCGGGTGCGCGCGGCGCCCTGGCTCCCTCCCTCCCTGCAGGCCGCGGTCGAGCGGGGAGAGGACATCTCGGATCGCCTGGCTTCGGCGCCGATGGCCGCTCAGCTCGCATGGGCCGTCCCCCCACGCCGCAGCGGAGGGCTGAGCCGGCCTGGAAGTCCTTCGCAGGCCGCTGCGCCCAGCCCGGCGGTCCAGCCCTCGGTGCTCACCGAGCAGGATGCGCCGCCGCAGGAGCTCCTCGAGCCCGCGCACGTCCCGCCGGTGGAGGTGCCTCCCGAGCCACCCCGCTCCCTGCATGACAGCGGCGCGAGCGCTCCGCACCTGCCGCCGCGGACCGACACCGCCCATCGCGACAGCGGAGCCGCAGCGGCCCCGACGCTCGAAGCCCCACCTCAGCCCCCGCCTTCACCGGAGTTCGGCGTCCCGCATGTCGCCGACGTCCCGGCCGAGCCCGGTGGCGCGGCACCGACGGCCGCTTCGCAACACGTCCCCCAAGAAGAGGCGCCCGCTCTTGCGCCAGCCGCCCCCGAAGCGCGCCCTGCTTCCGCGACACCCGCGGCCGGGTCAGCGTCCTCCGCGGTCGCTCCGGAGCCCACCGCGCGCCCCGGATTGGACGTCTTCGACACGCCCGACTGGAGCCTTGCCCAGGCGCAGGAGGTGCTGCGCGAGCACGCCCGGGATCGGGACGCCCTGATCCGCACCATCCTGCGCTACGCGGGGACCACGTTCTCCTATGCCGCGGTCTTCGCCATCCGCCGGGGCGAGGCAGCCGGATGGGCCGCACGGGGCGCGGAGGTGCATGCCCCGCCCTTCGAAGACGTCCGGATCCCCCTGGATGCGCCGAGCCTCTTCCGGACGGTGAACGTCACCCGCGGCAGTTACGTGGGCGGCTTACCCGCGGACGGCAACACGGGAACCTACCTGGAGAGCTTCGGACGACAGGCACCCCGGGCGATCTTCCTGTATCCGGTGGAGGTCCGCGGCCGGCCGGTGGCGCTGGTGTACGGCGACAACGCGGGGCGCCCGGTCAGCCAGCGCCGCCTCTCCGACTTCGTGCTGTTCTGCCAGGAGCTGCCCGGCGCCTTCCAACAGTTGCTGCTGCAACGACGTCAGCGCACCCTCGACACGATCCCGCCCGGGCCCGCGGGGCTCCCGGCCGACGCCGGTGAGACGCCGCCTCCATTGAACGTGGGCAGCGACGCGTCCCGCAGGGGACAGGCGCTGGGATGGGACAGCTTCCACCACGGAGACGTGGGGGCTTCCGGCCGCGCCGCCTCGCTGCCGCCGGTGCTGCCCGCGATCGAATACGTCCCTTCGGACTTCACCCCCCTGCTGCGCCGGCTCACCGGTCCGGACGCCGCCGCCCGCCTGCGTGCGGTGGCCGAGCTGGCCCGCACCCCGGACGCCTCGGCGCGGGTGCTCGCGAAGGCCTTCCCCGGTCCTTCCGCGTGGAGCCGCGTCCCGGTGGGCGAGCTTCCCGAGGCCGAGGAGCTGGGACCCATTCCGGGCGCACTCGCGCGATTGGGCCGGGCGGGCGCGGGCGCACTGGCGAGCCTCCTGGACGCCGACGATCCCGACGTGCGCTATCTGGCCCTGCTGACCGCAGGCTCCCTGCCCTACCCGGTCCTGGTGGACGGCATCCTGCGCGGGCTCTTCGATCTCGAGCCGGACCTCTCCAGCGCAGCGCGTGCGGCGGCCTTCGCCCTGCGGCGGGTGCCTCGCATGGAGGCGTCTCTGCCCGCGCTGCGGCGGGAGCTCATCGGCCGCGATCCGTTGCGTCGCTCCCTGGCAGCGCGCGCGTTGGGGACCCTGCATGACCGCGCCGCGGTGGACGGGCTCATCAACCTGACCGGCAGCGATGACGATCTGTCGGCGCAGGCGGCCGCGGAGGCCCTGCGGGAGATCACCCGCACCGCCTTCGGGCAGAACCGTCCGGCGTGGACCCGCTGGTGGGCGGAGAACCGCGGACGCCGCCGTTCCGAGTGGCTGGTCGCGGCGCTGCGCTCGCCCGATCTGGACCTGCGGCTCGCCGCCTTCGAGGAGCTCTCCAACGCCCTCGGCGAGACCTTCGACTATCAGCCGGAGGCGCCCGCCGAAGCGCGCGAGGAGGCGACCCGCCTGTGGGAGTCCGCCCTGCGCCATCCCCGCCGGGCACGGAGGCTCGCCGCGCTCTGATCCCGCAGCTGCCAGCAACGCCGGATGCACGCGGCCGGGCCCATCCTCCGCCTCTGCGAAGAGGTGTGTGCGGATGCTGAGCGCCCTGCTCCTCAGCGCCCTCGCGGCCGGTCCCACCCTGGCGAACCCCGACCTGGTGATGCACGCCCCTCAGGTCCGGGGCGCTGCCGGCGTGGCGTCCTTTCTCGCCCAGGCGGGGTCCCGCGCGCCCATCCTGCGCGACAGCCAGGCGCTGGTGGTGCCGCTCCTGGGAGCCGAGGCCCTCGATTCCGAGGCGTTGAACGGAATCGGCGTGCGGACCGCCGGCAGCTTCACCAGCAGCATCCGCGGTGGGGCGGCGCTGGCCTGCTTCCAGGTGGCCCAGCCGAAGGCCTTCGACGCCGCCATCTCCGAACGGCTCGCACGACTGGGGGCGGTCGATGCGACCCTGCGCCCGGGAACCCACGCCGCGCAACGCCTGTCACAGGGGCGCAGCGCCCTGGCCGGGTGGGTGCGCCGGGGCGCCCGGGCCTGCACCTGGAGCGCGCCGGTGGACCGGTCCGCAGCGGTCGAGCGGGAAGCGATGGCCGCGCTGCGCAGACCCGCCGACGTCCGCGCCGGCAAGACGGGGCTCGAGCTGCAGAGCGCCCACCTGAAGGGGCGGCTCGACGGCGATGCCGAGGCGCTGACGTTCCGGGGCCTCGGGACGCTGCGTCGCCTCCCTCCACTGGCGGGGGGCGGTCGATCCCCGTACGTCGGGACGCCTGCCGGAGGCACCGCGCAGGCACTGCTGCGGCTGGCCCCGGGTCGGGTGGATACGGCACTCCATCCGCTGCTGCGGCGGGCCTTCGCCCTCTGCGGAAGCTGCCCCCGCGCGGGTGCGCGGCCGCTCGCCCGGCGGCTGGGTGCCGCCCTCACCGGAAACGCCATCCTCCGGGTGGGCACCTTCCGCCCCACCGGGGCCGGACTGCGCTCGGACCTGGGACGCTTCCGCGCCCTGCCCCTCGCCATGCTCTTCGAGCTGCGCGCCGGAACGGACGGCGCGGCCCTGCTCGCGCCCTTCGGTGAGCTGCCCGGCGCCGAGCGCAGTGAAGGTGGCTGGAAGGTGACCCTCGCACCGCACGCCACCCTGACCGTCGCCGTCCGGGAAGGCCACCTCTCCCTCTCCACCGCCGAGGCGCTGGGAGACGCGCTGCTCGCGGCCGTTCCGGAGCGCGGCGGAACGCAGGCCCACGCGCTCGAGTTGACCGCCGAGCCTCGCGCCATCGCCTCGGCGCTGCGTCGGATCCCGCTGCTGGAGAGCCTGGCGGACCCGGCCCTGGCGGGGTTGGTGGTGGTCTCCAACACCATCGGCCCCCTGCTTGCCGAGAGCCTTCCCCTGACCCTCCATGCCGATCCCCTCAAGGCTCCGGGGCGGGTCCGGCTCGAGGCGACGTGGCGCCTCGCGCGCTGACCGACGCCGGGGGCACGCGCGTAGAGGCAAAGGCCGGAAGGTGGTGTATGGAACCGGTCCCATGAGCAAGTCCCCAGAGACCACCGCCGCCATCACCGAGACCGATCCGCTGCGTGCCCGACTGGAGGCGCTGGAGCGGCAGGCCGAGCTGGGAGGTGGGGAAGCGCGAATCGCCAAGCAGCATGAGGCGGGCAAGCTGACCGCCCGCGAGCGCATCGAGCTGCTCCTCGATCCCGGCTCCTTCTGCGAGCTCGACAAGTTCGTCACCCACCGCGCCACCGACTTCGGGATGGGGAACAAGAAGATCCCCGGAGACGGGGTGGTCACCGGCTACGGCACCGTCGACGGCCGCAAGATCTTCGTCTTCGCCCAGGACTTCACCGTCTTCGGTGGCTCCCTCTCCGGCGCCTACGCCCAGAAGATCTGCAAGATCATGGATCTGGCGACCAGCGTGGGGGCCCCGGTGGTGGGCCTCAACGACTCGGGCGGCGCGCGCATCCAGGAAGGCGTGGAGAGCCTCGCGGGCTACGCGGACATCTTCCTGCGCAACACCCTGGCCAGCGGCGTGGTGCCGCAGATCTCCCTCATCCTGGGACCCTGCGCGGGTGGCGCGGTGTACTCGCCCTCCATCACCGACTTCATCGTGATGGTGAAGGACACCAGCTACATGTTCATCACCGGCCCCGACGTCATCAAGACGGTGACGCACGAGGAGGTGAGCAAGGAGGAGCTGGGCGGGGCACTGACCCACAACCAGAAGTCGGGCGTGGCGCACTTCGCCGCCGACAACGAGCAGGCCGCGATCCTCATGACCCGCGAGCTGCTGGGCTACCTCCCCTCGAACAATCAGGAGGACCCGCCCCGCGAGCCCACCGAGGACGACCCGTTCCGTGAGGATCCGGCACTCGCCGAGCTCATCCCGGCCAACCCCAACAAGCCCTACGACATCAAGGAGCTGGTGCGGTCCGTCGCCGACGATCGCCACTTCTTCGAGGTCGCCGAGCACTTCGCACAGAACATCGTGGTGGGCTTCGCGCGCCTCAACGGCAAGAGCGTGGGCATCGTCGCCAACCAGCCGGCGGTGCTCGCGGGCTGCCTGGACATCAGCGCCTCCATCAAGGCCGCGCGCTTCGTGCGCTTCTGCGACTGCTTCAACATCCCCCTGGTCACCTTCGTGGACGTGCCGGGCTTCCTTCCCGGGACCCACCAGGAGTGGGGCGGGATCATCACCCACGGCGCGAAGCTGCTCTACGCCTACGCCGAGGCCACGGTGCCCAAGGTGACGGTGATCACCCGCAAGGCCTACGGCGGCGCCTACGACGTCATGGCCAGCAAGCACATCCGCGCGGACATGAACTTCGCCTTCCCCACGGCCGAGATCGCGGTGATGGGCCCCGAGGGCGCGGTGAACATCATCTTCCGCAACGAGCTGGCTGCGGCCGAGGACGTGGAAGCCGAGCGTGCCCGCCTGGTCGCCGACTACCGCGAGAAGTTCGCCAACCCCTTCAAGGCGGCCGAGCTCGGCTACATCGACGAGGTCATCCGTCCCGAGCAGACCCGCGGCAAGCTCGTCCGGGCGCTGGAGATGCTGGAGAACAAGCGCCAGACCAACCTCCCGCGCAAGCACGGCAACATCCCGCTTTGATGGCCGGGACGCCTTCCATCGGGGCGTCCCACCCCGCACCCACCTTCGAAAGGCGTCTGTCCGTCGTGCGTCCGGCTCTGCAGCATCGTGTGTGGCTCTGGTCCCTGCTTCTGGTCGCGGGCTTCGGCCTGTCGGCCTGTCCCGGATGCATGGGGGGCGGAGGCACTCCGGATCCCTCGACCACCGAGGTGAAGCTGCTGCCACTGGGCTCGGTGCCGCCGGAGCTGGAGACCATCCGGGAGGACCTGGAGTCCACCTTCCCGGGGATGCCGATCACGGTGCTGCCGCCCGAGCCGCTCCCGTCGGACATCCACCACGAGGGGACCATCTACGCCGAGCTGCTGATGGCCCACTACCGGGAGCGCGGTCCGGGCCTCGTGCTGCTCCTGGACGCGGACCTGGCCAACCAGCTCTACACCGCGGTCTACAGCCAGGTGGACCTGCCCCACGGGAACGCGGTCCTGTCCCTTCCGCGCTTCCGGACCCTGGCGGGGGTGATGCCCAAGGACGGGGAGCCGGTGTCGGAGGAGGCGCTGGCGCGCTCCCGGACGCGCGCAGGGCGGCAGGCGATCCACACCGTCGGCCGGCTCATCGGCAGCTTCCCCTGTAAGGAGGAGCGCTGCATGCACCACCGGTCGTCGACGGTGGACGTGCTGGATCGTGCCGACGAGGTCTGTGAGAAACACCAGCTCATGATCGCGGCGCTGCTCGACCTGGTGGTCAAGAAGCGGGCGGCGCACGAAGCAGGCGAGGTTCCGGGAGACCGCGCGGCCGCCACGCAGCAGGCGCCCGAAGCAGCGGCAGCCTCGCCCGCAGACACCGGGAGCGGGATCCGGGCCGAGTAAGAAGGGAGCTCGGGCCTGCCAGCAGCAGGCATCCCGGTCCGGGGGCTCGAGGCAGCCTGCCGGGAGCCGGCGTCTGGGCAAGCCGGATGCTTCAAAGGACGCTGGCGGAGTGACGACCGCATCGCGTCCCGGTCGGAGCGGGAGCGGCTGGCCGGTCAGGACCCGGACCGCTCGCGCGCCTCACGTTCCCTGAGGAGCCCGCCGGCTCCGCCCCGGGATGGGCGAGCGAGCCGACGGGCCTGACCCGGGCGCCTGAACACGTCGGAGCGCCTCAGCGCCCGTCGACGACTCAGATGCCCCAGCTGCGCGCGCGCCAGCGGTGATCGAGTCCGAGGCGGTAGGCGCGGCGTTCGGCGACCTCCAGTTCATGTGAGGCGCGGGCGAAACGGATGCGGGCCGACTCGCTGCCGGTGCTGAGCTGCTTGGCCGCGGCGGCGTGCTCGCGCCGCGCTGCGCTGAGGCCCACCAGCTCGTCGACCTGAGGATCCAGGGTGTGCGTGGTCATGGTGAGAGAACCATTGCAGCCCATGGGCCAATGCCCCATTGCTCAGCGGGGCTGGAAAACGTGCGCTGCCAACGGCCCCAGCCCCCCGGGGCGTCGGAAACCGGCCAGCTTTGGGGCTTCCGGGTGCGAAGACCCTGACGCACCTGTCGGGGGGGTGACACCTGCGCCTCGCACGTCGCCGCCGTTCCGGAAGCACGTTGACGCGGGTGGTCACCGTTCTGCCGCATCGGGTCGACGCGGGCGCTCCGGGAGGTGGAGCCGCAGCCGCCCCTCGGGCGAGAGACTCGCGGTGAGCTGGCGCGCGCGGGCGGCGCGGCGACGGCTGAGTTCCACGCCCACGGCATCGAATCCCAGCGCGTTGGCCGCGGCCAGGGTGCTCCCCTCTCCGCAGAAGGGATCGACGATGCAGGTCGACCGGGTGCGCGCGGCGATCCACCGCAGCGAGAACTGCAGGGCCTGCAGCCCCATGCCGCGGCTCCAGCTCATCGCTCCCAACTCGGGCAACACGTCGGGGGTGGCCTCTCCCGGGGACTCGGTGAGGGTTCTGGAACAACACAGCAGGTGGGCGTAGGCGGGCCGGCCGAAGGTGGTGGTGCCGGGTGCGCGGCGGCAGACGATCTTGTGCCAGAGCAGCCGGGCGCCGCAGTCCTCCATCGCGCGCTGGACCAGGTAGCCCTTGTCGACCCAGCCGCCGGCGGCCTTGATGTCGGTCTGAAAGAAGATCGCCGCGCCGCCGGGTGGTGTGTGGTCGATGGTCTTCGCCGCCGCCCGGATGAACCAGGCGCGCCAGTCGGACAACGACATCCCCACCTCGGAGACATCGGGCAGGGAGGTGATCACCGACGCCCCCTCCCAGACAGGAACCTCCTCCATCCAGGCGAGGGCCTCGCGGGCGTGCACCACCCGCATGGCGGGCCCTTCACGCCGGGCGGGTTGCTCCGCGCCTCCCTGTCGACCGTCCATCATCGCCCCTCTCTACCGCGACGGGGCGGCTGGCGTCCGACCCGCGGGAGGCCCAGCTTGCCCCGGAGGAGGATCCTCACCGGACCTCCGGTCGGGAGGCGCGGATGCGGCTGGAGACGACCGAGACGCTCATCCGGGTGCGGCTCACCCGGCAGGAGGCAGTGGCAGTCCAACGGGCGCTGCAGCTCGAGGCGGCCGAAGGCACCCTGCGGACCGCCCGCTGTGTCGACGTCTATCTCGACACCCGCGACGCCCGCTTGGCCCGTTCGGCCCAGGGCGCCGTGGGAATGTTCCGCGCGGTGCTGCGGGAGCGTCCCGGGGAAGAGATGCGGTGGCTCGCCGCCGAACACGAAACCGACGACCAGCTCACCGTGCGTGCCGATCCCATCGCCCCCCATGGAATCCCACACGCGCTGGTGCCCCCCGTCGTCGCGGCCCGCTTCCCGTTCCTCCCCCAGGGCCTCGCTCCGGTCCTCGCGGTCCGCAGTCAACGCCACGAGTGGCAGGCAGCAGGGGCGACGGTCCGCCTCGACGCGAACACCTCGGCGTGCCCCACGCGACTGGAGCAGCTGCGGGAGGGGCCACCGCCCACCGGTCCGGAGGCGCTCGAACTGAGTGGAGGCATGCTCTCGATCACCGGTCCCCGCCAGGGCCTTCCCTCCTGGCTCGTGCACCTGGTGAACCACGCCCCGGTGAGTCCGGATGCCTTCCACCTCGTCTGGCTGCGGACCCGTCCCCGGACCCAGGCGGCGCTGGGCACCGCATAGACGTCCGGTGCCCGTTCGCACCGGTGCCGGAAGGGTCCCGGAGAGGCGCTTGGACCCTTAGGATGAGCGTCCCATGCTGCCCGAAGAACTGACCCACCCCGAGTCGACCCGCCGGATCCGCGAGGCGCTGGCGCTCCTCGACAAGCGCCAGCTCCTGCTCGCGGTGCACGCGCCCTCCCTCCCCTCTTTGGAAGAGGAGGACTTCGGCCGGGGCACCCCCTACTCGGTGGGGAGCAGCCGCTTCTTCGCCTTCGTGGAGCGTCTGGGCTTCAGCGGGGTGCAGCTGGGCCCCATGGGGCAGACCAGCGCCGACAACGCCTCGCCCTACGACGGGACCCTGTTCGCACAGAACCTGCTGGACCTGTGGCTGCCCATGCTCGTGGACGGCCCGCTCGGCGGCCTGCTCCCCGAACGGATCGCCGACATGCTCCTGACCCAGGCCCCACCCGAGGGTCGGGCACGGGTGGACCATCCCCGCGTACACGCGGCGCAACGGGCGGCGCTGGAGCTCGCCTGGACCAGCTTCTCTCGGATGCGGGAGCGGGGCGAGGCCGGACACCTGCCGCTCGATCAGATCGACGCCTTCGCCGAAGCGAACCGCACCTGGCTCGAACCGCACGCGCTGTACGAGCACCTCTGCCGCGTGCACCACGCCGGATGGTGGCGCCAGTGGAACGACGCCCAGGGGCGGCCCCACCCCGACCAACGCCTCTACGCACCGGCGCCGGGAGAGGCGTCCCAGCAGGCGGAGCGACGGACGGCGCTGCTCACCGAGGCGAAGGCCGGACTCGGCTTCCACGCCTTCACCCAGTGGGTGCTCTCCGCGCAGCACCGCGCGCTCCGTCAGTACCTGGGCAGGCTCGGGCTCACCCTCTTCGGAGACCTGCAGATCGGTCCCTCGGAGGAGGATGGTTGGGCGTGGCGGCGCGCCTTCCTCCAGGACTACCTGTTGGGCGCACCGCCTTCGCGCACGAACCCCGAAGGACAGCCCTGGGGCTACCCGGTCCCGGATCCCGAGCAGTGGGAGGACGGGCAGGGAGGGCCGGGACCGGCGCAGCAGATGCTGCGGCTGCGCATGGAGCGCATGCTCGAGGCCTACGACGGGGTGCGCATCGACCATCCGCACGGCTGGGTCTGCCCCTGGGTGTACGTGGCCGGGGCGCTCGATCCGCTGCGGGCGGTGCAGCAGGGCGCGCGGCTCTACTCATCACCGGATCTCTTCGGGCACCCCACCCTCACGCGCCTCGCACTGGTGTCCAAGGAGCAGCTGGCCGGTGACGGCACGCCCCGCTACGCCGACGACTGGGTCCGCTCGCTCACGCCCGAGCAGGAGGACGCCTACGCGCGCTCGGTGGACCTGATGGTGGAGACGGCCCGCAAGCACGGACGCTCCCACGAGGATCTGGCCTTCGAGGTGCTCAGCACCCAGCCCTATCCCCTGCAGCGGGTGCTGGCCCGTCACGGTCTCGGCCGCTTCCGCGTCACCCAGAAGGCCGACCCCTACCGCGTGGAGGACGTGTACCGCACCGAGCACGCCGCACCCGAGGACTGGGTGATGGTCAGCAGCCACGACACGCCACCCTTCGCCAGGGTGCTCGAGGACTGGTCAAAGGATGCAGGCGTCTGGGAGGCGCAGGCGGCCTTGCGGGCGCGGCACCTCGAGCCGGATCCGGAGCGGAGGGAGGCGCTGGCCAGGACCTTCGCCTCGCATCCGAGGCGCATGTGGGAGGCGACCTTCGCCGAGCTGTTCAGCTCCCGCGCCCGGCAGGTGTCGATCTTCTTCGGAGATCTCTACGGCCTGACCGAGCCCTACAACGTCCCGGGAACGGTGAGCCCCGACAACTGGAGCCTGCGTGTCCCGCAACCCGCGGAGGCGCGCTATGCCCGCGCCCTCGCCGAGGGCCGGGGCGTGAACCTGCCGCGGGTCCTGGCGCTCGCCCTCAAGGGCCGGGGCGCTGACTTCGCCCGCCAACACGGCGAGCTCATCGAGGCGCTGCAGCAACAGGCGCGCGCGCTCGAACCCTCCCTCCCTGAGGAGGGATGACGCGCCGAGGTCCTGCAACCCGATGTCCAGCGCGCCGCAGCCGTGAACCTTCGCGCACGTGTGCGAAGCGATGGCCGCACGACGAAGGCCCCTGTCGTTGCGGCTGCAACCGGACGGTGACGGCGCGCGAGCGGAAGCTCACTGCGCGACGCAGCGACCGGATGGGTTGCAGACGAGCCCGTCACAACACTGCCCGTCGTAGCAGTGGCCGCCTTCGGTGATGCAGCAGTTGCGGCCCTCTTCGTCGCAGGTGCAGTGGTCGTCGTCGTCGCACCATTCAGCGACGTGCTCATCGATGGGACCGCAGCCGGCGAACCCCACGAGCCCGGCCAGTGACACCGAGAGGGACAGCAGGAGCAGTCGGGGCGTCATGGGAGCACCCCCGAGAAGACCAGCATCCCGGCATCCTGCGTCGGAACGAACTGCACCGCGACCGGCTTGGCCGGCGCATCCTTCATCATGAGGATGCCGGCGACGAAGGAGGTGAGCCCCGCCGCCCCCAGCACGACGGCCGCCGTCTGCTGCGCCCGGTAGGTGTCCCGCATCCTCAACGCATCCCTGGCAGCGATGGGCGTGGTCTGCCGGGCGCCGAAGTTCGCGAGGCGGCTCTGGACCTTGGCAGACTCGGAGAGGAGCACGCCCGCGCCGGTCATCATGAGGACGCCGGAGACCGACAGGGTCCCGCCCCATGCGCGCTGGGTGAGGCCGAGGAAGCGGGGACGGTCATCGATGATGCGGGCGCGCCGTGACGCCGCCGGGAGGTGCTCGGTGCCGATGGCCATCAGGCCCGCGGAGACCTCGCCCGCGTTGGCGGCCTGGAACCCGCCGGACCACAGCGAGCGTCGATCCCGCGCGTCCACGAGCTCGATGGAGACCTGAAGGCGGCCTGGCTCCCCGGTGGTGAGGACCGCCCCGACGATCACCTGATCCACGCCCGGACCGGCCCCACAGAGGGGAGGGAGCGGGGACGCGCAGCCGTCGGTCGGGACCTCGATGTCCCGCGCGGCGAGGGCCGTCCCGTCCAGGATGGTGAACCCCTGTCCCTCGAGGGTGGCGGCGAGCTGCTGTCCGAACAGCTCCCGATCCCCGGGGGAGAGGTCCGGAGCGTAGAGGCCGGGGAAGGCGATCGTGGCGGGTGGCATCTGAGCCGCCGACGCCGGCGCAGCGCTCAGCACGACCAACACGATGAAGATCCACTTCGAAGACGGCATGTGCTCCCCACCGGCGGTCGCGGTCTCAAATCGATGCGGGCCGAGCATCCAGCCCACCACCTGCGGCAACAGATGGCGGGGCCGGATGTGCCCGCTGGCAGAAGCCTACTCCGCGTCCATGGAGGGGTAGCCCACCGCAGTGGGGGGCACCAGGGTCTCCTTGATGGTGCGGGGGCTGGTCCAGCGGACGAGGTTGAGCATGCTGCCCGCCTTGTCGTTGGTGCCGCTCGCCCGGCCACCGCCGAAGGGCTGCTGTCCCACGACGGCGCCGGTGGGCTTGTCGTTGATGTAGAAGTTGCCGGCCGCGGCGCGCAGCTCGCGGCTCGCGGTGGCGATGGCCGCGCGATCCCGGGCGAAGATGGCCCCGGTGAGCGCGTAAGCGGTCGATGCGTCACAGGCGCGGAGGGTCTCCACGTACTGGGACTCGTCGTAGACGTGGACGCCGACCAGGGGCGCGAAGATCTCCTCGCGCATGATGCGGTGCTGGGGATCGGCGAGCTGCACGATGGTGGGCTGCACGAACCAGCCCTCGCTGCGGTCGGCGACGCCGCCGGTGATGACCCGCGAGGCCTCGCCACCGGACTTGGCGAGATCGATGTAGCCCGAGACGTTCTTGAAGCTCTTCTCGTCGATCACCGCGCCCATGAAGGTGCGGAAATCCGAGACGTCGCCCATGCGCAGGGAGGAGACGAGCGACACGAGGCGCTGCTCGAGCTTGGGCCAGAGGCTGCGGGGGACGTACACGCGGCTGGCCGCCGAGCACTTCTGTCCCTGGAACTCGAAACCGCCACGGACGATGGCGGTGGCGACCGCGTCCAGATCGCCCTCGGCCGACGCGTGGACGAAGACGAAGTCCTTGCCGCCGGTCTCGCCGACGAGGCGCGGGTACTGCTTGTAGTTCTGGATGTTCTCGCCGACGCCGCGCCAGAGCGTCTGGAAGGTGCGGGTGGAGCCGGTGAAGTGGATGCCGCCCAGGTCGGGGCTGGCCAGTGCGGCGTTGCCGATGGTCGGACCATCTCCCGGAAGGAAGTTGATGACGCCATCAGGGACTCCGGCCTCACGGAGGATCTCCATGATGTACCAGCTGCTGAGTGCGGAGGTCGGCGCCGGCTTGAAGAGGACCACGTTGCCAAGAAGCGCGGGGGCGGTCGCCAGGTTGAGAGAGATGGCGGTGAAGTTGAACGGCGCCACCGCCAGCACGAACCCGTCGAGGGGACGGTAGTCGAGCTGGTTCCACATGCCCGGCGCGCTCTTCGGCTGACCGGAGAGGAGCAGCTCGGCGAAGTGGACGTTGAAGCGCAGGAAGTCGATGGCCTCACAGGCCGAGTCGATCTCGGCCTGGTAGGCGGTCTTCGACTGGCCCTGCATGGTGGCCGCGTTGATCAGCGGGCGGTACTTGGTGGCGATGAGCTCGGCGGCGCGCAGGAAGATGGCTGCGCGGTCGTGGAAGGGCATGAGCGACCACTCGCGCTTCGCGGCCAACGCGGCGTCGATGGCAGCCTGCACGTGGGAGGCGTCTGCCTGATGCACCTTGGCGAGGACGTGCTCGTGGCGGTGCGGCATCCGGACCTCGTCGAGGTTGCCGGTGCGGATCTCCTTGCCCCCGATCACCACCGGGATGTCCACCTGCTCGGAGGCCACCTGGCGCAGCGCGGCCTTGAGCGCGTCACGCTCGGGCGTGCCCGGGGCGTAGGAGTGGATGGGCTCGTTCTCGGGGGCCGGGACCTTGGCGATCGCGTTCAGCACGGTGTGGCTCCTATCTCTCTCGAAGGGGTCCTGAGACGGGCGGACCATAGGGGAGCCCGGGGGTCCTCGCATCCCCGATGTCACGTCGACGGTGGGTTCCGGATGAAGGGCCGCGGCCGGCTTTGACGCTCCGGGGAACACAGCCGGGGCGGACGATGCCGCTCACACCGTGGCGGCGCGCTGTCATTCCCCCAACAGTGCAGGGGGGCCCGTTTCCCGGGGCGGTCACATCTCCTAGAAAGAGGCCCATGAACGGACGCGCGATTCTTCGCCTGCTTGGGCCCCTCCTGTTGCTCACCGCCGCGTGTGGTGGTGGCTCCGACGATCCGCTGGCGTTGGGTGCGATCCCCCAGTCAGCGTCGGTGGCCGCCGGTGACCGGGTCGAGGTGAGCCTCACCCTCACCCGCCGGGAGACGAAGGGCACGACCACCCTCAGCGCCACGGGCGTCCCGGCAGGGCTGACGGCGACCTTCGAACCCGCGGAGCTCTCCGAGGACGTCCATACCTCGGTGCTCTCGATTCAGGCCGCGCCGACGGCCACGCCCGGTGCACACGTGATCGAGGTGCAGGCAACCCGGGGCAACCACACGGCGACCCTCGAGCTGCCGGTTCAGGTGGTGACCGGTTCGGTGTCAGGGACCATCCAGTTCCAGGACGGACGACCGCTCACCTCGGCCATCGTGGAGGTCCTCGGACAAGGGGCGGTGCTCGTGGATGCGGAGGGCGCGTTCGAGATCCCGGAAGTGACCCCGCCCTATGACCTGCGGGTCTCCTGGCCGGAACAGGGAAGCGTCCACATCTATCGCGGCCTCGAGGAGCGTCACGTGGAGCTCCGACCGTTCGCGGACCGCGACTGGGCAGACCGCCGCTTTTCGGACTTCAGAGCCACGCTGACCAATTGGGTTCCCGGTTCCCGGTTCATCCCCTGGATCCACGCGGAGGACCAGCCGGCCCGCATCGAGTGGGTCACGGTTCCCGATGCCACAGGCTACTTCTACGGGGGCGCCGTGTTCCAAACCCCGGGGGAGGCCACACTCCAGGGCCTGACGGTCAGCCTCGATGCGGAGGGGCGCGTTCAGGAGTACGAAGGCTTCCTGGAGCTTTCTCTCGTCCTCGATGACGAGGAGCCCGCCGAAGGCCTGAGCGCGGCGCTCAGCCCGATTCAATCCTTCACGGTCAACCCGAACCCCAGCTTCGAGCAGCCGCTCTCGCTGTCGCGTGCATGCCCCGTGGTGGAGCAGCCGCCGCATGTGGCCCAGATGCTCATCTGTCACGCCCCCGAGGATGCGCTCGCACCTTTTCCCGCACTTCCGAATGGAGAGCTCTCGCTCCTCCTGGAGTACGCCAATGAGGACGGGGGGATCAGTCGGCGGGTCGTGCGCGGCATCTCCCCCGAGAACGCCACCCCGACGATCACCTTCGCGGCGCCTCCGGTGCTCGAGTCTCCCGTCAGCGGTGGCTACATCGACCAAACGCAGTCATTCCTGGTGTCCTTCGAAGGGGATGCCCCCATCACCCTCAGCCTGCGGCGGATAGGCAGCGAACAGGAGTTCCACGTCACCACCCGTGAGCGCGAGATCCCCTTCCCCGATCCAGGCCCCTTCATCACCAGGCCGGAAGACTCCAGTTGGGAATGGGTGGTCCGTGCGCTTCCCGAAGCGAGCGGTTGGGAGGTGCTGGAAGACGGCGGGGTCCTCGGAATCCACGCCCGGGTCGACCAGGGCCTCTTCGGCGGGCCGCTGGGCGCCCAGCCGCACACGACCCGCTCCGAGTACCGCGCGGTCTCCGTTCCCTGGTAGCCGCCACCGACGGCCGGGGCGCCTGCGCGCAGCAGCGCCCTTGAAGCGCTGCGCGACGTGTCCGGCTCCGAGAAACGTCCGCCAGTCCGCACCCTGACACGCGCCTGCAGGCCCGGCCCTGTTCGCCAGGGGCATCCGGCAGCACCTTGGCCCGTTGACGCGTCCTCCCTCCAACGCCGGCAGCAGACGCAGCTGCGGCGATGGTTGCCTCTGCAACCGGGAAGGGCGCGGCGTGCCACGGTTTCGAACGGGGTGCAGCTGTGAGCGGGGCGGAGTCTGGGTCGGAGGCGTCGGAGAAGGATCCGTTCGGCTGGCGCGAGGAGCGTGACGGCTTCGTGCGCGCCTTCGCCGGCGCGTGGATCTTCGGGATTCCGCTGCTCTTCACCATGGAGATGTGGTGGATCGGGCGGACCGCCTCCTGGAAGCAGCAGCTGGTCTTTGCGGGCATCGCGTTGGCCACCTGCCTGGGGCTGAACTACGCCGCCGGTTTCAGGCGAGAGCGCAAACCCACGTCCTTCCATCGGCGCATGGACGACACCATCGATGCGTTCGCCGTCGGGCTCATCGCGGCGACGGTGACGCTGGTGGTGATCAACCGCATCCGCCTCAGCGACAGCCTGGAGAGCACGCTGGGACTCATCGTTCTGCAGGCGCTGCCGCTGAGCGTGGGCGCTTCGTTCGCGAGCCACGTCTTCCGCCGCGAGTCCGGCAGCCCCTCCACCGGTGAATCGACGGGCGACGAGGACCAGGGTGAAGAGGGAGAGCTGGAACGTCCCCACGGACATTCCCAGTTCCGCAATCTCCTCGCCGAGCTGGGCGTGACGGCCATTGGTGGCGTGGCCCTGGGGGTCTCCATCGCGCCCACCGATGAGATCTATCTCATCGCTTCGGGGATGCGACCGGTCCACCTGGTGGCCTCCATCATCTTCTCGCTGCTGGTCAGCTACGCGATCGTCTACGCCAGTGGATTCGGGAGCCGGCCCCGGGATGTCCCGCTGAAGAGCGCGTCGTCGGTGACGGTCTTTGCCTATGCCGTTTCACTTGCAACGGCCTTCGCGACCCTCGTCCTCTTCGGCATGGTCGATCTCGAAGATGGATTCGAGATGATCGTCGCCCAGACGATCGTGATGGCCATCCCCACCACGATGGGCGGCGCGGCGGGCCGGCTGTTGGTGTGAGCGGTGACGGTTGAGCGTTCAGCCCTGCGACGGCGTTGGAGCGCGTCCGGGCATCAAGGGTGCGGAGGGTCGGGGTGAGCGAAGTCCGGGATTCCAGAGGAAACGACGCGTCGCAGAAGCGCGAGCAGGAGAACGGCTCCGGGGGTGAGGACAAACGCTCGGGAGCGGAGTGGGTCACCCTCGTGCTCGGGCTCATCATCGTCCTGGGGGTTCTGGGCACCGTGATCTGGCTGGGTGCGACCGGTGGCTCCCGACCGGTCAGCATCTCCATCGCCACCCACGTCACCGAGCAGCACCACTTCGCGGGCGGCTACTACCTTCCGGTCTCGGTGACCAACGAGGGAGATGACGCAGCGCAGGAGCTGCAGCTGCGGGCGACCCTCACCGGTCCGGGGCTCGAGAAGGAGGAGGTCGAATTCACGATCCCCAGTCTCGGCGGGGGGCAGCACGCCCGGGCCATGTTCGTCTTCCGGCAGGATCCTGCGTCCGGCACGTTGGAGATTCTCCCGGTGGGCTTCCTGCTGCCCTGAGGCGTCCCTGAACAGGGGGAGCGCCCCACATCCCGCCCCGCCCGCTCCTTCCTTCGCGGGTCGTGGCCACAAAAAAGTGTGTAACCGGCTCGGAGAGGCCGACGTACCGGTCCCCGTACGCGCCGACGCCTCCACGTGTCGTGGAGTGGCGAAGGGCGGCGCGCCGAGGACACCGCCATGCTCCGACCCATCAGCAGCTCCCCCCTGCCCGCGCCCCGCGTCGAGACGCCGACCCCGCAGCCTCAGGCGAATCCCGCCGTGACCCCTCAGACCGGCTCTTCCTACAGCGCGCCGGTCCGGAACCGGCCCGAGATCTCCGGACAGGCCAAGCAGAATCCCGAGCTGCTGGCCGCCCAGATGAAGGCGGACCGGCAGGTGGAGCTGCTGCAGCTCGACCCGGCCGCGGCCGATGCCCTGGACGCGCTCGATATCCACACGGGCCTCCAGTTCCGCATGTGGGTCGACGCGCGGCTGCAGATGTCCGGCACCGGTGGGACGCCGAGCGGGGTGGAGCGCGAGAACGCGGAAGGGATTGCCACCCTCCTCGACCGCGCGACCCAGCTGGCCGAGACGCCGGAACAGAAGGAGCAGCTCCGGGCACAGGCCGAGCAGTTCGAGCTGATCGCCAGCCGGCCCCCGACGAACCTCGAGCGCGCCAAGGAGGCGCTCGAGGAGACCCTCACCCATGGCGACGACGTCCTGTCGGGCGATCCCGGCGATTGGGACAGTGAGCAGGTCCGGGAGTTCTCGGAGTCCCTGGCGCGCGAGGTCGAGGCGAACCGCGACAACCCGAGCTACGTGCGCACCCTGCTTGCGGAAGCGGCTCCGGGCATCGAGGCGGCCATGTCGCTCATGCACGCGTCGAGCGAGAAGAACAGCCTCGACAAGGGCGACATCCGGGACACCGTGGGCGCCTTCAGCGACATCGCGGCAGCGGTGCCCGACGACGTCGCGCGGGAGCTCGCCTACAACCTCGCGGACGGGCTGGAGGACGGGCGGGACCTCTACCAGCTCGACGACTCCTTCTATGCCCTGGTCGAGGATGGCACCGATCCGAAGCTCTTCGAGCTGACCGCGGCGGCCCTCATCGCGCAGGACAAGGCGGGCGCGGCGGACGAGCTCATCGAGAAGGGCGGCGGCCTCGGCGACTTCATCTCCGACACCTTCCGCGACGTGAAAGAGGGTTTCCAGGACGTGGTCGGCCTCTTCGGAGACGTGGCGAAGGGGGCCTTCGACTTCGGTGCCGACCGCGTCCGGGACGTGACCAGCATCGTGACCGACGCCGGCGAGCTGGTGCTGGATGCGGCGAGCAACACCCTCGACTTCGCCGGGGACGTGGCCGACCTCACGCTCGATCAGGTGGAGGCGCTCACCGAGAAGGCGGTCGAGCTGGGCGCGGACCTGGCCGGTCCCCTTCTCGAGAAGGCGCGGGAGGCGTTCTTCGCACCGGTGTATGCCGGCGTCGATCAGCTCAACATCGACGAGAAGGTCGGCGAGCTGGGACCCGGGGACAAGCTCTCTCTCGGTGCCTCCCTGGATGCGACGCTGGGCTACAAGGTCGGCGCGGAGGGGGAGCTCTCCGTCACCCGCAACGAAGACGGTGGCTACACCGTGTCGGCCTCCATGGACGCGAGCCTCGGCGGCAAGCTGTTGGGCGGCTTTGACGTGGGCCTCGGCGGCAAGGTGGAGTTCAGCGCCGATTCCGCCGAGGACGCGGTGCGCATGGCCGAAGCGCTCGCGCGGTTCCAGGCCACGAACCTCGCGTTCAACGCGATCCCGCTCGCCGGGCCGGTGCTGGGCGCGGGCGCGGTGGGACTCGACGACGGTGGGTTCCTGCTCGACCACATCAGCGCCATCGAGCTGGGGGCCTCGGCCGGGATCGATGTGGACGGTTCGACCGGTCAGAAGCTCCCCTTCGGAGGCGTGGAGGCAGATGCCAAGGCAGGCGTCGAGGTCGCCGGCTCCACCCGCATCGAGTTCGAGCGGGATGAGGATGGCGGGATCGAGGAGGCCTTCCTCGTCCGCGAGCAGGAGATCTCGGGCAACGCCGAGGCAGGCGCGTCGGCTGAGTTGCTGGGGGTGTTGGGGCTCGACGCCAACGTGTCGGCAGGGGTCAGCTACACCGCGACCACCCGCGCCCCCATCGAGTTCAGCGGCAGCGGCATCACCGAGGTCCTGGGGCTGGTGGTCGACCCTTCGGGAGGTCTGCTGACCAGCGCCCTCTCGGACGACGTCACCACCTCGCTCTCGGCCAGCGTGGTACTTGAAGGCCAGGCGGGGATCGACCTCCTGGAGCAGGTCGCGCCCGGCGAGGAGCTGCATCTGGGCGGGGACGTCACCGGGGGCGCAGAGTTCTCCATCGAGCTGGCGGATCTCGATCCCGAGGCGCTCGCGAGCTTCGGTGAGCACGCCCTGCAGGGCCGCTTCGCCCAGGCGCTCCAGTCGCTGCCGGACCTCGAGTTCTCGGCTCGGACCTACGTCGAGGAGGGCTTCGACACCGGGATCGATGCCAAGGTCGCCGGGCAGGGGGTGGAGCTGGAGCTCTACAATCGCACCCGCGACTACTCGGAGCGGCGGTCGGTGACGGTCTGAGTCCGCACCAGAGGTTGGCGTCGACCGGCAGGTCTGTAGGAGGCTGGGGCCCGGAATGCACCCCGCTCCCCTCCCGCCTGCCGCCGACGACGCCGATCGCGATGCGACCGCGCCCGGGGCAGACGTGGACGAGGCCCTGATGGAGCGCTTCTGCAATGGGGATGAGGGCGCGTTCAACGCGCTCTACCAGCGGCACGCGGGCGCGCTGCGCGGGTTTCTGCTCCGCTGGAGCCACTCGCAGGCGACAGCCGATGATCTCCTGCAGCTCACCTTCATCTCGGCGGTTCGGGGGCGCGGACGATGGGAGAAGGGGCGACCGGTGAAGCCCTGGCTCTATGCGATCGCTGCGAACGCGGCCCGGGATTGGAGCCGCCGGCAGGGGCGCAGCGAGACGCTCACCGACGACGGGGCCCTTCCGGTCACCCCGGTCAACGGTGCCGCCCAGGCCATGGATCACGGGCTCTCCCGCGCGGTACAGACCGCCCTCGCCCAGCTGCCCGAGGGCCAGCGGCTCCCCATCCTGATGCATCGCTTCGAAGGCCTGGGTTTCGCGGAGATTGCCGAGGTCATGGGGTTGAGCGAGACCGCCGTGAAAGTGCGCGCCCATCGGGGATATGTGCGGCTCCGGGAGTTGTTGTCAGGCCTGAAAGAGGAGTTGGACGCGTGAACCCCTGTACCCGCAGCCTGGATCTGCTGGACGCCGAGCTGACCGAGGCGGACCGGGCGCACGTGGCTGCCTGCGCCGACTGCTCGTTGTTGCTGGGCGCCGGCGACCCGCTGCAGGGAGGCTCCACGCCGACCGGGCATGCGCCCCTGCCCCCTCCGCCAGCCCAGGCGCTCGAGGCCCTCAAGGCACGGCCGCGTGCAGCGTCGTGGAAGCGGCCGCTGTGGATCCTCGCCGCCGTTCAGCTCGCGGTGCTGGTGGGTGCCGGGGTGTTCTTCTCGCTCCGAGCGCCGCAGCCGGCGAACACCGCACCGATGGGGACCCTCCTCCTCCTGGGCGCGGCGATCCTCGCCCACCTCGTGGTCACCGGTTGGATGGCCTTCCGTCCGCGATGGCAGGTGGGGGCCGGGCGCGTGCTCGGCGCCTCCGGCGTCCTCCTCATGGGAGCGGTGCTCTGGGGAGGGAGTGGGGCCGAGATCCGCCCGACCTGGGAGGGGATCCTGCACTGCATCGGCGTGATGGCGGTGCTGGTCGCACTGCCCTGGATGGGCGCGCTCCAGGGCCTGAGGGAGATGGGTTCACACGGAGGTCGGGCATTCGCCGCAGGCGCTTCGGCGACCGGCGTCGGGCTGCTCCTGCTCCACGTGGTCTGCCCCGAAGGCACCGGGACGCACCTGCTCCTGGGTCATCTGCTGCCGTGGGTGATGTTCGCCGCGGGGTTGATCTGGATGCGCGGGCGTGTGCCGACCCGGAGTCATGCGCCCTGAGTGTGGCCCCTGAGGCTCAGCGAAGAGCCGCAGCTACGAAGCCGCCCCCTCCTTCTTCTCCTCCGCCGCCTTCACCAGATCCTCCAGATCCTTCTCCAGGGTCTTCCGAACCATCCCGGCAGCAAACCGGCCGAGGAGGCGGACGAGGAAGTTCTGCTTCTTGAGGGCACGTCCGGCGAAGGTCATCTCGACGCGGGTCTTCTGCGGCT
>DATGQN010000072.1:0-32005 GCA_035304185.1 Myxococcaceae bacterium
ACGACGCGAAGCTCGAGAAGAAGCGCGCGAAGAAGGATGACGCGAAGCTCGGGACGAAGCGCGCGAAGAAGGACGACGCGAAGCTCGAGAAGAAGCGCGCGAAGAAGGAGGACGCGAAGCTCGGGACGAAGCGCGCGAAGAAGGATGACGCGAAGCCCGGGATGAAGCGCGCGAAGAAGGACGACGCGAAGCCCGGGACGAAGCGGACCGACAAGACCGGAACGTCTTCTTCGGACAGGCGCGCAGGGAAGGGCGCCAAGTCCGAGAAGAAGGCCCCCGCGAGGAGCGGAACCAGGTCCGAAAAGGAGGCGCCCGCCAAGAGCGCAACCAAGCGCGGCAAGACCTCCGCCGGGGGCGAAGAGACGACGAAGCGGAACGGTGCCTCCGCCGCCGGCCGTTCGTCATCCGGCGCGGCGAGAAGGCCCAGGACGCGGACCGCAACCGTGGGCGGGCGGGCCAACTCAACCGCAACCGGAGGCCGCGCGTCGAAGACTCCCTCCAAGGCCACTCCACGTGCGAGCAGGAAGGCCTCCGTCGGAACGGGTCGGAAGGGCGTGACGACAAGCGGCCGGAGCCCGGCCGCATCGAATGCCAACGGATCGGCGGGTCTAGCGTCGACCAACCGGTCCGCCCGCACCTCAACCCGCTCGAAGCCAGCAGGCACGCCCCGAGCCGCGGGCACGGGGCGCACGCGGACCCCGCGGTCATCCCGAACGAGGTCCGCGACGGGGTCGCGCGCGGCATCCACCCCGAAGGCCCGGCCGACGGGAGGGACGGGGCGCTCGGGCTCCAGACCTGCCTCCCACTGAGCGGGCCTCCGACGTCCGGAAGTCTGGCGATGGTCGAAGAGGCGGACGCGGTCGAGCAACCGACATCCGAGGAGGAAATCGGGGACGGGCCAGGTCTCCGATCCGCGGAGTCCATGCGCCGTCAGCGCGTGTCTTCGGCACGCACCGGGACGGTCTTCGAGGGCGGCTTCCCCGGGCCCTCCGGCTTCTCGATCGCCTCGCCCCGCTCGACCGCCATGAGCGAATGGGGCGGGCGCAGCACGACCTGGGCAAGCGCGAATGGTCGTCCGATCAGCTCACGCCACGCATAGGGGCTGGGCTTGTCCGGGTTCGCGTCCGCCGCCACGCCCCAGCTCTCGAGTCCGAGCCCCTGGGCCAGGTAGAGGGCCCGGGGAAGATGGAAGCGCTGCGTGACCAGGATCGCGCGCTGCACGCCGAAAAGCGCCTGCGCCCGGCTGATCGAATCGTAGGTCGAGAGACCCAGCCGGTCGATCCACAGCGCCTCGGAGGGAATGCCCCGCTCCAGGAGGTAGCGCCGCATCGCTCCGGTCTCATCGTGTGAGCGCTCCCGGTTGTCCCCGCTCAGCAGCAGGGTCTCCACCTTTCCCGCCTCGAACAGGGCGAGCGCGGCATCCAGCCTCGCGGCCAGGACGGGGCTGGGGACGCCCGGGGCCGACAATCCGGCGCCGAAGACCAGCGCCACCGGCGCCTCGGGAGCCTGTCCCGCGGGAAGGATGCGCCCGCGGAAGCGGAGGCCGACCCACGCCGACGCGATGCTGAAGCACGCGCAGCTCAGGAGCACGAAGGAGAGGAACCACCGCGCGAATGGCGGAGGACGTGAGGATCGGCGGCGCATGGGGACGCCCCATTCTCACCGCAGTCGCCGATCAGCAGAAGCCCTCCAGGGCGGTGGGACATCCTCCGGTTGACGGACGGCCCGACGCACTGCTAGGGGGCGAGCCCAAATGGCCTCCCTCCGAGACATCCGTAAGCGCATCCGATCGGTGAAGAACATCCGCCAGATCACCAAGGCGATGAAGATGGTGGCGGCTTCCCGCCTCCGTAAGGCGCAGGAGGCGGTGGTCGCGGCCCGCCCCTACGCGAAGATGCTGGATGGCATGGTCGCCAACCTCGCGACCCGGAGTGAGGGAGAGCTCAAGCACCCGTTGCTCGTGGCCCGCCCGGTGCAGAAGGCGGAAGTGGTGGTGCTCACCTCCCACCGCGGTCTGGCCGGCGGCTTCAACGCCAACGTCATCCGCCGCGTGAGCCGCATCCTTTACGAGCGCGAGGGCGTGCAGCACGTGCTGACGACCTCCGGCCGCCGCGGCCACGACTTCTTCAAGAACCGGGGCCACGAGATCCGCAAGGACTTCCCGGACCTGGTGACCAACCCCTCGTTCGAGGGTGCCAAGGCGCTCGCGAATGAGCTCACCGAGCGCTACCTGGCCGGCGAGGTGGACTCCGTCTCGCTGGTCTACAACGAGTTCCTCTCCGCCATCAGCCAGGAGGTCGTGGAGGTGCAGCTCCTCCCCCTGACCGGCCTGGTTCCGACCGAAGAGGCCGCCGAGGTGGGCGGTGGCGAGGTGGACTTCAAGTACGAGCCCGATCCCCAGGCGGTGCTCGACGGGCTGATTCCCCAGGCGGTGGCCCTCAAGGTTCTGCGCGCGCTGCTGGAGAGTGCCGCGAGCGAGCATGGTGCGCGGATGAGCGCGATGGAGAACGCCACCAAGAACGCCGGCGAGCTCATCGACGACCTCACGCTCACCTACAACCGCACCCGTCAGGCGGTCATCACCAACGAGCTCTCCGAGATCGTCAGCGGCGCCGAAGCGCTCGACTGAGCACGCGGCCGCGTCTGCGGTGAAGTGCCCGGCCGGTCCGAGCCCCTCGCTGGGGTGTCGCCGCGCCGGGCTTCTTCTTTGCGGGCACGCTCCGCGTTCAGCGACGGGGCGGGTACTTGGCGAGCTTGCGCTGCAGGCTGCGGCGGTGGACGCCCAGCCGCCGGGCGGCTTCGGAGATGTTGCCGTCCACATCGGCGAGCACGCGCTGGATGTGTTCCCACTCCACCCGCGCCAGGCTGGGCGTCTCGAAGGACTCGGGGCTCTGGGGGCGTCCGGTCCCGAAGAGGGCCTCCATCAGATCGTCCGCATCCACCGGCTTGGCCAGGTAGCCCTCGGCACCGGCACGGGTGGCGCTGACCGCGGTGGCGATGCTCCCGTACCCGGTGAGGACCCAGACCTGGATGGCCGGATCGTGCGCTTTGAGCGCGCTCAGCAGCTCGAGGCCGCTCCTGCCGGGGAGCTTGAGATCCACCACCGCAAGCTCGGGCGTCTCCTCGCGCACCCGCGTCATGGCCTCGTCGAAGTCCCCGGCGGTCCGCACGTGCAGCCCGCGCGCGCGCAGGGCCCGCCCCAGACGGTCGCGCAGCGGCGCGTCGTCATCGATGAGCAGCAGCGAGGGGGTGGAGGTGCTCTCGGTCATGCGGCGCGCCCCTCCTCGTCAGGAGCGGTCTTCGGGGTCGGCGCCGCGGCGACGCGCCGGGGGAGGCGGAGGGTGACCCGGGTCCCTTCACCGGGGCGGGACGAGAGGGTCAGCTCCCCCCCGAGTTGCTCGGCCAGTCCCCGCCCGAGATAGAGGCCCAACCCCATCCCCTCGCCCGGTTCCCGGGTCGAGAAGAAGGGCTCGAAGGCGCGCAGCTGGTGCTCGTCGTCCATCCCCACCCCGTGGTCGACCACCACCACCGCTGCCGCGTCCGCGGTGAGCTCGAGGGAGGCGGCGACCATCTGGTTCCCGGCGCTCGCCTGGAGCGCGTTCTTGATCACGCTGCGGACGGTGCGCACCAGGGCCCGGTGCGGTGCGGTGACCTGCGCTGAAGGCGAGGACCGTGGATCCCATCGCACCCGCTCCGCCCCGGGGAGAGAGGCGAGGGCCCTGGAGACCACCTCGGTGAGCTCCAGGGTCGCGAGCTGCTCGCCCAGGGGATGCCCGGCCTCGACCGACAGCTGCTGGAGCACCTCGCGGCAACGGCGCACCTGCTCCCGGATCAGCTGGACGTCGTCGAGGCTGCCCTCGGGGAGCGAGCTGGGCTGCACCGTGGAGAGGGCCCGCTCGAGCTCCGCACTGGCCACCGCGATGGTGGAGAGGGGGGTGGAGAGCTCGTGCGCGGTCCCCGCTGCCAGGGTGGCGAGGCCCCGGACGCGCTCGGTGCGCGCCTGTTCACGCCGTGCCTCGGCGAGCGCCGCGGCCTGCGCCTGGAGGGCGCGGTTGATGCGTTGCACGAAGTACACGATGAAGAAGGCCGCGGCGGCGACGGCGAACCACATGCCCCGCAGGTGCAGCGTCATGAGGCTGGCGTGATCGGGGAGCTGGAGCCCGGAGACCGCGTCCTCGGGGATCAGGAACAACCCGCCGAACAGGGCGAGGTTGAAGATCACCAGACCCCAGCACTGGGTTCCCCGCAGCAGCACCGCCGCCAGCGCCAGGTTCACCAGCAGGAAGATGGAGAAGGGGTTGTGCGGGCCACCCCCCAGCGCCAGGAGGCCGAAGAGCAGCAGTGAATCGAGGCACAGGATGGCGAAGACGCTGCCCTGGGTGAGCCGCCCGCCGCGCCCCAGCCAGATCTGAATCCCGACCTGGACCAGGAACCCCAGGCCCACCACGCTCCAGAGGGGGCCCAACGGCAGGCGCAGGCCCAGCCCGTGCGCCACGTAGGTCAGCAGCACCGCCTGCCCGAAGAGCGCGCCCCAACGCAGCCGCAACAGCCAATCGCCGTCCGGGGTCCGCCGTCCGGCTCGCGACGTGGAGAGGGTCATGGAGGGAGGATCCTCCGGCATGGTGGATCGGATCCAGCCCTAGAAGTCGGCCGCGAAGCCCGCCTGCACGATGGGCCAGGGGCGTTCGGCGCCCAGGGTCACCAGGGGCCAGCGCAGACCCAGTTGCAGCTGGCTGTCGGTGGTCAGACTGAAGAGGGCGTCGAGCGAGGCGAAGGAGAGCAGGGTGGGCTCGAGCTCGGCACCGGGAACGGCATGCGCGGGGTGGACCACCATGCCCTGCCCCAGCAGCTCCGACGCCGGACCGCGGAAGTCCAGGTCGGGCGTGCCATGTCCGTGAGGTGCGGCCTCGCCCACGGGAGCGTCCAGCCGGGCCTCGGCACCCACGCGGAGGGCCAGCAGGGGCAGCACCTGGTGCTGGGCGAAGAGGGTGGTGCGCAGGGCCGGCGGCGGCGCCCCGTCCCCGAGGGGGAGGGCGCCGGTCACGCTGAGGTAGCCGCTCCACGGCCCATGCACGGTGAGCACCGAGGCGCCCGCCAGGGGCGAGAAGGCACCCTCACCCAGGCTGAGAGGGGAGTGGGGGCCCTCGTGACCCGGCGTCCCCCGGGTGGCCGAGGTGGGGAGGACCGATCCCACCACCGCGCTCACCAGCCACCGGGAGCTGATGGGCCGATCCCGGTAGAGCAGGGCACGCCCGGAGACGGTGACGTCGCCCACGCCGTAGGAGTGGCCCGGCGTCCCCGCGAGGCCACCCCGGACCTGCAGGGGAAGCTGGGCGCTCAGGGTGAGCCAGGAGAGGGGGCTGTAGGCCGCAGCCAGGTCCATGCGCACCTCGCCGTAGTCTCCGTGGGAGACCCCATCCGAGTAACCCCAGGCCCGCACCAGGGTCCCGGCGCGCAGGCGCCCCTCGAAGGGCTGATCGGCCCCCAGGGTGGTCAGGGTGGGATCGCCACAGGCACAGGCGGCGCAGGCCCACGCCTCACCTGCGGCCAACGTGGTGAGCGCGACCAGGAACAGCGCGAGCGCGCGTTGAGCGGATCGGGTCGGGAGGAGGGAGGTCGACATGGCGGCGGACCGTACGGCACGGGACCGACGCCGCCGATGTGGCAAGGTGACGCAGCCGCCGGCCCTCCTCCTGCCGCATCACCGTTCCAGGTGTCCGGAAGGCTTTCGGGACCCGCGGCCGGCACCCGACCCGTCTTTCCGGATGTCCCCAGGGGCCGGTCGTCGACCGGCGCGTACTCGACGCCCGGGCCTTCACCGGGCGCGTACTCGACGCCCGGGCCTTCACCGGGCGCGTACTCGACGCCCGGGCCTTCACCGGGCGCGTACTCGACGCCCGGGCCTTCACCCGGCGACGGCGCGCGCGGCGCCTCACGGCCCCTGGGACGGCGTCCCGCTCTGGGGCGTGGGCGGTCGCGGCACCTCGACCTGGGGCGGCACCGTCTTCTCCATCCCCGGAATCGGCTGTCCCGCGGGTTCACCCAGTTGGCGCTGCGGATCGCTTCCGCTGCCGACGGTGCCGGGAAGCGCATCCCGATCCCCGTCATCCTCCTCACCCGGACGTTCGAGGAGGGTTCCCGGAGCGCCGGTGGCAGTGGGCGCATCGGTCCCGGTCCCGCCGGTGCCCGGTGCGCTGCCGGTCGGGTTGGAGGTCCCCGGGCCCGCCCACGGGGCCGTTCCCGTGTTCCCCGGCGCGGTGTTGCCCGGCGTCATCGCCGAGCGGTCGCTCGGGGTCTGGGAGGTGTCCTGGGCCTGAGGGGTGGTGGGAGGTTGCGAGCCGGTGGAGGTCGGCGACTGGGCGACGCCGAGCCCCGGAAGCAACAGCGCGGCCGGGAGCAGGAACATGCCGGAGGCGGGGCGGAGCAGGCGCTGCCAGGGGCGCCGCGGGTTCGAAGGCGCGTTCTCCATCTGGGGATCCTTTCGGAGCGGGGACCCCGCGCGCTCCTCGAGGCACGGGGGGCCGGTCCCCTCAAGGTGGGCGCCCGCGGGTCGGAGAACCAGCCGCCCCGCGTCCATCCCGGCTCCCCGGAAGGAGGCCGTTCAGGCATCCGGGGGGCGGCGGAACCGTCCCGGGCGGGCGGTGGAACGGCGGACCCCCTGACCCACGCGCCACCTACTCGTGCGGCTGGACGCTCTCGCTCTCCAGGGTGGGGGGCGGTCCGGCGGTCTTGCGTGCCCGACGCTTCGGCGGCGGAGCCTCGCGGGGCGGGTGTCCCAGCAGCCGCTCATAGAGCGCGGCGTCGCGGATACGCACCACCACCCCCGGATCCTTCACCGCCACCGTCTTGGGGGCCAGCGAGGTGAGCAGCGCCTCGGGCGACTGGTGATCGTCGGCGGCCAGCAGCGTCTCGGCGGCCCGCAGACTCAACACAACCGGAAAGCCCGGAGCGCCCTCGAAGGTGGGACGCAGCGCAGCGCCCTCCTCGAGCGTCTGGTTGAGCAGCGTCTTGAGGGTGGAGACCCGGAGTGCGGGCATGTCCACCGGCAGCACCACCATCCGCTCCGCGCCCCCGTGGCGGGCCGCGGCGAGCCCCGAGAGCAGGACGCTGCCCGGGCGATCCTTCCAGGACCCCGCGGTCACCATCTGCGCCCCCGGGTGCCACTCCTCCACCCGATCGGCTTCCACCCCCACCACCGTCAGCACCGAACATCCGGCCTTGGTGAGGGTCGAGGTGACCGATCTCAGAAAGGTTCTTCCCCCCTCATGCTCCGCAAGCGCCGGGATGACACCGAGCTCCGCTTCCGCGCGCGCTGCGAGGACGACTGCCACCGTGTTCACTCCTGCCTCCTCTGCCCGGGCGCGGTGGCTCGACGGCCCTCCGTCGCGCGCCCCCCCGGATGAGCGCTGATCCCGCTCGTGGAAGGAGGCTGGGGTCCGCCGGCGCGGCTGGGGAGTGCCCGGAAACCCCGTCGTCCACCATCGCCCACTCCCCTGGGCGGGCGATGTCCGGACCCCGTCGGCGGCCTCCATCCGCAGGCCCGGCCTCCGAGCTCTTGCGCTTGGGCGCTTCTACGCGTAAGGGGCCCGCATTCGTCAGTAGTGGTTCAGGTCTCACCCTCGCCCAAGGTCCCGCATTCCATGAGCGCGCAAGTCTCCACCCAAGGCAAGATCACCCAGGTGCTGGGTCCCGTCGTGGACGTCGAGTTCCCCCCTGGCGACCTGCCCCCGGTTTACACGGCGCTGAAGGTCACCAACCCGACCGTCTCCTCCGAGCAGGACAACCTCACCATCGAGGTCGCCCAGCACCTCGGCGAGAACACTGTCCGGTGCATCGCCATGGACAGCACCGAGGGCCTCGCCCGCGGCCAGTCCGTGACCAACACCGGCGCGCCCATCACCGTTCCGGTGGGGACCGCGACCCTCGGCCGCATCCTGAACGTCACCGGTGACCCGGTGGACGAGCGCGGTCCGGTGAAGGCCGCCGCCTCGCTGCCCATCCACCGCGCGCCCCCGCCCTTCACCGAGCAGAACGTGAAGGTGGAGCTCTTCGAGACCGGCATCAAGGTCATCGACCTGCTCGCCCCCTACACCCGTGGTGGCAAGACCGGCCTCTTCGGCGGCGCCGGCGTCGGCAAGACGGTGCTCCTGATGGAGCTCATCCGAAACGCGGCCATCGAGAAGGGCGGCTTCTCGGTCTTCGCCGGGGTGGGTGAGCGCACCCGTGAGGGCAACGACCTCTACAACGAGTTCCAGGAAGGCGGCGTGATCAAGCTCGACGACCTGGAGAAGAGCCAGGCGGTGCTGGTCTACGGCCAGATGAACGAGCCGCCCGGTGCCCGTGCCCGTGTGGCCCTCTCGGCCCTCACCATGGCCGAGCACTTCCGCGACGAAGAAGGCCGCGACGTGCTCCTCTTCGTGGACAACATCTTCCGGTTCACCCAGGCCGGTTCCGAGGTGTCCGCGCTCCTCGGCCGCATCCCCAGCGCCGTGGGTTACCAGCCGACCCTGTCCACCGAGATGGGCGCGCTCCAGGAGCGCATCACCTCGACCACCAAGGGCTCGATCACCTCGGTGCAGGCCGTCTACGTGCCCGCCGACGACCTGACCGACCCCGCGCCGGCCACCACGTTCGCCCACCTCGACGCGACGACGGTGCTCAACCGCTCCATCTCCGAGCTGGGCATCTACCCGGCCGTGGATCCCCTCGACTCCACCAGCCGCATCCTCGACCCCTCCGTGGTGGGTGAGGAGCACTACGCGGTCGCCCGCCGCGTCCAGGGCATCCTGCAGCGCTACAAGGAGCTCCAGGACATCATCGCGGTGCTCGGCATGGACGAGCTCTCCGAGGACGACAAGCTGGCGGTGAGCCGCGCGCGCAAGATCCAGCGCTTCCTCTCCCAGCCCTTCTTCGTGGCCGAGGTCTTCACCGGCACCCCCGGCAAGTACGTCAAGCTGCAGGACACCATCCAGGGCTTCAAGGAGATCGCGGATGGCAAGCACGACGATCTCCCCGAGGGCGCGTTCTTCTACGCGGGCACCATCGACGAGGTCGTCGAGAAGGCCCGGAAGATGGCGGCGGGCGCCTGACGCCACGCCGAAGCGCTCGATGCGGCTGCTCCTCACCGGCTTGATCCTGGCACTCGCGCTCCCGGCTTCGGCCGCGACGCGCGAGTCCCGGCGATCGGTGTCGGCGAACGGAGCCTTCCGGGTGCAGCTCTTCGTGGATGCGCCCGGTGAGTGCCGCCTGGAGGTCCGCACCGACCGGGATGTCCAGTGGACGGTCCGGGAGTGCGTGGGCGACACCAGCGACGCCTACTTCGTGTCGCAGGATGGCGAGCGGGTGTGGGTCCTCTACACCCTGCCGCTCAAGGCCGACGGCAAGCCACGCTACGCGGGCCGCGGGCGGTTGAGGCGTGAGGTCGCGCCGGGATGGGCGACGACGCGCGTGGCGGTGCTCTATGACCGCGAAGGCAAGGTCCTGAAGGCGCACCGCCTCTCGGATTTCCTCAAGGACGGGGGCTACCGCAAGGTCCGCTTCCTCTCCCAGCGCTTCACCTGGCTCGAGGGCGTCAACGGCGTCCCCGGCAAGGGGCCGCGACTGGAGCGGGACGGCACGCTGGCCTTCGAAACGGTGGACGGGGTGACGCACGGGCTGCAGCTCGACGCGCCCCCCCGGACGCAGCGCAATTCCAAGACATCCGCGCAGCAGAACGCGCAGCAGTGAAGGAGACGGTAATGGCCAGGCTCACGGTGGAGATCGTCACCCCCGAGAAGCGCATCCTCACCACGGAGGCCGACGAGATCATCGTCCCCGGCGCCAACGGCCTGTTCGGCGTGCGGCCCGGCCACACCCCCTACCTGGCGCTCATGAGCGCGGGCGTGGTGACGGTGATGGGTGATCAGCCAGGCAAGTGGTTCGTCACCGGCGGGTTCGCGGAGGTGAGCGACGACCAGGTGAAGGTGCTCGCCGATCGGGCGGAGGCGGTGGCGGACATCGACGTGGCCGCGGCCGAGCGTCGCCTCGAGGAGGCGCAGGCCCAGGCCGCCGGTGGTTCCGCCGAGGCGCAGCTCGCCGCGCAGCGGGCGACCCTGGAGCGTGCCCGGATCGCTGCCGCGACCGAGCGCTGAAAACGTCTGACGCCTGAGGTCCCGGAAGCGGGACCCGGTGGTTGTCCGGGCGGTGGCCGCAGAGGCCCCCGCCGCGAGTGCTGCCGGCGCGGCTTTGGGGCCTCCGGGGTTCGAGCGCGGGGCGCCCCGCTGAAACAGGGACGCGTCCGGTTTCGCACCGGCCGGGTCCACCGCGCCGTCCTTTCCCCATCCACGGCAGTGTCGGGCCTGGATCCGGGGTCCGCTTGCCGGGTGTCGGACGGGACAGGGGGAGTGGCCCCCCCTCCCGGTGTCGCCTGGTCGTCGGTCCGACGCCGGGGCACGGCGCGGGACGGTCGGCCGTGCGCAGTGTCGGCCCCGACCACATGGCCGATCCTCTGCTGACCGTCACCCTCGCCATCCTCTTCGGGATGGTCGCCCAGCTCTTCGCCGAGCGCCTGCGCGTGCCCGCCATCGTCCTGATGTTGGGCGTGGGGGTGGGGCTCGGCAGCGAAGGCCTGCGCTGGATTGACCCCGACGCTCTGGGCGGTTCGCTGTTCGGGGTGGTGGGGCTCGCGGTGTCGGTGGTCCTCTTCGAGGGCGCCATGGCCCTCGACGTCCGGCGGCTGCGGGAACGTGGGCCGATGGTGAGCCGGCTGGTCCTGTGGGGTGGGCTCCTGAGCGTCATCGGCGGGACCCTGGTCTCCTGGTGGCTGCTGGGGTTCTCGTGGCAGGTGAGCCTGCTCTTCGGAACGCTGGTGATGGTCACCGGCCCCACCGTCATCCGCCCCCTGCTGCGCCGCATCCCCATCCGCCGGGGCGCCCACGACGTTCTGGAGGCCGAGGGCATCTTCATCGACGCCCTGGGGACCGTCTGCGTGGTGGTCGCGCTGCGGATCGCCACCAGCACCGGTGAGCGCATCCGACTCGGCGACACCCTCGAGATGCTCCTGGTTCAGGCCGGGACGGGCCTGCTGGTGGGGGCGACGGTGGCGGTGATGCTCATCTGGGCGCTGCGGCGGGGGGATCTGGTTCCGCCCAAGCTGGCCTCGCCCTTCCTCCTCGCGGTGGTGCTGGCCAGCTGGACGGTGAGCAACGCCCTGGCCCCCGAGAGCGGTGTGGTGGCGGTCATCATCGCCGGTCTGATCGTGGGCAACGCCCGCCTGCCCACCCGGAAGGCACTCCTCGACTTCAAGGAGCAGCTCACGCCCATGCTGCTCGGGATGCTCTTCGTGCTGCTCAGCGCGGACGTGGAGCTGACGGACGTGCTGCAGCTGGGGTGGGGCGGGGTGCTGGTGGTCCTGGTCCTGATGTTGGTGGTGCGTCCCCTGGCGGTGTTCCTCACCACCCGCGGGGGACTGCTCACGCTGGGAGAGCGCGCGTTCATCGCCTGGATGGGGCCGCGGGGCATCGTTGCCGCGGCAATGGCCACGTTGGCGGCGCTCGAGCTGGAGGCGATCGGAGCCTGGGAGGCCGATGCCTTGCGGGCCATGGTCTTCCTGGTCATCGCCAGCACGGTGGTGGTGCAGGGGCTGTTGGCAGGACCCATCTCGCGCCTGCTCGGCGTCCGGCGTGCGCAGCCCCGCGGGTACGTGATCCTCGGAGCCAACGCCCTGGGACGCCTGGTGGCGCGGGCACTGCGCGCGGCCGGGGAACCGGTGGTCCTGGTGGATGAGGACGACGCGGCGGTCCGTGCCGCGGAGGCCAGCGGACTGCAGGTGATCTACGGGGAGAGCCTCTCGGAGCGCACCCTCGCGCGGACCCAACCCGAGGTCCGGGCGGCGTACGTGGGCCTCACCGCGGACGCCCAGAAGAACCTCCTCTGGGCCGAGCGGGTGGGCCGCGCGGTGCCCCAGATGCGCCGCGTGGTGGCAGCGGAGCGCGCGGGGGAGACCAGCGATCCGTTGAAGACCGCCCGGGAGGGGGGCGCCACGGTGCTCTTCGGGGGGCCCCGCCGCCTCTCGAAGTGGGTGGAGCGCGCCGAACGCGGCGAGATCGGGCTGCACTTCTGCCGGCTCGAGCGCCCCGGTCACGACAGCCTCCCGTTGGGGGATGAAGCGGAAGGGCTCGCGCCCCTCATGGTGTGGCGCGAGGGGCGGATGTCGCTGATCGACGATCACTGGCGTCCGCAGCGGGGCGACATGGCGGCGTTTCTCTATGACCGGGCGTGTGAGGAGGACCCGACGGGCTGGCTGCTGGCGCATGGTTGGTCCCGGCTTTCGGCGCTCCCCCCGGCGCTGGCGGCCCACAGCGCGGTGAGCTGAAGCGCGGACGCCGGACGTCGCCCTCACCGGGCTTCGGTCCGGACATGCCCCCCGCGGCGCCGGCGCCCCGCGGCCCGCACATTTCAGGTGCTCGCGGTTTGCCGCCACCAGTCCGACGTGGAGCAGGTGTGTCGGCTCCCGGGCCCCGATCGTTCTGCGGACCTGCTTCAGCCCTCCGCGCCGCAGGTTCTTGCGGCACTCCGCAGCATCCGCCACTCAGGGCGACGTGGAGCGCATGGCCCTACCTCCGGTGATCGTCGATGCGCGCGGGACAGCGCTCCCGGTGCAGGCTCCTCCGCACATCGCCGCATCCGCCGCTCAGGGCGACGAGGAGGAGAGCGGGCTGCGTGGAACTTCCCGGTACCGCTCCGCGTGCGAGACCCGGCGCTCCACGGTGCCGGGTCCTCGGCACTCCGCCGCATCCGCTGTCCGATGCTTGGCGGCGCTCGGTGCTGCGTCTCCGTGCTCGCGGCTGATTGCACCGCGGTGCGCCCCGCCGAGAGCTCGGCTGCACCCGTTGCGCCACGACCCGGGATTGAACCCCGGCCCCACGCCCACTGTCGCGAAGTGATCAACCCCGAAGCGCCGGTTGAAAAAGCGCCTCCGGGCCCGCAAAAGCCGCGTCTTCGGCCTTGACCCGCTCCGGAACCCACCTGAACGGCGGGGAAGGCGCAGGGAAGGGCACGAACGGACGATGAACTGTCGCGCGAACGCGATAAGGTTCGCCCGCCTCCCCCATCCCTTCCGATGCCTGAAACCGCTGCAGAGCTACAGGACCGCTATCAGGGCGCCGTCCTGGGGCTCGCCATCGGCGATGCGCTGGGCTTTCCCCTCCGGGGCGTCCCTCGCGCAGCGCTGTGGCGAGCGCCCACTTTGGGGGAGGAGTTCGTCCCGCGCCCGCGCGGTGGGCGCTACGCGCGCGGGCAGTTCAGTGACGAGACGCAGCTGATGCTGGCCACCGCCGACAGCATCTGCCGCGAGCTGCGCGTCACCGGTCGCAGCCTCGCGGCGCACTACGCGTGGCTCTGGCAGCAGGGGGTCATCCTCCACCCGCCCCGGGCGCTGGCCGATGCCCTGCGTCGCCTCGCCGCCGACCAGCCCTGGATGACCACCGGCGCCCCCATCGGGCAGCGGGATGGGAGCGTGCTCAGCCGCGCCCTGGTCATCGGCCTCTGGCATGCCGGCCAACCCCAGCGCCTGGTCCACGACGCCGGAATCGCCGCGGTGGTGACGCACAAGGATCACGTGTGCGCCGCCGCCGCTGCGGCTTACGCGCGGGCCATCGCGCTGGCGCTCGAAGGCGCGGTGCTCAGCCCCGCCGAGTTCTGCGAGCTGCTGGCCCAGGCGGCGAGCACGCACGATGAGGGATTGGCCGACGAGGTCCGCCACCTGCACCTGGCGCTCGGGTGGGACGATGGCGCCGCCCTGGATGCCCTGCGCCGGATCGGCGTCCCGGCCATCATGCTCGAGCACGGCGAGGGGCTCCCCCAGCACGTCACCCCCATCCTGCTGACCGCGTTGTTCGCCGCCCTCCGCCACCCGAACGACTACGGCGCGGCGGTCTCCCTGGCGCTGCGCGCGGGTGGGGAGCTGGACGTGGCTGCGGCGCTGACCGGCGGACTGGTGGGAGCCTTCGTGGGGGCAGAAGGCCTGCCTCCGCGTCTGCGTCGCACGGTGCTGTACTCCGATCACCTGCACGACACCGCGCTGCGCCTGATGCAGGCCCGGCTCTCGGCGCAGGTGGCGCTGCCGGTGGTCCACGCCCGCTCCCGCCGGGGGTGAGCCGGGCCTCCGCCCCGAGCCGCCGCCCGGCGCCCAAGCCTCTCGGCACCCACGGCTCCATCCTGAAAAAGCCCCCGTTCACCCGGGGAAAGGTGCGTGCGCGCATGCCCGCTCACGTGCCGCGCGACCCTCCGCGCTCGCGCTTCAATGGCCTGCCCGGCCCCGCGCATGAACGGTGGGTCGCATGCCCGCTCCCTCCCCGGGCGGCCTCTCGGCGCTGGCGGACGCCGGGTTCCGTGTCCCTCTTGGCACCCCGCCAAGGAGGAACCCAGATTGGCCGCGAGGTGGACCTTTTTTGGGCAGGCCGGAGCCGGTCCGGTCGGTCGAGCAGGGAGGACCGGTCGACGTGATGGAGACTGACAGCGAACGACTCGATGCCGAACGTCTGCGCGGGCTCTCGACGCCGGACCTGCTCCGCCACGTGCTCGAGGAGGCCCGCCTGCTGGCCCGAGCGGAGATCCTGGTGGTGCGCGAGGAACTCCAACGGGAACTGTCGCGCGCCAAGGTGGCCGGCATCCTGGCCGGGGCGGCGCTGGTGCTCACCCTCAGCGGGATCGCGTTGCTGCTGGTGGCCGTCGCCGCGGCCCTGCCCCTGACCTTGTGGCTCGCCGCGCTGATCGTGGGCGTGGCGCTGTTGTTGATCTCGGGGCTGCTCGCGTTCCTGGCCTATCGGAAGGCCCCCACCCGTCCGCTGGAGCGCAGCCAGCTGCGGCTCAAGCAGGACCTCGCGCTGACGCGGGAGACCCTCCAATGAACCACCTGCAACTCCGGGAACAGGCGGCGGATCGCCTACGGGATGGATTGCTCCTCAGCCTGCGCGAGCTGGAGCGGCGGCGTCAGCGCTACTCCCCCGAAGCGCTGGGGGAGCGCGCCCGGGAGAGCCGGACGCTGCGCATCGTCGCCGCAGTTGCCGCGGTGGGGGCGGCCGGAACGCTCGCGGCGCTGACGGTCTGGCAACGGCGCCGGAACCGGCCGGTGGCCCGGCTCACGCGCCTGATGCGGAAGCGCCGGGATGCGGTGCGGCGCGCCTGGCACCATCCCGAGCTGCTCACCAAGGAGACCGAGCCACCGCTTGGCAAGGCGGTGGGCAAGCGCCTGACGTTGATCGCGGTGAGTTCGATCGCTTCGGCGCTGGCGGGCAGGGCCATCGACCAGGCCCGGCCGTCGCCGCGGGGAGCCTGAGTCAGACCTCGGCGGGAGGTCGGATTCCCAGCTGACGGGCGTGGAGCGCGAGCTGGGTGCGGTTCTCCTGACCGAGCTTGCGGTACAGCGAGGACACGTGGGCCTTCACGGTGCGCTCGCTGATGTGCAGGAGGCTGGCGATCTTGAGGTTGTCGGCGCCGGCGGCGAGGAAGGTGAGCACCTCCCGCTCCCGCGCAGAGAGCACCCCCAGGACCGACGTCTCCTGGGGGACCCGGGCGCGCGGCTGCAGCAGCGACTCGAAGAACTGCCCCGGAAACACCCGCTGACCGCGGGCCACTGCTCCCAGGGCTTCGATGAAGCCGCTCAGTTGGCTCGACTGGACGTCGAGACACCCTCCGGCGCCCGCCTGGAAACAGGCGTCGATGAGGTGGCTGTCGGTTCCCTCGATCAGGGCCAGCACCTCGAGGTCGGGGTGGAACTGGCAGGTCTCCCTGAGCACCGGGAGGCGACCGCCATCTTCCCGGAGGACGTCGATCGCCGCGACCGCGGGGCGCTCGAGTTCCAACTGGGTGAGGAATCGCCGCACCTCCCCGTGCTGGCCGGTCACCAGGAAGCCGCCGTGGGCCTCCAGTGCGTTGCCGAGACAGTCACGGAGAAGGGCGCTCTGAATGCAGAGCGCAACACGCGTCTGCGCGGTGACCGGATGCTGCTGCATACGTCAACCTCATCTCTTCCATGGGCCCGGGGTCACCGGGCAGTGGATCCATGCCGGGATGTCCTGGGGGCAGGAAACGAGATGGTGGGATTCCAGGGTCGAGAGCCCCCCGCTCCTTCGACGTGAAGACGCTCTCACCCTGGGCAAGCGGGCGCCAGCGGCCGGGGAAGAAGACTGCGTTCCCTGCGGAATAGCGGACAGAGCACGAGCCGTTTGGAGGTCGCCTTGTCCTCCCTACTCCTGCTTACGCTCTTCGCGGCGGCGCCGGCCAACCCGGCCGCGTCCTCAGCCGCATCTGCTTCTGCAACCCGCTCCCGCAACGTGGTGACGGTGACCCGCCCCGCGCCAGTGGGGGGCACGACTGCCGCGGTCGCCCGCTCGGAGGGCCGAACCGAGCAGGCGCTCCTCCAGGCGGAGTCCAACCCCGCGGCGGAGGAGATTCTCCCCGTGGTGGGGGTGCCCTTCGCGTGTGGTGCGCGTTTCCCGGTGAGCCAGGGACACGACACCGGCAGCCATCGCTCCTACGACACGCATGCCTGGGATTTCCGCATGCCCGAGGGCACGCCGATCACCGCGGCCCGCGACGGCGTGGTGCGTCTGGCCCGCGGCGACAGCGATCAGGGTGGCTGCGACGCGAAGATGGCGCGGCACGCGAACTACGTGGTGATCACCCACGACGGTGGGCTGGAGACCCAGTACCTCCACTTCAGCAGCGTGGTGGTGAAGCCCGGTGATCGCGTCACGCAGGGACAGCTGATCGGCTACTCCGGCAACACCGGCTGGTCGTGCGGGCCGCACCTCCACTTCAAGGTCACCACCCGGGAGAACAACTCCTGGAACAACCCCTCGCTGCCGGCGCTGATCGAAGGCCATGGGGATCCGGTGCGCGGCATGTTGGTGGAAGCACCGGCCTGCGCTCCGCTCGATGCGCCCCGGTACGCGGAGCGGGAGCGGGAGAGCTCTCCGGTGGGTGACGTGGTCGTGGGCGCCAGCCTCCCGGACGGTCCGGTGGATCGCCCGGCCAGCGCCCTCGGTGGAACGGCCGGCAGCGCGGCCCGCGCGGTGGAAGCGGATCGTCCGCCGGCCCCGGAGAACACCCGCCCCGCGTCAGGTTCCCGCGTCGAATCGCGGCGCCGCCGCTGACGGCGGGCGGCGGGGGATGCCGCTCCATGCCGGCTGACCCACGACGTCGCGGCGGCTTCGGTGCCGCGCGGATCCCCGCGCCCCGACGCATCGGGCGAAGAGGCGCAGGGCGCCCTCCGGTCCTGCCTCCAGCGGATGACGGAGCGGGCCGGCGCAGCGCTGCAAGGGCAGCCGCGGCGACCGGTGGAACGTTGCCCGGCGGTGCTCCGGAAACGGATCAGGGACCGGCGTCTGCTGCGCCGGACGCCTCCCCACCCTCGCGGTGGGCGTGGCCCCATGACACCAGCTGGCGTGCCGCGCGGGCGGGCCGATCGAACGAGCCCTGCACGTTGGCGGAGAGCGGCGCGAAGGCTTCAGCGAGGCCTTCCTCGAAGCGGTGCACGCCAGCCCGGCGGACCCGCCGCGTCGCTCCGGTGAGGGTCCAGCTGGAGAGGGTGCCACCCGCAGCGGCCAGCACCGCGAAGAACGCCAGGGCGTTGAGGTAGTAGCCCACGCTGAGGTGGGGACCCTCGACGTAGGCCTGGATGACCTTCCAGGCGACGTGTACCAGCAGCGCGAGCAGCGGGAGATTCACCAGCGGCAGCAGCAGCCACCGCGCCCATCGCCACCAGGCCTGGACGGCTTCGGCGACCGCGCTGCCCTCGGTGAGTTCCCACGCCTCCTCGCGCAGGAGTTGGAAGCTGCGCGCCAGCTCCTCGGCATTGGGCAGTCCCACGTCGGTGGCGGAGACGCCGGCCGCAGCGGCCGCGGTTCTCGCCGGAGCCAGGGCGTGGCGGGCCGCGCGCAGTGCCACGTCACCTCCGGCCGCCTCCTCCACCACCCGCTGCCTCGCCGCGCGCCCGCGCGTATAGGTGCGGATGGCGTCGACGGTGGTCCCCGCCGCGGCCACGGCGAGCCCGCCGGGGAGGCTCCGTCGCGCGATGAGCGCCGCCGCCGAGAGTCCCCCCGCGCCCCATAACGACATCCGCATCCACAGGGCCGCCGGTCCCCAACCCCGGGCCGCAGCGTGGCGCCGGACCGACTGCGAAAGGTGTCCCTCCGCCAGGGAGAGCCGGGTGGAGAAGTCGTCGCGGAGCACCAGAGCCGCGCTGTCCACGCCGTCTCCGAGCGCCTCCTCCACCTCACCGAGCAGATTCCCCAGCGCCTCGAGCCCGGACCCGGCGGCCTGTCCCAGCCCACGGAGCGCCCCTGCGGCGTTGCCGGTCCGCACCCGTTCGGCCACCGCCCGCTCGCCCATCGCACGGAGGGAGAGCAGCAGCGCGCCCCATTCTCCGGAGGCGTCCCGGCCGGCCTTGGCCTCGAGCGCGCTGACCGCGTGGACCTCGACGTCCGCGGTCTCCATGCCCAGCCGCTCGGTGGCGAGCGTCCGCACCTGGTCCTTGAGGGCCTCCCGCACCTGAGGCCCGTACTGATCCGCGAAGTTGAGGACGAAGAGGATCCGCCGCCGGCTGGCGAAGGGTGCGAGGAACCCGGTCTGCACCGCTTCGGCCACCGAGCTCTTGTGCATGACCACCAGCGCCACGTCCGCGGCCTCCAGCGCCGCCTCCGCGAGGTCGCGGTGCCCCACCTCCACGCTGTTCACGTCCGGCGTGTCGATGAACACCTGCCCGCTCCAACCGCCCGCTGACGCGGGGTTGTAGCGACGGAGCGGCGCGCCCAGTGCCTCCAGCGCCGGCAGCGCGACGTCCTGCGGCGCGAAGATGGTGGAGGTGGTGCTCGTGGGACGGCTCTCCCCCTCGCGGGCCAGCTCCCTTCCGGCCAGGGCGTTGAGCAGCGTGGATTTCCCGGCGCCGGTCGCGCCGACCAGGGCAACCGCGAGGGGCGCGTCGGCCTGTGCATGCCCCCGCCCGTAATCATCGACCAGGCCCCGCAGCCGCGCTGCCTCCGGGGCCAGGGTGGGCAGCCCCAAAGCCTGCTCCACGGTGTCGCGGAGCACCTCGGGGCTGGGCAGGGGCGCGGGCGTGTCGGAGGGAGCCTGGCTCATGACGGGACCTCGTCGGGGCGGAGGGGCGTCTCCGGAGCGGGGGTGAGGGCGTGGGCGAGCGTGTCAGCGGCCTTGCGGAGGGACCTTGCCGCCTGCTCGGCCTGTTCTGCCCGGGTGTCCAGGTGGTGGAGCAGTGCGGCGAACCGGGTGGCCTCGAGGTGTCCGGCGAGGGTGGTCCCGCGACGCTGGGCCCAGGCCTCGACCACCTGCTGGCGGACGCCCGCCCCCATCATGTCGACGAAGCGTTCGAAGAGGGGGGCGGTGAGGAGCGAGCCCACCCAGATGGCCACGTCCTGGCCCAGCCCACCGGTGGCAATGGAGACCGCGGCGGCTGCCGTGGCGGGGATCGCGTAGAGGAACGTGGTCGCCGACTGGAGGAGCTGACCGCGCCCTCCCTGCGGGAGCACCTCGAGGAACAGCGAACGGCACTCCTCGGTGAAGCGGGCCTCGTCCACGCGGCGCTCACCGGGAGACGGGGAGGGCACCTCGGGGGTCCGGGCGGAAGGATCCAGCAGCGCCTCGAGCAGCGCGGCGCCTTCCGGGTCTCCCCTCCAGGAGTGGAGCTCGTAGGCGAGCTGTTCGAGCAGCTCCTGGACCCCCTCCCGCAGCCGCACCTGGACCTCGTCGTGCATCGGCGCCGGCTCGGGCTCGGGGCCGGTGAAGACGCGGCGCAGGCCCTTGCCCACCAGCGAGAGCCCCTGGGTGAGGGCCCGCGCGGGGACCCGCACCGCCCGGTGAAAGGGGTGGTTGCGATCCATGGCCTGGCGGAAGGCCGCCAGGACCGCGTCGGCGGGAATGCTCCCGATGGCGGCCGACCGGCCGATGCGCTCGAGCTCGTGGCGGATCCGCCGTCGCAGCCGATCCGGTTCGGCGCGTTTGGCGTCCTCCAGCGCCGCGAGCTCCCGCGCCTCCCGCAACGCATCCTCGAGCGTCGCGCCCAGGGCCAGCCGCTTGAGCCCGGCCGCGCGCTCCGGCGCCCCGAGCAGCTCCTGAAGCGGGGGCGCATCGCCCATCGCCCGCAGGCGCAGGGGCGCCCCGTCCTCCACCTCGGGTTGATGGGCCGCCAGATAGGTCGCGACCGGCGGATGCCCCACCTGCCGGGCCAGGGTGGCGAGGTGATCGGTGGCGATCTCTTCACGCGAGGCTTCGTTGTAGAGCACCAGCCACGGTCGACCGGCTCCCACCGCTCCCTTCACGAAATCGACGAGCGCCGCGTTCTGGTACGTCTGGCGGCTCACCACGAAGAGCACGACGTCGGCGGTGACCAGCAGGGCTTCGGTCGCCACGCGGTTCTCGCTGAAGACGCTGTCGAAGTCGGGGGTGTCCATCAGGACCAGGCCGCGCGGCAGCAGTGGCGCCTGGGTGAGATAGAGCCGGCCCGGGGGACCGCTCACGTCCACCGGCGCCGGCTGCCCGTCGCCGACGCGAACCACCTCGTAGCGGCGCCCCAGCGCCTCGGCGAGGGCCCGGGTATCCCCCTCCGGGTGCACCGCGGCCAGGCATTGGCGGGTGAGCCCCCCCTCGGCGCGCGCGGGTGAGAGGGGCCGGCCCGCAAGGGTGTTGAAGAGGGTGGACTTGCCCACGTTGTTGGGACCTGCCAGCGCCACCAGAAGCAGCGGTGCCTGGGCATCCAAACGCGGCAGCACGTCCCCGGTCAGGCGGCGGTGCAGTCGCTGCGTCAGGGCCGTCGACGGATCCTCCCCCCTGGTGGGGGAAGGCAGCGCCTCGAGGAGCGCGTGGGCGGCGGTGGTGAGATCGCTGGACATGGGTCCGCGGAGCCGGCTCCGCAGCCCGCCACTCTTTCCCGCCGGGCCACCGCACTCAAGTGCATCTGCCCGCAACGTCATCCGGTCCGCTCAGGCGTGCTCCCGCGCGGCGCGCCCGTTACAGTCGGCGCCGTGCGCTCCCGATCCCTTCTGACCCTCCTCGCTCCGCTGGCCCTGATGGGACTGGCCGGTTGCTCCAGCTGCGCGAACAAGACCCGCGAAGCCTCCCCGCCCGCCGATGCCAGCGCCGAGGTCCGGGCGGCCGCCGCGGAGGCGCCGGTCCCCTTCATCCACGACGACTACCCCGCGGCGCTGGCCGAGGCGCGGAAGCGGGGCGTCCCCCTCTTCATCGATTTCTGGGCCCCGTGGTGCCACACCTGCCGCCACATGAACGCCAACGTGTTCCCGGACCCCGGCCTCTCCCGGCAGGGCGAGCACTACGTCTTCCTGAGCGTGGACACCGAGAAGCCGCAGAACGCCGAGGTGGTGAAGCAGTTCCCGGTGCAGGTGTGGCCGACGCTGTTGGTGATCGATCCCCGGGAGGAGACGGCGGTCCTCAAGTGGCTGGGGAGCGCAGATCTGGATCAGCTCAACGCGCTGCTCGACGACGCGCGGCTGGCGATGAAGGGCGGTGAAGAGGGCCACAGCGCGCTCCTCGCCCGTGCCGACCGCCTGGCCGCACAGGGTGAGCCGGGGGCCGCGGCGGCGGTGCTCGCCCAGCTCCTCGAAGAGGTTCCCCGGGATTGGCCGCGTCGCTCCCGGGCGGTGGAGTCACGGCTGATGGTGCTGGCCCTCGGGGGGGCCGCGAATCCCGAGGCCTGCGCGCGGCTCGCGCTCGATGAGCTCGCCCAGCTGCCGAAGACCTCCTCCTGGGCGCGCATCGCCTCCTGGGGGCTGGGGTGTGCGCTGGAGGTCGAGGGGAAGCAGGACTTCACCACCGAGGTGACCGCGCCGCTGGAGGCGCGGGTGAAGGAGGCGCTCGCCCCGTCGGCGATCGAGATGGCGGGAGACGACCGCTCGGGCCTGTACATGGTCCACTTCCTGGCCCGGCAGCAGGCCGGCGACAGCGAAGGCGCGCAGCAGGTGGGGAAGGCGTGGGGGGCGTTCCTCGAGCAGGCCCGGGCCGACGCGCCGACGCCGGACGCCCGCGCGGTGTACGACGGGCACCTGACGACCCTGGCCCTGGAGCTCGGCAAGCCGGAGCTGGCGCTGGAGGGGTTGCGCCAGAGCGAGGCCGCCCTCCCAGGGGACTACAATCCGCCCGCACGTCTCGCGCTCATCCTGGGCGCCATGGGACAGACCGACGCCGCGCTCGAGGCGAACGGACGCGCGCTCCAGAAGGTCTATGGACCCCGCAAGGTCCGCGTCCTCAACGACCGGGCCTCGCTGCTGCGGGAGGCGGACCGGTCGGAGGAGGCGCGGGCGAGCGCGGAGGAGGCCCTGGCGCTGATCCGGAGCCTCCCCGAAGGCCAGCGCTCCCGCCGGGAGACGGCGCGCGCCGAGAAGCTGCTGTCCGAGCTCCCGGCGCGGTGAGTCCGAGGGGACGCGCGGGCCTCAGTCCGCCCGGTGGCGCGCACCTGCGTTGTGACGGCCGGCGGCCAGCAGGCTCAACGCGACCGCTCCCATGAGGAGTCCGAAGTCGCGCAGGGCGATGTCGTAGAACTGCCCCATCGACACCAGGTTGATGATGATGCCGCCAAGCCACGCGGCGACCAGCATGCCGCCGAAGCGCGGCGCGAAGGCCACCACCAGGCCGGTGATCACCTCCACCACGCCGACCGCCAACATCGCCTGATGCGCGGTCCCGGGGAGGAGGCTGTCCACCCACGGGGCGAGGTACTGCTCCCAGTTGGTGAGGACCCCGGCGAACTTGTCGAGGCCGAAGGCGATGGGGGCGACCGTGAAGATGACCCGGAGCAGCTGGAACGCGCGATCGGCGCCCCGGGCCCGGGCGGAGAGGTCCGAGTCCGTCCGGGAGCGGCTGCGGGTGAGCTCCGGGCTCCTGCGGTAGGTGAGTGCGGGGTTTGCTGTCGTTGCCATGGGAAGCCTCTTTTCTTTCTAAAAGAGAGTGAATAGAAAATGAGGGAGCCACCGGCGGATCGGCAATTCCGGCCGTCGCATCCCGGAAGGAGCCCCATGGAACTCGCCCGCCAGGCCTCGGGGATCGGAGCCCTCGCCGATCCCATCCGACGTGCGCTCTACGCCTACGTGGTGGAGCAGGACGCACCGGTGGGCCGCGAGCAGGCCGCCGCGGCCCTGGACCTGCCGCCGCACGTGGCCCGCTCCCAACTCGATCGGCTGGTGGAAGAAGGGCTGCTCACCACGGAGTTCCGCCGCCTCTCGGGAAAGAGCGGGCCCGGAGCCGGACGCCCGAACAAGCTCTACCGACGCGCGGATCAGGAGTTCTCGGTCAGCCTCCCCGAGCGGCGCTACGACCTCGTGGGGCACCTGCTCGCGGGCGCCGTGGAGCGGGTGCGTGAGGAAGGCGAGCTGCTGGATCGGGCGTTGGAGCACGCCGCGGATGCGGCCGGGCACCGGGTTGCGGCGGCTGCAACGTCAGCAGCGCGCCCCTCCGGAAGCGGACTGGCGCGGCTGGCCGCGGTGCTGAAGACCCAGGGCTTCGAGCCCCGGTTGAAGCGATCGGAGGTGGTGCTGACGAACTGCCCGTTTGACGCGCTCGCCCGGGAGCACACCGAGCTGGTGTGTGGGTTGAACCGGTCGTTCGTACAGGGCGTGGCAGACGGACTCGGGGTGCGGGCCCGGGCGTGCCTGGAGCCGGAACCCGGTTGCTGCTGCGTGCGCATCCGGCGCGAGCGCGCGGAGGGGGCCCCGAGGCGGGCAGGTCTCAAGCGCGGCTGAAGGAGGCCGGCGGGCGCCAGGGCCGCAGCGTGTCGAGGTCGAACAGCTCGTAGGTCTCCGGCGCTGCACTGCGCAGGCTCCCATCGACGTGGAACACCACCGCCTCGCCGGGCCCGGCGGACACACGGGTACCGTGGGCATAACGGAAGGATCGGTCCGCCCCCACCGTGAGGTGGCGCAGCACCCCGTCCCGGGAGGGGCCCGTGGGCAACCCGAGGAGGGTGCGGCTCTTGTGGTCACGGATGTGGCCGATGACCTGGGTGAGGCCCAGCGGGAGGCGCTGGGGAAGGTAGCGGCGTCGCGGTGGCGAGCGGGTGCCGGCCTGGATCGAAGCGCGGTGGAACACCACCCCCACGCCTTCGCCGTCCTCGACGCTCCCGGGCCGGTAGAGGCCGGGAATGCTGAGCGGCCCCCTTCCCCGGAGCCGCCAGGCGCGGTCCAGCGCGAGGTTGAGGGTGCGCTCCCAGGTGGCCGCGTCAGCCACGCGGGAGGGATCGATGCCCAGCATCGAGGCCTCGTCGAGGGTCACGCCGGCGTGGGTCACCAGGAGGGAGGGCCCCAGGGCCTGGGCGAGCCGCAGCCGCCGGCGATCCAGCAGGTGCGCCACCCAGTGACGCTGCACTTCCCGGAACGAGGAGAGGTCGCGCCGCGCGAGGCCCGAGGTGGCCAGTCCGGGGCGTTGGCGGAGGAAGGCGGCCTCGGCCCCGGGATCATCCGGAGACTGCGCATCCGCCAGCGCCTGAAGCGAGGCGAAGCCGGCGTCATCGTGGTGGATGAGGTCTCCCACCCGGGAGAGGTCGTGGTTGCCGGCGCAGATCAGCACCTGGTCGGCGGGGTGAGAGGCCAGCCAGGCGAGGATCGCCAGCCCGTCGGTGGCGGCCTGTTCCCGCTCCTGCGGGGTGCCCCAGTCGAAGTGATCGCCCACCGAGATCAGCTGCACCTCGCGCCGCAGCCGGCCCGTTTCCTCCAGCAGGTCCGCCCGCGCGAGCACCTCCAGCATCACGTCCAGGGGACACTGGGGATCCCCCATGGCGATCCGGAAGCGGCGGGGACGTCCGTCGGGAGGCGCGGTGAAGGGCGTTCCCAGGGAGGCGCGGTAGGCCCGGGCCCGGGCATGTTCAAGAGCGCGGCGGTGCATTCCTGCAGTCTGGGCGTCCCTTCCGGCGGTGGCCAGTCGGTCGCGCGCTTCAGACCGGGACGGTGGGGAGACCGCAATTTCTCCAGTCCTCCCGGCGCCTGTCCCGCCGGCGACGCTGCATGGGTGCAGAAGGGCAGCAGGCCGCTTGGCACGCCGCTTTCAAGGGCAGGTCCCGGCCGGACCCGATCGCGGAGGTGACCGCGGGGCATCGCCGAAAGGGCGTTCGCCTCCGGAGCCCGCGATCGCAGGCAGCGCCCGCGCTGCATCGGGAGGAGTGAGCGGCATGAGGGAGACGATGAACGAGACCGAGACCCGGACCCCGGTGAAAGAGGTGATGCTTTTCCGGGATGCGCGCGGCTGGGGGGTGAGCGCGACGGTGGGGCCCCGGACCCTTCGTCACTGGCGCTTCCACACCGAGCGTCAGGCCCGCTTCATGGCGGCGGTGCTCGAGTTGGGGCCCCGGGTCCTCCCGGCGGGGAGCAGCGGATCCCGCCGACACGCGCGTCTGCTGGGCATGCGGGACGGAGCAGCCCGCGCGCGTCCCACCCATTGCGGTCGCACCAGCACGCCCTGGCCCGGGGGCGCGGCGAAGGTGGTGGGGCCCTGTGAGGCCTCTTCGGTCCCCGAGGAGCGCTTCGGCTCCCTCAGCTCGGCGGTCACCGCGGGGCTGGAGCTTGCGACCTCTTCGGGCCCGCGGACGGAAACCTGCGGGACGACGGCCTGGCACTTCGAGGAAGGGGAGGCCGCCCAAGACCCGCGGGAGGTCGACTCGCTCTCCGCTGCCCTGGACGCGGCGCTCGAGGCCGCTTTCGACGAGGAGGGAGGGTCCCTCTGCGTGGACGAGGGGGCGCTCGCGGCGAGCGGGTGAGCAGGTCGATTCCATTGCCCGGGGCAGGAGCGGGTGACACCCTCTGCGCCCATGGCGATTCCCTTCTTTGAGACCCCTTCCCTCGCCCTGGGCCCCCTCCGTCTGGAGGCCTACGGGGTGATGGTGGCGATCGGCGTGCTCGTCGGCGCCTCGGTGGCCACGCGGGAGTCGGTGCGCCGCAAGCTCAGCCCGCAGGTGTTGTCGGACTTCGCCCTGTGGGGGGTGCTCAGCGGGGTGGTCGTCGGCCACCTGGTGCACCTGTTCTTCTACCACCCGGAGGAGCTCTCCAAGAGCCCGTGGCAGATCCTCAAGGTCTGGGACGGGCTCTCCAGCATGGGCGGCCTGATGGGCGGCATCCTGGCCGCGGTCGTGTTCTTCCGGGTGAAGGGCCACTCCTTCCGGGCCTACGCCGATCCGCTGGCCCTGGCGGTCTCCCTGGCCTGGGGCATCGCCCGCATCGGCTGCTTCCTGGCCCACGACCACCCGGGCGTCCCCACCGACTTCTTCCTGGCCATGGACTACCCGGGCCCCGCCGGTCCCCGTCACGATCTGGGGCTGTACGACGCCCTGGCCCTCTTCTCCATGCACGCCGTCCTCCGGGTGTTGGCCAGCAGGGGGAAGCTGAAGGGGCTGCTGCTGCCGCTGCTGGCGCTCATGTACGGCACCACCCGCTTCTTCTTCGATTTCCTGCGGGCGACCGATCTCCAGTACGTGGACGCGCGCTACCTCGGGCTCACCCCGGCGCAGTACGTGTGCATGGGGCTGTGGGCGTACGGTCTCTTCGAGATCCTCCGCGCGCGTCGCTCCGCCTCCGCTGCGGGCGGCGTGGCGACCGGTTGAGCTGCCGGCGGTGAAGGTGCCGGGCCGTTGCGGCCGCGGTGCCTCGCCCTTAAAGCCCTCTCCATGGCGACCGGCGTGGAGATCGTGGAGGCGGACCCGCAGACCTTCGATGCGCTGACCTTCGGCGCGAAGGACCTGCTGGTCGTCGTGGACTTCTGGGGCGAGAACTGTCCGAACTGCGAGGTCTTTGCGCGGGAGCTGCCGCACCTGCTGGAGGAGCTCGGCGACGTCCCCCTGCGGATCGTGAAGGTCGACGCCTATACCCACGACGGGTTGGCGACGCGCTTCGGGCTGCACGGCATCCCCACCTTCCTGGTCATCCGGGACGGAAAGCTCCTGGGCAAGATGAGCCAGTACCGCGGCCGCGCGTGGTGGCTCGGGGTGGTGCGGGATCACCTTCCCGGAGCGCAGCCGCCCGCCTCGGCCTGAGTGCCCCCGGCCGGGACCCGGAGTGGACGCCCGCCGGTGTCCGGCGCGCGTCGACAGACTTGCGCGCCGATGGGGTGGTCGTAGCCTCCGGCCACCATGGACAAGGCCCTCCTCCTCGCCCAGCTTCACGAGAAGCTGGAAGCCACCACCCAGCAGGCACTTCGCTTCGCCGATGATGCGCGCCGCGAAGCCAAGACGGGCGCCCCCCGCGCCGTGAACCTTGCAGCTGCAACCAAGCAGCGCGCCGAGGCCGCGTTGGCGGCGCTCGAAGCGCTCAGCAGCTTCACGTTGCCCATCCCGAAGAAGGGCGCGCCCATCGGCCTCGGCTCCATCGTCGAGATCGAGGACGAAGAGGGCGGCAAGACGCTGTTCGTCGCGCCGGTGGGAGCGGGCGAGGAGCTCACCGGCCCCGGTGGAGACGGCTACCTGCACGTGGTGACGCCCGGCGCGCCTCTGGGACGCGCGCTGATGGGCAAGCGGGTGGGCGACGTGATTGAGGTCACCCTTGGCGGTGAGCTCACCGAATGGGAGATCGTCTACGTTGGCTGAGCGCGCACGACGGGTCCTGTTGCTGGCCGCCCTGGCGCTGACGGCGACCACCGGCTGTGCCTCGCGTCACCTCGCCCGGACCGTGGGCGCGGGCAACAGCGAGGCCCGGGTGTCCATCGGAGGGCCGCTCTTCAGCAACCTGGGTGCCCCCATCCCCCTGCCCAACGTGGCGCTCGGTGGCCGCTACGGCGTGGCCGACGGCTGGGACGTTGATGGGAACGTGAGCCTGCTGGGGGCGGCGGTGGGCGTGGCCTACCTGGACCCCGGCGTGGTCAAGCAGCTGTTCGTGCAGGAGCGGGGTGCCGCCCTCTCGGCCTCGGCGCGCGCCAACCTCTTCATCGGCAGCTCGGAGGGGCTGGCGGTCCGGGTCTACCCGGAGGTGGGGTTGCACGGGGAGCTGCCCCTGGGGCCTTCCGCCAAGGTGTTCGGAGGCGGGACCGCCTGGATCTCGTTCACGCCGCCGGAAGGGAAGAGCCCGGTGATGGTGACCCCCTACCTCGGCGCGAGCTGGCGCTTCGGTGAACACCCGCGGGGCGGTCCCGAGCTCTCCCTGCAGCTCGGCTGGGTGTCGCCCTGGATGGATTCCTCGTCAGTGGTGGCGTGGGAGCCGAAGGGCCACGGCGCGGTCACCGCGCTCCTCGGGCTGAGCGTTCCTTTCGGAGGTGGATGATGCGTGCTGCTTTCGCCTGCCTGTTGGGGGCCGCGGGGCTGGTCGGCCTCAGCGGCTGCATGAATCTCGACGACTTTCTCTTCAACCCCACGCGGGTGGAGACCCCCTACCGGTTCGATGAGCCCAGCCCCGAGCTGGATGGGGACCTGGACCCCAACGGACCGCACGCGAGCCGCATCCCGCGGTGGGCGCGGACCGAGGGCTTTGTGGAGAGCGCGCTGGGGGATGAGATCCACTGGGTCTACGCCCACCTGCCCGGAGCGCAGGACACCATCCTCTACAGCCACGGAAACGCCCACCACCTGGCGCGCTATTGGGACCGCGTGGAGCTGCTCTGGGAGGGGGGCTACAACGTCCTCATCTACGACTATCCCGGCTACGGCCGCTCGAGCGGCAGTCCCACCGAACCGGGCGTGCTGGCCTCCGCGGAGGCGGTGCTCGACGTCCTGCAGACCCTGCCGGGAGTGGATTCCGAGCGGATTTTCGGCGTCGGCTTCTCGCTGGGCGGGGCTCCGACCCTCCACCTGGCGGCGCGTGGGGCGCGGGGCGAGGGGCCTGCACTGGCCGGCATCTCCACCGAAGCGGCCTTCTGCTCCATCGAGGCACTCGTGGAGGACGGTGCAGGGCTCGATCTTCCGGTGGGCTACGTGAGCACCCTGCGCTTCGACAACTGCGCGCGCATGGCCGAGCTCGATGGGCTGCCGGTGTTGCTGCGCCACGGAGATGCCGACGACTTCGTCCTTCCCCGCCACGCGACGCTGCTTGAAGCCGCGGGGGCCGGCGCGGTGGAGCTGGAATGGGCGGTGGGCGCCGACCACTCGGACATCCCGCTGGTGCTGGGGGACGCGTATCTCGAGGGGCTGGAACGACTCAGCGCCCGCGCCCGACCCTGAGCGGGTGGGCGGAGGCGCCGGAGGTGCACGCAGGCGCGAGCGTCCTGCGTGAAGGTGTGAGACCGGGGGGCCGCGACTGTCGCCGCGGACACCTCAGCGGTTGATGAGCTCCTGGCGGAGCTGCTGGAGCTGGGTGCGCAGCGAACCGTCGTAGAGCATGCTGCCGACCTGCGCCGAGACCCCGCCGATCAGGGACGGATCGGTGCGGGTCTCCACCACGACCTGCTTTCCGGAGAGGGCGGCGAGCTCCTGGGTGAGCTGGGCGAGCTGGTCCGGCGAGAGCGGCTGCGCGCTGGTCACCACACCGCGGACCCGACCGGCGCGGGCATCCGCGAAGGCGAGGAACTCGCGGGCGATGCCGGGGATCGCCTCGAGCTTGCTGCGATCGTTGAGGAGCCGGAGCGTGTTCTCGAGAGAGGTCGGGACCTTCCCGGCGCTGGCGAGCAGCGCCTGCAGGACCTTGAGGCGGACCTCGCGATCGTAGCTCGGGCTGGTGAGCACGGAGCGCAGCTCGGCGCTCTCCTCGAAGGCGCTGGCGAGCGCCTGGAGGCGTTCGGCGACCACCTCCACCGAGTTCTCTTCGATGGAAACCTCGAGCAGGGCTCGGGCGTAACGACGGGAAAGCGCAATCTGGGCCATGGCGGCTGCGCCTCTAGCACGGACCCCGCCGTCCGGAAAGAGGCGCGCTCACCCCGGGTTGGGGTAGGCTCGCGCACTGCGAACCATGCCAGAGCCAGTGTTGGGCATCGATCTGGGGACGACCAACAGCGCCGTGGCGACGGTTGAGGGGGGGCGTGCGCGCGTCATCCCCAGCCGCACCGGTAGCCGGTTGACCCCCTCCATCGTGGGATTCACCCCCGCCGGCGCGCGGTTGGTGGGTGAGGCGGCCGCGAGGCTCGGCGAGGAATACGCCGATCGGCTGATCTTCGCGGCCAAGCGATTCCTGGGTCGTCGTTACTCGCCCGAGCTCGCGCGCGCGGCCCGGGCGGTGGTTCCCTACCGGCTCGTGCCCGGTCCCCACGGCGACATCCGCGTGGATCTGGAAGGCGCGCCGGAGCTCCCCGCCTTGCCGCTGACCCAGGTGGCGGCCGCGGTGCTGGGGGAGCTCAAGGCCGACGCCGAAGCCCACCTGCAGCAGCCGGCGCGCCGGGCGGTGATCACCGTCCCCGCCAACTTCGACGATGGGCAGCGTCAGGCCACCCGCGAGGCGGCGGAGATCGCCGGCATCGAGGTGCTGCGGCTCATCAACGAGCCCACCGCCGCCGCAGTGGCCTACGGGCTGGGCCAGGACTTCGAGGGGCGCGCGCTGGTCTTCGACCTCGGGGGTGGCACCTTCGACGTCTCGATCCTCGAGCTGCGCGATGGCGTGTTCGAGGTGGTGGCGACCGGCGGCGACAACCAGCTGGGTGGTGAGGACTTCGACGATCGCATCGTGCAGTGGCTCCTCGCCCAGGTGGATCCCGCGCTCCGGGACGCGGTCTCCCGGGATGCGGCGTCGATGCGGCGCCTCAAGGTCGTCGCCGAGGCGGCCAAGAAGCAGCTCACCTCCGTGGAGGAGGCGCTGATCGACGTCGACGATCTGGGGGACCATTCGGACCCTGATGGGCGGCGCACCTCGATCCAGACCGCGCTGACCCGCGACTTCTTCGAGACCCTCTCCGAGCCGCTCTCGCGCCGCTGCCTCGAGGTCTGCGAGGGCCTGATGCGCGAGGCGGGACTCGAGCCCCCCACGGTCGACGCGGTCCTCATGGTGGGCGGCATGACGCGGGTCCCGCTGATCCGCCGCCTGGTCACCGACTTCTTCGGACGTGAGCCGGCAACCGGGATCCATCCGGACGAGGTGGTGGCGCTGGGCGCGGCGGTCCACGCCGACGAGCTCGCGCAACAGAGTGGGCGCGCGGTCCTGATCGACGTGGCGGGACACTCGTTGGGGGTGGAGGTCGCGGGTGGCCGGGTCCGACGCCTGATCGCCAAGAACACCACCGTCCCGGTGAGCGCGACCGAGGTCTTCCATCCCGGCTCCAGCCACCAGCAGCGCGCCCGCATCCGCATCGTCCAGGGCGAGAGCGAGTACGCCTCCGAATGCACGGCGTTGGGTGAGGTGACCCTCAAGCAGCTCCCGCGCGCGGACCGGGGCGATGTGCCCCTGGAGGTCGTCTTCTCGCTGAGCGCGGAGGGGACGCTGAGCGTCCAGGCCACGAGCCTGCCCACCGGGGAGCGGGAGGAGATCACCATCGAGGCGACCTCGGCGCTGCCGCCCCATGAGGTGAGGGCCCTGGCGGAGGCCGAGGCCATCCGCGCCAGCAGCGGCGCCAACGCGGCCCAGTCCGAGGCGAACTTCCGGCAGCTCACCGCCCGCGCCGAGCGCTTCGTGAAGGTGCTCGAGGCCGGCCTCCAGGAGAACCCCACCGAGGACGCCCTCGGAACCGTGTCCCGGGCGCGGGCCCTGCTCGAGGAGGCCCGGTCCCTGATCGGCGTGACCGATACCCAGGCGCTCGCCCAACGGGCGGCGATCGGACGCCAACTTGCGATCCTGGTGGGAGCTCGTTGAGACTCCAGCCATTCCGTAGCGTTGAACGCTGATCGGACCGCTTACATCCGCGGGGGCCTGATGACGGCCCCTCACCAGCAGTTGAAACACGAGGAGCCAGAACTCAGATGACCACCCCGCAGAAGAAGATCAACAAGCCGATCCCCGAGCTGCGCCAGGAGCTGCTCGCCGACAACGACACCCAGCGCATCGCCAAGGCGCTGAAGATGCCGATCGAGGAGTACGTGGAGCTGGTGCTCGACTACGTGCAGAACCCGGAGAAGGACCCGGAGGTCTACGTTCCCTCCGAGGATCAGCTCCGCGAGATGGGCGTCGAGCCGGTG
>DATGQN010000073.1:0-3406 GCA_035304185.1 Myxococcaceae bacterium
AAGGGAGTGGGGCTTGGGGGCGGAGATGGCACTGGGCTCGCTGAATTGAACCTGGCGGGATCATAAGGCAGGAAGCGCTATGGACCTGAGGCGCCTCGTCGCCGGGAGCGCTTCTCTCCACCGGATGACGCCGCACGCATCAGCCGCTCCGCCATCAGCTGAAGCTCAGAGGCGAGCTCCGGCGGATCCCCCACTTCGAAGTCGGCCTCGGCGAACGCCAGGGAGAGGGCCAGGTAGCCGGCACTGGGTGCGCGCACCTGGATGCGGCAGCGGTCCGGTCCCTCTTCCACGACGCGCTCGACGACGTCCCCGAGCCGTTTGGTGATGCGTCCGGCTGGAGCGTGGAACACCACCTCGGTCTGGATGCCGGTCCCATGGGGCGAGATGGCCGCGGACACGTACGCCGCCACATCGTCACTGGGCAGCGGGCGCGGCGCGAACGTTCTGCCGGAGAGCGGCCGGCCCTCCACCCGATCCACCCGGAAGGTCCGCCAGTCCGAGCGACCGAGGTCGTAGGCGAGCAGGTACCAACGCCACGCGGTGTGGATCAGGCGGTAGGGCTCGACGGTCCTCGAGGTCCGGCTGCCATCTCCTGCGCGGTATGAGAACGAGAGCTCCTCGGCATCGCGGCACGCGGTGGCCAGATGGGAGAGCACCTCGGCATCGATTCCCCCGGCTCCCGCCCGCTGCAGAGGGATGGCGACCGCATCCAGGGCATGCACCCGGCGCTGGAGCCGCCTGGGGAGCACCTGCTCGAGCTTGGTCAGGGCACGCAGTGAGGCTTCGCCCAGGCCCCGCACCGGCCCGTGGGTCACGCTCCGGAGGCCGACGGCCACCGCGACCGCTTCGTCGTCTTCCAGCGGCAGCGGCGGCAGCTCCGGCCCCGCACCGAGCTGATATCCGCCGCCGACGCCCGACGTCGCGTGCACCGGGTAGCCCAGGCTGCGAAGGCGATCGACGTCACGGCGCACGCTGCGCTCGGTGACTTCCAGCGCCTCCGCGAGCTCCGGTCCGGCCCAGAAACGTCGACGCTGCAGCAGGGAGAGGAGGCGCAGCAGTCGCGCGGAGGTCTGGACCACGGGGAGCTCCGAATCGCGGACCGGTTCTGTCCGCAATGCTTTCTACCTTCCTGCGCTCAACCCGGCGAGGTCATTTCGACCCGCCTTCCCCCGGAGCCAACATGTCCAACGATGTCACCGTCCCGCCCACCACGTTCACCCCGGGCCTTCAGACCTATCGCGGAAGCTGCCTCTGCGGCGCCGTCCGCTACGAGGCCGACCTCGATCTCGCCGAGGGCACCGTTCGTTGCAACTGCACCTTCTGTACGAAGACCGGGTGGTGGTCGGCGTACGTGAAGCCCGGTGCCTTCCGCTTGCTGCAGGGCCGGGAGCGGCTCATCTCCTTCGCGACGAAGAACCCGATGGTGGAGGAGACCACCTGCGGCGGATGCGGCGTGCGGGCCTACGGTCACGGGAACATCCCCGAGCTGGGCGGCGAGTACTACCAGGTGAACCTGCGCTGCCTGGATGGGGTCAACCTCGAGGGGGTCCGCGTCGACCACATTGACGGTCGCAACGACACCTGGGCGCCGCTGGGAAGCAGCGTTCACAGCCGCCGCTTCACGCCCATGCCCGAGGAGGCACAGGGGTGACCACCGGATGACGGCAGCACGTTGACGCGCCCCACCGCAGCGTCTCCTCCCAGGGGGTGTGACCTGCCCCCACGGACCGCCGGGGAGGGGGGAGTGATGGGTTGCGCGGCGCACCCTCCCGGTGATGCTTGTCGCGACTGCTCCTGCTCCGAACCTTGCTGCCCTTCGCGCCGGGCGACGCCACCCGGTTTCCCCGCGATTCGGAGGGCACATGGACATCGGCTTCGAGACCATCGGCAACGCAACCCTGATCGTCCACGACAAGGGTCCGGTCCTGGTGACCGATCCCTGGCTCGTCGGCGACGCGTACTTCGGGAGCTGGACCCTCTCGCACGAGATCCCGGAGGCGCAGCGGGAGGCGGCGCTCGCGTGTGAGTACGTCTGGGTGAGCCACGGCCACCCCGACCACCTCAGCGGCGACAGCCTCAAGCTCCTGGCCGACAAGAAGATCCTCGTCCCCAACCACTTCGGCGGCCGCATCGAACGCGACCTGCGTGAGCAGGGGTTCGACGTCCACGTGATCCTCGACCGGGCCTGGACCCGCATCTCCCCCCGGGTCCGCGTGCTTTGCATCCCCGACGTGAACCAGGATGCGCTCCTGCTCGTGGACATCGACGGGACGCTGGTCGTCAACCTGAACGACGCCGGAGACCGCGGCTGGAGCCGCTTCGTCCGCGAGACCATCCGCGGCTTCAAGACCAGCTTCCTGCTCGCCCTGAGCGGCTACGGCGACGCGGACATGATCAACTACTTCAACGAGGACGGGACCCGCATCCCGCCCTATGCCGCGCAGCGGACCCCGGTCGGCCGGACGATTGCCCGTCAGTGCGAGTTCTACGGCACCCGCTACTTCGTGCCCTTCAGCTCCATGCACAAGTACCAGCGCACCGACAGCCTCTGGGCCGGCGCGTACACCACCGGCATCGACGACTACGCCCGGGGCTTCGAGAGCCGCACCGCGGAGCTCCTTCCCGCCTTCATCCGCTACGACGTCGCGCGCCAGCAGCTCGAGGAGATCCGGCCGCAGGAGCGCACCATCCGCCCCCGGCCGCCCGAGGACTTCGGCGACGACTGGAGCGAGATGCTGGAGAACTCGGACGTCGTCGCGCTCGAGAACTACTTCCGGAACGTGAAGCACCTGGAGAAGTCGATCGACTTCCTCACCTTCCGCGTGGGCGGCCGGGACCACACGCTGACCTTCAACAACAGACGCTTCAACAAGGGCATCACCTTCGAGGCCCCGCGCGGCTCGCTCATGACCGCGGTGGGCTACGAGATCTTCGATGACCTGCTCATCGGCAACTTCATGCGGACCACCCTGCACGGGGACTTCGGGCAGGGCCGCCTCTACCCGGACTTCAGCCCCTACGTGGCCAAGTACGGGGACAACGGGCGCGCGTACGATCCGGACTCGCTCCGCAACTACTTCGCCGAGTACCGGCAGCGCGACCCGTTGGGTTTCATGCGCTACCAGCTCGAGAGCACCGTCGTCCGTCCCGCCCAGGAGCGCGGCGCCAACCTCCTTCGCACCGTCTTCGATCCCGAAGGAAAGCCCTACCGCATCGCCAAGGAGGTCTTCTGGGAGACCCGCAAGCGCCTCTTCTGAGCCGCCTGCTCAGTGCCGCGTGGGCTCGGGACTCTCCATGTGGCCCGCCTCGGGGATCACCTGCTGGGCGAGCATGCCCAGCAGCTCCGGGGTGCTGAGCCGGGCTGCGGCGTCCTTGCCCTCGAGCACGCCCTCCACCAGCTCGCGCT
>DATGQN010000074.1:0-61668 GCA_035304185.1 Myxococcaceae bacterium
CACGTTGCCGAAGCCGCCGCTGAGGGGCTCGTTGAGGCTCCAGAGGGTGTCGCCCTCCTGGATCTCGTAGGTGTGGTGCCCGGGGACCTTGAGCTGCTGCCCCACCCGGATGAGGTTGGGATCCGACAGCGCATTGAGGCGCGCGAACTCGTCGACGATGAAGCTCAGATCCCCGCCGAACTCAGAAAAGTACTGCCGTGCCAGCTTGGAGAGCGTGTCCCCCGCCACCACGGTGTGCTCGAGGTTCTGCGCCGAGCCCCAGAACCGGTCGGAGAGCGCCGTGTACGCCTCGCCGTACGGCCCATCCAGCACGAGCTTCTGGCCCACGCGGATGAGGTCCGGGTTCTCGATGCCGTTGTTGGCCACGATGTCGGCCAGCGTGTTCTCCGAGAACGCAGCGATCTTCGAGAGCGTGTCCCCGGCCTGCACCGTGTACGCGTAGCGCCACGGGAAGGCGAGCTCCTGGCCCACCCTGATGAGGTTCTTGTCCTCGAGCCCGTTGTACTGCGCCACCGAGTCCACGAGACCGTCGTAGTACTGGTCCGCGGGGTAGTGCCCCTTCACGATCCCGGTCAGGGTCTCGCCCTTGCTCACCACGTGCGTGGCCGGCCCCATCCCGGGGAAGTAGTGCTCGCCCGGGTTCAGGTCCGCAGCGCTGAGGGCCTCGGTCGCGTCGAGCGCGGCGGCCTTCGCCGAGTCGCCGAAGACATCTGCGGCGCGCATCGGCTTGTCGAAGCGCACCACCTCGACGGCCTGCGCCTTCGCCGCCACCTGAGCCGCCGACGCACGGCTCGCCCCGGCCTCCCCCGTCGAGGTCTCAGCTTCCGACCGGAGGGCCGGGGTCACAGGGACATGCTGGGAGACCTTCATGCTTCGCCTTTCGGGGAACCGGAGCGGGGGCCTCTGGCCGCGCGACGCCTCGGGACGGGGTGCGTTTGTCCTCTTGTAGGTCCTGGGGTTGCACCGGGCAATGCAGCCCCCTGGCTCCGCAACCCCTGCGTGTCGCCCGATTCCAGGGCCGCCACGATCTTCTGCAGGGTGCGCAGATTCCGTGTGGTGGTGGTCTGCCGATACCGCGGTTTGGCGCTCACCTTCCCCATCGGACTCTCCAACGTGGCGCCCTTCGTGACGCTCCAGGCCAAGGCCTCCGGGCCCACGCGCACCAGCTCGGCGCCGGCCTCAATCGCCTCAGCCTCCAGCGCGTCCAGCGCCTTGGGATCCGAGGTGAGCGTGAAGTAGCCGTGGACGCCCGGGTCGTCCGCGCCAAACGGTGCCTGCCCGACCAGCTCCGCCAGCCGCTTGCCGGTCATGACGATGACCCAGGCGTCGTCGCCGAAGACCTCCTCCAGCCGGTCCTCCACCGCCTGCTTCAGCCGCTTGGCGCTCCAGGAGGTCGAACACACCACGTTGCCGCTGGCGAGCAGCGTCTGGACGTCCGCCAGCCCGAGCTCGACCAGGGCGGCTTTCAACGGCGCCGACTTCACGGTGATGCCGCCGACGTTCACGCCGCGCAGCAGGATGGCATATCGGGTCATCGGACTCCCGGGCTCGTTGCAGGCGCAACCACTCCAAAGGCCGATGGAGCGACGCCTCAGGCGTGTCCCTTGGGACGCCTCAGTGCGCCGGCACCTTCAGCCGCCAGCAGGCCCACCGCAATCCAGATCGGGACGTAGGTGAACCACTCCCGCGCGCTCAGCGTCGCCCCGAGCACAAAGAGCGAGACCAACACCAGGAGCACCGGCTCCAGATAGCTGAGCATCCCGAAGAGGTTGAAGGGCAGCCGCTGCGAGGCCAGCAGGTAGAGCAGCAGCGCGGTGCCCCCCACCAGCCCCAGCATCACGATCGGACCGAGCTTCTCCACGGTCATGCCCAGGTGCGGCCCGGTCAGCACGAACCACGCAGCGACCGGCACCATGAGCAGCAGCTCGAACCACATGGCGCCCGTGGTCGCCGTCTTCGCCGAACGGCGCAGCGCGAAGTAGAGGGGAAAGCCGAGCGCGGGAACCAACGTCGTCCACGCGAGCCCGCCCACCCGCAGCAGCTCATTGAGCACGCCCACCGCGGCGAAGCCCACGGCGATGCTGCGCAGCCGGCCCATCCGCTCCCGGAAGAACAGCGTGCCCATCACCACCATGCCCAGGGGCATCAGGAAGTAGGCGAGCGCCACGTTCAGCGCGTGGCCGTGGGTGGGGGCCCAGGTGAAGAGCCACTGCTGGACGCCGAGGATCGCCGCGGAGGCGAGCAGCACCGCGACCAGCCCGGGACGTGCCCGGACGGCGCGCCAGGTGTCAGCGATCTGCCCGGCCTCGCCGGTCATCCGCAGGGCGAGCGTCAGCAGGGGCAGGGTGAGCAGGATGCGCCACCCGAAGATCTCCTCCCCGGTCAGCGGCTGCAGCCACCCGGGGAGGATGAAGAGGACACCGAAGAGACACGAGGCGGTGACCGAGGCCAGAATGCCGCGCAGCATGGAACCGGCAGGGTCACGCCCCTCTCCGCTCCGCACCCCGTCAGGACGGTGGCGCGGAAGCGGCGGGAGGACCTCTCAGTCCTTCTTGCCTTCGCCTTCGCCGACCGCCTTGGGCGCGGTCTCTCCCTCACCGTGAGGGAGGGTGGCGTGGAGCTGCCCGGTCGGCAGTGCCGTCTGTCCCTTCGACTCCGCCAGCGCACGGGCCAGCGGATAGTCCGGGCTCAGCCAGCGCGTGGCCAGCGTCTCGTCGGTCATCTCCTCCTGCCGCGCCTTGGGGCTGGAGGTCCACCACAGCGGGGGGACCTTCCCACCGCCCTGGCTGTTGTAGCCGATCATGCCGGGGAAGAGCGGCGTCCAGCGGCCACCCGGATCCGGCTCACGGGTCACGCTCTGGCGGTTCTTGGGAAGGGTCACGCGACGGCGCACGATGGGGTCACTCATGATCCGGCACTCTGCACCGAGCCCGCCTTGGGGCCAAGTCCCCGCTGCGCCTTGCGGACCGCCTCGAGCGCGAGCCGCCCGTGCAGGCCTTCCGCATCGTAGAAGGTCAGGTGAACCCGCCCGGCCTTGAGCAGCGCCCCCGAGGCCAGGGTGGCCGGGCGGCCCTGGATGAGCGCCTGACCATCCAGCCAGCTCCCGTTGGTCGATCCTGCATCGCGCACCGTCCACCGCTTCCCCTCCCCGCGCATGAACACCAGGTGGAGGGAGGAGAGGGTCGCGTCGTTGATCACCAGGTCGCAGGCGTCGCCACGCCCGAAGCTGCGCTGGAGCGGCCCGCTGGAGGTTCCCGCCAACTCGATCGCCAGGGCCTCCCCACCCGCACTGGGCGCTTCCTCTCCCGAGTCCGCGATGATGGTGGTCTGTCCCCGCTCGCGCGGCACCGTCCAGGCGCCCGGCTCCCACACCAACCACGCCGACGCCACGCGCTCTTCGAACAGCGCCAGCGGCAGGTCGCGGTACTGATGCGCGAGGGTGGACAGCAGATAGCTCTTCATGCGGCACTCTCGTCGAGGTGAGGGAAGACCTTCCGGCGCAGGGGCCAGTACGCTTTGTGAAGGGAGAGGTTGAGGGGGTCGGCGCGCAGGGCCCGCTCGAACTCCTCGAGCGCCTCCTCGAAGCGCCCACGGGCCTCCCATGAGCGCGCGGTGACCTCGTGGATCCGCGAGCGGCTCGCGGCGCCGGTGTTTCGGGAGAGGTACTCCTCGCGGGCTGCGGCGAGCTCGGTCACCGAGATGCCCGCCCGGATGGCCTGGGCCACCCCGCGCAGGTCCCCACGATCGGCATCCAGACGCGCGCGGGAGGCCGGACGGAGCAGACGCTGGGCGGCGCTGCGCACGTCGGTCAGGGCCTTCTCCAGCTCCCCCCGCTGGCGCGTGGAGAGACGTCCGGACAGGGGCGCGGTCAGCGCCGCCTCCACCTCACGCACCCGGCGCCGGACCGCCTCGACGGTGCTGCCGGAGGGGATCTCCAGCAGGCCGTAGGGATCGTCGGTCCGGCCGCGCACGTAGCGGCGCACGAGCCGGTCGATGGCCGGGTCATCGGCCACCACCTGGGACTCGGAGACCGGCGTCGGGCGCTTGCCGGGCGCGAAGTCTGCCAGGAAGCGGGTGACGTCCGGGGTGGGACGGACCGGCTGCATCCAGTGCCCCGGCGCCGTCCCCCACGCCTTGGCCTGGGTCGGGGTCACGTGCCCCACCACCTCGAGCGTGACCGGGATGGCGCCGCCGGAGAGCTCGAGCTGCGCGTCGGTGCGGAAGCGGCTCGGCCACTCGCTGCCCTCATCCTGGAGCAGCAGGCCCCCCGAGGAGACCTGCACACAGGAGAGCCGCACCGGCCGGCCCCCGGGCGCCTCGAGCCGCACGCGGAACAGCTCGACCGGCGGCGGCCTGGAGGCGGGCGCGGGAGACGTGGTGGCCAGCGCACCGGATCGCGGCGATGGCGGCGTCGCCGGGGAAGGCGTCGTGCCGGCCCTGGGGATCGGGGTGCCCAGCGCGGGAAGGGAGACCGATGAGGGACGGCGCTGACGGAAGCCCGCCAACCACGCCTGACGCATGTCCTGCGCCGAGGCGAAGCGATCCGACGCGCGCTTCTCCAACGCGCGCATGACCACGTCCGAGACCTCGATGGGGATCGCCGGATTGAGGGTCGAGGGCGCCGGCGGCACCTCCTGTTGGTGCGCCATCAGCACCGCCAGGACCGTGGGGCCGCGGAAGGGCAGCACCCCGGTGAGCATGCGGTAGGCGATGACCCCCATGGCATACAGGTCCGCCCGCGCGTCGACCGCCTCGCCCGCGACCTGCTCGGGCGCCATGTACTCCGGCGTGCCGACCAGTGTTCCGGCCACGGTCTGACCGCTGCCCACGCCCCCCACCAGCTTGGCCACGCCGAAGTCGAGGATCTTGGCCTGCTCCTGCCCCTCGTGTTTCACGACGAAGAGGTTGTCGGGCTTGAGGTCGCGGTGGACCACGCCCCGCACGTGGGCTGCGGCGAGCCCGGCGAGCACCTGCGCGACCAGCTCCCGGGTGCGGGGCAGCGCGATCACGCCCTCCTCCAGCACCTGCGAGAGCGGACGCCCCACCAGGTGCTCCATCACCAGGTAGTGCAGATCCGGCGGCGCGTGCCCCAGGTCGATCATGCCCACGATCGAGGGGTGTCCGATCCGGCTCGCGGCGCGGGCCTCGGCGTGGAAACGCTCCACCAGCGCGGCGTCCCGACTCAGGGCGGGGTGCAGGACCTTGACCGCCACCAGCTGACCGTTGGAGCCCTGCGACAGGTACACCGCGCCCATGCCGCCCTGGCCGAGCAGACGCACCAGGAGCCATTCCCCCAGCCAGCGTCCGACCAGGTTTCCCAGGCCGGGCGCAGCAGGGGTCGCGCGGGGCGGGGAGACCACGGTCCCTCCGCCTTCACGGGCCATAGGTGCCTGGCATGCAGCGTCCGCCGCATGCTCGCGATGACAGATAGCGCAGCGCAAAGCCGATCTCGAACGGGACGGGTGACTCCCCGCCCGACGCCTCCCCCCGGAGAGCGGTGTCCCTGGCCGCACGGTATCGGTTCGCCGCGGGGACCACCACCCCGCGACACCCGGGGGTGACGCTCCGGGTCAAGACTCCGCGCTTATCCCGGACAGACAGCCGGTCGCTCGCTCGCTGGGCAGTTGGCCCAGAGGCCACGACCGCGGGTCCGGGCGTCCTGCTGGTACTCGAGGAACTCGTCCTGCCGCGACTCTCCGGCCGGAGGGATGAACATCACGCAGCCCATCCCGCGCTTGATGAGCTCGGCGTTGACGTCCACCCCGTCCACGGAGACGTAGGCCAAGAGCCGCCCGTAGCGGTCCTCGCAGGCCTCGCCATAGGTGAGGTTCACCTTCTTGCCCTCACCCAGTACGAGGTTGCGGTTGAAGTCCCGCGCCCCGGCGCCGTAGCACTCGTTCTTGCCGCCGGTGATCTCCGGGGTGTCCACCAGCAGGTAGCGGATCTTCTCTCCGCTCTCGAGCTCGATGGTGTCCCCGTCGATCACGTGGGCCACGACGCCGCTGGTGGGGCCGCAGTCCACGCCGGTCCCGCAGCCGGTCCCGAGGGCTCCGACTGCGGCGACCAGGAGGAGCGCGAGCTGGCGCGTCTCACCCACAGACATTGACCACACCGGGCGTCCCGCGATCCCCGGCGCCGTAGGTCGCGCCTGCGGCCGGCGGGCAGAAGTTCGCGGCCACGTCGTTTCCGGTCACGGTCAGCTGATCCGGGCGCACCTGGCTCGAGACGCCCGCGCTGCTGCTGCTCCAGGTGATCCCGTCGAGCTCGGTCCCACCGATCAGCAGCCGGAGCGCGCCATTGCTGTTGGTGAGGCTGGTCGTGAAGGGGAAGTCCACCCGGGGCAGGCCTCCGTTGGAGGCAGGATCATCGTTGCGCGCGAAGATGAGGTAGCTGCCCGCGGTGGCCTCCATGCACTCGGGCCCCTGCAGCGGTGCACCCGGAGTGCCCGTCCCGGCCACGGCCACGCCGTTGAGATCGATGTTCCGGGTGACCAGGACCTCGAACCACTCGCCATTCGCATCCGTCACCGCGTTGGGATCCGCCATCACCTCACTGATCACCAGATCGCCAGGAGCGGCGGGGACGATCGAGCGGATGGTTTCGGTTCCGGCGACGCGGCAGGCGCCGTCCGGCAGCGGAATGGGGCAGACCTCGTTCTGCGCACCGGGCGTCCCGAAGTCGCCGTTGTCCATCGCGACGTTCGCGTCGCAGAGATTGCCCGGATCGTCGTTGTCCGTGGGCGAGGTCAGCCCGTGGGAGAGCTGGAGGGAGCGACCCGCGCTGCTGCTGCCGTACGTCAGCACGTCGAGCACCGTCTCCCCGGCGCGCAGCGCCACCGAGCCGCCCGCGTTGGTCAGGTTCTGGCTGAAGGTGGTCAGCGCCTGGATCCCGCCGTTCTCTGCCGGGTTGAGCTTGCGCGCGAGCACGGCGTAGCCACCGGCCGGCACCGTCAGACAGCTCTCCGAAGCACCCACCGCCTTGCCGGCATCCTCCGCGGTCCCCACCAGCAGCCCGTTGAGATCCACCGCAGCGCCGGGAGCGTGCACCTCGAACCACTCACCGTTGGCATCGGTGACCGCCTCGGGGTTGGGCATGACCTCGGTGATCAACAGCTGGCCCGGCTCCGGCACGATGGCGTCGCGCATCTGCCCGGTCACCGGATCGAGGCAGGCACCACCGATCACCGCACCGCACGGGGTGTTCGGCGCACCGGGCGTCCCGAAGTGGGTGCCACCGTCGTAGGACGCGTCGCCCGCGTCGCACCAGTTGGCGGCCTCGTCGTTCACCACGCCGTCCGGCTCGAGGTTGCCATCGAGCTGCCGCGCGTAGGCCTCGGTCCCCACGTCCTCGTAGATGACCTCATCGATGATGGTCGCGCCGCACTTGAGCGCGATCCGTCCCGCGGTGTTCGGCAGGCCGGTGCCCATCGAGGTGCCGTAGCTGTAGTCGATCCACTCAGGCAGCTCGCCCTCCGGACCGGCCTCGGCGTCGCCCACCACCAGGTAGCCGCCGGACTCGACGAGCTGGGCGAGCATGCGGTGCCGACGCTCCTGCGAGCCATCCGGCCGGCTGATCGCGAGATCGATGCCCACGAGGTCCAGCTCGATGTCGCCGGGGTTGTGGATCTCGAACCACTCCTGACCCTTGTCGACGCCGGCCGGGTTCTTCAGGAACTCGGTGATGACCAGGTCGCCGGGAAGGATGGTGCTGCACTTGGTCGTGGTGCCGCCGCCACCACCACAGGCGCTGAGCGCTGCGGCGCCGATGAGGAGGGGCAGTGAATGGAGGACACGCTTCATGGGGGTACCTCGCCGTGGGGGATGTGTGGACTGGTGTTCGGGTCGACCCACGTGGGTGTCAGTCGGGCTCGTCGACGGGGAGCGGCAGATCGCCCCCGAAGTCCAGTCCCATGTCACCCTCGGAGTCACTCCAGACCGGCTCCCCCGGCCGGGGTTCGGTCTCGAGATCGATGTCGCCGCCGTAGGCAGCCGGACGCATCGCCGGGGCAGGAGGAGGCGGCGGCTCGCCCAGGCTCCCCAGCACCACCGGCGTTCCGGGAACCGCGACCTGGCTGGGGTTGTGCACCACCAGCTGCAGCACGGTCCGGCGACGGTACTTGTTCGTGTACTTGTTCACCCAGCCGTGCACCTGGACGTACTCGCCCTTGTACTTCTCCGGCTCGATGGAGTTGAAGACGTCCTTGTCGAAGAAGACGACGTCGAGGTTCTGCCCCCGGCTGCGGCTGAGCGTGAGGATGCTCGGGCCGACGGTGCCGCGGCGGATCTCCTGAACGGTCCCCAGCACCACCACCTCGCGGCCGAGGCGCTTCTCGAGCAGCGCCGGTGCGTTCCACCGCGTGATGGGGATGTAGATGTCAGGCTGGCTCTCGCCCATGTCCTCGAACGCCTGGATCTGCGCGCCACGCGCGTTCCACCACTCCAGCCGCTCGTCGTAGTCGTTGTAGGACTCGGTGTAGGGATCCCAGATGCCCCGCTTGGCAGCGCGGGCTTCGGCCTCCGCCTGCATGAACTCCTCGTGGAAGCGGCGGCTGCGTCCGTACTTCTGGTAGTAGGGCGTGTACCCGGCGCGGACGACCTCGATGTTATAGTTCACCCACTTGCCGTCCTTCTTGGCGAAGACGTAGGCGAGATAGCGGCCGTAGAAGTCGCGGATCTCTCCGGGGTGATCCCGCTCGAGGCGCACGGTGGTCACGCCGTCGAAGAACTTCCGCGCGAAGTCCGCGGCCTCCTCGCCCATCGGCGTCGCCGCCTTCACCGGGCGAGGGCTGTCTCCACGCAGCTCCTTGAGGTACTGCTCGAAGCCACGGGCGTATGCCTTGCGGTCCGCGTCGTGCTTGAACGTCTCCTCGGTGTCGATGCCGAGCAGGCGCATCGACGTCTTGAGCGCGCGCACCCGGACGGTGTCGCCGTCGAGCACGCCCGGAGGCCCCTCGAAGGCGAACTCGCCGATCACCAGACCCGTCTGGTCCAGCTTGGCCAGGGTCTTCTGCAGTTCCTTGCGCTGGTAGCGCTTGCCCGACTTGGTCGCGGTGCCACAGCCCGCCACCAGGACGGCCCCCAGCGCCACCGCCAAGGCGGATGTCCAGACAGTGCGTCGCATCAGAATCGAGCCTCCACTTCCGCACGGAAGCGGTTTTCAGGATTGGGGGTGCGGTTCGCCGTGCTCGCCCGTCCGTCGATCCACCAGTAGTTGTCGTACCGGAGGCGGAAGCGCCAGGAGCCCGGCATGTTGTAGGTCGCGTCGACCGTGCTCCAGAGGCTGCCCTCTCCACGGTCGAACCTGAACTCGAGCGGCTGCCCATTCTCGTAGCGCAGGAGGTCGTCCTCGAGCCACCGGGTGCGGACCCGGATGCGGACGGTGGGGATGGGCCGGATCACCGCCTCGGCGAGCGCGCGCACGTCATGCATGTGCTGCGCGTCGTAGTAGATGGTGTCGTAGAGCGCGTGGTTGTACTGCACGGTGAACTGGAACTGCCGCATCGGGTTGAAGCGCAGCCGCACCCCCACCCGGTAAGCCTCACCGGAGCAGGCGTCCTCTTCGTCCGTGCCATCGGACCCCGCGAGGTCGTAGCAGTTGCCCGGGTCGAAGTTGGAGCGCAGGTCCTTGTTGGTGTGCGTGAACCAGATCGAGGGCTGGAGCAGCGGGAAGTCCACGTAGTCCACGCGGCCGGTGAGGTTGAGGTTCGTGCGTCCCGCGGTGCCCGCGATGGTGCCGTCGCCGGGCCAGACCCAGAAGTCGGCACTTCCGCGCAGCTGCCAGCCTTCGATCGCGCGGTTGTAGTAGCGCAGGCGTGCGCCGGCTTCGTTGCGCACGCGGATGCCCTCGACCATGTCCGGCTGCGAGATGCCGCGTGAGTAGGGGTTGTCGAAGTCGCGGCCGTAGTAGCGCAGCGAGAGCTCGAGTTCCTCCTTCTTGCGCGCGAGCACCGAGCGCTGGAGCACCGCCCAGTCCCCCCCGCGCCCCTCGATGCTGTCGAAGGAGCGGGTCGCCTCGATGAAGAGGTTGACGGGGCCGAAGCCGGTGGCGCCGTCGACGCCGATGGCGCCATAGGGGCCGTTGTCCGGGTACTTGCTGAACTCCTGGAGGTCGAGGCGCAGCTGGTCGGAGTTGGGCCAGACGGGGATGGCGCCGTACCCGGTCACGCCCAGCCGTCCACGGGCGCCGAACTTGAACGTGGTGTTGAAGCCACCGGCCACCTCCTGGAACACGTCCGGGAAGGTGGTGAAGGTGTGGCGGCCCGTCGTCACCCCGCGATCGGGCGTCGAGACGAAGATCGGCGGGGAGCCACAGTCGGCCCCCTCGTTCCGGGGATCGTCGCAGCGGGTCCGATCCACCAGGTGGTACTGGTAGACGTCGCGGTCCTGGTAGGAGGCGAAGGCGGTCGCCGAGAGGCTCAGCTCATCGGCGAGCTGCACATCGCGGAGCGTGCCGGCGATGCCCCGGAAGCCATCCCGCCAGCTGAAGTCGGACGTCATGTACGACGTGAGGTTGTTGCCGGGGCAGACACCCGTATCCGGGTCGATGGTGCCCGGCGCGCAGACCCGGTCGGGATCCCCGTCCAGGTAGATGGCGTCGTCCTGGTAGAAGCCGTCCGGGGTGAGACGGGTGGTGTTGTCGAGCGTCAGTCGCTGACCGAAGCCGATGCGGAACGAGCCGAGCAACAGGTCGTAGGGGCCGTTCTTGAAGCGCACCCAGATCTTGGGGAGCTGCACGCTGTAGCCCGGGAGGGTCGCGTGGAGCTGCCCGACGGTGGGGTCGTACTGGATGGAGCCCGGACGCTGCCGGGTGGTCATCGACAGCAGGCCGGCGCTGAAGCCCATGGGCGCCTTGATCCGCCCCTGGAGCAGCACCGGCGGGGCGACCGGATGCTCGATCATGTAGGCGGTCATCAGCCGCAGCCGCCCGGAGACCGGGAGCGAGACCCGGGGGTCCTCGATCACCAGCAGGAACGGGGCGAGCTGAATCAGCTGGTCGGGCGTGATGGCGCCGGCGACCACCAGCTCCTCGACCTCCGAGATGGCCCCCGCCTGCTCGCGGTAGGCGATGATCGCGTCCACCTCGGCGTAGGTCAGGTTCGGCAGGACGTAGAGCTCTTCGCGGGTGGCCCGGTTGAGGTCCACGCCGACCCGCAGCAGCTCGAGCAGCGTCTCCAGCGTCTCCTCGCTGATTTCGCCGTCCTGCTCCATCTCGTAGAGATCGAGCTCGCTCTCAATGTGGATGTCCGCCTCGTACTGGACGGCGGAGGCGGGAAGCGCCCAGAGGATCCCGAACGCAGAAAGACAGATGACGAGATGGCGGAGCATGGTGGCGTTGGGCCTTCCTCGCGCCGGGCGCCTTCAGGTGGACAGTTGCCCACGCAGGAAGCGGCCCGACCTGATGTCGACCGTTGGCGACAATACATGTCCCGTGGTCAGAATCCGAGACTCGCAGCCCTGCCGAACGAATTCACCTCCCCGTCACCGGAGAGGTGCCTTTGCGTTTCAGATCCCCTGTCGACGCCGCCCCTTTCCAGGTGGCGCGCGCCCGATCTCTCCCCCGCGCTTCTCCTGCCGCCATGCCGCCATCCGACGATCGCCTCACCGAACTCGAGCTCCGCTACACCGAGCAGCAGCACCTGCTGGACGAGCTCAGCGCCGTGCTGCGCAGCCAGCAGCAGACCCTGGACACGTTGGAGGCGCGGCTGCGGCTCCTGGAGAAGCGGGTGGAGGCCGAACCGGGGATCGTCGAGACCTCCAACCGGGAGCGGCCGCCCCACTACTGACGCGCCGCCTGCACGCCTGCCCTCCGGCCGACCGTTGCACCTGCAAGCGGTCCCGCGACCGTCTCAGGACGCCTCGCGCTTGAACTCGGAGGGCAGGTTCGGGTGGCGCAGCAGCGCCTGACGCAGCTGCAGCTGATGACGGACCGCCGGCTGTTTCCACAGGTGCACCAGCACCTGAGGCGGACAGGCGCCCCAGCGCGCGAGGTTGAGGATCAGCAGCGGCGAGCGGTAGCTGCGCTGACACAGCAGCGACGCGGTGCGTCCGTCCACCGGGATGCCGCCCAACGAGAGGAGGACCCGCCCGTCGGTGCGCATGATGAGGTCCACCCGCTCCTCGGCCGGCGCGCTGCCGAAACGGCTTCGCAGCACCTCCTTCCCGGTCTTGCGCGCGAGCTCGGGGACCTCCCGGTCCTGGTGCAGCAGCCACAACTTGAGCAGCCGCTGACCCGCGAGCAGCCGGCGCGTCGCCCCCACCGGAAGCCGCGGGTTGCGCAACAGGCAGCGCTCGACGACCGGATCGCGGGCGAGCCCTCCCCTCGCGGCGAGCGCCTCGAGTCCCGGAGGAGCCGTGTGGAAGCGGGCCAGCATCCGGGCGTGGTTGAGGTTGAAGTTCGGATTGGTCAGCAGGGCCCGGGCCACATTGGGCAGGGGATCGAAGCAGAAGGCGCTCAGCTCCGGCTCCTTCGCCTCCGCCGCCCGGCTGACCCGCTCCGCCTCTTCGAGCAGGCGCAGATGCTGTCCGAAGAGGGCGCGCGCGGTGGTGGGAACGGCCGGCTCCCTCGCCCCGTCTTCGTCCTCGGTGCCTTCCTCGGCCGGTTCCGCGGAGGACGCCGGCGCAGGTGGGGGCGTCGGCGAGGTGGCCGGAGGCGGCGGCGTTGCGGGGCGCGCGTCGGGCGGAGGTTGCACCACGCCCAGCAGCAGGAGGCGCTCGAGGATCGATGCCACCCGATCCTCGGACATGCCGGTGAGGGCGCGCAGCTCGGACACCGTGGTGGCCCCGTCCAGCCGGGAGAGGACGAACCCCTCCTCGGCGCCCAGCGGAAGCTCCCGCAGGTCGATGGCCTCACGTAAGCGGGGTCGCCAGCCACTCATGCCCGGCCATTGTCACTCCGGGAGGCGCTCCGGGGGCAAGTCGTGCGGCGCCAGCCCGTCCACGCGACCTCAGGACAGCAACCAACGAAACGAGCGCTTCCGCCATCGGTGCGAGTCGCTAAGGTGGGCCGGATTCCGGCTCCCTTCGTCCTCCGCGGGAGCTTCGCGTCACCTCCATCCGCTTCCCCGAGCACCCGCGACTCCAGAGATCATGGCCTCACCCGCATCTCCCACGCCCCTGGTGGGCATCATCATGGGCAGCCGCAGCGATCTGGTTCATCTCGAACCGGCGCGCGAGCTGCTGACCGAGCTGCGCGTGCCTCACGAAGTGCGCGTGGTCAGCGCCCACCGCACGCCGGACTGGATGTACACCTACGCCACCGAGGCTGCCGGTCGGGGGCTCCGCGTCCTCATCGCCGGGGCCGGGGGCGCAGCGCACCTGCCGGGGATGGTGGCCAGCAAGACCCTCCTCCCGGTCCTGGGCGTTCCGGTCCCCACCACCATCCTGGCGGGCGTGGACGCGCTGATGTCGATCGTCCAGATGCCGAAGGGCACGCCGGTGGGGACCCACGCCATCGGAAAGGCGGGAGCCATCAACGCCGCCTTCCAGGCCGCGAGCATCCTCGCCCTCCAGGACGCGGCGCTGCGTGATCGCCTCCAGGCCTGGCGGGACGCGCGCCGGGATGAGGTGCTCTCCCACCGCGAACTCTGAAGCGCAGCCGGCCCCATCGCGGCCGGGGCCGCAACGACTCCGCAACGAGGTCTTCCGACATGCCCATCCTCCCCGGCTCCACCCTCGGCATCCTCGGCGGCGGTCAGCTCGGCCGCATGATGGCCCTGGCCGCGCGTCACCTGGGCTACCGCGTCGCCGTGCTCGACCCGGATCCCCACTGCGCCGCCCGGCCGGTCGTCGAGAGCTGCCTGAGCGCCGAGTTCGAGGATCCGGCCGGGCCGCGCGAGCTCTCCTTCCAGTGCGACGTGCTCACCCTCGAGATCGAGAAGGTCTCGCCCGAGGGCCTGGACGCGGCAGCGGAGCGCATCCCCGTCCGGCCCGGTCGCCACGTCATCGAGATGGTGCAGGACCGCGCCCGGCAGAAGCGTTGGTTGCACACGCACGGCTTTCCGCTGGGCCTCGTGGGCGAGGTCGAAGACGCGGACGGGTTGGAGGCCCTGGCCCGGAAGCTGGCGGTCCCCCTCATCGTGAAGCGCACCCGCGGCGGCTACGATGGCCGGGGACAGCTGCGCCTCGAGCGACCCGAAGATGCAGCGGAGGTCTTCCGCGGACTGGGGGAGGCCCCCTGCGTCGCCGAAGCGCAGCTGGACCTCGCGCTCGAGTTGAGCGTGGCGGTCGCGCGCCGCGCCGGGGGGGAGGTCGCGGTCTATCCCCCCGCCCTCAACCACCACGCGTCGGGAATCCTGGTGCACAGCCAGTTGCCGGGACCCCTTCCGAATGGCATCGGCGAGGAGGCCCAACGCATCGCGCGTGGCATCGCCGAAGCCCTCTCGCTGGAGGGGCTGCTCACCGTCGAATTCTTCTACACGCGCGACGGACGGCTGCTGGTCAACGAGCTCGCGCCGCGTCCGCACAACAGCTACCACGGCACCCTGGATGGCTGCGCCACCAGCCAGTTCGAGCAGCTGGTCCGTGCGGTCTGCGATCTTCCGCTCGGCTCCACCGACCTCCGCTCCCCCACGGCCATGGTCAACATCCTCGGCGACGTCTGGGCCGACGGCGAGCCGGACTGGAGCGCCGCGTTGGAGATCCCCGGCGTCCACCTCCACCTGTATGGCAAGCGCGGACCGCGTCCCGGACGGAAGATGGGACACCTCACCGCCATCGGTCCCGATCCCGCCGAGGCCCTGCAGCGCGCGCTCTCCGCCCACGCCCGACTGTCACCTGCTGACCGTTGACGTCGGCACCTTCCCCCCTCCCGCGCCGCTTCCGGATTCCTGTCCGGCGACGCCGCCACCATGCTCGCTGCCATGTCTCTGTTCGCCCTCGCGCAGCCGCCCGTTCCCGAGCCTGAGTGGACCCTGGGCCCGTGGGCCGCGGAGCACCTGCACACCGCGCTGCTGCGGGTCGGCCCCTGGGGTGTCGCCGTCTGGCAGTGGGTGGCGTTGGTGGTGCTGGTGGCCCTGGCCGTCGTGCTGGGGATGGTGCTCGGTTCCATCACCCACGCCGTGCTCCTGCGCTTCGCCCGCCGCGTGTGGTCGCGGACGCAGCTCGACGACCTGATTCTCGCCCACTCCCGCGGTCCCCTCCGCTTCGCGTGGACCCTGACGCTCTTCGGCATCTGCGCACCCTTCATCGGCTTCGGCGCGGTGGGACAGCGTCGCATCGGCCAGCTCCTGGGCGTGGGCCTGCTCCTGCTGATCTTCGATCTGCTGCGGCGTCTGGTGGATGTCGCCGCGACGCGGCTGCTGCAACGCCCCTGGGCGGCGAGCCGCTTCTCCGGACGCACCCTCATCCCCCTGGCTCAGCGGCTGCTCAAGGGTGGCATCGCGGTCCTCGCCGTCCTCGCGGTGCTCCACGAGTTCGGCTACCCGGTGAGCACCATGCTCGCCGGACTGGGCATCGGCGGCATCGCCCTGGCCCTGGCGGCACAGAAGACGGTGGAGAACCTCTTCGGCGCCTTCAGCATCGCCGCCGACCAGCCCTTCCAGGTGGGCGACTTCGTCCGGGTGGCCAACGAGGCCGAGGGCACCGTGGAACACATCGGTCTGCGCTCCACCCGGCTGCGCACCGCCGACCGGACCCTGGTCACCATCCCCAACGGTCAGCTCGCCGAGAAGCGACTGGAGACCTTCGCCGCCCGGGACCGCTTCCTGGTGAGCTTCCAGGTCCGGCTGGTCTACGGCACCACCAGCAAGCAGGTGCGCGCGATCATCTCCGGGATTGAAGCGCGACTGCGGCAGGTCCCCTCCTTCCACGCACCCGGCTCCTTCGTCCGGCTCGGTGCCCTGGGCGTCTCGTCCATGGATGTCGACGTCACCGCCTTCTTCAAGGCCCGCGACTTCGACGAGCTGCGGGCGCTGCGGCAGGACCTGCTGCTGGACATCCTCGCCATCGTGGAGGACGCCGGGACCTCGCTGGCCTACCCCACCCAGACCGTCCGGCTCACGGGCGCCCGGCCGAAACGGCCGGACTCGGAAGATGCCGCCTGAGTCGAGGGCTGACCGTTCACTCCGGATGCCACTGTCGCGGCCATCGTTGCGGGCGCAACCGGTGTCGTCGGGCGGAGGCCCATGCGACGTCTGCAACCCCGGCCCCCACCACCGTTGCAGCCGCAACCGACCTCCTCGATCGCGGCGCCGGGGTCTGCGGCATCAGCACGCGCTCACACCGGGAGACCGCTTCCTCCACGCCGCGCTCCGTGGGTGAGCTCACCGGGCGTTGCAGCAGCCAACCACCCGGAGGGTGACCGGCTCACCGGGCCTCGGGGGGCGCGGGTGGATGCTTCCGGGTGGCGTCTTCGCGCTCCACCGCGCGGCGTGCCTGCTCCAGCAGGTGTGGGTCGACGAGACCGGTGAGCGGGCCGGAGGGGAGGTAGCCCAACGAGGCGGCGTCATCCGAGGTGCGCTGCAGCAGGGAGGCCTCGGGCTCCAGCGCCGGACGCAGCCGGGAGAACGCCCGGGCCCCGACTTCGGGTGAGACGGCCTGGCCGGTCAGCGCCTCAAAGGCGGAGAGGACCCGATCCCGGAAGGCGTCCGGCGCCTGCTGCCACTCCCGGGTGAGCCCGACGTGCGCCTCGAGCAGCGCCTGCAGCTCCTGGGGCCGCGCCGCCAGCACCTCCTTGCGGGTGACCAGCAGGGTGGTGTGGAAGCGCCCGTCGGGCCACACCGAGGCCTCGGGGACCATGAGCGTCGCGCCGGCCTGCAGCTCGAGACGGCTGGCCCAGGGTTCGGGCACCCACGCGCCGTCGAGCTGCCCCTGCATGAAGAGCCCGAGGATCGACGCGTTGCTGGTGGGCACCACCTTCACGTCCTTGCCCGGCTCCAGCCCCTGGTCGGCAAGCCAGGTGCGGAGCGCGACGTCCTGGGTGTTGCCGATCTGCGGGAAGGCCAGGATGCCGCCGCGGAGTTCCTGTGCGCTCCTTGCCTCGCGGGTGACCAGCCCCGCGCCGTTGTTCACGGCGGCGCTGAGCACCACGAGCTCGTGGTCGGCCTTGTGCCAGCCGATGAGCGCGGGCGCCGGTCCCATGTACGCCGCATCCAGCGAGCCCGACGCCAGCGCCTCCATGGCCGCGGGACCGGCACCGAAGGGCACGAGCTCCACCCCCGGGCCGAAGGCGCCCTCCACCTGCCCCACCAGCGCCTGGGCGTGGGTGAGGTTGGTCAGGTAACCGACCCGGAGCGGCGCCCCCGGCTCCGTGCTCCGCACACAGGTGAGCAGAAGCATCCCGAGGACGCCCACCATCCAACGTCTTCGCAGGGCGCGACGTCCGGCGCTCCTCATGCGGTGCCCTCGATGCCCCAGCGGCGGCGCACCGCCTCCTGCAACGGCCGGAAGGCGATGAAGTCCACGGCCAGGCCGATGAGGACGATGCAGACCATCACCGCCATCACCTGAGCGATCTCGAGCAGCTCGCGCCCGATGGTCAGCAGCTCACCCAGGCCCCCGCTCACGAAGAGCAGCTCCCCGGCCAGAAGCGCGCGCCACGCGAAGCTCCAGGCGAGCTTCATCCCGGTCACGATCGAGGGCATCGCCGCGGGAAGCAGCACCCCCAGCTGCAGCCGCGTCCCCCGGATCCCGAAGGTGCCTGCCACCTTCAGCAGCAGCGGGTCCACCCCTTCCACACCATCGTTGACCGAGATCGCCACGCCCAGCACCGAGCCCATGACCACCACGAAGATGATGGCGGCGTCGGTGAGCCCGAACCAGAGGAGGGCCAGGGGCAACCAGCAGATGGAAGGGAGGGCCTGCAACCCCATCACCAGCGGGCGGACGGCGTTGCGCACCACCACCGACTGGCCCATGGCGATGCCCAGGGGGAGCCCGATGAGCAGGGCCAACCCATAGCCGCGGATCAGGCGCCACATGCTCACCAGGATGGCGCCCCACAGGCTGCCATCCGCGGCCATCCCGAACAGGCGCTTCACCACCTCGAAGGGGTCGGGGAGCAGGAACCGGGGCCACGGCCCGAAGTGCGAGATGGCCCACCAGAGCGCCACGAAGAGGACGCCGGCCCCCGCCCGCTGCAACAGGCGCATCCTAGGCGTCGAGCTGCGCATGATCCGGCGCTCCTTCCGCTTCCCTCAGCATCCCGCGCACCTGCCGCGCCAGCGCCTGCAGCGCCGGATCCTCGGGACGCCGCCCGGGCCCCAGCCGCAGGCCGACGTCGTGGAGGATCCGCCCCGGCCGGGGCGCCATGACCACCAGGCGGCTGGCCAGCACCAGGGCCTCGGTCACATCGTGGGTGACGAAGACGATGGTCTTGTGCGTGCGCATCCAGACCGACATGAGCAGGCGGTGCATGCTCTCGCGGGTCTGCGCATCCAGGCTGCCGAAGGGCTCGTCCATCAGAAGCACCGGCGCGTCGACCGCCAGGGCCCGGGCGAGGCTCGCGCGCATCTTCATGCCACCCGAGAGCTGGTGGGGCATCGCGTTCTCGAAACCGCCGAGCTGCACCGATCGCAGGTGGCTGCGCGCCCGCTCGCGCCGCTGCGCCCCGCTCAGCCGACGATCGAGCACGAAGGTCACGTTCTGTTGCACCGTCAACCAGGGGAACAGCGCCGCCTCCTGGAACATGAGCAGGCGCTCGGGCCCCGGTCCGCGGATGGGTTGACCATCCAGCGTCACCTCGCCGCCGGTGGGAGAGATGTGACCGGCCAGGGTGTAGAGGAGCGTCGACTTGCCGCAGCCACTGGGACCCAGGAGGCAGACGAACTCACCCGAGTGCACGTCCAGGCTCACCCCGCGGAGGGCCTCGACGTCGTTGGCGTAGGAGTGCTCGACGTCGGTGACGCTGAGCTTCGCCTGGCCACTGCGGCCCTCGGTGGGGACCAGGTAGTCGGCCTTGCCCAGGAAGCGACGCAGCCACCCCCGCTTGCGCGCGGTCGCCGGCAGCCCCGGCGCGACCTCCGCAGCCTTCCCGGTGCGGGTCTTCGGACCGGGCGCTCCGGAAGGGGCAGGCGCTTCGGGCGCTTCGCCCGGGGTGGGCGTCGCTGCCGGCATGTCCGGAAGCGCGAGGGGTGGCCCTTCCGCATCCGCGCGCTGCGGCTGCCGGATATAGGTGCCGTGGGCGGCGTCGAAGATGCGGACGGCGGTGACCGGCTGCGCCTCGATGTGGAGCGTCACCGCCATGCCCAGGCCGGGCGGGACCCGCACCGCCTGCATGGCGTCGCTGTAGGAGGGGACGACCTCCACCGTCCCGGGGACGAGCAGCCGGGGCGGTCCCTCAGGTTCCAGTCGCGGGGGGCCGGGGCGATTGCGTCGCCGCACCTGTCGCCAGTCCGTCACCTCCACCAGCCCCAGCACCGGCGTGATGCAGGTGGTCTGGCGATCGTGGTCCTGGATGGGTCCTGCCGCGCCGGCCGACCAGGTCACCACCCGGACCTCGAAGGCCTCCTCGCGGTGAACCCGCACCCGGCGGCATCCCTCCTGCGCCAGCTGGACATAGGGACGCACCGCCTCCCAGGACACCCGCCGCTCGGAGAGCGCACGCTGCAGCGCCTGAGGCTGGGCGCGCACATCACCGAGGCTGCGCAACCACGTGACCAGCTCGGTGAGCGTCCAACTCGCGGCCGTCGCGCGGGCCCCCCGGCCCTGGGTGTCGACCTCCATCACTCTCCCACTCCTCACTCGACGTTCTGGGGCGCCTGTTCTGCGCCGTGGTGTGTCTTCCGGATGTGTGCGGCGGGCGGGACCGGGGCGTGCCCGGCGATGGCGTCCCCGTCAGATGCGTCTGCAGGGGCGGTGCGGGGAGCCCCCGGATGTCGAAGAGGTCTCCGCCCGTTCAGGGTGCAACCGGCTGTTCGAGCGGCGCGAAGGCCTCGAGGGTCCCGAGCATGTGATCCAGGTCGAACGGCTTGGAGATCACCGCGTCCGCATCCACCTCCGCCGCCCAGCGTCCGGCGTCCTCCGCGGCACTCACCACCACCAACGGGATGGTGTTGCCGAACCTGCGGTGCAGGGCGCGGGAGAAGGCCCAGCCGTCCATGCCGGGCATCCGCATATCCAGCAGGATCACCCCGGGCGTCCCGTGGCGTTCGAGGAGCTCGAGCGCCTCGCCTCCTTCGCGCGCGCGCCACACCCTCCAGCCGGCGTCTTCGATCACCTGCGCCTCCAGCTCCCGGAGATCGTCGTCGTCTTCAACCAGGAGCACCGATGGTCGCGTCATGGTCCACCTCCTCTGCTGGAACCGGCGCATGGGGGAGGGTCAGCCAGAAGGTGCTGCCCTCGCCCTCCTCACTTTCGAATCCGATCCGCCCGCGCATCTGCTCCACCAGGGCGCGGGAGACATAGAGGCCGACCCCCAGTCCGCCGGGGTCCTCATCCAGGCCGGCATGGGCCCGCTGGTAGAGCTCGAAGATCCCCTCCTGCCGATCGGCGGGGATGCCCATCCCCCAATCCCGGATCTCCAGTCGCACCTCCTCCCCGTCCACCCCCAGGCGGATCTCCACGTCTCCGCCGGCGGGGGAGTATTTGATGGCGTTGTCGATGAGGTTGGCCACGACGTGCTCGAGACGCCCGGCATCGGCCCGCGCCCAGACCGGCTGCTCGGGGGGGATGTAGCGGAGGGTGTGCAGGGGAGAGAGCGCCCGCAGGGAGTCGATCCACTCTCCGAGCAGCACATCCAGGCGCTCGCGCTTGGGGTTCACCCGCATGCGACCGAGCTGCAGCCGGCTGACCGCCAGCAACTCGTCCGTCAGGCGGCCAAGACGCTCTCCCTGCCGGATGAGAACCTGGAAGGCGCGTCCCTCGCGGGGATTGTGTCCCCCCGGGGTCCAGCGTTCGAGGAGCTGCGCGTACCCCTTCATCGCCGCGGCGGGGGTCTTGAGCTCATGCGCGGCGGTCGCCAGGAACTGGTCCCGCAGCCGCTCCAGACGCTTGAGTTCGGTGATGTCCCGGCCCACCACCACCATGGCGTAGGGGCGCTGATCCGGGCCGTGCCGCACCGGGCTGAAGGAGAGCTGCAGGATCGCGTGCCTGCCGTCGCGATCACGAAGCTCCAGCTCCTCGGGTGGATGCGTCCCTCCTGACAGGATGGTCTGGAGCACCTCACCGGTCCACGTGGCAGCCCGCCCTTCCGGCCCTTGGGCGCGGAGGGACGCGAGCAGGGCAGCCGCGGGCCCCCGGAGCAGCTCCGCGTTCTGGACCCACTGCAGCGCCGCCGCGTTGGCGCGGCTGACCTGCCCGTTGCGATCCACCACCACCACCGCGTCCGCCATGCCCTGCAACGCGGATTGGAGCTCTCCTTCCAGGGCCCGCTCCCGCCGCCGTCCCAGGTACAGCGCGACGTACAACGTCAGGGTGGTCACGGCGACCCACAGGAGCTGCCGGATCAGGATCGCGCGGGGCTGCACCTCAGGCGGCAGCGGACGGACGATCAGGTGGCCCAGCACCATCCACGCGATGCCGAAGGCCACGAACGCCAGGATCGTGAGCAGCCGGTCCCTGGCGCTGAGCGCGTGCGGCGTGGAGGCGCGGTTCACCATGGGCTCCCTTCCCTCGACTGCTGAGGGATCCGCTCAAGGTCCGCCGGGGGAAGAGGGGGGCATCCGCGCCGAGGCCGCCTCCACCGAGCGCCGACGCGCCTCCTTCTCCACCGCGCGCAGGGTGCCCACCACCGCCTTGCGCGCGGTGACCTTGGCGAGCATCCCCAGGAAGCTGCCCCCGGGATCGACGCTGAAGCGGTAGAGGACCTCGGAGCGCCCGTCCGACATGGGGCGGATGTCCCAGCTCCCTTCGTTGTGACGCAGGCGCGTGATGCCGTGGCGCTCGGGGAGGCGGTCCTCCACCGCCCGCCAACGCTGCCGGAAGCGGCCCGAACCATCCGGCCCGACCTCCTCCAGGGTCCGCACCTCGGAGACGTAGTCGCGCTTTCCGACCACCGGCACGTCGATGAGGGTGTAGGTCAACGCCACCGGTCCGGGCTCCCCCAGATAACGGACCGCTTCCGTGTGCGGCATGAAGGTGTGGAACCGCTCGGCGTCGAGCAGCGTCTGCTGCAGCTCCCGGGCGGGTGCATTGAGGACGGTGCGCACCCAGATCTCGTAGCGATCGGTGCCCGACACCGGCCGCAGGTAGACCGTCACCCCGTCGGCCTCCCCGGGCTCCCAGCCCTGGCCGGGAGGCGTGGTCGGTGCCGCCGTCGCTACCCCCGCGAGGAGCGCCAGCCCCGCGCACATCGGTTTCCACATGATGCGTCCCATGCCGGCGGACACCTGCACACCGCGGGCCAGCCTGCTCTCCCTTCTCTGGACGTCGGCCGCGACCGGGGGGGAGGGTAAACGTTTGCCCACCGGCGTTGATTCGGCGGAGGGTCCGATGGCGCGCGGATATCCCCAGCCGGGGGCGGGAGGCCCCTGACGCCCACGTCGCGGTGACAGGGTTCTGAGGGAAGCCCTTGAAAAGCGGGTCCCGGCCCTGCGGTCCTGCAGAGGTGCGCGGCCCTCAACCGCCGCGCGTATGCATCTCCAGGAGGGGATCGGCGAGGAGCTGGTCGCGCTCGAGGGGGGCGCGGGGGAAGAGCGAGAGGCGGGCTTCCGCGCCACGGTCCGCGCGGGTGCTCCAACCTTCGGTCAGCCGCTCCAGCAACGCCGCGTCTGACGCTCCCTCCCGCAGCGCGTCGCGCAGCGACAGACCCCGCTGGGCGTAGAGGCAGCGGAACCAGGTCCCATCCGCGGTGACCCGGCTGCGATCACAGCGGCCGCAGAACGGCTGGGTGGTGGAGGCAATGACCCCGAAGATGCGCCCATCGGGCAGGCGGAAGCGCTCGGCGGGGGCGCTGGGATCGTCTCCGCGTCCCAACGGTGTCGGCGCGCCCAACGCTTCGGTGAGGCGGGTCAGCAGCTCCGCGCGGGAGACCACGCGGTCCGGGTGCCAGCGGGTGGCCCCCCCCACGTCCATGTACTCGATGAAGCGCAGCTCGGCGCCGACCGAGGCCGCGTAGTCGAGCAGCGGGACCAGCTCGTCATCGTTGAACCCGCGCAGGACCACGGTGTCCAGCTTGAGGTCGGGCAGCCCGCTCTCCGCCGCCGCGGCAATCCCCTCCAGGACCCGCGCGTGGTGGTCGCCTCGCGTGTGCGCCAGGAAGCGCCCGGGATCGAGGGTGTCGAGGCTGACGGTGATGCGGTGCAGCCCCGCTTCGCGCAGGGCCTCCATCCGCGGCGCCAGGAGGACCCCATTGGTGGTGAGCGCCAGGTCCCGGATCCGCGCATCGCCGGCGAGGCGGGAGATGAGCTCAGGCAGCTCCGGGCGCAGCAGGGGTTCGCCCCCCGTGAGCCGCACCCGGTCGACCCCGAGCGACACGAAGAGGCGCACCACCCGGACGCACTCCTCGACCGTGAGCAATCCGGGCCGTGGCAGCCACCGGTACTCCGCCTCCGGCATGCAGTAGGTGCAGCGCAGGTTGCATCGGTCGGTGACCGAGAGACGCAGGCTGCGCAAGGGCCGCCCATGTCGGTCCACCATTCCGAGCGGCCCCTGCGCGGGCGTGTGCCCGGCGTCGGTGTGGAAAACGGAGGGAGGGGCGGTGTCGGAGCGGGTCACGGCGGCGGTTCGGGCGGTCCACCTGTTTCGCCCATGTGGTTCCGCCTCGCAAGCCGGGGCGGAAGGGGCTCCCGCCGGTTGGCGCGCGATGTGGCCGGTGCAGAGGCGCGCCATCTGTCGGGAATCCCGCGCCCGCCTGCGACCCCACGCCGGGAGGGTGTTCGGCATTCCCTGCCAGACCGCTCCGCCCCCGTCGCTGCCAAGCCCCCTTCGCGTGCGGTGGTTAGCGTCCTGATAGCCCGTCCGCCGCCGTCGTTGGAGGTCCCCATGGTCGCCGTCACGCTCTTCGTCCGCCGCGAGGACCCGCGCTGTGTGCGCGCCCGAAACCTCCTGCAGCGTCGGGGAGCGCGCCTGACGTTGGTGGACGTGACCGACAGCCCCGAGCGCCTCGCAGAGATGATCGCGCGGAGCGGAGGGCAGCGCGCCCCTCCACAGATCTTCCTCGACGGCCGCTATCTGGGCGGGCTCGATGAGCTCATCGACATGGAGGAGCGTGGCGCCCTGGAATGGGTGCTCGACGGAGGCCAGTCCTCCGGGGTCGGGGCGCCCTCCGCCTGAGTTCATTCCGGGTTCATCCGCGACCGGGCGCTGGACGCGGCAGTGCAGACCGGCGAGCACGAAGCATTGCGTCAGCAGCTCTCGGGACGTTTTCGAGCGTGCGTTGGACACGCGACGCTCGAACCCCCGAAAAGGAGGGGATGGCCGCAGAGGGCACCGTAGAGTGGGCCGCGTGAGCCTCTCGCCGGGAACGCGCCTCGGAAAGTACACGGTCCGCCGCAAGCTCGCCGAGGGCGGGATGGCCGAGATCTTTCTCTGTGCCGCCGAAGGTCCCGCGGGGTTCGCCAAGGAGGTGGTGGTCAAACGCGTCCGGCCCTTCCTCACCGACGATCCGGCCTTCATCTCGATGTTCATCGACGAGGCACGGCTGGCGTCGCGGCTCACGCACCCCAACGTGGTGCAGATCTTCGACTTCGATCGTCACGACGACACCTACTACCTGGCGATGGAGTACGTGCGCGGCGCCTCCCTGTGGGAGCTGCGCGAGCGGTGCCGGGCGCAGGGGCGGAGCATGCCGCCGCTGCTGGTCGCCCACGTGGGGGTGGAGGTGGCGCGGGCGCTGACCTACGCGCATCAGCTCACCGACGGGGTCACCCCGCTGAATGTGGTGCACCGGGACGTCACGCCTCACAACGTCCTCATCTCCTACGAAGGCGCGGTGAAGCTGGGCGACTTCGGCATCGCGAGAGCAGGAAAGGCTTCGACGGCGCCCGGCATGTTGAAGGGCAAGTTCGCCTACATGGCCCCGGAACAGGCCCGTGGGGAGCGGGTCGATGGGCGGTGCGACGTCTTCGCACTGGGCGTGGTGCTCTGGGAGCTGTTGACCGGTGGCCGTCCCTTCGAAGCGGAGAGCGATCTGGGCGTGTTGCGCGCGGTGCAGCAGCGGGCCATCCCGCCGCCGCGGCGCCTCAACCCGGAGGTGCCCGAAACGCTCGATGCCGCGATCATGCGCGCGCTCGAACGGGATCTCGACCGGCGCTGGCCCGACGCGCGGTCTTTCGGTCGCGCCATCGAGCAGGCGGTGATGCAGCACCGGAAGGCGCCGGAGGACACCGACATCGCGGCCTTCCTGCTCGAGGTCCTGGGCCCCCCGACGCCGACCTCGAGCACCGTCCCCGCCACTGCACCCGCGCAGGCCATGGACCCGCCCCTGGGGGCGGTGGAGGCGATTTCGATCTCGGCCCTGTCCGCGCCGGCGCCCTCTGGTCGCACTCCGCCGGAGTCGCACGCGGCTTCCCTCGAGCCGGAGGCCTCGGGCGCCGCCCCGTGGGGTGTCAGCGAGCCCACCCCGGTGCTGAGGCGCCGCTCCACCTCCGACGCACCCGCGGCAGCATTCCTGCTCGATGGCCCCCACCCGCCTGCAGCCGGCCCCGGACCCGCCGACCCGGCGCCTCACGCATCGAAGGCCGAAGCGCGTTCGTCGCACACCGACACCGCCCATGACGCCACCTGGGCGCTGAACCGGGGCACTCGGAGCGTTCCGAGCGGCGCCGCCGACGCGCTGCCGATGACGAAGCGTCCGAAGGCGGGGCGCATCGCGGTGGTGTGTGTGAGCGCGCTGGTGATGGCCGGACCCGCCCTCCTTCTCATGGACCGGGTCACCCGGGGCCGTTCGGGGAAGGGGGTGGCCACGGCGGTCCTCTCCGCTGCGCCTCCGAGGGACGGGGCTCCACCGGAGACACGGTCCCCATCGCCGGAGCCGGCGGCCGTGGCCTCACCGGGGGACGGCGCGGAGCCGAGGCCCTTCGCGGGGTCACGGGACCTGTCCGAGCGCGCGCCCTCGCTGACGCCCCAGGGCCGCTCCCTTCTGGCGGAATCCCAGCCTGCATCCCCATCCGCACCGGAGCCGATGGAAGGGCTTGCCGGTCGGGGTTCTGACACGCCCGGTGGTTCGGCCTCCGACGCCGCACCCGGCGCCCTGCCCCCGCGCCCCCCCGCAGACTGGAGCCCTCCCGACCACGGCTCCGAACGTGCGGTGCGGCGCGCATCGGCACCGGCCCGCGGCAGCGGCGTGCTGGTCGTCCACGTCTTCCCGGAGGCCCAGCTCGAGATCAATGGCGAGGCCCGAGGGCGCGTGCGTGGGCGCCAGTCGTTCCGCCTCCCCCTCGGTGCGCACACGGTGCGGCTGGTGCATCCCCACCGCAGTGAGCGTTTCGAGGTCGAGCTGAGCCAGGCCGCACCGGTGACGCTGCGGTTCAACGCCTTCCACGCCGAGCCGCGGTGAGGCGCAATCGGCAACCGGGCGCACCTGGAGGAATGCACGGTGCGGCGGTGTGGGGACGGCGCGGCCGACGCGGGTGGAGCCGCAGGAAGAACCGCGCGCACCCCGAGGAACTCACGGCGCCGAGGTTCGGTGACTTCGGGATCGGCCCGGATGGAGCCGCGGGTGGGGCTTCGGTCGGGCCCCGTCCGGGACGTTCCGTTGTCGCGCCGCGCCTGGGCTTCACGAACGGATCGGGACGCACCGGGCGAGCGGACGCAGCCGCTCCACATCCTCACGTCGGCAGAGCCCGGTGCCCTGCGTGATGAGGGCGGCGGCTCCGGCCGCGGTGGCCCACTCCAGGGCCTCGCAGTGCGAGTCGCCCCGCATCAGCGCCAGCGTCATGGCCGCCACGAAGCTGTCGCCGGCGCCCACCGCGCTGCGCGCTTCGACAGCCGGAGGCAGCGCCATCCACTGACCTTCGCTGCTGGTCATCAGGGCGCCGTCCTTGCCCATGGAGACCACCAGCACCTCCACCTGGCGGGACTGGTGAAGCTCGCGGCAGACAGCGGCCAGCTCATCGGTGTCGGTGATGGCGCGGCCCAGCAGCTCCCCCAGCTCCCTGCGGCTGGGCTTCACCAACAGGAGCGGCTCGTCCAGCGCGGGTCCCAGCGCCGGCTGCGAGGTATCCACCACCACCCGCGCGCCTTTTGCCCGGGCCCTCCGGACGATCTGCGCGTAGAGGTCGGTGGGGCTTCCCGGAGGCAGGCTGCCGCTGGCCACCAGCACGTCCCCCGTTTCGAGCTCCTCCTCCACCTCGAGGATGCAGGCCTCGACCTCTTCCGGCGTCAGGGGGGCTCCGGGCAGGACGAAGCGGAACTCCCGACCGCTCTCCGACTCTCCGGCGTTGAAGCAGATGCGCGTGTCGTGGCCGGCCAGGATGCCGGTGAAGGGGATGTCCGCTGCCGACAGGCACTCCTCGAGGAGCCGCCCGGTGGCGCCACCGCTGGGGAAGACCGCGAAGGTGTCGGCCCCCAGCTCGTGCGCGACGCGCGAGACGTTGAGACCACCGCCGCCCGGATCGAGCTGGCCCGGCGTGCAGCGCAACTTGTGCTCCGGCCTCACGATGGGCGTGGACGTGGACAGATCGATCGAGGGGCTCAGGGTGAGGGTGACGATGCGGTTGGGCATGGAGCGAACCATACGCTCCACCCGGGGCCCGGGCTGATAGCCTCCGCCGCCATGTCCGATGACCTGCGATCCCCTTTCGACGATCACATCGACCTGAAGTTCGGCGAGATCTCCCCCGACCGCGCGGAGGCGACCCTCGACGCCAAGGGCCAGCACCATCAGCCGTTCGGGCTCGTCCACGGAGGCGTGTACTGCACCCTGGTGGAGTCGGTCGCGTCGGTGGGGGCCAATGCGTACTCCCTGGGCCGTGGCCTGGGGAACGCGGTCGGGGTCTCCAACAGCACCGACATGCTGCGCAGCCACCAGTCCGGGCTGCTGCGCGCCGAGGGACGCCCCATCCACCAGGGACGCACCCAGCAGCTGTGGGAGGTCCTCATCCGCCGCGATTCGGATGGAGAGCTGGTCGCCCGGGGCCAACTGCGCCTCGCCCACATCCAGCCCCGCTCCTGAACACGGCGTCCAAAGACGCCCCGCCTCTCCCGGAAGGATTCCACCATGCGCCCACTCCCCGCTTCCGTCGCCAGGCCGCTGCATGCCGCCATGACCGCCTTCGCCCTCTTCAGCTCACAGGCCCTGGCCTCTCCCCCCATCGAGGTCCGGGAGGCCACGGCAGCAGGCGTGGAGCTGCAGCACGTGGACACCTCCGTCCGGCCGCAGGATGACTTCTACCGGTACGTGAATGGAGGGTGGCTCGCGACCGCGAAGATCCCCGCGGACCTTCCTCGCTACGGCACGTTCATCGAGCTGCGGAACCAGAGCGAGCTCGCCCTCCGCGCGATCATCGAAGAGGCCGCCGGGGCCAAGCGGGGCAGCGCCGAGGTGCGCCAGATTGGCGCGCTGTATCGCTCGTACATGGACCTCGAGCGGCGGGAGGCCCTGGGGCTCACACCCATCCGGGCCGACCTCGCGCGCATCGATGCGCTGAAGAGCAAGCTCGAGTTGCCCGCCTATTTCGCGCAGCTCAGCCGCGCGGGCGTGGGTCTGCCCATCGGCACCTACGTGCATCAGGACGCCAAGCAGGCCAGCCGCTACGTGCTCTACGCCACCCAGTCCGGGCTCGGCATGCCGGACCGCCAGTACTACCTGAGCGACGCGAAGCGCTTCGTCGAGATCCGCTCGGCGTACCTGCACTTCCTCGAGACCCTGCTGAAGACCGCGGGTGTGGAGCAGCCGGGGGACGCGGCCCGGAAGGTCCTGGACTTCGAGACCCGCCTGGCCACCGCCCAGTGGGACCGGGTGAAGAACCGCGACCGCGAGGCCACCTACAACCCGCACTCCGTCGCCGAGCTCGAAGCACGCACGCCCGGCTTCAGCTGGAGCACCTACCTGCGGGGCATCGGCGCCACCCGGACGCCGACCATCATCGTGCGTCAGCCGGACTATCTGGTGGCAGCCCATCAGGCGCTGCGCGACACCCCGATGCCCACGCTGCGCAACTACCTCAAGGTACGGGTGCTCTCGGACGTCGCGTCCTACCTGACCCGGGATCTCGACGAGGCCGCCTTCACCTTCTACGGCAAAGTGCTCACCGGCGCCGAGGAGCCGCGCCCTCACTGGAAGCGCGGGGTCAGCCTGGTCAACGGCGCGTTGGGAGAGGCGGTGGGCAAGCTCTACGTCGCGCGCCACTTCAGCCCGGAGAGCAAGACGCGGATGGAGGTGCTGGTGAAGAACCTCTTCACCGCCTTCGAGCAGAGCATCGACACCCTGGACTGGATGGGCCCGGCGACCCGGACCCAGGCCAAGGAGAAGCTCTCCCGCTTCACGGTGAAGATCGGCTACCCGGACGTGTGGCGCAGCTATGCCGGCCTGCGCATCTCGGATCGCGATCTCATCGGCAACCTGAAGCGCTCCGCCGAGTTCGAGCATCGCCGTCAGGTGGGTCGGCTGGGCAAGCCCATCGATCGTCAGGAGTGGCGCATGTCACCGCAGACGGTGAACGCCTACTACAGCTCGACGATGAACGAGATCGTCTTCCCCGCCGCCATCCTCCAGCCGCCGTTCTTCAATCCCGAGGCCGACGACGCGGTGAACTACGGCGCCATCGGTGGGGTCATCGGCCACGAGATCAGCCACGGCTTCGACGACCAGGGGAGCCGCTCGGATGGCGAGGGCAATCTGCGCAACTGGTGGACCGACGCCGACCGCGAGGCGTTCCAGGATCGCACCGCCAGGCTGGTGGCGCAGTACAACGCCTTCTCCCCCATGGAGGGCATGCACGTGAACGGCGCGCTGACGCTGGGAGAGAACATCGGCGACCTCAGCGGGCTCACCGTCGCGTTCCGCGCCTACCTCAACGCTCTCGGCGGAAAGCCGGCCCCGGAGCTGGCGGGCTTCAGCGGACCCCAGCGCTTCTTCCTGGGCTGGGCGCAGGTCTGGCGGGGACTCCATCGCGAGGATTACCTGCGGCAGATGCTCACCACCGATCCGCACGCACCGGGCGAGTACCGGGTCAACGGCGTCGTCCGGAACATGCCCGGCTTCTACGAGGCCTTCGGCGTGAAGGAAGGGGATGCGCTCTTCCTCCCCGCCGCCGAGCGCGTGAAGATCTGGTAGCGGCCCCGGCCCGCGGGGAGCGGAGGCGATGCCGCATCTCTGAGGAGGCGGCCGGGGGAGCGCTCGATTGGAGGCTCCGTGACGTGGCGCGCGCGCGTCACGCCCGGTCACCTCTTTTCGGCGCTTCACGTGCAATCGGATCCGACCTGCGTTACACGGGTGCGGCCCCCCGGGCGGGCTCCATCGACCCGGCACCTGCGCTTGTCTCGCAAAGGTATGCACCCACCTTTTTCGGAATGGGTGTCCGCCTGCAGGTCGTTCTCCCTGTTCAGGTCCGCACGCGTGACTCGCGGCCCGCCCCGCCCCCTCCCATTGACCCTCGTGGTGCATCCACCGAGTGGGCGGTCACCCCTCTGGAATCCATCCACGTATGACTTTTGACGATCTCGCGCTCTCCCCCGCCCTGCTGCGTGCAGTGGCCGAGGAGGGCTACACCACCCCTACGCCCATCCAGCGCCAGTCGATTCCTCCCTCCCTCGAGGGACGCGACGTGCTGGGTTGCGCGCAGACGGGAACGGGCAAGACCGCGTCGTTCGCGCTGCCCATCCTCCATCACCTCAGCGTCACCCGCCCCCAGTCCACGGTGCAGGGCCGGCCGATCCGCGCGCTGATCCTCACCCCCACCCGTGAGCTGGCCAGCCAGATCGCGGAGAGCTTCACCGTCTACGGGAAGCACACCCAGCTGACCAACACGGTCATCTTCGGCGGCGTCGGCCAGGGGGGACAGGAGAAGGCACTCCGCAGCCGCCCCGACGTGCTGGTGGCCACCCCGGGACGCCTCCTCGACCTCATCGGTCAGGGCCTGGTGTCGTTCAAGGGCGTGGAGATCTTCGTCCTCGACGAGGCTGACCGGATGCTCGACATGGGCTTCCTCCGGGACGTCCAGCGCATCATCCAGCAGCTCCCCAAGCGCCGGCAGACGCTCTTCTTCAGCGCGACCATGCCGCCGGACATCCAGAAGCTCGCCCAGCAGATTCTGGTGGATCCGGTGAAGGTCGAGGTCACCCCGGTCTCGTCCACCGCCGAGCGCGTCGACCAGCAGGTCTACTTCGTGGACCAGAAGCAGAAGCGCCACCTGCTCACCCACGTGCTGCAGAACCCGGCCATGAAGATGACCCTCGTCTTCACCCGGACCAAGCACGGCGCCAACCGCGTGAGCGAGCAGCTCAACAAGGCCGGCGTCGGTGCCGCGGTCATCCACGGCAACAAGTCGCAGAACGCGCGTGAGCGTGCCCTTGCGGCGTTCAAGGACGGCTCGGCCCGGGTGCTGGTGGCCACCGACATCGCCGCGCGCGGCATCGACATCGACGGCATCACCCACGTGGTGAACTACGAGCTGCCCAACGTGCCCGAGTCCTACGTGCACCGCATCGGCCGCACCGGCCGCGCGGGGAACAGCGGGATGGCGCTCTCGTTCGTCGATCGCGAGGAGCGGGTCTTCCTGCGTGACATCGAGCGGACCATCCGCCGCAGCGTCCCCGTGGTCGCCGACCACCCCTTCCCTCCCGGAACCCCGCTGCCTGCGGGTGAGGTGGAGGAGCGCCGTGCTCCGCTCGGCCAGCAGCGCCGTGGCGGCGGTGGCCCACGCGGTGGTGGGCGCTCCGCAGGCGGTGGTGGGCGCAATGGCGGCGGTGGGCGCAATGGCGAAGGTCGCAGCGCCGGCGGTGGTCGGGGTGGCGAAGGTCGCAGCGCCGGCGGTGGCGGACGCGGGGGTCCCCGTCGTGCCCGGAGTGGCAGCAACGGCGCCTCATCGGGTTCCGGCAATGGCGCCAGCGGTGGAGGACGCACTCCGGTCAGTGGAGCGTCGCGCCCCTCGACCCCGGCTCCGAGCCGACCGCAGCGCGTCTACAGCAAGTGGTAGGCGCCGTCGGGGCGGGAGGGCGACGCTGCCATCAGCGCGTTGACGTTCCCGCCTGAAGCGGACACTGCACAGCGCATCAGGGGCGTGGGATCTCCGGGTTCCGCGCCCCTTCTGCGGTCCCGGTTGCGCACCCGACCGGGTGGAGAAGCGGCGCTGTGCCAGAATGCGCGCATGCGCCTGCTCCCCATCCACGTGTCGCTCCTGGTCCTCTGCCTCGTCGGCTGCGGGCCGAAACCGGAGGTCTGTCACGACGGGCAGGTGCCCACGCCCTCGAGGCCGCTGCTGCCCGCTGAGCTGCCGGCGCTGGCCCTGGCGCATGCGCACAACGACTACGAGCATCCGCGACCACTCCACGATGCGCTCGAGGCCGGCTTCCACAGCGTCGAGGCCGACGTCTTCTACGACGGCGGTCGCTTCAAGGTGAGCCACCTGGGCTGGGGTTCACCCGGCACGCTCGAGGCGCTCTATCTCGAGCCGCTGCAGGCGCGGGTGGATGCGGAGGGCAGCATTCATGCGCCCGGAGCCACCTTCACCCTGTGGATCGATCTCAAGGACCGACACCGGGACCTGGTGCAGGACCTCAACGCCCTGCTCGCCGGCTACGGGATGTTGCGCAGCTCCGAGGCGGGTCCCGCGCCGGTGCGGGTGATCCTCACCGGGGATGCGGAGGCCAAGACGGCCTTCGTGGAGGAGACCCCCGACAGCCCGGTCTGGCGAGACAGCAACGACTTCTCGCTCGACGATCCCCCGGCCGGCGAGGGCCGGTGGCGCGCCTATGCGCTCAAGTGGAGCAACTACCTCGATTGGAACGGGGTCGGCGAGCTGCCTGAAGAGGACCGGGAGCGGCTCTACTGCCTGGCCACCAATGCGCACGAGAAGGGACGGGTCGTCCGCTTCTACGGCGCACCGGATCGTGAAGAGGTCTGGCAGGCCATGCTCGATGCCGGCGTCGACTTCATCCACACCGACCGGCTCGAGGCGCTCTCCACCTTCCTTCAGGGCCGCTGACCCCGCCCTCCCTCCGGAGCGGGGCGAGCGGCCGGAGCGCCTCCAACGGAAGGCTCAGCTGCTGATGGGCACGCCCGGCCCGACCAGCCAGATGGTGAGGAACGCCACCACCAGCGCGAGGCCCCACAGCGCCGGCACGCGTGCGATGGGGGTGCACCTGAACCCGGGAGGCTTCCCCGGCGCCGCGGCGGTGGCCGAGAAGGGAATCCAGAAGAGGAAGCTCACCGCGCCGAAGACTGTCATGGTCGAGTCGTACGCGGCTCCCATCCCGAGCACGTTGCGCAGCGAGGCCAATGGCAGGACCAGGCCGGCGCCGAGCAGGAGCGGACCCCAGCACAATGCCCTGACAAGAGGCGTCCTCCAGGCCGGCGCGCTGGCCAGGAGAGGCTCGAGTTGGCGGAGCAGCAGAACGTAGCCCCCCATCGTCAGGATCGCCCCCACGGCCATCCCCCCCCAGCGCCATGCCGGAGCGGTGAGGTGGAGGCGCAGGACATCTCCCCACTCGTGGGCGCCGGTGATGGGATCGATCATCAGCGGCCCGGTCGCCAGAAAGAGGTTCACCGCGGCGGTCTGCCAGAGCACCGCATACCCGAGCCCGCTGGTGGGCGGACGCAGCCGCAACCACCCCAGCGCGAACAGCCCCGCGAGCAGTTGAATCACCGTGCCGCCCGCGAGCTGGACACCCCGGGCGGTCGACGACATCCCGGCATCTGCGCACACCGTCCAGGAGGTGGAGAAGCCCCGCCACTCCCCGCCTCCGAGGACACAGGGCAGCCCATGGCCGACGATCTCGTGCAGCAGGCGCGAGGCGATGATCACCAACAGCCCCACCGCGAGGAGGGTGAGGAGGTGCGGTCGGCCTGCGAGGTCATCCGCGCTGACCTGCTCGAACGCGATCGATGAGGAGGTCGGGTCTCCCACGGGAACGGGTGGCGCGGGCGGCATGTGGCAGCAAACGTAGCGGGACGTCGTGGATTGCGACACCCGCGCCCACCGCAGCTCATCTGCCCGGTCACCTGCAGTCATGCCCGGAGTGAGGAAGCCTGCGGCGGGCCCTGCTGTTCTCTCTGCGGCCGGTTAGGGTCCTTCACGTCAGTGGGTCCGGGCAGCCAGGGCAAGGTCGTCGCTTCGCCCCGGGGCTCCGGCGTGAGTGGCAGGAGGGTCATGATGCTGTTGCAGCTGGGAGCCAAGCAGGAGTCCGAAGATGACGTCGTGGGCCTGCTGCTCGGCTGCCACCGTCGCATCCGCCACTTCTGCGGCGTCGCACGCACCCTGGGGCTGCGCGCCGATCTTCCGGACGCGGAGGTCCAGAGCGCCTGCGACGCGGTGCTGCGGTACTTCACCCTCGCCCTTCCCCTGCACGTCGAGGACGAGGAGCAGAGCATTGTTCCGCGCCTGCTCGCCCACGCGCCGGCCCTCGCGCCGACGCTGCAGCAGATGGAATCCCAGCACGCACGGCAGGAGCCGCTGGTTGAGGAGCTCGTCCGGGCGGTGATCGCGCTGCGCACTTCTCCCCAGGACGCTCTCGCGCGGACGTCGGTGGCCCGCGCCGCCGAGGCCCTCAGCCGGGACTTCGCCGAGCATCTGGTGATGGAGGAAGCCCTCCTCTTCCCGGCCATCCGACGTGAACTCTCCGAGGCTGAGCAGCAGGAGATCCGGCAGGAGCAACGTGAGCGACGCCGCGCGGATCCCTCAGGCGTCTGAGGCCGCAAGCGCGGGGGGCACCAGGTCTCCGCTGATGAAGCGCGCCTCCTTCGGAGAGATGGCCGGTCGGCGTTCCACCCAAGTGCCGCGGGCTTCTGCGATCCCGCCGGGGCGCGGCTTGCTGCGAACGTCCGCGAACACTCCGGGGCGCGCCTGCCGGTGAGCGGTGATCACCGCGAACATGCCGGTGCTGGACTGCCGGCGAACCGTGATCACCGCGAACACGCCGGGGCTCGCCTGCCCGAAGGGCGGCGGTCACCGCGCATACACCGGGGCGCGCCTGCCGGTGGATGGCGGTCACCGCGCAGACACCCAGGGCGCGGCTGCCGGTGGATGGCGGTCACCGGGGACACGCACGCGGTCCCCAGCCACTCAGTCGATGGGCGCCTTCCGCGGCTCGCCCAGCGCGCGCAGCGTGAGAACCGCCACGTCGATCAGCGTCTGAGCGCAGGGGTCACAGGACGATCCGCAGCACCTGGGCCACCGGCCCTCGGGATCCCTCAGCAGCGGACGGACGCAGGAGCGGTAGTGCTCCGGCAGACCGCACGCGTCGGCCGCCTCCCGGAGCGCCTTCATCACCTTGGGATCGGATGGGTTCGGCAACGAAACGGCTCCTCACGTGGCCCGGCCTGAGCTCGCCGGGCAGGCGTGAGACTCAGCCGTGGTTGGCACCCTCGCCGCCGGGCGCGCCCTGACCGCTGCGCATCGCGGCGATGCACGCTTCGAAGTAAGCGGTGTGGTCCACCCCGTCAATGATCACCCGGGCGTTGTCCCGATCGAAGTAGCCCTTCTCGAAGGCGGTCTCGATGATCACCGCCTGCTGCTCGGTGCGCAGCTCGTTCCAGGGCGTGCGGTTGGCAAGCGCCTCCGAGACGTCGTAGGCGCCGTGGCCGCCGGTCAGCTGGTCCTGCGCCGACTGCTTGATGTACTCGATGCCACCGCGCTGGAACTGCCAGTTGTGCAGCGCCTCGTGCACCAGGTCGTCGCGCCGGATCTCCCCATTCCGCAGCCGCCCCTCGGGGATGAGGATGCTGTTGCCGATCACCAGCGGGCGGTCGTCCTGATTGAAGATGCCGATGTCGCCGACCCGGACCCGGATGGCGTCGTAGTCCAGCCCGTCGCCGAAGATGGGCTCGAGGATGGCGCGCTCCTCCGCGGTCAGCGGGCGCTCCGGCGCCTTGACGCCGCCGAGATCCATGATGCGGTTGAGGCTGCTCTGGTCGATCTCGCCCGGCAGGGCCGCCAGCAGCTTGAAGGCCTCATCCAGGGCGATGGTGATCGCCTTGTCCTTGATCTCGCTGAGCTGGGGACCCAGTCCGTCGACGAAGTCCTCCAGCTTGTCCTTGGCGTCACCGAGGAAGTCCCCCACGCCACCGAAGATGGAGCTCATCCGTTCCCGGGCACCGGACACCGCCTGCCCTCCCGCCTCGCGCACGTCGCCGAACACGTCCTTCACATCCTGCGCATCCGGGAAGGTGATTGCGGGAAGTCCGCCAAGCCGCTTTGCGGCCGCCTCGGTCACGCTGGGAGGCGAGAACCGATCGGCGATCCCGGCGACGTTCACCTTCGGGATTTCGGGCAGGGCCTCTTTCCCGCGGGACACGACGGCCTGGAAGCTGTTCTTGACGCTGGGGATCTTCATGATGAGTTCTCCTTCAACAACCCTCCATTCTCGGCCGTTCCGGGAGGGAGTTGCGAATCCACGGGATTGACGCGTCACGACGTGGCGCCTCCCATCGTTGCCGGAGGGCAGACACCGCATGTCGGGCTACACCATCAACATTGAAACCGCGACCCTCGAGAACCCCCACTTCCGCAAGGTCCTCTTCACCACGCCGCGCAGCCAGCTGGTCCTGATGACCCTGCAGGCGGGAGAGGAGATCGGCGCCGAGACGCACGACGACCACGATCAGTTCTTCCGGGTCGAGGCGGGTGAAGGCAAGGCGATCGTCGGAAACGACACCTACCCGCTCGCGGACGGCGTCGTGGTGGTCGTGCCGGCAGGCCAGCACCACAACGTCATCAACACCGGCAAGGAGCCGCTCAGGCTCTACACCCTGTACATGCCCCCCGAGCATCCGGACGGCATCATCCACAAGACCAAGGCCGAGGCGGACGCCTACGAAGCCGAGCAGCACGGCTGAAGCGCCGGCTCGACGCCGCCCATCGCCACTTCACGACGCGGCCCACCTCGCGGCCGCGTCCCTCGGGGGCCCACGCGACGCAGGCGTGCGCCCCCGGGTTGTTCTTGCGGGGCGGGCTACTGCGCGGTGGCAGAAGCCCCTGCCGCGGCCTCTTCCCGCCGCAGCTTCGCCTCGAACCAGAAGGCGCCGAAGGGCACCAGCGAGGCGACGAAGGCCAGCGCGGCCCGCGCAAAGCTGAGCTGACGCACCACCAGCACGTGCGTGAGCAGCACCACGAAGAGCACGAAGAGGGCGCCGTGCGCGCTGCCCAACGCCCGCACCGCCTGGGGCAGCTCCAGCAGGTACTTCAGTGGCATGGCCACGAAGACCAGCAGGACGTAGGAGAGCCCCTCGAGGAGGGCCACGAGGCGGAAGCGCTGCAGCGGGGTCGACATGACGCGCAGTGTCGCCCACGGGCAGAGCCCGAACAATCCCGATAGGGTGGGCCCGGTTGCCGGGGGGCCTCGAAGGGATGTCAGACCCCGGAGCTATTCTGCCGCTCACACCACACGGGGAGGATCCGAGCGCATGGGGCAAGGCCGGAATCTGCAGCACACCACCACGGGGCAGGAGGGGGAGGTCGGTGCGACGCCGGAACATCCGTCTCCGGATCCCGCGCCCCTGGTCGAGGCGCTGCTGTCCACCGGGCCCGAGCGACGGGCGGCCGCGGGCGCGCTCCAGGACCTCATCCGCGGTCAGGTGACGCGGACCCTCCACCGGCATCGCTCTTCGGATCTCGTCGACGACCTGGTCAACAACGTCCTGCTCAAGATCCTCAATGCGCCGGACACCTTCCGAGGCAAGCATTGGGGCTACCTGCGGGTGGTCATCATCAATGAGGTGCGGACCTTCCTGCGCAAGAACGCCCGGCAGTTGCTGACGGAGGACGCGGTATACGCGCCCCAGGAAGCCCCGGAGCTGGCCGACCCCATCGAGGTCGCGCAGCGCTGGATCCTGCTCGATCGCGCCCATGCCGCGGCGGTGGCCACCCGCCGTCCCCAGGATCGCGCCGCGTTGGAGTCCAGCTGGCCGCAGCTCAAGGCGCTGGTCGAGGGCCGCACCGACATCCAGACCCTGGTGGAGCAGGAGGTCGCCGCCAACGCCGCCACCACGCCTCCCGTCCGACTGGACCCGAAGAAGGTTCAGAACCGGCTCTACCAGGCGCAGAAACGCTGCCGGGATGCGCTCACCCGGAGCCTGGACGCCATCGAGGCGGAGGGCCAGTGGGCACCCGAGGATCTGGCGTTGGCCCGGCAACAATTGGTGGCCCTGCTGCGGGTCGCCCCCACCTCTCCGCCCACCACCTGATGGCTCGCTGTCAGAGGTCGGGCTGCTGCGGCCTCTCCATCGACAGGAACAGCCCATGAGTTTTCCATGGGAGGACACCGCCATGATGACGCAGACCTTCTCCCCGCCGCCTGAGCTGGGCCTCGAGGACGCCACCCTCCAACCGTTGGAGCGGCTTGCCGTGCCCGACAGTGCCGAAGGGATGGGGCTCTCCCTCGCCCCCGCGCTGCCGCAGGTGCTCACCCACCTCCTCTCCGCCCCGCACACTGCCGAGCGGGTCGTCCCGACCACGCCGCGCGCCGCCGCCCTCTCCGAGGCCCTCGGGGACCTGCGCTGGTGGTCGCGCCACCCCGGGATCTACGTCGTCGACAGCGAGCTCGAAGCCCGCCTGCAGGGCGGCGCGAGCCAGCGCCTGCCGGAGGGTGAACTCATCATCGACGCCCGCGCCGAGCTCACCTGGCTGCGCCTCCAGGGGCGCGGGGTGGATGCGGTCTGGCAACTGGATGCCAGCGGCGCGACCCTGCACCTGGTCGGTCCCGCGGATGCTCCGGCCCCGGACCGGTCCCCGCTTCAGGTCCCCCCCGCTTCGTCCTTCGTCGACGCGCAGTCCATCGCGCCCTGGCTGCAGCAGGCGTACGAGGCCCTCGCGACGTCGCCGTCGGTGCTCTCGCGGGTGGCCGCGGTGGGGATGCTCGGGAGACTGTGGACGCCGGGAAAGACCGGGACGCTGAGCCTGGATCAGCTGCTGGCCATGCGTCTTCCGGGACCTTCGGGAAGGGCATGGTTGCAGGCGCAACCGCTTGCACTGCGGGAGGAGGTGGTGGCCGAAGCCATCGCCACCTCGAGCCTGCTGCGCGTCGCCTTCGGTGCGCTGGAGGAGGCCATCCTCAGCGGTGCTCCGGAGGCCCGGGAGCGGGCCCGGGAGTGGGTGCAGGAGCGGGATCGGCTGGAGTCGGTGCAGTTCGTCCTGGGAGGCACCGAGGCCCCCGACGCCCTGCGCCGCGCCCTGAAGGGACTGGACCGCCACGCAGCGGTGCATCACTCGCTGTGGAGCATGCTCCCCGGTTGGACGGATGACGCCCATCTTGCGGCGGTGGCCTCCACGGATCCCGAGGCCTGGTGGGGTCGGCTGAGCGCGGACTGAGCGATGCCGGTCCGGTCCCTTCGCGAACTCCTGGTTCAGGAGCGACTGAGTCGCTGGGAGCGACGTGAGCTCGCGGCGGCGCTCGGCCAGCATCCCTGGCTCTGGCCACACGAGCCCGAGCTGGAGCGCCGCGCCCACGCGCTGGGCTGTGCGCGTCCCCCCTCGACCGAACTCGGGGAGGTGCTCCTGCTCACGGTGCGCGCCGGCGCCTGTCCGGAAGGGGGCCTCGCCCGGCTGACCCCACTGCCCACCCGCTTCGGCGCCGAGCTGGCGTTCGGAATGCGGGCCATGGGGGCCATGCAGCACGCCTTCGGGCGGGTCTTCCGGGATCTGCCCCAGCTCACCCGCCCCCAGGCGCTGCTGCGGCGGGAGTCGTGGGTGGGGGTGCTGCTCTATGGAGGACCCACGAACCAGACGCTGCTCGATGGAGAATCCTTCGGGCTCCCCTTCGCGCTGTCCGCCGCGTCCCTCCTGGCCGATCGCCGCGTTCCCGAGGATCTCACCTCCACCGCGGTGCTCCGCACCGATGGAACGTTGGCGCCCGTGGAAGGGCTCTCCGCCAAGCTCCGCGTGGTGATGGGCAATGCGCTCGGCGTCCGCCGGGTGTTGGTTCCCGCCCTCCAGCTCGAGGAGGCGCAGGAGGTGGTCGACGGGCAGCTGGAGATCCTCGGTGCCGAGACCCTCGAGGAGGCCGTGGCCAAGGTCTTCCCGGGGCTCGGAGACGTGCTCCCGGACACGCTGAGGGATCCCCGGAAGGCCCGCGCGAGCGCCCGGGCGCTCTACCGCCTCGCGCTCCGGCCGGGGCGCCCCCTGCTGGGTTGGACCGGGGTGGCCCGCACCGCCGAACAGCTCGAGAAGGCGCTGGGCGACGAGGCCGCAGAACATCGCGAAATGGCCGCCTTCGCCCGCCAGGTGGCCCAGCGGCACCATGGCGCGCAGGCGCCGCTTCCGTGGCCCTCGGACGAGGTGCTGCGCCATACGCACGCGCTGGTGCGCTACACCATGCTGGCCCACGTCCTCCAGTCGATCACCGAGAGCGGCGAGCCGAACCTGGAGGAGGTGCTCGAGAAGGCCCGGGAGCAGGCGCCCCCGCTGCTGCACTGTGAGCGCGGAGGGTTGCGCCTGTGGGGCGCGGTGGGCCGGGCCCTCGCACGCCTCCGCCGCTACGACGAGGCCGCGTCGCTGTTGGAGCGCGTTGTCGATGCCTGGCTGGACGGACTGCTCGCCGAGGAGTCCACCTTCGCCCTCAGCGAGCTGCTCCGCGTCCAGGGCATCCGCGGGGATGAGCGGGCGCTGGATGCGCTGTTGCCGCGCGTCGATGAGGTGCTGACGGCCCCCTTTCTGGATCTCACCTCACGGGCGTTCGTCGAGCTGGCGCTCGCCCGGGCGCAGCTGGAGATCGGGCTGTGCAACCCCGAGCCGAATGAGGCGCAGCTGCGTCCGGCCATCGAGCAGCTCGAGCGGATCGGCGAGGATCGGGGCCTCGCGCCCTCCCACGTGGTCGCCAGCGCCCTCCGCCTCGCGGCGCGGGGACATGACGCTCTCGGTACGGTGGTCCGGGCGCGGGAGCTGCGGGAGCGTCTGAGCGGCGAGAAGGTGTGGGAGCTGCTCGCGGATCTCGATGCCGCGTGGGCTGCAGGGGCACCTCTGGAGGCCCCGTTGAAGGCGCTCGAGCAGGGCCCGTCTCCCCACTTCCTGCCCCGCCGCATCTCCGAAGAACCGCTGGAGGCGCGCGTGCGCGGCATCCTGCGCGAGTACCCCTACTGACACGCCGCAGCGGACGTCGTCCCCATCCCGACCTCTCCCCGGAGGATCCATGGAGCTGCCCCCCATCAGGTACCCACGTGCGTCGAGGCGGTGCGAGCCCCATCCGCCGCAGGTCCCGCTGACGGCTCCGACCGACCGTCGCGCAGTCATCAGGTGGGAGGTGGCTGTCCATGGATGAGTCCAGGCTCGCGCTGCTGGCCGTCTGGAATCCCGTGGTGAAGCCCGAGACCATCGCGGCCCACGTGGAGAGCCTCCGCCTCGCCCCCGAGGACCGGAAGTGGACGTGGTGGGGCCGGCTCTACGTGGGCAAACGCGCCATCCAGGAGGTGCTGCCCACCGTCACCCATGAGCGGCTGTCACGGGAGGTGGAGCGGGTGCTCTACGTCACCAACTTCAGCTCCCTGCATGCCCTGCGCATCGACCGGATCCATCTCGGTCCGCTGCCGGAGGTCGAGCTGAGGCAGGCCCCGCCCTATTACGGGGAGAGCGAGCACGCGATCCCCCTGTGGTTCCGCGTCCGGGACATCCGCGTGGTCCACTGGCAGCAGGAGCCCACCCTCACCGCCCTCGCGGAGATGGCCGAGGTGGAGCTGCGTGACGGTACGTTCATCCGCTCCTCCTTCGGCCGGGTCGACCCCTATGCCGCGCATCGCTGGGACTGGCCGGTGCTGGTGGACGCGCGTCCGGTTGGGGAGCTCTTCCCTCCGGCCGTGAGCTACTGGAGGGCCCCGGAGACGGTGGCCCCCCAGCCCATCCAGGCCTCCATCCGGCGCCTCCGGGACCGTCACCCAGGCCTCTGGTCACAGCTGGACCCCGGAAGCCAGCTCGCGCTCGCCTCCGCCGACAGCGTCCATCAGCTCGCGCAGCAGCAGACCCGCTTCGACATCGCCTCGGCGGCCATCGGCTACACCCGGGCGCTCGAGATTGAGCTGTGTCGGAGGCTGTTGCTGGAGGCCGCCCTTCCGCCCCTTCGCGCGGCATTCGGCGACGACGGCCTGGAGCAGCTCCTCTTCCGGGGAAAAGAGGCCCGGCGCTGGTGGAAGGAGCACCTCCATCCGCCCACGCTGGGCGAGTCGGTCTTCGCCCTGCGATCTCTGCGGGAGGCGTCCCTGGAAGCAGGTTGGAGCGCCCTGGTGGCGCTGTCGGAGAGGGACCAGCTCGATCGCCTCCGCATCGCGGCCCGCTTACGGAACGACGCGGCCCACGGTCAGAACGTGTCGGCCAGGGACGTGGTCCGGCTCTTCGATGAGTTGTGGGGCGAGCGCCCCCTCTTCGCCCGCATTCAGGAGGCGCTGCTGCAGCTGCGCTGAGCCCCCGACGGTGACGGCGCCGCAGCGGGAGCAACCGGGCCCGGGTTGCCCCCGTGGAACATCACGGAGCGCTCGGCGTGAAGAAGGACTCCGGGCCGCTCAGTGCGTGTTGGGGCGCGGGCGTGTCCCTGACCACGAAGTCACTCAACGAATCGAGTTCCGGGACGCCCGCCGCGTACGTGTCGTGCGCATTGCCCACGTCGGCGTAGCGCCCCCCGGGCATCATGTCCTCGGAGGTGGCGTCCTCCCACGCTTTGCGCTCGAGACTGCTGGCGCCATAGGACCAGGGATGCCGCCAGTGGACGGCGTCGATGACCGACGCCATCGACTTTCCGTGCTGATGCACCCGCCCCAGGTAAAGGCGACGCCCGTTCACAAGCGCGGGGGGCGGGACAATTTCCAGGTTCACCCCATTCGACCAGGAGCCCCAGGTGACGAGGAGGTATGAGCGGGGCGCCACGGCGTGATTGAACTGGAAGGTGGTCAGGACCAGATGGGAGTCCCCTCCGGCGTGCACCACGAGCTGCTCGTCCTGCAGCGAGATGGGCTCATCCGTGGGGTTGTAGAGCTCGATGAAACCGTTGTGCGGATCCATCAGCAGCTCACTGAGCAGCAGATGCGAACCCACGCGGCGGTATTCGCCGAAGACCGACCCGTCAAGTTCGGGCGAGTCGAGGCGAACCTCCACAGAGGGGGCGGGGGGGAGCTCGAATGACTCGGTCAGCTCCATGGCTCCGGGAGGGAACTCAAAGGGCCCGTAGGTGTCGCCGGTCGCTGGAAACGTCGCCGTCACCGTGACCGGTTCAGGGCTGGGATGGGAGAGGCGGAGGGAGAGGTGCGCGACGTCCCCCGGGTTGTAGTACCCGTTTGCCGGATTCAGCGAGAAGGTCGGCAGACCATCGACGACGATCACCTCGAGGGAATGGACCACCGCCCCGTCCATCACGACGTCGAGCTGCGCGGACCCGGTCGCCCGCGCCGCGAGCGCCACCGTCACCTCCGATTCGCCGGCAGGGATACAGACCCACTCACTCTCCGGTTCGACGACGTCCACTGCGCTCGAGCGCACCTCCACCGGGACCTTCTCTGAGCGGGGCTCGGAGAGCTGCAACCGGAGGCCCTCGGCGTCGGGGAACAACGTGTTCCCCGGTTGGAGGTACATCCAGGCCCGCGCCTCCCCCGGAGAAACGTCCAGGTTCGCGCCCGCGGGGACCGGCGTCTCCGGTCCGCAATCCAGGGGTGGAACTCCCGCGTCGGGATCGCCCCCCCCATCCGGGGGCCCGCCGCCATCCGGCCTCCCGGGGTTCTCACCGGCATCCGGGTCATACGGCGCAATGGGCTCCAGCCAGAAGCACCCCGCGCCCATCAGGGTGACCACGGCCAGCGCCAGCGCGGTCCTCACGACGTTCGAGTTGCGGATCATCGGATCACTCCAGGCGTCGATTCCAGGTGGTCGCCACGCCTCACGGGCGGCGCTCGTGAACGGTCGGGAAGGGAGGCGGCGCACCCGCAGCCCGGGCCATCTGCGCGGAGGTCTGTCGGGACATCAGTGCGTCCACCACGCCGCCGACATTGAGCGCCATGCCCGCCCAGAAGGTTGCGAAGTACCCGAGCTGGAGTCGGCGCGCGGCCTCGGGATCGGAGAACTCCCCGCCCCTCAGGAACCCGTGGTCGACCTCCTTGAGCCCCGAGAACTGCGAATAGAGGAACGTGGAGACGCCGAAGAGCAGCGCCTCTCCCGCGAGGAACGCGAACCCCTTGGTGGTCTGGCCGTTCGCGAACTGGCCCGTCCCGAACGGAAGGAAGGCGAACGCCACGTGAGGGGGCTCCGCGAGATCCACCCGGGGTTCGAGGAGGGAGCGTTGCAGGGCGACCTCGTCCCGGACCTCTTCGGCAAGCCGCACCAGCTCCGGGAGGAACAGCCCCGGATCGAGCCGGACGTCCGGCGACTCCCGGAAGAGGATGCTCAAGTGGGCACGCGCCGCCTCCACGTCCCCCAGGGCGTGTTCGGTTGCCGCCAGGTACGTCCGGGCCCGGGCCCGCTCTTCGGGCGCACGCTCGGGATCCTCGGCGATGGGGGCGAGTGCATCCCGGGCCTTCTCGAACTCCGCGAACTCGAAGTCGCGAACCGCTGCGTCCAGTGACGCGGAGGTCTGGGCCGAGGCGGGGGCCGCGAGCAGAGACGAGAGGACGAACAGGCAGAGCCCCAGGGCGCTAGGGACGCGCGACGAGTTCGGCACGATGTGCCACCTCCTTGCCGGCCGTCACGCGGATGCGCTTGCGGTACGGCTCACGGTGAGGGTTGAGCAGCTCGAGCGTGTGGGCGCCTTCGGGGAGCGTGAGCGAGCTCACCTGGGGGAAGCGTCCATACGACTTGCCGTTGACCACGATGTCCGCCCAACCGGTCACGCTCAGCTTGACCGTTCCGGTGCGGGGAGCGACTGGCGCCGACGCTCTCCGTCGCCGGGTCCGCCGGGCCGTCTCGGTGGGCTGCGGTCGGGCAGTGGCAACGGCAGGCGCCGTGGATCCATCTGAGGATCCGGAGGCCAGTCGGGTGGCACCATCGTCGTCCGCCCCCTCCGCCTCTGCCTCCTCGCGAAGCTCGCCCTCGAATCGGGCGAGCTCGCGAAGCCGCGCCTCTTCCTCTTCCTGCAGGCGGCTGGCCTTCAAGCGTGCGGCCTCCTCCGCCTCTTCCTGGGCCGCGAGCGCGTCTGCGGCCAGCGCGTCGTTGAAGGCCGAGGCAGACGCGGGCGCATCGCTCAGGTCGAGCCCTTCTTCCATTCGCTCCTCGGGGCCGGCGGCGGCGAGCGCTGCAGGGTCCGTCGCGTCGCCCGGGCGCAACAGACCGATCCCCAGCAGGATGACCACCACCGCCGCTGCCGCGAGGCCTCCCCTCGTGCGGGTCCAGAACGCGGGGCCCCGGGCAGCGGAGACTCCATGCAGTCCGGATGCGGGCTCCACGGCCTCGCGATCGGCGTCCTCGCCGGACACCAGGATCGTCGCCAACGCCGCTCCCGGATCGGAGACCCCGCGCTGGTGCAGGACGCGCCGGAGCGCATCACGGAGCTCTGCCGCGTCCGCGAAGCGGGCGGAGGGATCCACCTCGAGGCAGCGACGCAACACGCCGCCCAACGCCGGATCGAGCCCTTCGGGCGGGCTGTAGCGACCTTCGACGATCCGGAACATGACCGTGGAGGGGGAGGCGCCGACGAAGGGCAACTGCCCGGTGAGCAGCTCGTAGAGCACGATGCCGAGGGAGAAGACGTCGCTCGCCGGAAGCGCCGGATCGCCGCGCACCTGCTCGGGCGAGAGATAGGCCGGTGAGCCCGCCAGCGCCGCGCCTTCGGGACTGCGCCGCTGAGCATCGTCGAGCGCCATCCCGAGTTCGGTGACCTTCAGCGCCCCATCTTCGGAGAGCAGCACGTTCTCCGGGCGCAGGTCCCGGTGGAGCATGCCCGCGGCATGTGCCGCCGCGATCGCCTCGGCGACCTCGTGGAGGATGAGGGCCGCCACGTGCGGACTGAAGCGTCCTTCCTCGAGGCGCTCGCGCAGGGTGGTCCCGCCGGGGATCAACTCCATCACCACGTAGCCGGAGGCGCCGGAGTGGATGGAGCAGTCCTCGATACGCACGAGGTTCGGGTGTTCGAGGCGCGTGGCCGCTTCGATCTCATCCGCCAGCCGCTCGCGCTCTCCCGCGGAGAGGGCCTGGGGGGCGTGGAGGACCTTGATGGCCACGTCCTGGTCACGCACCACATCGTGGGCGTGCCACACCGAGGAGCGGCCGGTGCTTCCCAACCGGGCCTTCAGGACGTAGCGCGCATCCAGTTCCGGCGGGACGTCGTTCCCACTTCCGGCTTCTGCCGGCACATCCCAGGCGACGCTGAAGAGCGCGAGCTCCCGGGACTGCCCCTGCAGCTCCAGGGTCCCCAGCGGCTCGAGCAGGTGCCGTCCGATGAGATGCCCGCGGACCGCCTCGGAGATGAGGATCTGTCGCGCTCCGGCCTTGGCGGTCAGCCGGACGACAGCGTCGATGGTGTCCCCGTAGACCCGACCGGTGTCCTCGTTCACCAGGGCCGGTCCGCAGTGAACGCCGATGCGCAGCTCGATGGTCTCCTCGTCGGCGCCCCTTCGCAGGTTCACCTGCCGCACCGCGCGCTGGAGCTGTCCCGCCGCGATGACCGCGGCCTCCGCGGTGGGATAGGCAAACCGCCCGCCGTCACCGATGGCCGCGAGCACCTGCGCCTTCGTGACGGTGAGGATCGGCTGCGCGAGCTCGCGGACCCGGTCCTTCAGTCGCTTCGCAGCGACATCGCCATGACGCGAGGCGTAGGTGTCCAGGCCCACGATCTCCACGCCCAGCACCGCAATGAACCGCTCGTAGCGCTCGCGGACGAGATCGGGCACCTGGTCCTGCAGCCGCAGGAGCTCTTCGACCGACGCCGCGTCCACGATCGGGGTCTCACCCCGGGGCGGGGTGGGCACCGGCGGGGGCAGCGGTGCGTTCGGATCGTGATCGGGGTGAGACATGTCGCGCCCATCCTAGATCAACCCTCAGGTCTGACCGAACCCCTGCGAACTCCCGGGCTCACGCGGGATCGGATCGAACGGCAACTTCCAGCAATGGGGATCTCCTGAGGGCGCGAAGCGCGCGCGCAGCGACTGCCGACCCACGGGCATGCGGACGGTGCGCGACGACATCCCGATCGCACATGCGCTGGTGGAACGTGCAGTGCGGGGAGAGGAGTGCCCAGGGACGGAATCGAACCGCCGACACGGGGATTTTCAATCCCCTGCTCTACCAACTGAGCTACCTAGGCGTCTCTCGACCAACGCGAACTGCGGGGCGCGAGTTATGCGGTCAATCGCCCCTGCCGTCAAGTGCGGAGATCGCCGGGGTCCGCGGACCGATGCGCGGGCCGGGATCCGGGCGCGGGGTCAGCTGCGGACGGCCACCGGGGCGGAGGCGTGGCGCTCCACGTCCTTCCACAGCCACATGGCGATCAACGCCAGCACGCCCACGTCGTCCAGCCAGCCGATGAGGGGCAGCGCGTCCGGGATCAGGTCCAGGGGCGTGAAGAGGTAGAGCGCCCCCAGCACCATCAGGCCCTTGCGGGCCCACGAGACGTCCGGGGCACGGAAGTAGGACCAGAGCTGCTGGGGCCAACGTCGGAGGCGGGGTCGGAGGGCCATGTCCGGACAACCACGGCCCCCCCCTGCCGATTCCGGGAAGGGGCCGATCCAGCGCCCGGTCTTCAGGCTCCCCGGAGGCCTTCGGCCTGTGCGGGGAGCGCCATCCCTCCCCCGGTTCTCACTCCTCCGGGGTGTCGGCGTCCGCGCCGTTCCCGGAGGCCGCGTCGGCAGCGGGCTCGTCCGCCGAGGCTTCCTCCGCGGCATCGGCGGCGGCGGGGGGCAGCTCCTTGGTCTCGGAGACCTGGGGCTCACCCGCGAGGCCCGCGACGACGGTGGCGTCCTCAGGCAGCTCCCCGCTCTCCTCGTCCTCGCTCTCCTCGGGCAGACGCGAGAGTCCGGCGACCTTCTCGTCGGCGCTCTCCAGGCTGATGAGGCGCACGCCCTGGGTGTTGCGGCCGATGACGGAGATCTCCCCCGCCTTCATGCGGATGAGCATCCCGCCGTTGGTGACCAGCATCACCTCGTCGTTGTCCTTCACCTGCGCGAGGGCTGCGACGCGACCGTTCCGCTCGGTGGTCTTGATGTCGATGATGCCCTTCCCGCCGCGGCCCTGGACCCGGTACTCGGAGGCCTCGGTGCGCTTGCCGTAGCCGTTCTCGGTCACGGTCAGCAGCGTGCTGCCGGCGTCCACCAGCTCGACGCCCACGACCTCATCCCCCGGGTCGAGGGTGATGCCCTTCACGCCGAACGCGGTGCGGCCCATGCTGCGCACCTCGCTCTCGTGGAAGCGGATGCTCATGCCTTTCGCGGTGGAGAGCAGGATGTCCTGGTCGCCGTCGGTGATCTTCACCCCGACCAGCGCGTCGCTCTCGTCGATGCCGAGCGCGATGATGCCGCCGCGCCGCACGTTGCTGAAGGCGGTCAGGTCGGTCTTCTTCACCACGCCCTTGCGGGTGACGAAGAACACGTAGCGGTTCTCGGTGAACTCGCGGGTGACCACGATGGACGCGAGCTTCTCGTCCTGATCGAACTGCACCAGGTTCACGATGGCCTTGCCCCGGGCCGTGCGACCCGCCTGCGGGATCTGGTGGACCTTGAGCCAGTAGAGCTTGCCCTTGGTCGTGATGGGCATCACGTAGGCGTGGGTGCTGGCCACGAAGAGGTCGGTGACGAAGTCCTCCTCGCGCATCTTGACGCCGGTCTTGCCGCGGCCGCCGCGACGCTGGCTCCGGTACTCGGCCAGAGGGCTGCGCTTCACGTAGCCTGCGTGGCTCATGGTGACCACCATGGTCTCCTCGGCGATGAGGTCCTCGCTGGTGATCTCATCCACCGAGCCCATGAGCTCGGTCCGGCGTGCATCGGCGTAGCGCTCGCGGATCTCCTGGAGCTCGGCCTTGATGACGTTGAGGAGGCTCGACTCGTTGGCGAGGATGTCCTCCAGCCGGGCGATGTCGCGCAGCAGGCTGATGAGCTCCTTGAAGAGCTCCTCGCGCTCGAGGCCCGTCAGGCGCTGCAGACGCATCTCGAGGATGCTCTTGGCCTGCAGCTCGCTGAACCCCGCGCCCGTGTAGTCGTGAGAGAGGGAAGCGTAGGTCGGGACCTCGCCCTGCGCCCGCTCGACGAGCGCGGCCATCTGGGAGCGGGCCTTCTCCAGATCGATGCGCGGCAGCTCGGCGAAACGCTCCCGCTCGTAGAGCTCGGGTGAGAGCACGTGCATCAGGCCCCACCGGGCCTCGTCCACGTCGCGGCTGCGGCGGATGATGGTGATGACGTGGTCGATGAGATCCTGCGCGACCAGCAGGCCCTCGACGATGTGCAGCCGATCCTTGGCGCGGCGCAGTTCGAAGCGGGTGCGGCGGGTCACGACGTCGCGGCGGTGGGCGACGAAGCGCTCGATCATGTCCCGAAGCGACAGGGTCCGGGGCGCGCCGCGATCGATGGCCAGCAGGATGATGCCGAACGTCGATTGCAGCTGGGTCATCTGGTAGAGGTTGTTGAGGACGACCTCCGCCACCGCATCGCGCTTCAGGTCGATGACGATGCGCATGCCCTCGCGGTCGCTCTCGTCGCGCACGTCGGAGATGCCCTCGAGGCGCTTCTCCCGCACGAGATCAGCGATCTTCTCGATGAGACGCGCCTTGTTCACCTGGTAGGGGATCTCGGTGATGACGATCGACTCGCGATCGCCCTTCCGGGTCTCCTCCACGGTGGCGCGGCCGCGCATGATGATCTGACCGCGGCCCGTCTCGTACGCACGGCGGATGCCCTCGCGGCCCATCACGAGGCCTGCGGTGGGGAAGTCCGGCCCGGGCACGAACTGCATGAGGTCGGCGACGGTCGCGTCCGGGTTGTCGATGAGGTGGACGGTGGCGTCCAGCACCTCGCCCATGTTGTGGGGCGGGATGTTGGTGGTCATGCCGACCGCGATGCCGGTGGCCCCGTTCACCAGGAGGTTCGGGAACCGGCAGGGCAGCACGAGCGGCTCGGTGGTCGAGTCGTCGTAGTTGGGCCCGAAGTCCACAGTCTGCTTGTCGATGTCCGCCAGCAGCTCTTCTGCCAGGCGGTCCATCCGGACCTCGGTGTAGCGCATGGCCGCGGCCGAATCGCCGTCGACGCTTCCGAAGTTCCCCTGCCCGTCCACCAGCAGGTAGCGCAGGCTCCACGGCTGCGCGAGGCGCACCATCGCCTCGTAGACCGCGGAATCACCGTGCGGGTGGTACTTACCGATGACGTCGCCCACCACGCGCGCGCTCTTCTTGTAGGCGCGGTTGTGGTAGTTCGCGAGGTCGTTCATCGCGTACAGGATGCGGCGATGGACCGGCTTGAGGCCGTCGCGCACGTCGGGGAGCGCGCGCCCGATGATCACGCTCATCGAGTAGTCGAGATACGACTTGCGCATCTCGTCTTCGATGTTGACGGGGATGAGCGCGCCGCTGCCGCCCGAAGGGGGCGCGGGGGGGCTCTTGGTGTCGTCGGCCATCTGTGGGCAGGTCCTGGGAAGGGGTGCGGTCGGATGGCGGGGGCGCGCGGTCAGTCGCCCTAACCCGCCGGAAGATCAAGGTTTCGTACCCCCTCGGCCCCCTCCCGTCAACGCAGTTGGAGGCCTTTCCCGGCCGCCTCAGAGGCGCTCGAGCAGGCGCTTGGCCTCCGCCCCGACAGGACCCTCGGGATCGAGCTCCTGAGCCCGCTTCAGCGCCGTCGAAGCCTCCTCGCGCTCACCGCGGAGCTTCAACGCCACGCCCAGGTTCAGGTGGGCCTGCGCCCCCTCCGGCTGCATCGCCACCGCGCGCCGATAGTGGGCGAGCGCGGTGTCCAGGTCCCCGCTCAGCAGGGCCTCCTTGCCGGACTGGATCTCCTTCTCGGCGTCGTGGATGAGCTCCACGTCCAGGAGCGAGCCGCCCGCCACGTTCATGAGCAGCGCCCGGAGGATGCCGCCCCAGTAGAAGGTCAGTCCCTCCGCGGCCACCACCGCGGCCAGCGGGAGGTCGGGCAGCAGCGGCTTGCCCCGGAAGCGGAAGCGCACCTTGGTGTAGCGACCCCGCCGCGCCCAGGTGGAAAGCTCCCCGGCGAGCTTGCGCAGCGACTGCTCGATGCGTTCGGGATCGATCTCGATGGGGAGGGTCCGGCCCTCGCGCGCGGTCCCGGCACGTGCGGTCTGGGTCGGGAGCTCGGCGAGGTCAGAGGCCTCGTCCGCGGCCTGCTGCGTCTCGTCCACGGACTTCGGGGAGCTGGCGTGAGGTGCCGGGCGATGGGTCTTGATGCGCCGGCGCCCGGTCGGCGTGGCCACGGTGCGGCGGCGACGGCGGACCGGCTCGACCGGGACGTCCTCGAAGGTTTCGTCGGCGGAAGGCGCCGGGGCGCGGGGGGCGCTCTTCGAGGTCCGCGCGGGGGCCTTGGTGCCTGGGGAGCGGGTGGGCGGCCGCGAGACGGGGGTCTTCGTCTTCTTGGGCGAAGTGGACCGGGCCTGCGAGCCCGGAGAGGTGACCGGCCGCGACCTGTTCGAAGCAGCCGACGTCCCCTTGGTCGACGTGGGTCGCTTGCTCTGGGTGTCGGTCGCCGGTGGAACACCGGTCGCCGTGTCGGTCCCGCCTCGGGCCGTGCCGGAGGTTGCCTTGGCCGACGTCGACTTGCGGGGGGCGGCCTTTGACGAGGCGGCGCGGCTCTGACGGGCTTTCTTGGTCACCATACGCGTCCGGACTCTACCCCCCGCCCGCGCTTCGATGACATCCGACCCGATCGATTCCGACCGGTAGACGCCCGGAGACGATGCGAGCGCCCGCTACTTCACGTGAGTGGGGCTCGAGACCGGAACCTGTGTCGAGTCGATCACCGAGACGCTCGTGATCTCCCCGTCCTGGGCCAACTGGACCCACCACACGTCTCTTCCCTTCTGGAATTTGAGTGGTTCCACCTCGGCAAAGCCAAGCTTCTTCAGCTCCCGGCGGTAGAACGCCTGTACGTCCTTCTCCTTCGCCTTGACGGTGTAGAAGAGTGACCGGAGCCCCTCCGTTGAGGATGTCAGGGGGCGCTCTCCGCCCGGGAAGAGGGGGGCGAAGGTCTGGACCTTCTGGCGCTTGGCGAGATTCGTTTCGGTGAGCACGACCGTCACCGTCCGATCCGGGTTCTCGTGAAGGATGGCCATGAACGAGAGCATCCGAACCGGGTCCAGCGCCGTGACGCTCGGCTCCTGCATCGGCACCGCCACCAGCTCCGCCGGCGGGATGTACAGCTGCGCATCCCGGAATGACTGCCGGAAGTGAAGAATCAGCTCCTCGACCGACCTGGAAGACCTCACGGCATGCATCCGGGTCGGGAGCCCCAACGCCTCCTGCTCTCCCGGAATGGGGATCTGCTCCAGGGCTCCGGGCACATCCCACTTGAACAGCGGAGGGGGCGGCGGTGGTTCCGGAAGCTCCGCCACGGCTGCTGTGTCGGGCGGCGTCCCCGCCTTCGTCGATGGCCTGGAAGCTGGCTTCGCGGAGGCGGAGCCCTTCTTCGATGCGGCGGACTTCGGCGACGTGGGAGGGGACTCCGCAGCCCGGGCGCCTCCCACCAGGAGGAGCCCACAGCAGCTCACGATCCAGACGAGCTTCCTGCTGTCCTGCGCCACGCGTTGCGCGGCGGCCTTCAATAGTCCTCGCACCTCATCCCCAACCAGCAGCGGCCTGCGTCCCGGCGCGCCTCATAGGCCCGCTTGTAGTGATCGATGGAGCTGTCATAGGTCTCGCCACCGGGGGTGGTGGTGAAGGCCTCACGCCCCATCGTGTTGGAGAGGGCCTCGCTGAATTGGCTCTCCTCGCCCCGGAACGAGAGCCAGAAATCCAATTCTGCTCCGTAATCCATGGGCAGCACCTGGACGGTCGCCAGCGCCATGGCGCTCCCCGCGGCGATGGACGAGCCGAAGCCCAGGGGCCCGTCGTAGAGCTTTTTCACGACCGCAAAGTACCCGGGGTTGGAGCAACCTTCCCGGTCCTCCAGGTGGCACTCCTCGTGCTCGTTGTTGTTGCGGTTGGACAGCCCCCACTCGCCGAGCAGGATCGGGACCCCGACTTCGTTACAGGAGCCTCCCCATGCGCGCCCCACACCGCACATCGGCAGCTCCGCGGAGCGGAGAATGGGACCGCTGAGCCAACCGGTATTGGTGTGGAACTCCTGCGGCGCACGCCCGGGGATCAAGCTCGCCGACGCAGTCGCACGACAGTTCACCCCTCCGTGGTTCTCGTCCGAGAAGACCGCCGCATCCTCCACCTGTCCGTGGAACTCGAGCACGGCGTTGGGCCCGAGCCCGGAGGCTTCGTACTCATCACATTCCACGCGCAGGGGATCCGCCGTCACAAAGACATAAGAAGGAGGGCTTCCCTGCCCGAGATCCCGGCCGTCAAAGTAGCGGTATTGCGCTCCGATCAGGCTCTCGGTCTCTGACGCGACATCAGAGAGACGACTCTCGATCCGCCCCGCGTCAGAGTACCGGTGTGCAGGCCGCCCGGTGGCATCCCAGACAGCGGCCGCAGTCGCCTCGGTCACCTTGACGTTGAGCATGCCGATCTCGCCGAAGTAGATGCCCGCGACGACGATGACGACGAACAGCAGGGTGGCCAGTCCCAGCTCCACGACCGCCTGTCCACGACGACGGGCCCGGCGTCGGTTCTTGATCACTGCCATCCCAGGTACCCCCGTCTCGCCAGCTCATTGACCAGTTCCGCTGCCGTGCTCCCCTGTCCACTCGGCAGCCCGTTCAGCAACTCCTGAAGCTCCCGGTCGGTGGATGACGGTCGGGCAGAGCCGAAGACACCGGTCGCAGCCGCTCCGGGATTCGGGTGCGTTCTGTTATCGACTGCCGGCGACACGAGGGTGGCCCGCCAGAACGGGTTGAAGAAGTTGGGTGGCTCCGCCCAGTGCCCATCCGGGCGATGGTAATAGGAGATCGCAGTGGACACTGCGTACTGGAGGCGCATGTCCGTTCCGTCAGAGAGGCGGACCCCCCGGTTGTCGAACTCCTGGGGTGACGAGGTCGCAAAGTCCATGGTGAAGCGCATCTCCCATGGGTTCGGGTTGCCCTGTCGCGCCCCGAAGTTCCGCTCGATGGCCACCAGTGCCTTGGGCTGCCCATAGAGCCCCCGCCAGCGCCTGCTCTCCTCCATCAACGTGTAGTTCAGGTCGATGAAGCCGGTCCACATGCCCGGGCAATTGGCAGCACAGGGCCACAGGCGATGAAGCGTCGAAAGGCCGCTGTTGTCGCTGCCGCCATTCCATTCGTGGGTCGCCCTGTTGTTCTCGAAGAAATCGCTATACAGCGTCCCATAGAGATTCGCGGAAGCAGCAGCGAGATAGACCGCCACGGTCGGGCAGATGGACCCCGGATGCACAGGCATCCGCATCGTCGCGTTGTCCGCGCCGTTCGCGGCCGCAGGGGACGTCCCGTACTTCTCCCGGTAGCCGGTCTCGCTGGTGGACTTCTCGTTTCCGAACCAGCCTTCGCCGATTTCATCACTCAGGATGACCCCGCCCATCGCCGCGAGAGACAGGCGGCCTGCCAACAACCCCTTGTTGTGGTCGCGTGTACGAACCCACTCGTGACCGCGGGAGCCGTGCGCGATCTCGACGGCGATCTCCCGCGACTGACGACGCGGAACGTGGAAGTAGCTGTTCCCGGATCCGAAATATGGGTTCGTCGCGCTCCGCTCTCTGTTGGAGATGAGGTCACCCGTCTCCGCGGCCGCCCACTCGGAGTGAGGATCACCCTCCGTCGCCACCCGGATGAACTCGTTCGCAAGGCCCTGATTGTCCACCAGGTTTTCACGAAGCCGGTCCAGCGTGACGATCTGCTGATCCTTGTATCCACGTTGCATTCTCTTTGTCAGAAGAGCAGCGGCTGCGTCTGTGGCCATCCAGGCGGCTTCTGTGATGTTTTTCTGAACATTCAGCGACTGCTGCGCCGTCTGGATGAGCGTGCTCCCGGTTCGGCAGAGCGCGGCAACCGGCGGAGGGAAGACGGTCGCATCGGCAATCGTCTTGGCGGTGTCGAGCATGTCCTCCAGCTCATTGAGCCCCCCGCGATACATCGCAGCCCAGCTCATGAGGCTCTGGTTCGCGGTCATCGCGGCCATGGTCGCGACGTGCACGCGGTTGACGAGCGCGATCGTATTGAGCGTGCGGCTGGTCGCGACGGCGGTGCTGTAGGAGGCGGCATCCGCGATGAGCTGCGCCTCCATCTTCTCCTTGACCCGCGTCGAGATGCCGATGCTCATCATGACCATCATGACCACGAACATCATGGTCAGACACATGAGAACCAGCGATTGTCCACGCTGCCGCAGGCGCATCCGTTCCAATCTCACGTGCGCAACCTCCTGTGCTACTCGCACTTCAGATTCGCAAGGTGCCGCCGCTTGGCAGGCGTCATCATGCGCATCGTATAGCTGGTCTGAATCGGGAGCAGATAGCGACGACCGTTCAGGTGCTCGGACATCTTGCTCCGCACCTCGCTGAAACGGGTGATGTATTCAGGAACGGAGCCTCTCTCCCACGTCGTCTCTGCGGTCGGCATCAGCGGGTTGTTCCCCACGTGCTCCTGGATCCCCATCCCTGCCATCGCGGTCCGAAAAAGGATCCAGTCGGCAAATGGAATCCGCATCGGATACCAGAAGACCAACGAGATCTTGATCTGGAGCGGATCCTCTCCTTCGCGGAGGTAGTCGAAGTCCGAGTCTTCATCGCCGGAGATGTCCGAGAGACGCGGACTGTCCCGGTAAATCCAGACAACGTCTTCATTTCCGACGTCGAGCCCATTGCTCATCTCGTAGCCGGAACCGAAGGTGTTGTCTTTGACCGCTTCGAACGCTTCGCCGAGGGGTCTGATCCCGTTCGTGGCGCGGACGGCCGGCAGCACCGCGGCCAGGGCGGAGTGCAACATGGCCGTGCAGTTCGCGTGGTTCACGCTCCCGGCGCGGGCGGCGCGGAAGGCCGCGTATTCGGCCATGACCCTCGCGTTCTGAATCATGAAGAGCTGGATGGCTCCCAGGATCATGAACAGCGCGAGCGGGAGGGTCAGCGCGGACTCCACCTGCGCTTGCCCCAACTCCCGCCGCGAGACACGCGGTTTCCGGTTCTTGCCCCTCATATGCACCGAGTCTGGATCAGGGCGCTCGGGCCCAACCATCGGTCGAATGGCCCCGTGTTTCCGGGATGCCGGGGACTCAGCCACCGTGCGGCTGGATCGGCCCCGCAGCCGGAAGGTAGGCCGAGTCGATGACCGTCACCTGCGTGCGCCCGTCCTCCCGGGATGCCCGGACCTTCCAGAGGGTCTGCCCCTTGCGGAAGAGCCGGGGCTCGATCTCCTCGAACCCCGCCGCTCCAAGCGCCTGCCGGTAGAACCCGAGGACCTGCTCGGGGCGCTCTGCCGTGGTGTAGACCAGGGTGCGCATGCCCTCGACCTGCGTCTGCATCGGCGACCGGGCGTCCGGCGGGAGGGGTGCAAAGAACCGCTGCGTCTTCTGGCGTCGCCCCAGGTCGGACTCTCCAAGGATGAGGGTCGTGGTGCCGTCGGGGTTGGCCTTGAAGATGACGGTGTAGGCGAAGAGCCGCGTCCCATCCAGTCCGGTGAGCACCGGATCACTGAGAGGGATGTTGAGTGTGCCCGGGGGCGCCACGTAGAGCCCGCCGCGCTCAAACGCCCGCATCATGTATTCGTAGGCTTCCGACAGGCTGCTGCGGCTGTGGACGGCCCGCAGCTTCACCGGCGTCCCCATGGCGACCTGCTCGCCGGGCATGTCGATGACGCCGATCACCTCGGGGAGGTCCCAGACGAAGCGGGGCAGCAGCGGTCGCGCCGCAGGGTCACCGGACGGCACCGTTCCTTGTGCCCATTCCGGCAGCTGCTCGGGCGGGGCGGCCGTCGTGCCCGGAGCGGGGGGAGCGGCCTTCCGGGACTGGGCATGCGCTGGCACCGCGAGCGCCAGACCCAGCCAGAGTGCCCACCGGATCCTCATGGTCGTCGGCACGGTAGGCCCAACCAGCAGTCGGAGCGCGTGTTCGCCATCTCGTGATACTGGTCCATCCCGAGGAAGTCCGGCCCTCCGGGGGTCACCGTGAAGGTGCGACGCCCCACCCAGGTGCCATCGAGGCGCTGCTGGTACCCGTCCTCGCTGCCGTGGAAGCTCATATAGAAGGCGTCCTCGTCAGACGGGGAGGACCGCCTGCTCACCGCTTCGGCGAGTGCGGAGCCGTCTTCTCCCTTGGGGACGCCGGCCGGGCTGTCGTAGTAGGCCTTGACCGCGGCGTAGTAGCCCGGGTTCTGGCAATCCTCGCCATCATAGACGTCACACCGACCCGCCTCGTCGGAGATGGGATTCATCAGCGCCCACTCGCCGATGAGGATCGGCGTCCCCTGGTTGCAGCTCCCGCCCCAGGCCCGCCCGACGCCGCAGAACTGCACTGCGGTGTCCTTGAGGATCGGCCCGGTCAGCCACCCGGTGTTGGTGTGGAACTCCTGAGGGGTCCTGCCCGGCAGAATGCTCGCCTCCGCCGTGGTGGTGCACCGCACGCCCCGCTGGGCGTTCGCCGAGAAATAGATCCCATCCACGGTTCCGAGGTCCATGGGGGTGAACACGTCGGCCCCAGCGACCTCACACGTCACCTCGAGGCCGCTCGCCCGGGTGAACACGAGACTCGGGGAGCGCCCCCGCTCGTCCTCGCGCCCGTCGAAGTCCTCATACTGTGGCCCGATCCGGTCCTGGGCCCGGGAGGCGACCGTATCGTGGTAGGCCGCAAGGCCATCGCGACCGTAGGCGTGTGGCAGCCGTCCGGTCGCATCCCAGAGGGCTGCGGAGGAGGCCTCGGTGGCCTTCACCGCCAACATGCCCATCTCTCCGAAGTGGATGCCGCCGACGAGGAGCAACACGAACAGCATCAGGCCGATCGCCAGCTCAACGGTCGCCTGGCCGCGCCGCGACGGAACGGGACGCGGGATCGTGCCCATCACTGCCACCCCTTGAAGCCCTGCGAGAGCAGCCCATCCACCACCTCTCGCCCCTGCGTCCCCTCGGCGCCCAAACGGTCGAGGGTGAGCTGCAGGCGTCCCGGCCGACTCGTGTTGGGGCGCGCGTCGCTATCAATGGCCGGCGAGACCAGGGTCGCCCGCCAGAAGGGATTGAAGAGCGTGGGAGGCTCGACCCAGCGGCGTCCATCATCGCCGGGGCGGTGGTAGTAGGAGAGCGCGGTGGCGGCCGCGAGCTGGACGTTGATCCGCGCCCCGTCGGTGGTCTCCACCCCCCGGTTGTCGAACGACTTGTTCCCGTCCACGGTGAACCGGAGGGCCCAGGGGTCGCCGTTCTCGTCGCGGCGGGAGTAATCGCGCTTCACCGCGACGATGGCCTTGGGTTGGCCGAACAGGTGCTCATCGCCGTTGACGACCTTGTCCAGGTCGAGGTCGAGGAAGCTCACCCAGATACCGGGGCAGCTGTTGCAGTCGCCCATGGTGTGGCGGCGGGTGGCGCTCTCCGAGTCCGCGCCCATGCTGCCGTGGAACTGGTGCTCGTCGTTGGTGGAGATCGTGCGGTCGTCGCTGAAGACCCACGCAGGGGCGCTGGCGCTCGTATTGAGCTCCACGCACGGCGGCCGCATGAAGGTGATCCGTGCGGAGACCTGGTCCCGGGCATTGGCGGAGCGGGGGTTGAAACCGTATTCGGTGCCATACCCCGTGGCCCCGCTGGCGTCCTCGTCGCCGTACCAGCCCTCGCCGTCGACGGAGTCGGTCCCGCTGACGGTCGCAGCGCCGAACGCGCCCTTGATGTGCGAGCCGAGTCCGCCGTCCGCGCGGCTGGTCACGAAGGTGTCGCCGCGCGACCCGTGCGTGGCCTCGGTTCCCGCCTCCCTCGAGGTCGTCCGTCGGAAGGCAGTCTCGCCGCCCCGGTCGTCTCCCTTGAAGACACTGGAGCTGATGGCGGGGGTCCACTCGGCATGGGGATCGCCTTCGGTCGCCGCGTCGATGATCTCCCGGGTCAGCGTTCGCCCACCCTCGCCGAAGACGTACCCGATGAGCGCATTCTTGAGCTCCTCCTGCTCTTCCATCACGCCCTTCTGCCAGGTGTTCGACTGCAGTGCGGCCGCCTGATCGAGGCCGTCCCACAGCCCCGCCACCCGCGCCTGTTCAGCACGCGAGGCCGCCTGAATCTGGCTCCACTGCGGACACACGACCCGCCGGCAGTAACGGGAGACCCGCCGACAGCTCTTGCCCTGGATCGCGTCATTGAACTGGTTGACCACCCCGAAATAGAGGCCGGACCAGCTGATGAGGCTCTGGTTCGCCGAAAGGGCCACCATGTTGGAGATGTGCACGCGATTGAGGAGGGCCATGGAGTTCATGACCCGGCTGGTGGCCACGGCGCTGCTGTACGCCGCCGCGTCCGCCACCTGCTGGACCTCCATCTTCTCCTTCACCCGCATCGACATGCCGAGCGTCACCAGCACCATCATGGTGACCAGGAGCATCGTCAGCGCCATCAGCACCAGCGCCTGTCCACGCTGAGGGCGTCTCATCCATGCACGCATGCGCAAACCCTCCTTCAACGCCACGCCCTGGCGCGGGCTTCTCAGAAACAGTTCTGCGATCCTTCGAAGTACTGCTGCTTCGCCGGGGTCATCATCCGCATCGTATGGGACGCCTGGATCGGGAACAGGTACGTGCGTGAAGAGACGTTGGACCGCACCCGGGACAGGACCTCATCGGTGAGGGTGTCGCTCGACTCCTGGCGCCAGTCTGCCTTCTCGGTCAGGAGCAGCGGGTTCTGCGCCGCGTACCGGGCAACGCCCATGGACGCCGCCGCGGCCCGATAGATGACCCAGTCAGCAAACGGGATGCGCATCGGGTACCAATAGACGAGCCGGACCTGGAGCTGCATGGGCTCGGAGAAACGCGCATCGAAGGCCCGGTCCTCGACGTTCGGGATGTCCCCGGCCAATGGGCGCTCCCGGAAAATCCAGACCACCTCTTCGTTCTCGATGCCCGTGACGGAGGTCGTGTAGCCATCCCCGAAGCGGTTGTCTCTCACCGCGCCGAACGCATTTGCCAGCTCGTCGGGGTTGGTGGTCGGGCGGAGCGTGGGGAGCAGTGCCGCAAGCGCCGCGTGGTTCATCGCCTCGCAGTCCCCGTGGTTGACGCTCCCCGCGCGGGTGGCGCGAAAGGCCGCGTATTCGGCCATCACGCGCGCCTGGAACATCAGGAAGAGCTGTAGGCTGCCGAGCACCAGGAACAGCGTCAGGGGCAGCACCAGCGCCGACTCGACGGCCGCCTGTCCACGCTCCCTTCCACCACGTCCGGATGCAAGAGACCGTTCCATCACGAGTGAAGCGTGACCCAGGTTCGGAGAGGCAGCCATCGGTCAGTTGGCCCGGTGGAGGAGGCCCTTGGGGGAAGGGTCACGTGGAGGATACCCTGCGGCGACCATGACGATGTACAGCGAGTCCCTCCGCGCGTTTCTCAAGCCGGTCCTCCCGTTCCTCGATGACGAGTCGGTCACCGAGATCATGATCAACGGCCCCACCGACGTGTGGGTGGAGCGCAAGGGCAAGCTGTTCAAGACCGAGGCGACCTTCTCCGAAGAGGGCCTCCTGGGTGCCGCCCGCAACATGGCGCAGTTCGTCGGCCGCCCGCTCTCGGATGAACGGCCCCGCCTGGACGCCCGCCTGCCGGACGGGAGCCGAATCCACGTGGTGCTGCCGCCCATGGCCAAGAGCGGCACCACCATCTCCATCCGCAAGTTCTTCCGTCAGCGCCCCACGATCGACGCGCTGCTCGGCTTCGGCTCCATCACCCCGCCCATGGCCACGCTGCTCAACGCGGCGATCATCACCAAGGCGAACCTGGTGGTGGCGGGAGGAACCGGTTCGGGAAAGACCACCCTCCTCAACATCGTCTCCTCCCTCATCCCCGACGACGAGCGCATCCTCACCATCGAGGACTCGGCCGAGCTCCAGCTCCACCAGTCCCACCTGGTGTCCTTCGAGAGCCGCCCGCCGGACAAGTACGGCAAGGGGGGCGTGGACATGGGGGACCTGCTCCACTCGGCGCTGCGTCTGCGGCCGGATCGGATCGTGGTCGGTGAGGTCCGCGGCGGCGAGTGCTTCCACCTCATGCAGGCCATGAACACCGGTCACGGCGGCACGCTCGCGACCACCCACGCCAACACCCCGACCGACACCCTGCGCCGTCTCGAGAGCCTGTGTCTGATGAGCTCGGTCGAGCTGCCCATGGTGGCCGTGCGCAGCCAGGTCGCCAGCGCCATCGATCTGGTCGTCTGCTGCGAGCGCCTCGCCGACGGCTCGCGCAAGGTCACGCACATCTCCGAGGTGCTCCCCCTCGACGAACGCGGTGAATACCGGACCCAGGACCTCTTCACCTTCACGCCCGTCACCCGCGGCGACGAGGACGAGGTGCTCGGCTACCACGCGCCAACCGGCATCATCCCCACCTTCGTCCACCGGGCGCGGGCCATGGGCCTCTCCGAGCTCACCGACGACTTCTTCGACCCGGCGACCTACGCCGTCCCCCCGCCGCCGGTCGCCCACACCGGGGAGAACGTCGTCACCCACTGGGCGCCCTCGCTCAAGCACCGCGAGAAGGGCCTGCCGGATCCCGACGACGTGCAGCAGCTGAGCCGGGACCTCGCCGATCGCCTGAAGGAGGAG
>DATGQN010000075.1:0-3335 GCA_035304185.1 Myxococcaceae bacterium
GACCGAGCTCCCCGAGACGCCCGCTGCTGCTCCTGCGGCTCCGGCTCCCGCGCCGGCTGAGTAAGCTGCGCTGAGTTCGAGCAGTCCCGGATGAGGGGCGTCTCCCTGAGTGGAGGCGCCCCTTCTTCGTTGCGGGTGCAATCCGCCGCCGCGTCCGAGCCGCGGGATGTGTGGTCCAGCTTCGTGGGCGCTCCCATCAACCCGAGGTGCACGTGGGTCCTCCGTAGAGCGCTCAGGAGGGCCGCAGAGGCTTCGGGGGTCTTTCCGGCTTCCATGGTGCTCGTGGCGCTCTGATCATCTCTCTGCGGGGCGCTGACGAGGTCGGTGCTCGCATCGAGGGGAAGAGCCCTATCCCCGATCGCGCTTTGGGGCGCCCCCGAAGGCATGCACGTTGCTCTCCCCTGCCCGCTGCGTCGCACAAGGCGGCGGTGAGGAGGAGGTCACATGCTCGCGCGGGTGCGGTCCGGAGCGCTGGTGGGGATCGACGCAGTGGTCGTCGAGTGCGAGGTCGATATGGCGCTCGGCCTCCCCTACTTCAACGTCGTCGGGCTCGCGGATGGCGCCACCCGTGAGAGCAAGGTCCGGGTCACCTCGGCGCTGAAGAACTCCGGCTTCGATCTTCCGCAGAAGCGCATCACGGTGAATCTGGCGCCGGCGGACCTCCGGAAGGAGGGCGCGACGTTCGAGCTTCCCGTGGCGCTCGGCGTGCTCGCCGCCGCGCGACTGTTGTCGGAGACAGTGCTCACCGATCTCCTCTTCGGTGGGGAGCTGTCGCTCGACGGCTGGGTGAAGCCCATCCGAGGTGTCCTGCCACTCGCCCTCGCCGCACGCAACTGCGGGATGCGCGGCGTGATGGTCCCCGCGGAGAATGCCCGTGAGGCGGCGCTGGTGGATGGGCTCGAGATCTATCCCGTGCGTCACCTCACCGAAGCGGTCCGGCATCTGACCGGTGAGGAGCCTCTGACGCCTTTCGACCGCGGGGCGCCGGTTCCCTGCGAGACGCCTGCCAGTCCCTCCGCGCCTGACATGGAGGACGTGCTCGGACAGGAGGACCTCAAGGATGCATTGGAGATCGCTGCCGCTGGAGGTCACAACGTCCTGATGTGCGGCCCGCCAGGCTCCGGCAAGACGATGCTGGCGAGGCGCGTGCCCTCCATCCTGCCCACCCTCACCCGTGAGGAGGCGTTGGACGTCACCAAGGTCGCGAGCGTTCTGGGCCTGCTGCGTGGGCAGTTCGGGCTCGTGCAGGAGCGTCCGTTCCGCTCGCCCCACCACACGATCTCCGATGCGGGGCTGGTGGGTGGTGGCCCGTCACTGAGGCCCGGAGAGCTGTCGATGGCCCACCACGGGGTGCTCTTCCTCGATGAGCTCCCTGAGTTCAGACAGAACGTGCTCGAGGTTTTACGTCAGCCACTCGAGGAAGGCGTGATCCACCTCGCGCGCGCGAACCACCACGTCGCCTACCCCTGTCAGGTGATGCTGGTCGCGGCGATGAATCCCTGCCCCTGCGGATTCTTCAATGTACCGCCCTACTCGCGTTGTCATTGCCATCCCGGGAAGGTGCAGGACTACTTCACCCGCGTGTCAGGGCCCCTGCTCGATCGGATCGACATGACGCTGCAGACCGATCCGGTGGATCCCCAGCGCCTGCGTCGGCTGGAGCCCTCAGGCAAGGACTCGGCCTACTACCGTGAACGCGTGGAGGAGGCCCGGTTGCGTCAACGACACCGGCTCCAGGACGAGCCCGGGGTGCACTGCAACGCGCAGATGTCGCCGCGCCAGGTCCGCGAACATTGCCGGCTCTCGACCAAGGCCGAACGCCATCTCGAACGCGCCATGGAGCTGCATGGGCTCAGCGCACGGGCGCACGACCGGATCCTCCGGTTGGCGAGAACCCGCGCGGACCTCGAAGGCCATGATGGCATCCACGATGAGGACCTGTTGCTGGCCATCAATCAGCGCATGCTCGATCGCGAGAGCTGGCTCAATGGGACACGGCGAGGACAACAGCATCCGGTTCGTGAGCTGCGTGGGCTGATGGATCCGCCGCCCTGGTAGTGGGCGCTTTGACGCGTGTGGGCGTGATGCCTTTGGGACTCGAATGACGCACGGATGGACGGCGGGTCAGGCCAGCTGCGCCATCGGAAGCCGATGAAGGGACCCGTGGATCTGACCCGGGAACCGGCAGCATCGCGACAGTTCACCAGTTGGCTTTCGATGGCTTTGGTTGCTTTTTCTGGATTGGCCGAAATGCCGTGGCCCTGCTAGCTGCGGCGGAAACAGGGGGGACGATGAATCTGAAGTCGCTGTGGGCGGTGGGAACGATCGTAGCGCTGGCTTCGTGCGGCGGGGGCGATCCCATCACGCCGGTTGAGGAGATTCCGGGCGGGCTCATCATCGTCCGAGTGAGCGCGGGTGCTCCCCTGGAGGGCGTCAACGCGGTCGCCTATGCCATTGACCCGGTGACCGGAGAGCCCCTCGAAAGTCGGCCTGAAGGGGCCATCCTCGCCCAGGCAGAGAAGTCTTCAGCGTCGGGTCATCTCGAGCTCAAGCTCCCGGACGATGCAACCTTTCACGGTCCGATTCAGGTGGTCGTGACGGGCACCGACATCCACTACACGGATCCCACCGATGCCGCCGCGAAGGCTCGGGTGTCGCTTCCGAACTCCTTCCGCCTGACGAGCTTCGTTCCGACCTACACGTCGGGAACCACCGTCACCGTCCCGGTGACGCTGTGGACCACCCTCGCGGACTCGGCGGCGAGGGCTTACGCAGCAGGTCGGACCAGCGAGAGCGCTTCGCCCTCTCCGATCGAGCGCGCGTTTCCGATCATTGACAACCTGTTTTCCAAACACCTGAGCCGGCCGTTGTCGTGGGACCTGCGTGCCAGCGTTCCGGTGGAGGTTGGCGGGAACGTCGGATCGATTCGGGACGTTGTCTTCGCTGCGCTAGCCGATATTGGGCTCAACCAGCTTGCGCGGGACATCTCGGTCACTGCCGGGCACCAGCCGGGAGCTGTCATTACCGCGTACCAGCTCCTTGAACTGCTCCAGGCCGACATCTCCGACGGAGTCTTCAATGGACTTGAGGGCGAGATGCCCCTCGCGGCGAGGGGGGGCGTCTATGAACTCACCTCACGCACCACCCGCTTCGACTTGGCGCGAGCGCTAGGGGCTTTCGTGGATGCCCCGGCCAACGCCACGGGTCTCACCCGCCAGTCTCTCGAGAGCTACTCCGTCTTCGACAACATCGCCCTGGATCGCAACTTCCTCTACCCCGCGGATGAAGACCCCGAGGCCTTCGATGCGCTCCCGCCCGAGGTCAGCCTGCTTGAG
>DATGQN010000076.1:0-37208 GCA_035304185.1 Myxococcaceae bacterium
GTCGATGGATAAGAACAAGCTCATCGAGACGGCTGCAAAGCACGTCGCCAAAGGCGCCTACGACAAGGCCATCAAGGAGTACCAGGCCGTCCTGAAGGTCGATCCGCGCGACGTGCGGGTCCTTCAGAAGATGGGCGAGCTGTACCAGAAGAAGAACGAGCCCCAGCAGGCCGCGAACTACTTCGGCAAGGTCGCCGAGAGCTACGCGAACGACGGGTTCTTCCTCAAGGCCGTCGCCCTCTACAAGCAGGTCCTCAAGCTCAACCCGACCAAGATCGAGATCAACGTCAAGCTCGCCGAGCTGCACCAGCAGCTGGGCCTGATGAGCGAGGCGCTGCAGTACCTCCAGGGCGTCGCGACCCACCACGAGAAGAACGGTGACATGCGCGCCTCGCTCGAGGTGCTGCAGAAGGTCGTCGACCTGGAGCCGGACAACGCCGGCAGCCGCATGAAGCTGGCGGACCTCATGGCCCGCGAGGACATGAAGCGCGAGGCCGCCGCGGAGTTCCGCAAGGTCGCCGAGCACTTCCAACGCGCGAACCGCATCGACGACTGGGTCCGCGTCGCTGAGCGCCTCTGCCAGCTCGAGCCCGAGAACGTCGGCCTCAACCGCGAGCTTGCCGTCACCTATCTGGAGCGCGGGGATCAGAAGCGCGCGCTCGCGAGGCTCCAGGTCTGCTTCAAGGCGGATCCCCGCGACCCTCAGACGCTGGAGCTGCTGGGCCGGGCGTTCGAGGGGCTGGGACAGACCGCCAAGACGCTCTCGGTCTACAAGGAGCTCGCCAAGGTCTACATCGATCAGGGGCAGCCCGGCCGCTCCGAGGAGATCTGGTCCCGGATTGCGGCGCTGGATCCGGAGGACCCGGATCTGGTGGCCCGTCGCAGGGCCGCGGCCGCGCCCGCTCCGGAGCCCGCTGTCCAGCAGTACGCGGCGCCGCAGCAGGCCGCCCCCGTCGCGCCGCCTCCCGCCGCGGGGGGGCTCGCGCCGGAGCAGCTCGCCAAGCTCCTCCAGGAGACCGACGTCTACGTGAAGTACGGGCTCCACGACAAAGCGCTCGAGCACCTGCGCAAGATCTTCGTGGTCGATCCCGAGAACCTCGACGCGCACGAGAAGGCCTACCAGATCTACGTCGCGGCTGAGCACGGGCCCCAGGCAGCCGAGCAGCTCCTCAACGTGCTGCGCCTGTGCACCCGTCAGCGCGAGGTTCACCGCGCACAGCCCTACCTCCAGACGCTCCTGGCGACACAGCCGAACCACGCCGAGGTCCCGGCGTTCATGGCCGTGCTCGGAAACGCCGAGGCGCTCGCGGCGCAGGCCGAGGAGATCGTGGACGAGGATGACGTCCTGGTCGTCAGCGAGGACGACGAGGACGCGGTGGTCATCGCTGCGGATGATGAGGTCCTCTACGACGCTGCGGATGATGAGGCCCTCTACGTCTCCGATGACGACGAGGCCCTGGTCGTGGCCGAGGACGATGAGGCGCTGGTGGTGGCCGACGATGAGGCCTTCCTCAGCAGCGGTGATGAGCCTCTCGGAGAGCCGGGCGCGGTCCGCTACGACGACGAGGGCGAGGGTCAGACGGTGGTCCTCGGCATGGACGCCGACCTCGGCCTGACCTCGCTGGACGCAGCGGATGACGGCGAGGCGGTGGTCATCGCCGAAGATGACGCGCTCGTCCCGGATGCGTTCGGCGCCCTCGACGACGAGGCGGCCGTGGTGGTCGATGACGACGGGTTCGACCACTTCGACACCGGCTCGGCCGACGCTCCGGACGGCTTCACCACGCCGGTGCCGTACTCGCACGCGTCTCCCTCTCAGACGGTCGCGGAAGATGCGCCGATCTACGGAATCGAGGACGAGGCGCTGGTCTACCAGGTGGAGGGTGACGAGGAGGTCATCAGCTCCACCGACGCCGACGAGGTGTTCGACCTCGATGGAGCCTCGGCGCCGCTCGACGCGCCCGACCTCGCCTACGGACTTCCGGAGGACGAGGAGGTCGTCTCCGACGACGCGGTCAGCGGTGAACTCTGGGCCACCGAAGAGGAGCCGCTGGGTGAGGACGCCCTGGCCGCCATCGACGATGAGCCCGCCGACTTCGCCTCGGACGACGATCTCGCCCTCAACGCTGCGAGCGACGCCGCAACGTTCGATGCGGGCGACGACGACACCTTCGGCTCTACGCCTGCTCAGGACGGCGCGGACGCGGACGACCCCGCGGTGGAAGAGATCGAGGAGGCGCAGTTCTTCCTCGATCAGGGGCTGTTCGAGGAAGCCCGCGACATCCTGGAGACGGTGGCCATCGCGTACCCGGGACACGTGCGCGCCTCAGAGCTGCTCGGTCAGCTGGAGGCGCTCGAGGCCTCCGGGAGCGCGCACGAGGAGAGCCCCTCGGTCGGAAATCCGGTGCCCGAGATCGGGCTCACGGACGCGGCGTCGCAGCACGAGGAGGACGCCTTCGATCTTGCGCAGGAGCTCGCGGACGACTTCGACGCCGTCAACGAGGATCTCGGCGAGCCGGGCGGAGACGACTTCCAGTACTCGGTCGAGGAGGTCTTCTCCGAGTTCAAGAAGGGGCTCGAGAAGGTCGTGCGTCCGGAGGACGTGGACACGCACTACGACCTGGGCATCGCCTACAAGGAGATGGGCCTCGTCGAGGACGCGATCTCCGAGTTCAACATCGCCCGCAACGGCTCGCTCGGTCAGAAGAAGGAGCTCGACTGCCTCACGATGGTGGGCATGCTCGAGCTCATGCGCGGTGACGCGCAGGCCGCGGTCGATGCGTACCGTGCGGCGCTGCAGTCCGAGTTCGCCACCGGTCCCACCGAGGTCGCGCTGCTCTTCGAACTCGGGACCTCGCTCGAGGCGCTGGGGGAGCCCGGAAAGGCGCTGTCGTACTTCCAGCGCGCCCAGGCGAAGGACCCCGGGTTCCGCGACGTGGGGGCGCAGGTCGCGCGCCTCTCCGCCATCGCGGTGCCCGAGGCGGATCCCCTCGACGCACCTCCCGGTCCAGCGGGGGCGCCGGCGCGCTCGCGGAAGGTCGGCTATCTCTAGGACTGCGCCATGACCTACCTGGACTACTTCGAGCTCAACGCTGAGCCGTTCTCCAACGCCCCGGTCAGCCGGTTCTATTACAACTCCAGCCAGCACGCGCAGGCCCTCACCCGGCTGCTGCACTCGGTCAGCTACATGAAGGGCCTGTCGCTCCTGGTGGGCGACATCGGCGCGGGGAAGACCACCCTGGCCCGGCGCATGTTGGACTCCCTCCCCGAGAGTGAGTACGAGGCCGCGCTGCTGGTCATCATCCACTCCGGCGTGACCGCGAACTGGCTGCTGCGCCGCATCGCGCTGCAGCTGGGGGTCGAGAATCCCGCGCAGGAGAAGCTCGCGCTTCTCAGCCAGCTCTATCAGCGGCTGCTGCAGATCTACGACTCGGGCAAGAAGGCGGTGGTCCTCATCGACGAGGCCCAGATGCTCGAGACCCGCGAGCTCATGGAGGAGTTCCGGGGGCTGCTCAACCTCGAGGTCCCCGAGCGCAAGCTCATCTCCTTCGTCTTCTTCGGCCTCCCGGAGATCGAGCAGAACCTCAAGCTCGACCCGCCCCTGGCTCAGCGGGTCGCGATGCGCTACCGCCTCGAGCCCTTCACCGAGGCGTCCACCGAAGCCTATGTGAAGCACCGGCTGCGCCTCGCCGGAGCGCCCCGCATGCCCTTCACCCCCGAAGCCGTGGAGGCCATCCACCGGCACTCCGGGGGAACCCCGCGCGTCATCAACACCCTGTGCGACAACGCCCTCTATGAGGCGTTCCTCGCGCGGGAGGAGACCATCGACGCGGACCGCATGGATCGCATTGCCGGGAATCTCGGGCTGCAGAAAGGCGTCCAGAAGGAGGGGCAGGCGAACGTCGTCGCGACGCGTGCCCCCTCGCGACCGGGAACGCCTCCCCGGACCGCGGGTGGCCGGATCGATCTGAACGAGATTGACCGGTACCTCGAGGGGCTCGGAAAGCTGTAGGGACACCTTGAAGGAGCGCTGGCGGCCCGGACGGTGGCATCTGCTGCTGGCCGGCCTCCTCGTCGCGGTGGCAGTCGTCGCGCTTCTGCGCACGCGGACCGTCGCAGAGGGGGCCTGCGCGGCCCTGCGATCGCACCTGCCTGCGCTCACCGGGCTCGAGGTGGCCATCGGTGGATGTTCCCTGGATCCGCTGACCCAGGAGGTCGTCCTCCGGGAGATCTCCTTCCGTCAGCCGGAGGCGGACGCCGAGCTCTTCGCGGTGGACTCCGCGCGCGTGCGGATGGGCCCCATGCGGGTGCTCAGCGGGCGTTTGAACCTGGAGCTGGTGCGTCTGGAGCACCCCCGCATCGCCCTCGATCTCAGCGCAGGCGCCCCTCCACAGCAGCAGGATCACGCGCCGGTCTGCCCGCTCGATCTCTTCGAGCGGCTCGAGGTGGGCCAGCTCGAGATCCAGAACGCCGAGCTCTCGTTGCGGCTCCCCGGAGGCGTCGAGGCGGAGCTGGGGGGCATCGGGCTCGGGTGGAGGACGCGGCGCCGCGGAACCGAGATCGAAATCGAGGCCACCCGCGGCGCGCTGACCCTCTCGCGGGCGCAGGCACCCCTCGCCCTGCACCAGGTCGTGGCGCAGGCCACGCTCGATCTCAACGCAGGCTCGCTGGAGATCGCCCGTGCAGAGATCGGACTCGACGAGGCGCTGCTCTCCCTCTCCGGACGCATCCAGTCGCTGTGCAGTCCCCAGGCGGAGCTCGAGGCACAGCTCTATCTGCCGCTCACGTCTGTGGCCCGGGCGCTGGGGACGGACCTGCCGATGGCGGGGCACGCCTGGAGCCGGTGGAGCATCAACGGTCCGCTGGAGTCCGCGGACATCCGGGGGGATCTGACCACCCACGCCCTGCAGATCGGTCACTTCACGCCGGGTGAGCTGACCGCTGAGCTGCGCCTCGACGCCGAACACCTCTTCGTGGAGCGGCTGCGTTCGACCACCGAGGAAGGGCACTTCGAGGTCAAGGCCGAGGTCGGGCTGCTTCCGAACCTCCCGGTACGGACGTCGGTCGCTCTCGATCGCGTCGCCTTCGGTCACGTCATGCGACGGGCAGGTGTGCCGAACTCCTGGGTCGATTTTCGCGCGAGCGGCACCGGCGAGCTGCAGGGCTCCCTGTTCCCCCGACCGCAACTGCGCGGAAGCATGAACCTCACCACCCAGGATTTCATCCTCGCCTCCCGCGCGTGGGATGCCCCGACGTGGTCGGGTCGCGACATCCTCCGCTTCGCGCAGGGGACGGCGACCGGACAGGTGCAGCTCACGGGCGATCAAGCGGTGCTCACCGGGTTCGAGCTCACCAGCGGGGGCACGCGGTTGAAGGGCGACGCCACGCTCTACTACGCGGCCTCGCGGGGGCTGGACATCCGCGGGAAGGCCGAGCGCCTGGACCTGAGTGACTTCGGCCACATCTCGGGGCTGTTCTGGGAGGGCCTGGGCAGCGGGACCTTCGAGATCCTGGGACCCTATTCGGACGTGAAGATCGAAGCGGGCCTGGCCCTGCGCGACTTCCGCTTCGACGACTTCGCCGCGGGGGTGGTGGAGGGCAGGGCGTTGTTCGCGGACAACGTGCTGAGCTTCCCGGGGGTGAGCGGGCAGAAGGGACGCACGCTCTTCCATGGCGATGTCGCCATCGACTTCAACGACGAGACCTCGGTGAACGCGCAGCTCAGCGTGCCTCCGGGGCGGGTGCAGGATGTGATTGAGATCGTCGCCCCCCTGCACCGGGGCGTGGCGGCCTTCCGCAACCGCCTCGTGGGCGAGGCCGAAGGTGGCCTCTGGTTCGAGGGGCCCCTGGACACCTTCGCGGGCGAGGTGCGGCTGAAGCTGCGCAACCTCACCCTGCTCGAGCGACGCCTCGGCAACGGAGAGCTTCGGCTGCGCTTCGAGGATGGGGATCGGATGATCCTCGAGCCCATGGTGCTGCATGGTCCTTTGGGACAGACCCGGGCGCAGGGCACCTGGTCCTTCGACTCCGGCAAGCTCGATTACCGCATGCGGGGCGAGCGCTGGCAGCTCAGCGAGCTGATGGCCTCCTCGGCCGGGGAGGACGGGGTGTCAGCGGATCTGACCTTCTCCGCCACTGTCTCGGGAAGCCGGCACCTGCCCCTCATGACCGCGTGGCTGCAGTCCCCGGACGTTCGCTTCGCGCAGCGGTCCCTGGGGCCCATGCTGCTCGAGGCGCGCATGGTGGACGATGATCTCCAGGTCTTCGGTCGACCCTTCCGCGACACCCACGGGACGATGAACGTGGACCTGAACGGGGACTGGCCGTTCGAGGCGAACCTGACCCTGTCGCTGCCGGAGATCCGCCCGCTGCTGCCCGACACCGCCCTCACCCGGGGCATGGGGGGCCGGCTCTCCGGCGTGCTCACCGCGAGCGGTGACCTGCTCGAGTACGAGGACGCGCGCGTGGACGCCCGGGTGGATGCGCTCAAGCTGCGTCGCGGAGAGTGGGAGGTCAGCAGCGCGAGCGCGCTCTCGCTGACCTGGGATGCGGGGACCCTGACCGTGCCGCCTTTCTCCCTGCGTGGTGCCGGTTCGGAGATCCGCGGCGAGGGCGTCCTCTCACCGGACTTCGTGGACGCGCGCCTGCAGGCGGTCGCCCAGGCCCAGCTGCTCGAGTCCTTCGTTCCCCGCCTCGAGCGCGCGAAGGGCCGCGTCGAGCTGACGGCGATGGCGCGGGGTCGCCTCGATCGGCCGACCATTCACGGCACCATGGACTGGACCGGCGGGGCGGGGCGCCTGCGGGGGCTGCCGGTGGCCTTCGACGGACTCGACGCCCGCGTGGACTTCAACGAGGAGCGCCTCACACTCTCGACCTTCTCCGGTGGACTCAATGGTGGCCGGATGACCGCGACCGGGACGGTGGCGCTCCACGAGCTTGCGCCGCAGCAGGTGGAGCTGGCGACGGAACTCGAGAATGTCTCTCTGCGCCTGAGCCAGGACGTCCAGTTCCGCAGTGATGGCCGCCTGAGCCTCACCGGCCCGGCCTCCCTTCCGCGGCTGGGTGGCGTCATCGACATCTCGGGCTTCCGCTACACCCGCGGCCTGGAGCTCGAGGAGCTGCTCTCGAACCTGGGCCGTGCGCGGGGCGCGGTGATCGAACGCGCGGTCCCCGAGGAGTTCGTCCAGCTCGGCGTCGAGGTGAAGCTCTCGGACGTGCAGGTGGACAACAGCCTCGCGAAGGCGGCCTTCGGCGGCGAGCTGATGCTCACCGGAAGCAACGCACGCCCGGCGCTGGTGGGCACGGTGCAACTGAAGGAGGGGGGAGAAGCCTTCTTCCGCGGGCACCGCTTCGAGCTCACATCCGGGCAGCTGGAGTTCACCGAGCGCAGCAACTTCGACCCCTTCGTCGACCTGCGGGCCCAGACCTCCGTCCGTCACAGCGTTGGCGGTGAGGAGGAGCGCTATGCGGTGAGCCTGCATGCGCAGGGGCGGGCCCGCGATCCGGAGGTCTCACTCAGCAGCGCGCCCTCGCTCGCCGAAGGGGACATCGTCTCGCTGCTGACCCTGGGCTTCACCAGCCGGGATCGGAGTGAGACCGCCAGCGCCGGCATCGGGCTGCTGTCCGAGGCGTTCCTGAGCGTCACCGGCCTCGACCGCCAGGTGCAGCGCCTGCTTCCGACCGGTCTGCTGCTCAAGGACGCGGACGTGCAGGTGTCGACGCAATACAATCCCTCGTCCGGGACCTCCGAGCCCACCGTTCAGCTCGAGAGCCGGTTCCTGACGGAGGAGCTCAGCTTGCAGATCGCCCAACCCATCGTGTCTCGGAAGGGGACCCGTGCTCAGGCGGAGTACCGCTTCAGCGACAGCGTCTCCGCACAGGCGCAGTGGATGGATCAGTCGAGTGCGGGGGCCACCGTCGGGAACCCGGGCCTCGAACTCAAGTGGAGCTGGGAAGTCGAGTGATCTCCGCAGGCCTCCTCTCGGTGGCCATGACCCTTTCCACCGCGGCCCTCGGCGCGTCGGGAGGGCCCATGTCGCCCCGGCTGCACGTCGATGCCCTCCTGGTGGCCTCCTCCGGAGCGCTCGCCCAGCACGTGCGTTCGACGTCGGTCCCGCTGCTGGAGGCCGATCCGGCAGGGGCGCTGCGCACCGGTGACCTGGAGCCACTGCAGACCTGGCAGTGGGACGCGCCGGACGAGGTGCCGGGAACGCGCATTGCCGCCGTCCAGGATTCCAAGCTCCAGGCCGCACCGGAGCCAATGGCCGATGCGCCCATGGTGGCCGAGGTGGAGCTCGAGCTTCCGCCGGGAACCGACACCGAAGGCCTCGCGTCGCTGGTCAGCGTCCAGCCCGGGCGCGCGCTGTCTCCCCGCGAGCTGCGGCGTTCCATCGAGCAACTCTGGAGGTCCGGCCGCTTCTCGATGGTCGAGGTCCGCGCCTTTCCCACGGGAGACGGGGCATTACGGATCGTGTTCCGCCTGACGCCCGTTCCCGTGGTCGTCGGGGCGGCGGTGGAGGGAAATCGGGCGCTCGGTGACGAGGCCATCCTCGAAGCGGCGGGATTCCGGAGCGGAGGGCGCGACGTCGCGCTGGACGGACTCGAGGAGGCAGCGGAGCGCGTCCGACGCCTCTATGCCTCCAAAGGCTTCGAGTCCGCCCAGGTGACCGCGACGGCGCAACAGGTGGCCACCGGCGTGGAGCTGCTCCTGCGGGTGGTCGAGGGGCCCGCGACCCTCATCCGCTCGGTCGAACTCGAAGGCGTGGACGGGATTCCGGTGGCGGGCCTCCGTGAAGCCCTGGGGGTACGGCCCCTGACCGTGCTGGATCGGCAGCGGCTGGATGCCGGACTCGAGCGGCTCCGCCGGAGGCTGCACGCCGAGGGCTATCGCTCGGCGCGGGTCGATCGGCCGATCGAGGAGCGGGTGGAGGGGATGCTCCACCTGCGCGTCCCGGTTCATCCCGGACCGCTGTGGGAGTTTCGTTTCATCGGCAACCAACTGGTCTCCGACGAGGTCCTCGGGGGCGCCATCGACCGGCTGGTCGAGGATCCCGAGAGCGAGGACGCCGTCAGCCAAGCCGTGGAGCGGCTCGAAGGCTTGTATCGCGCGCGGGGATTCGTGGCCGCGGACGTGGGGGCGTCCATCTCGCGGGCGACGGACGGATCGCGGGCGCTGCTCACCTTCCACATCCATGAGGACCTGCCCTGGCGGCTCCGCTCGCTCGAGTTCCGGGGACGGTATGCGCTGTCGGACGCCGAGCTTCGCACCACCCTGGCGGCCATTCTGCGCAGCCGCAGCCAGCGGGGATCGGCGGAGCTCCCGCGTCTTCAGGACCCGTTGAACCTCGAAGGTCGTGTGGAGGAGGCCTCGCAGCCCCCTCCGCTGCCGGATGCCTCGGAGGTGTGGAGCGAGGAGGCGTGGAGAGAGGCCGCAGACCAGCTCACCCAGCTGTACCGGGGGCGCGGCTACCTCTCCGCCCGCGTCATGCTGGAGGCCGCTGAGCTGGACTACGAGGCGCGCACCGTGGCCGTCCGGTTCGCCGTGACGGAGGGACCGCTCACCCGGCTCGAGTTCCTTTCGGTGGATGGACTGCCGGAAGGCATGGCCCTGCCGAAGGGGATGCCCCGGCAGGGCGCTCCCTTCACTCCGGCGATCGGCGAGCGGGGACGGGAGACGCTGGACGCCGCATTGGCGAAGCTGGGCTACGTCTTCGCGCGGGTCGAAGGACGCGCGGGCCTCTCGGAGGATGGGACACGTGCCTCGCTCACCTACGAGGTCACGCCGGGGCCACTGGTTCGTGTGGGCAACCTCCTCATCCAGGGGCTGGTGCGCTCCGATCCGGAGCTGGTGCGGGGGCAGGTGAGTCTGCAGGAGGGGGCGCCTCTGGATCCCGATCAGCTCCGCGTCACCCAGCGCAACCTGCTCTCGCTGGGGCATTTCCGTCAGGTCGCGGTGCGCCCGGTGGCACCGGAGGTGCGCGAGCCGGTGAAGGACGTGTTGGTGGAGGTTCGGGAGCGTCCGCGTGCGGAGGGGCGCCTGGGCCTGGGCTACTTCCTTGCTGAGGGCCCGCGCGTCACCTCCGAGGTCGACTTTCCCAACCTCTTCCAATCCGGCTTCACCTTCCAGTCCCGGCTGCGCGCGAACTACGTGGCCCTCTCGCTGGTGGACTCGCTGCGGGAGCTGCAGGGCCTCGATGCTTTGGGCGGGCAGCTGGGGCTCTCACTGGTGTCTCCGCGGGTCGCCACCCCGGCGGGACGCTTCGGGACGCGCGTGGACGCGGTGGCAGAACGCGTGTTCCGTCCCGCCTTCACCTTCAACCGCCTCGCCGGCGTCCTGGGCGCGGAGCTGGTGCGGGGCTGGTTCTCCGTCGTGGCGCAGGGCGAGCTCGAGATCGACGACGTCGACACGCTGGGCAGCAACGATCTGCTGCGCCTGCTGGAGAGCTCGGTCGATCCCGAGCGGGCGCGCTTTCCCAACGGCCGCTTCGCCCTCTGGGCCACCCGCCTCACCGCGACCGCTGACTTCCGGGATGATCCGGCCAACACCCGCTCGGGCGCGCTGCTGTCGATGTCGGGCGAGCTGATGGATGACTTCTTCGCGTTCTTCCGCAGCGCCGACGGACGCGAGGAAGAGGGGACGCTGCGGTCCCTGAAGCTGTCGGCGAATCTGACCGGCTACGTCCCGCTGGGGTCCAAGGTGGTGCTCGCGGCCTCGCTCCGAGGCGGCCACACGGTCCTGCTTTCGCCCGACTCGGAGACGATCGCGCCCCGACGGTTCTTCCTGGGAGGGTGGGCGAGCATGCGCGGCTTCCGCGAGGACGGAGTGCTCCCCGCGGACCTCCGCAGCGAGTACCGGGCACAGCGTAATGCGTGTCGGGCGCTGGCAAACCCGGCGGGATGTACCGCGGCGGCACGGCTGCTGGAGAGCGGCAATGATCTGCGCTCTGAGGGCGGCAACCAGTTCGTCCTCGGCAAGCTGGAGCTGCGCGTTCCGCTGGTGAGCGAGCTCGAACTCGGCCTCTTCGCCGAGGCCGGCAACCTCTGGCTCAATGCACCCTCGGATTGGAGCGAGCTGCAGCTGCGATACGTGACCGGCGCGGGCCTGCGACTGCGGACCCCGGTGGGGCCGGTCGCGTTCGACGTGGGGCTCAACCTCGACCCGGATCGCGACGTGAACGAGCAGGCCGCGAACGTCCACTTCAGCATCGGCCTCTTCTGAGACGTGCCGGGGGTCGGAGGATAGGATTCGCGGCGTGATCTACTCCCTGGTCCACGCGCTCGCCGGCTTCGCGCTCCGGCTCTTCTACCGCCTGGAGGTCCGGCAGACCCAGCCCCTGCCCAATGGAGCGCTGCTCTTCATCGGCAACCATCCGAACGGGCTCGTGGATCCGGCGGTGCTGTTCGCCATCACCCAGCGCCGGATCACCTTCCTCGCCAAGGCGCCGCTGTTCCGGATGCCGATCATCGGCTGTTTGCTCCGGGGGATGGGCGCGCTCCCGGTCTTCCGCCGCCAGGATGATCCCACGCGGATGGGTGGCAACGAGGCGACCCTGGAGGCCGCTGCGCAGGTGCTGGTGCAGGGGGGGGCGCTGACCATCTTCCCCGAGGGGAAGAGCCACTCGGAGCCTCAGCTCGCCGCGCTCAAGACCGGTGCTGCACGGCTGGCCCTCATGGCACAGGCGCGGGGGGCGCAGGTGACGGTCATCCCCGTGGGGCTCACCTACGCCCAGAAGCATCGCTTCCGCAGCGAAGCGCTGGTGGAGCTGGGGGCGCCGCTTCCGCTCTCCCAGGTGGTCGCCGCAGAAACCCCCGAGGGGGATCCCGCCGCGGTCCGGACCCTCACCCACGCCATGGCAGACGCGCTGCGTGCGGTGACGCTCAACCTCGAGAGCTGGGAGGACCTTCCGCTCGTCCGGCTCGCGGAGTCGCTGTGGGCCCTTCACCGCGGGACGGAGCCCGGAGATCCGGAGCGCCATCGCCGCTTCGCGCGGGGCCTGAGCATCTTCCGCGACGAGCGCCCGGAAGACTTCGACGACCTGCGCTCGGCCCTGCTGGACTTCGGTCGACGCCTCTCCGTGCTCGACGTGGACCCCCAGGGACTCGGCACCCGCTACCGTCCGTGGGGCGTGCTGCGCTTCACGCTCGAGTCACTGGTGACGCTGCTGGTGGGGCTCCCGGTGGCGGCGGTGGGCTGGCTCGTCTTCGCGCCGCCCTTCCTCTTCGTGCGCTCCGTGGTCGCGCTGCTGCGTCCCAGCGTGGACGTGGTGGCCACCTACAAGCTGATCGGCTCCATGGTCCTGTTTCCGCTCTGGACCACGGCGGTGGCCGTGGGGGTGTGGATGTGGGGCGGCCCCTGGTGGGCGCTGGGCTGGCTCCTCTGCGCGCTTCCGCTGGCCCTCTTCTCGCGTCACGCGCTCGAGGTCTTCCAGACGCGGCTGGACGATGCGGCCCTCTTCTTCCGGCTCGGCAGCAGGAAGGCCCTGCGCACCCAGCTCATGAAGGAGGGCGACGCATTGGCCGCAGCAGTCGAGGCGGAGGCGGTGCGCTACCTGGCCCGCGTCGCTCCGGAGGAGGCCGGCGCGACACCGGAGGCGGGCACGCAGGGGGAGCCCTCGTCAGGCTGAGGCATCGCGAGCCCTGAGCTCCGCGGTCGCCACGACAGAAGTCCCTCGGTGCATCGTGACGAAGATCGACTTCAAGAAGGTGTTCAGAGCGCTCTACGCACCTCCGTCCAGGGAGGTCGTCCGAGTCGAGGTTCCGCCACTGCGGTACCTCATGGTGGATGGCAGCGGCGATCCGAACAGCTCGCCGGCGTATCAGCAGGCGGTCGGGTGTCTGTACGCGGTCTCCTACACCCTCCGCTTCTCCATCAAGCGGGGCCCCCAGGCCGTGGCCTATGGGGTCATGCCCCTGGAGGGGCTCTGGTGGGCCGACGACATGCGGACGTTCTCGGTCGAGCGGAAGTCGGAGTGGAAGTGGACGCTCATGATCATGCAGCCCGATCCGGTTGAAGCGTCCGACGTCTCCGAGGCGATCGAGCAGGTGCGCCGCAAGAAGCAGCTGGTGGCAGTGGAGCGACTGCGCTTCGAGACCTTCGAGGAAGGGGTGTGTGCCCAGACGCTGCACCTCGGCCCCTTCTCGGAGGAGGGCCCCACCATTGAGCGCGTGCATGCATTCATCGCCGAGCGCGGCTCCCTGCGCGGCAAACACCACGAGATCTACCTGTCCGACATCCGCCGGGCCGACCCGCGCCGGTGGAGGACCGTGATCCGCCAGCCGATGGAAGAGCGTCTCCCCCGGACGCCCTCCAGCTGAGCAGGGTCAACGCCCCGCGGTTTCGAACGGCCTGCGGCGGCCCGCTGCCTGGAGGTGCCGCACGCCGAAGAGGAGGACCAGACCGCCGAAGAGCACCGGCAGCGCGTTGAGGCTGATGGCCCACTCGAGCGAGCTGGTGTCCGCGATTGCGCCGATCAGCGGCGGGCTGATGGCATCCCCCAGCAGGTGGATGAAGAGGACGTTGAGCCCCATGGCGAAGGCGCGGAAGTCGGGGCCCACGCAGCTCACGATGGCGTTGTTGATGGGGCCGCTGTTGAGGAACAACATGAACTGGGCGAGGAAGATGAGGCCGAAGATGGCCCACCAGGCACTCACCTGCACGGCGGCGTACATGAGGGGCGCGGCGAGGATCAGCCCCGAGGCCGAGACCCACATCCCGCCGAGCGGCGCCTTGCGCTCGGCCCGATCCCCGAGCCAGCCACCGGTCAGCGTCCCCAGGAGTCCCGCCCCGGCAGTGACCGCACCGAAGGCGATGCCCGCCGTCTCGAGCGACATCGCACGCTCGGCGTTGAGGAAGGTCGGCATCCAGTGTCCGAGCCCGCCCACCGCGAAGGTCATCAGCGTGTAGCCGGTGGTGTTGAACCAGAAGACACGGTTGCGTCCGAGCGCCCGCAGGCCCTCCGCGAAGCGGACCCTGGGGGCGGGCGGGCCGGCCTCCATGGCGCCGCGCACCGGCTCACGCATGAAGAGGGTGAGCACGGCGACCACCAGGCCGGGCGCGCCACCTGCGATGAAGGCGGTCTGCCAGCCGAAGTTCTGCCCCAGCCATCCCCCGAGCGCGAAGCCCGCCGCGCTGCCGACCGGGATCGCCACGTAGAAGTAGGAGAGCATCCGGGTCCGCATCCGCGCGGGATACAGATCCGAGATCATCGCCGGGGCGACCGTCCCATACCCGGCCTCGCCGATTCCCACGACCGCGCGCGCGACCAGCAACGCCGCGAAGCTGCCGGCGAATCCCGAGGCCAGGGTGGCGAGGCTCCAGAGAAAGACGCTGGCGGCCACCAGGTAGCGCCGGGGGATGCGGTCTCCCACGATGCCGGCGATGGGCGCCGCCAACATGTAGACCACGATGAACACCGTGGTGAGCAGCCCGCCCTCGGCCTTGCTGCGTCCGAACTCCACCAGCAGCAGGGGGAGGATCCCGGCGACGATGAAGCGATCGAGGTAGTTGAGGAAGTTGATGAGCGTGAGGACGCTGAGGCCGAACGCCGCGCCCCGGGCTGGCTGCAGCTCCTCCGCCTGCGCCTCCACCGCCAGCGCCGCGCTGACCTGAGGGGCCGCGCTCATGACGCCCGTCCCGCTCCGAAGCGCTCCTGCAACAGCCCCCAGCGGACGCCGCGGTCCCCCACCACACAGACGTCTGCGCCCAAGCGCTCGAGTGCCGCGAGGAGGATGAGCGCTCCGGCAACGATCACATCCGCGCGCGCCGGCTCCAGACCCTTCACCTGCCGCCGCTCCTCCAGGGGCATGCGGGAGAGCCGCTCGATGAGGGCGACGAGGTCTGCCTTGGTCAGACGTGCGCCATGCACCCGTGAGGCGTCATACGGCTCGATGCCGTCGCGGATGCTCAGCAGGGTGGTGACGGTCCCGGCGGTGCCCACCACCGTCGCGCCGGCGGGAGGGTGGGGGAGCTGCGCGAACTCCTCGCCGAGGAAGCGGAGCAGGTGGGCCAACCCTTCGGGGCTGGGCGGATCCGAGGGGAGGAAGCGTTCGGTGAGACGGACGCTGCCCACGTCGAGGCTGCGTGCGTAGGTCCGCTGACCCTGAGCGGTCCCGTAGATGACCTCGGTCGAGCCACCTCCGATGTCGACGACGCAGAGATTGCTGCCGCCGAAGTCGGCCTGGACCGCCAGCCACACCAACCGCGCCTCCGCATCTCCCGAGATGATCTCCACCTCGACGTCCGCGATCCGCCGGGCCTCTTCGAGGAATTGGTCACCGTTGGTCGCGTCCCGGGCGGCGCTGGTGGCGCTCACCGCGAGCCCCTCGATGTCGAGGGCACGCGCCTCCTTCGCGAAGGCCTCGACCGCGGCAAGGGTCTGGGTGATGCCTTCCTCGGAGAGACGCCGCGTCCCGTCCACGCCCCGTCCCAGACGGGTGAGGGCGGCGCGTTCCAGAACGGGGGAGAAGCGTCCCTCCTGATCGCGCTCGGCGACGAGGAGGAGCACCGAGTTGGTGCCGATGTCGATGGTGGCGAAGCGGGGCATGAGGCGCGGAAGCTTACGTCAGCTTCCCAGCCTGGATGCGAGCGCCGACCGCAGCCGGTCGAAATCCCCGGCGGCGTTGTAGGCCTGGACCGAGAGGCGCACGAAGCGACGACCGGTGGGGAAGGGGACCACCGGGATCTCGATCTGATGCCGCTCGAAGAGCGCCACCTGCAGCGGGTCCGGGGAAGACGGGTCAGGTGCAGGAGGCGGCGACATGGGCGGCAGCTCCACGCACGCCATCGAGCCGACGAGCGCGTCCTCACACGGCAGGCGCGTCCCCAGAAGCTCCGCCAACCGCACCCGCTCCGCCAACGCCACCGCGCGGTTGTGCGCCATGAGGCCCGCGGCACCGCCGTCGATCAGCACGTCGAGGAAGCGCAGCGCCTCGGGGATGCAGAGCCACGGCGTGGGATCCTGGGTCCCCGGCCAGTCGAATTCGGCACGGAAGCGGCTGCGATCGGTGCGGGGGCTGGTGGCGCCCAGGCCGATCGCCAGCGGCCGGACCCGGGTCTTCCAGCGCGGCGCCACCCACAGGAAGGCTGCTCCCTTGGGGGCGCACAACCACTTGTGGCAGTTGGCGGCGTAGGCGGCCGCTCCCAGCTCCCGCAGGGACACCGGAACCATCCCCGGCCCATGGGCCCCATCGACGAGGGTCTCGACGCCGCGTTCCGCGAGTGCCTGGACCAGCTCCCGGAGGGGGAGGACCAGGGCGCTGGGGCTGGTCACGTGATCGAGGAGCGCGAGCCGGGTCTTCGGCGTGACCGCAGCCAGCACGGCGTCGAGGATGCCGGCACGCGTCGCGCCCGGGTAGGGGAGGGTGACCACGTCCACCACCGCGCCCCGCTCCTGCGCGATCGCATCCAGCGCGTTGCGGGCGGCCAGGTAGGCGTGATCGGTGACCAGCAGGTGGTCGCCGGTGGCGATCGGGAAAGCTCTCAGGAAGGTGTTCACGCCCGCAGTCGCGTTGGGCATGAAGGCAAGCCCCTCGGGCTCGGCGTCGACGAACGCGGCGAGCGCTTCCCGGGCGGCGTCGAGCCGTCGCTCGAGCTGCCGGGCCAGGAAGTCCACCGGAGACCGCTCCAGCGCTTCCCGGAGCGCGGTCTGCTCTTCGAGCACCGGGCGTGGGCAGGCGCCGAAGCTGCCGTGGTTGAGGAAGGCCAGCCGGGGATCGAGCTGCCAGTGCTGCGAGAGCCCCAGCGGCGCGACCATCAGCGCACGCGGCTCCAGGCAGGCGCGAGGTAGACGCCGGCCTTCATCGGCAGGCGATGCTGGGTGTTGCCGTCCAGCGTGCTCACCCAGAGCTGGGAGCTGCCCGACCGGGTGGAGGTGAACATGACCAGGCGCCCGTTCGGGGAGAAGGTCGGCTCCTCGTTGTTGCCCTGACCCTGGGTGAGACGGGTGACCTTGCGGGTGCCCACGTCGATCAGGAAGACGTCGAAGGCGTTGCGCTCATCCCGGGCGGTGAAGGCGATGGTGTCGCCCCGCGGGGACCAGGCCGGCGTCTGGTTGTACTTGCCCTGGTAGGTGAGGCGCTGCACGCCCGAACCGTCCGCGTTCATCACGAAGATCTGCGGGTTGCCGAAGCGGTTGGAGACGAAGGCGATGCGCTTGCCGTCGGGGCTCCAGGCGGGCGAGGTGTTGATGAAGGCGGCGGTGTCGGTGATCTGCTGCGCGCCGGAGCCATCCGCGTTGGCGACGAAGATCTGCGTTCCCTCACCCTTCGCCTGGGCGTAGGCGATGCGCTTGCCATCCGGGCTCCAGGCCGCGCCGGTGGTGGTGCGGCTGCCGTTGCTGATGCGCTGGGCCTTGCCGCCCTTGGGGAGGATCCACAGGGACGGGTTGCCGCTGCGGTAGGAGGTGAAGGCCACCGTGCCGTCGATGGAGAGGTCGGGGAGGATGTCCAGACCGCTGCTCGCGGCGACCTGCGCATGGGAGCCATCCCAGTCCGCAACCCACACGCTGCGGTTGCGGCCGTTCTGCCGGGTGTAGGTGATGCGGCCGGTGGAGAAGGGCCCGGGCTCGCGGGTGTAGTGGGTGTAGATGGCGTCGGCCACGCGGTGCGCGAGGCGGCGGGGCGTGTTGACGTGGCCCTCTTCGACGAAGCGCTGGACCTGCTTGGCGCTGCCCACGTCGTACACGCGGGCCTCGACCTTCAGGGTCTCTCCCTGCTGCGAGACCACCGTCTTCACCAGCGACTCGGCGCCGACGTCGCTCCAGCGGCTGAAGCGGATGGCGCTGGCGTCGAGCCCCTCATTGGCGTCGGCGAGGAAGCCCTTGGGATCCAGCATCTGGAAGATGCCGAGCACCGCGAGATCAAAGCGCAGGGCCTCGTCGAAGCTCTTGGCCGCTGCCTCCGCACCCGCGGACGACGGCGGCGCCACCGCCATGGGGACCGGGCGGAAGTTGGCGCCGGAGATCTGCAGCACCTGCTCCTGCGCCAAGGCGGGAACACTGAGCAGCAAGACGGCGAGCAGCAGAAGGGATCGCTTCATGGTCCGAACTCCATGGGGACCCCACGATCCTCGAGCTGCGCGACGAGATGCTCGGGAGGCGGGGAGAAGGGGGCGGTGCGCTTGACTGCGGCGAGGACGGCGTTGTCGAACTGGGGATTCTCTGAGGCCTTCACCAGCGTCGCATCCAGGAGCTGGCCGGCACGCCCGATTTTGATGCGGATGAGGGCCTTGAGGTACAGGCGCTCCTGCTCCGACAGGGTATCCGGCAGGGAGTAGTTGCGTTTGATCTGCGCGGTCAGCATCCCGTAGTAGCGCTCTCCCTCCTGAACCGCCGAGTCGCCCAGGGGATCGCCGTCTGCGGCCCCCTCGAGCTCTTCATCGGGAGCGGCTTCGGCCGTGCGATCAAAGGCGGCGAAGAGGTCGTTGCGACGCGCCTCTCCGGTCTTCTCCCCCTTCACCGGTTGCGGCGCGGGCTCGGGCTTGGCCTCGGGCGTGGGGATGGGGATGGCAGCCGGCTTCGGGACCGGCACGGGCTCGGTGGCCGCCACGGGCGTGGGCTCCGGGGCCTTGACCTCCTTGGGAGGCGGAGGCGGCTTGGGTTCCTTGCGCGGCAGGAAGGTCTCGTCCCGCTCCTTCCCCAAACGCACCAGGCTCGCCTTGATGGGTTTGGCGTCCAGATCGATGCGCGGGGTGCGCTCCTGCTTGCTCAGCCAGAGGCCGGCACCGGCGACGACGACGTGGAGAACGACCGAGATGACCACGAACGCCGAGATCCGTGACTTCCGCGGCTGGAGCAGGCTGTAGTCGATAGGGCTGAGCGCGGTCATGGCGTGAGACGGGGCCTTCAGCGCTGCGCCTTCTTGCTCCCGGCCGAAGACGACGGCGCGCCGGTGGGATCGGTGATCATCCCGATGTTCTCGATGCCCGCGCGCTGGGCGGCAGCCATCACCTCGACCACCACCCCATAGGGGATCTCGCGATCTGCGTTCAGGTAGACCTCCTTGTCCTCCTGCGCCTTCACGTTGTTGCGCAGCTTGTCCTCGAGCTCCTCGATCAGCACCGGTGCCTCGCCGATGTAGACCTCCTTGGCGTCATTCACGCTCAGGACGAGCTTCTTCTCGCTGGCTTCAACCGGTGCGGCGCGTGCGTCCGGCAGGTTCACCTTCACGCCCTGCTGGATGAGGGGTGCGGTGACCATGAAGATGATGAGGAGCACCAACATCACGTCCACCATGGGCGTGACGTTGATCTCGCTCATCGTGGTGCGGCCTTTGCTGCCGCCGCCCGAAGACATTCCCATGGTGATCTCGCTGTGCCTTCCGAGGTGCCGGTAAGCCCTGGGCCTACTTGAAGAAGTGGCGCTTCACGATGTTGAGGAAGTCGGCGGAGAAGTTGGACATCTCGGTGTCGAAGACCCGGATGCGGCTGACGAAGGAGTTGTAGGCGACCACCGCGGGGATCGCGGCGAAGAGGCCTGCGGCCGTGGCGAACAGGGCGTTTCCGACCGGCGCGGCGACGGTGGCCAAGGTGGCGTTGCCCTGCTCGGCGATGGCGTTGAAGGCATTGAGGATGCCGACCACCGTCCCGAAGAGGCCGACGAAGGGGGCCGCCGAACCGATGGTTCCCAGGAACGACACCCGGTTCTCCAGCTCGGTGATCTGCGCGGTCGCGGCGCGGGTGAGCGCGCGCTCCACGTTTTCGATCCCGCCCATGCGGTCGGCCAGCGCGCCATCCTGACGATCCTTGGCCTGTGCCAGTCGGGTCAGCTCGTCGTAGCCGGCGCAGAAGACCTTGGAGAGGGGGCTGCCCTCGAGCGAACGGGCCGAGTGGTAGATCGCGTCCAGGCGCGACGCCTTCCAGAACGTGTCGAGGAAGGTCACGCTCTGGGCCCGGGCCCGGGAGAGCTGCCGCGACTTGAGCGCGATGATCGCCCAGGAGAACACCGAGACACCCAGCAGCAGGGCGAGGACGACCAGCTCGAGGACGGACGCGTCGGCCAGGATCTCGAGGTAGTTCATGGAGGCCAGAAGGGGGGCCGTTAGGTGGGGCATGGGCACTTTCGCTAGCATTGCGCCTGGGAGGGGTCAAACACGCTGGATCTCACCTACGAAGGGAATGAATCTTTGTTCCCCTGCCGCCGTCGCAGCGCGCCAAGTGAGCCTTCGCCAACAGGAAACGCCATGAACCTCAAACTCGCGTCGACATTCCTCGCTGTGGGCCTGGTCGCTCTGAGCGGCTGCGTCGTGCAGAACGATCCCAACCCACAGCCGAACCTCCGCGCGGGCGACGTCAATTTCACCTGGTCGCTGGCCGGCCGGACGTGCGCCGAAAACACCCACATCGCCGAGATCCGCATCACCATTCCCGGAGAGTCCCTGGACGCCGGCGGCATCTATCCCTGCGCCCCCAACGGGACCATGGGGATCATCCTCCACGACTTCGCGGGCGGCACCTACTCGTACCGCATCCAGGCGGTCGACCACCTGGGCGTCCCCCGCTACGAGGCCTCCGGCACCTTCCGCGTGAACGGCACCATCTCGGTCCACGTGGAGCTGCAGGGCAACCAGGGCCTCGCAGACTTCTTCTGGAGCTTCCCTCCCAGCGGCCCGAACGCCCACCCCACCTGTGCGCAGGCCGGCGTGACGTATGTGCAGCTCCTGCTCGACGGAGTCCCGGTGGAGGTCGAGGTGAACGGTCGGGTCGAAACGATCGACTTCGGCGGCGTGGTGGAGCCGGTCATTCCCTGTGAGCTTGGAACGTCGGTGGAGGGGCTTCGGGTGCAGCTCCCGCATGATGGCGTGCACCAGGTCGCGGTCCACGGGATGGACGAGTACGGCTACACCTACTACTCGGCCTACAGCACCATCTCCGCCTGGTCCGGTGGCGTCACGGTCTGGGACGAGGAGCTTCCCTGGGCGGTGGGCACCGCCGCGGTGGACTGGGATCTCATCCGGGGCGGCATCGAGCGGGTCTGTGAGACCGAAGGCGTGGACCTGGTCAGCGTGAACTTCGCCGACGAATACGGCCTGCTCTATGGGGAGTACATCGAGGATGCCCCCACCTTCGAGTGCGAGCACTACGGCATGTACAACGAGTTCCTCCCGGCCGGAGACCTCGAGGTCTACGTGGCGGGGCTGGATGTCGCCGGCAACGTGATCTACCTCTCCGATGAAACGTCCCCTCCGGTGCTCACCGTCGAGGCCGGCTGGTTCTGCGCGCCCAACGCCGAGTCCTGCGCCACCGACATCAACTACGCCTACGTGGAGCTCTACCCCTACTACTGAGGTCGCCCCTCCGGCCTCTCGGAGCCCTGAAGCCCCCGGCCCGGCGAGTGGTCATCGCGGTCCGGGGGCTTCTTCGTGCGGCTGGAGCATCAAACGACGCCTCCGTGGGCGCTACTCCTACGGAGGTCGCCCCTTCGGCTTTTCTGAGCCCTGAAGCCCCCGGCCCGGCGAGCTGCCTTCCCGGTCCGGGGGCTTCTTCGTGCGCCTGGAACGGGTGCCCTTCAGCGCGCCGCTGGACCCGGGTCGCCGGTCTTCTCCCGAGCCCTGCTGGATTGATCGGGAGTTGCCCCGGATCCCGCGCCTGACCGGAGGCTCGAGACGGCGCGTCTCCATGCGAGCCCTCAGGACGAGAACCGTTCGCGCTCGGGCGCGCACGGAAAAGCCCCCGGTGCCCGCTGAAGCAGCAGACCGGGGGCTTCGAACCGGGGCCCCGCGGAATGCTCCGCCGCCCCGGGATGCGTCAACCGCTCAGGAGACCTTGCGGGGGACCGCGGCGGTCTGCGCGCTGAGCATCGAGGTCAGGATGTCCTCGCGGCCACCTTCGGGGACCAGGGTCAGGCTCGCACCCGACTCGATGAGCTTCTCCTGCTCGAGGACCTCGAAGAGGGCCTCGGCGACCTCCGGATCGGCGGAGATCTCGCGGAGCGCGCTGCCCACGATCTGCGGACGGAGCGCCGCGGCCCGCGCGAACTCCACGGCCGCCTTCCGCTCGGCGGCGCTCTTCACCACGCTCACCTGGTTGGCGCCGTCCTGCCGGATGGCGGAGGTCACCTGCCGGAGCCGGTTGACCACCTTCTCCTCGATCTGCCGGATCATCCCCAGGTCGCGGAAATGGACCTTCCGGATGTAGACGCTGCCGAGCATGTAGCCCCAGTCCTTCGAGGTGGGGCTCACCTCGGCGCGGACCGTCCTGCTCATCCCGTGGCGGGACTCGAGCATGTCCTCGAGCTTCATGTTGGAGAGGCTGCGCACCGTGGCGTTGCTCACGTTGGCGCGCAGACTTCCCCGGGGATCCGCGTTGCGGAAGAGAAAGGCGACCGGATCGGAGACGAACATCTCGTACCAGATGCCGATCCCCATCGGCGCACCCTCCTCGGAGTTGACCGGCTGCGAGCGCAGGTACTCCTGGGTCAGGCGCATGTCCACGGTGTGGACCTTGCCGAGCCAGCGCACCAACAGCGCTCGCGGGCCGAGCTCCTTCCACAGGAAGTAGAGCCCCGGCTCCTTGAGGACGCCGATGACCGAGCCGAAGAGGACGTAGACCTTGGCGCGCCCCTCCTCCAGCGTGTCGTAGACGCCGAAGAGGCGCAGCCAGAACTTGAAGAACGCCCCGGCGATGAAGCAGCCGATGAAAACGAAGAACGCAACAATGAGAGCTTCCATCAGCGCTTCACCTCCAGAATGACCTGGCGGGCCTTGCCGTAGAGGGCGAGGCGCACGTTGCGCAGGTAGGTCTGCAGGGCACCGGGGCCCTGCTTCTTCAGATCGGCGAGCTGTCCGGCCATCGCGCGCAGCGGCTCGACCTCGGCCTGAGCGCGGAGGGTCTCGATCTCCACCGCCCGACGCGACTCCACGATCTTCTGGTCGGCCTCGGCCTCGGCGAGGCTGAGATCCGAGGAGACCTGGTTGTGGGCGGTGTTGATGGCGGCCAGTGCGCTGTCGACCTCATCCGGCGGGTCGATGCCGGTGATGAGGCTCGCGTCGAGCTCGATCCCGTAGCGCCCCGCCGACGCCTTGCACTCGGTCGCCATGTGCTCGTTGATGGCCCGCAGGTTCTTGCGCAGATCGTTGATGGAGACCGCCGCCACCAGCGAGCGCTCCATCTCGGGGCTCTCGGCCAGACCGTCGCCCAGCGCCGGCACCAGCGGCTCGGAGCGCGGCGCCTCGAAGTTCGCGATGCGCTCGCGCAGGATCGACACGAAGTAGCCCATGACGTGGGCGATGGGCGTATGGACCGCGAAGAGGTAGGCGTAGAGGTTGCGCTCGCTGACGCGGAAGCGCAGCTGGCCGGTCAGCCCGACGTTGAGCTGGTCCTTGGTGACCGCCTCCAGCACCGTGTTGTTGCGGTTGGCGCGCGGCGACTCGGGATCGAAGGCCATGTTCACGGTCTGCGTGGCGACGCTGACCTTGTGAACGCGCTCCCAGGGCCACTTGAAGTAGGGGCCGCCCGGCGGAATGACCTCGAGCTGGGGGTACTGGTAGCGCTGCCGCTCCTCGTCATCCAGCGAGTCGCCCGCGGGGCCGTCCACCGATCCCGGCGAGGCCAGCCGCTTGGCGCGCCCGAACGCGGTCTTCACCGCCCGCTCGTTCTGGTCCACCGTGAAGAAGCCGGTGACCAGGCAGCGGACCGCCACGTAGGCGCCCACCCCCATCACCAACCCCTGAAACAGAAAGTCGTCCATGCATCCTCCACTCGGGGGAGGCGCATGGCCGTCAGACATACGGAACCGAACGGCTCCGGAGCCGGTTGCGCCCCCCGTTGAACTTCACAGCGGACGCACAGTAACAGATGCGACCCGCCGCGCCCTGCTCACTTGCGCGGGCGCGGGGGCCTTCACGTTCCTTTACGGCTGCTCGGCCGCCAGGGCCTTCATCGCGTCGCGGATGTCCGCGAGCTGAGGCACCGACGCCATCTCCAGCGTGTCGGCCAGGCCGATGCCGGGGACGAACTTGCCGGCCAGCAGCTTGGGCGCGGCGAGCAGGTGGTAAAAGAGCTCCTCCACGGTGCGACGGATGAGGTGCTCGCCGAAGTTGGTCACCTCGGTGTCCTCATTCACGTACAGCACCCGGCCGGTCTTCTGGATGCTGCTCTGGATGAGCTCCCAGTCGTAGGGCCACAGGGTGCGCAGGTCGATGACCTCGGCGTCCACGCCCACGCTCGCGAGGTCCTCGGCGGCCTTCACGCAGAGGGGCAGGGTGCGTCCGTAGCTCACCACGGTGAGATCGCGGCCCTCCCGGACGGTGGCACCCTTGCCGATGGGCACCGCGTACGGCTGCAGCTCGGGCCAGTCGGGCTTCCACTTGGAGCGATCGCCAAGGGGCGCGTCGATCCGCTTGGAGAGCTGGCGATCGTCGTCGGGCTCACCGGGGATGCGCTCGGCGCCCTTCACGCGCAGGAGCGCCTTGGGCTCCAGGTACATGACCGGGTTGAGTTCGCGGCAGGCCGAGATCATCAGCCCGTAGGCATCCAGCGGATTGGAGGGCATGACGATCTTCCACCCGGGGATGTGGGTCATCGTCGCGTCGAAGCTGTGCGAGTGGTAGATGCTGCCGCGGATCCCGCTGCCCACCGGCGTCTTCACCACCATGGGGAGGTTCCAGTCCCCGTTGGTCGCCCAGCAGGTGTTCCCCGCCAGCTTGAGCAGGTCGATGGTGTTGTAGATGTAGTCGCAGAACTGGATCTCTGCGACCGGCCGCCCACCGGCCATGGCGATGCCCATGGCCATGCCGATGATGCCGCGCTCATCGAGCGGGGTGTTCCAGGCGGTCTTGAGGCCCTGGGTCACGGTGAAGACGCCACCCAGGGGCGGTCCGGCGTCCTGACCGAAGATGTCGGTCACGCCCAGGTTCGTCTCGGCATAGTGGAGGGCCATCCGGATGGCCTGTGCCATGTTCGCCATTGCGTCAGTTCCCCTCGAAGTAGATGTGGTTCCAGATGGTCTCGGGGGCCGGCAGCGGCTCCTCGCGGGCGATGCGCGCCATGGCGGCGATGGACTCGGTCCAACGCTCGCGCACCTCATCCATCTGCGCGCGGGTCATGATGCCCCGCGCCTCCAGCTTCTTCTCGAACTCCACCAGGCAATCGAGCTCGTCGCTCACCAGGTTGGCGCCTGAGGCGGAGGAGTGCCCGTAGAGGCGGGAGACCATCGCCTCGAGGAGGAAGGGCTTGCGCTCCTTGCGCACGTAGGCCATCGCCTCCTCGAGCTCGCGGTAGGCGACCTCGGGGTCGTTGCCGTCGATGGTCTTGCTGCGGATGTTGAAGGCCTTGCCGCGGTCGGAGATGCGGGTCTCGCCGTGCTGGCCCTCGGCGGCGGTGGAGATGCCCCAGCCGTTGTTGGTCACGATGATGAGGACCGGCAGCTCGTTGCCCGGACGGCTGCTCCACACCAGGCAGCTCGCGAAGTCGCCTTCGGCCGTCCCCGCGTCGCCGCCGGTGACGATGGTGATGCCGTCGCCGCCGTGGCGCTTCTGGACCAGGGCGGTCCCCGGGGCCATCGCGTACTGGACCTCGATGGGGCTGGTGATGGGCGCGAGGTTGATGGCGCGCTTGGAGAAGTGGCCCGCGAAGTTCCGGCCGCCGGAGTAGGGATCGGTGGCGGTGTTCTTCATCTGCCGCAGCGCCCCGATGGGCTCCTCACCCAGCGCGAGCAGGGTGGCGCTCTGCCGGTAGTGCGCGTGCAGGTAGTCGTAGTCCGGACCCTGACCCTTCTTCATCAGCAGGCCCAGCGGGACGTTGAACGCCTCCTCGCCGGGACCACCGATCCAGAAGTAGCCGTGACCCTGCTTGTACATCTGGATCAGACGCTCTTCGAGGACGCGTGCCTCCACCATGAGGTCGTGCGTGCGGACCAGGAGATCGCGGTCCAAGGGGGTCGGCTCCTTCGCGGAGTCCACCAGGACGGGACGGGTCGTGCGTGCCATGGGCGGCCGTATACTCCAAAACCGACGCCGGAAAAGCCCCACCGCATCCGTCGCAGCGCGTCAGTCGGCCTGGATGCAAGTCCGGCCAAGGGGTGCTAGCAGGCGCGACCCGATCGTGGATGGAGGAGCGAGGTCGATGGAGAGCGACAGGCAGCGGCCCATAGGGGTGTTCGACTCCGGGTTGGGTGGGCTCACCGTGCTCAAAGCGCTGGAGGCGCAGCTCCCGCGCGAGTCCACCATCTACCTGGGGGACACCGCCCGGGTCCCCTATGGCAGCAAGAGTGCCGCGGCGGTGACCCGCTTCAGCCTGCGCAACGCCGCCTTCCTGCGGGAGCAGGGCATCAAGCTGCTGGTGGTCGCCTGCAACACCGCCAGCGCGACGGCCCTCGAAACCCTGCAGGCCGAGCTCGACATCCCCGTATTGGGGGTCATTGAGCCGGGAGCGGCCGCCGCGGTGGCGCAGGCGCCGGAAGGTGGAACCGTCGCCGTCATCGGGACCACCGCGACCATCCGATCCGGTGCGTATCAGCGCGCCCTCGAGGCATTACGTCCCGGAGGGCGGGTGGAGGTGCAGGCCTGCCCGCTCTTCGTTCCCCTGGCCGAGGAGGGGTGGCTCGAGGGGCCCGTTCCCGAGCAGATCGCCGAGCGATATCTCTCGGGTTTCCGCGACGGCCAACCCCGGACGCTGGTGCTGGGCTGCACCCATTACCCCCTGCTCTCCAAGGTCATCCGCGCCACCGTCGGACCCCGGGTGCAGTTGGTGGACGCGGCGGCCGCCACGGCGGAGGCGACCCGCGCGCTGCTGGCCTCCCGGGGCCTGCTTGCGGACGGCGACGCCACGCCCGCCTCACGCTTCTACGTGACCGACGTCCCCGGACGTTTCAGCGAGCTGGGCGGAGCCTTCCTCGGTCGCGCGATCCCGCACGTCGAGCAGGTCACCGTCGAGGGTGACTGACGGCCAAGGTCGATGCGGCGCGGACCGGGTCCCCGGTCCGGATGCCCGGGACGACGGCTTGGCGCGCGGCCTCGACAGCAGCCAGGATCTCTCGGGCGCGCGGGAGCAGGGTGTGTCCCGCGGGCAGCAGCCGCATGCCCCGGGAGGTGCGCTCGAAGAGGCGTGTCCCGAGCTCCTCCTCCAGGGCCGACAGCTGCCGGCTGACCGGTGACTGGGTGAGGTGGAGCCGCCGCGCTGCACGTCCGACGTTCCGCTCTTCGGCGACGGCCACGAAGGTCTCGAGTTGGAGGAGGCTCACGGCCCGGATTGTAGCGCGCGCCTCCTGCCTGGGGTGATGCCGAAAACGCAATGGACCCGCACCGGTGCCCGGGACGCAGCGTGCATCCCATGCGAGCCATTGAGAGGTATCTGGAGCAGGAAGCAATCGAGGCCATGCGCGAGGCTGGGCGCGCCGCGGCCGGGACCCTGAGGGCGGTGCTGGAGGCGGTGCGGGTGGGGACCACCACCGCCGAGATCGACCGCTGGGTGCGCGACGACACCGCGCGGCGCGGCGGCCATCCCAGCCAGCTGGGATTCCACGGCTTTCCCGCCGCCGTATGCGTCAGCCGCAACGACGTCGTCTGCCACGGGATCCCCAGCGAGACCGAACGCATCGCGGAGGGGGACATCGTCAACGTCGACGTGACCACCCGCCTGAACGGCTTTCATGGGGACACCTCGGCGACCGTCTGCATCGGTCCGGTGTCCGCCGAGGCCGCGCACGTGGTGGAGACCGCAAGGCGCTGTCGCGACGCCGGGGTCGCCGTGGTCCGCCACGGTGCCCGGATGGGGGACATCGGTGCCGCGATCCTCGAGGTGGCCCGCTCGGCCGGCTGCAGCGTCGTCGAGGACTTCGGGGGGCACGGAATCGGTCGGCAGATGCACGCCCCTCCCTTCGTCCCCCATGTCGGTCGACGCGGCGTCGGCCTGCGCCTGGAGGAGGGGATGTGCCTGACCATCGAACCGATGGTGAACCTGGGGAGCGCCAAGGTGCGCGCGATGCCCGATGGATGGACCATCCGCACCGCCGACGGCAGCCTCTCCGCGCAGTTCGAACACACGGTCCGGGTGACCCGCGAAGGCTGTGAGATCCTCACCCGGATGTGAACCGGGGACGGGTCGGCGGCTGCCTTGCCCGCGTCTCCAGGGCACCGCTGTCCCGCTTCGCGACACGCACGTCGCGGTTGGCGCCCCGGCGTGTCACCGGCGCATGCCTTTCTCCTTGATCGGGGCGCCCCTTCCCCGGGAGAACGCTCGGCATGTCCGCCTTCCAGACGCTTCGTCGGTCGCTTCAGGCCGGCCGGTGGTTTCCGTTGATGCTGTTGGCCCTCCTGGTGTGGGCCCCGTCCGCCCGCGCCTCCTCCGATGAGGTTCCGCTCGAGCCCGAGATTCCGGTCACCGAATCCAAGGCTGAGGCCGTGGGAGACACCGCGCCCGAATTGTCGACGCCGGATCACGGCTTCTGGTTGGACGACGCCTACCGCTATGGGCGTGCCGGCCTCCTCGAGCGCGTCGCGCGGGACCTGGTCGCCATTCCCGCCGGGGTGGCCCGCTGGGACGCGCAGGACTGGGGCATCTTCCTGTCGCTGGCAACCATCGTCGGGGGAATGATGATCCCCTTCGACGACCATCCGGACTACTGGTTCCAGACCGCCTCCAAGCAGCTGGGCCCCTGGCGCAACCAGACCTGGACGCCCATCACCGACGTCACCGTCTGGGGTGGCATCTTCGTCGCCATCAGCAGCACGTTCCTCTATGGCTACATCAACGAGCGCCATGACCTGCTGGAGGCGACCTCGCTGATGAGCGAGGCCTTCATCCTGGGACAGATCGCGCAGTTCGTCTTCAAGTTCGCCCTGGGCCGCGAGGGTCCGGAAGACGGCGACGGCTTGGGCCGCATCCTCGGACCGGCGGAATTCTTCCGGCTCTTCCCCTCCGGAACACCGTCCGGACACGCGATGACCTTCTTTGCGCTCATGGGCGCCCTCAACACCTACGTGGACAGCCCCACGTTGACCCTCGCCATGGTGCCGGTGGGCCTCGTCTTCGCCTTCACCCTCGTCATCTCCGACTACCACTACCTGTCTGACGTGGTCTGGGGAGCGACCATGGGCTATGCCATCGGCAACTGGGTCGTCCGGCATCGTCGCAGCAAGCCCGGGACCGCGCACGACTCGCCGAACTGGAAGGATTGGCTCGTCACGCCCTGGGTGAACCCCCGGACGGGTGCCTCCGGTGCGGCCCTCACGGTCGTCTTCTGACGCCTTCTCTGGTGTCCCTCCTTTTCGTCCGTCTTGTGAGCCACCTTCGATGATGTCTCCTGAGATCCTGTTGCTCACCCTGAGCCTCGCCGCCGCACCGATGGCGCAGGTCACCGAGGCGCCCATCCCCGGAGCGGCAGGCGACACCTCCCCGACGGAGACGGAGGCGCATGCGCAGGACGTTCCTGTGCCGCCCGCTGGTGATGCGGAGGTCCCGGCGCCCGGGGAGGGAGTCCCCGGACCGGTTGCGGCTGAAACCGATGCCGATGCCGAAGCGCCCGCGCAAGAGGTGCAGGCGCACGCGACCGGACATGCTGCGCAGCTTCCTGTGGGCCCGGTTCCCGCGGATGCGGAGGAGGAGGACGAGGGGTCCAGGGTCCTCCCTCATGCGTCGGTCGTTCCCAACCACGCCTTCCCGGTCCGGATGGCCGGCATCGGAATCACCCTGGTGGGGGTGGCGAGCTACATCGGTGGGCAGCTGGTGATGGATGCCGCCGATCAGATGCCGGCGGGCGCGGAGAGAAGCGAGCGCGTCGACTTCGGCCGCTCCATCCGGGGCGGTGGGCTCGGTGCGGTGATCACCGGCGTCTCCATCTGGCTCATCTCCAATGAGCTGGCGCGTTGGAACGACGCCCCGCCGGCCACCATCGGGTTCGTTCCCGTTCAGGATGGCGGCGCGGTGACCTTCAGCATGAGGCTGCCGTGACGATGCGTGCACCTGCAACCATCCTGGTGTTCCTGTTGCTCCTGCTGGCAGCCCCGGCGCGCGCAGCGGTGGAGCAACCGGCTCCGACCGACGAGGCCGTCGGTGTTCAGCCCGAGGACGTACGGCTGCTGCCGCGGGAAGATGGGAACAACGGCCTGCCCGAGCTGCTCCCGGGGGGCCCGTCGTTCCAGCCGGTCCCGGACGCCTCCCCCCTGAGCCCGCGGGTGCCGCAGACCTCCGCACTCCGGCTGGGGGCGGCGGTGGCGCTGCGGACCCTGGAGCTTCCCGAGGCTTCCGCGGTTCCGGCCGGGCATCTGCGTCTGCCGGGACGCAAGAACTACGTCATCCCCGCGCTCGAGACCCTGATCTTCAACTTCGGTCTCTACTCCCTCAACAACTACGTGGGGCAGATGGAGTTTGCGCGGGTCCGGTGGTCGGACATCGCCGAGCATCTCGATGGTCGCAATGGCTGGACCTTCGACTCCGATGGCTTCGTGGTGAACCAGGCGGGGCACCCGTTCCAGGGCGCGCTGGTCCACACCGCGGCGCGCTCCAGCGGGCTCTCGTTCTGGGAGGGGTTCATCTACACCTTCCTCTCCAGCCTGCTCTGGGAGCTCGCGCTCGAGCGTGATCCTCCCGCCATCAACGACCAGATCACGACCACCCTGGGCGGCGTGTTCCTGGGCGAGGCGCTGCACCGCTCGTTCATCTACCTGACCGACGACTCCCGGGGGCCGGTGCCGGTGGTGAACCGGATCGCCGCGAGCATCCTCAGCCCCGCCTCCGCCCTCAACGACTGGATGCTCGCCGACGAGATGGAGCGCGGCGATGTGAGCGAGAAGGCCACGCACCTGGGCACCTTCGAGATCGGCGCCACCGTTGCGACGCAGCTCAGCCGGAGCGTGGGCGATCGGCAGACCGGGTTCTTCTACCAGGGGCCCCAGGTCTTCATCGGCGGTGACCTCGAGTACGGGGTGCCCTCGGACGACCAACGCAATTACGCCCGTCCCTTCTCCCACTATGCGGTGAACGTGGACGCGGCCTTCCCGCGCGTTCCGCTCCTCAACCTCTTCATCCGTGGCCTGCTCACCGGGCATCGCTATGGCGGTCCGGACCAGGGGGTGCATGGGCTGCTCGGCGTCTTCGGCCTCTACGACATGAGCTCCAACCACGACGTCCGGGTCTCCACCGTGGGCGTGGGCCTGGGCTCCACGTTGCGCGCCAAGAGCCTCTGGGGCACCGAGTGGCACCTGACCGGGATCGCGGGTGGGGTGGCTCTGGGCGCCGCCGGAAGCTTCGGCCTGAGTTCGGGACTGGAGATCGAGCCGGGCGTGCGGGACTACCAGTTCGGACCGGGGGTCAACGGAATCCTCGAGGCCTCCCTGATCAAGCCCGGCTTCGGCAAGGTGGCCCTCCGCGGGCGCACGTGGCGGGTGTTCGGGGTGGTCGCCCCGCGCGAGGGATTCGAGTGGATCACCTACGGTTCGCTCGAGGCGCGCTGGCGGGTCGCGCGGCAGCTCGCGGTGGGCGTGGACATCCCGCTCATGACCCGGGTCCACGAGCGCGTGCAGGAACCGGGGATCGTCCGGACCTCCGTCGGCTCCAACCCGCGCCTGGTGCTGACCTACAGCACCGACGACGTCCTCTTCACCCGCACGCCGTAGTCCCTGCAGCCTGCTTGCCTGCTGCTCGCAGGGGCTTCACCCATCGCGGGAGAGCGGTTGTCTTCGTCGTCTTCAGCCCCGGCTTGCCGGGGTGCAGGGGCGCTGATAGGTTCCGCGCGGATCCACCCCATGGCGAAGACGTTCGAGAAAGCCGTCACCGGCTTCAACCACAACATCAAGCACAAGGGGAAGGGCTACCACGTCCAGACCGAGGACTCGGGGATCAACAATCCCCACATCATCACCCACCTCTTCGTAGGCGGGAACATCCTCGCGTCGAAGAAGACCTCCTACGCGGACATCGTGCACACGCCGAACCTGGCGGAGGTGGTGCGCGAGCTGATGGAGGAGCAGCACAAGGAGATGCTCCGCAACCTCATCAACGGGGTGTACGAGAACATCGGTGCTGCGACCGTCAGCTACCAGCCGGGGGAGCTCGCGGACGGACCGGCCGCCCCCGCGGCAGCGTCGCCCACCCGTCCTGCCGCACCGGCCCCCGCGTCCGCTCCTTCCGAGCCGAGCCAGCTGCCTCCCGAGGTCCTCGCTGCGCGGGCGCTCAAGGAGAAGCCGCGGCCCAATGAGGTCGGCGTGGAGACCCTCTTCGGCGAGGACCTGATCAGCGAGAAGTCGCTGGATGAGGTCATCCTCTCGTACCTCGCCGGTCAGGACGGCTGACGCATCCTTGTCGGGGCGGAAGGCGTCGGCTAAAGCCGCTCCCCGCCACCCCCCACGCGTCCGGCCCCCCTGAGGCGGTGTCCGGGTGTCATCGGTGGTGGCGAGCCGTCTTCCCAGGCCATCACGGCCCCGTTCACGACAAGAGGAGCATTCATGGCGTCACAGTCGCCTGCATCCGCCGAGGAGGTCGCGCGCCTCCAGCGGCTCTCCGATCGCCTGCGTGTGGACATCATCGAGATGCTCCACAAGGCCGGGAGCGGTCATCCAGGGGGCTCGCTCTCCTGCATCGACCTGCTGACCGCGCTCTATTTCTCGCGTCTGCGGCACGATCCGAAGGCCCCCCTGTGGGCAGAGCGGGATCGCCTGGTGCTCTCCAAGGGGCACGCGGTCCCGGCCCAGTACGCCTGCATGGCGGAGGCGGGTTACTTCGCGCGGGAGCTGCTCCCCACGCTGCGCCAACAGGGCAGCACCCTGCAGGGGCACCCGGTCAACACCATCATGCCGGGCCTCGAGGCCCCCACCGGAAGCCTGGGACAGGGCCTCTCGGTCGCCCAGGGGATGGCGCTGGCGTCGAAGCTCGATGGCAAGCCCTTCCACGTGTGGTGCGTGATCGGTGATGGCGAGGCGCAGGAGGGGCAGATCTGGGAGGCCGCCATGAGCGCTCCCAAGTTCGAGCTCGATACCCTCACCGTGATCCTCGACTACAACGGCGGGCAGATCGACGGGCACGTCAAGGACGTCATGGACCTCGAGCCGGTGGCCGACAAGTGGCGTGCCTTCAACTGGAACGTGCTGACCATCGACGGCCACGACATGGGCGCCATTCTCGGTGCCCTGGACGCGGCCAAGGCCCACAAGAACCAGCCGACCTTCATCATCGCCAACACGGTGAAGGGGAAGGGCGTGTCGTTCATGGAGGGTGACATCAAGTGGCACGGGTCCACGCCCGATGATGCGCAGACCCAGAAGGCGCTCACCGAGCTGCGCGCCCTCGTGAAGGAGGAGGCCTGAGATGGCGGTGATGAAGGCGACGCGTGACGCGTTCGGCGAGACGTTGGTGAAGCTCGGGGAGAAGTACCCGGAGGTGGTGGTCCTCGACGCGGACCTCGCCAAGAGCACCAAGTCCGAGGCCTTCCTGAAGGCCTTCCCGGACCGCTTCTTCGAGATGGGAATTGCCGAGGCGAACATGATCGGCACCGCCGCGGGCCTCGCGCTCGCCGGCAAGGTGTCCTTCGCGTGCTCCTTTGCGTGTTTCATCACCGGTCGGTTCGACCAGATCCGCATCTCCGTGGCCTACGCGAACGCCAACGTCCGCGTCGTGGGCAGCCACGCGGGCGTCGCCATCGGTGAGGATGGTTACAGCCAGATGGGCCTCGAGGATGTGGCGCTCATGCGCTCCCTGCCGGGCATGGTCGTGATGCAGCCGGCGGACGACGTCGAGACCGCGGCGATGATGGAGTACCTCTGCACCCATCAGGGCCCGGCCTACCTGCGCACCACCCGGCAGAAGCTCGAGCGGGTGAACCCCGAGGATTACACCTACCGGTTCGGCAAGGCGGTGGAGCTGCGTCAGGGAGGCACCGACGCGGTGATCTTCGCCACCGGTGGAGAGGTCGCCTTCGCCCTCCACGCCGCGGAGGCCCTGGCGAAGGAGGGGCATCAGGTCGGCGTGGTGAACGTCCACACCCTCAAGCCCCTCGACACCGAGACCATCCTGCGGCTCAGCGAGCAGGCGCGACTGGTGGTCACCGCGGAGGACCATCAGGTCATCGGCGGACTCGGAAGCGCGGTGGCCGAAACCCTCGCGGAGGCGGGGTTGGGTCGCCGGCTGGTGCGCATCGGCCTGCAGGACGTGTTCGGCGAGTCCGGCACCCCCGAGCAGCTGCTGCGCCACTTCCAGCTTGACGCGGAAGGCATCGCCGCGCAGGTGCGGGGCGCGTTGCAGGGCGTCTGATGGATGTGCGGTGGTCCGGACCTCCGGGCCACCGCTTCTCCTCCCGCCTTCCGGCAGTCTCAGCCGAGCAGCCAGCTCAGCCAGAAGACGCCGTAAACGGTGAGGAGAAGCCCGGCCAACAGGTCGATGAGCAGGCCGGTCTTCATCATGGTGGGCAGCCGCACCCGACCGCTCCCGAAGACGATGGCGTTGGGAGGCGTGCCGGCGGGGAGGGCGAAGTCGCAGCTCGAGGCGAGGGTGGCGACCCCCAACACCGGCAGGCTGCGCGGCAGCACATTGAGCATCAGCGTGGCAGTCGCGGTGTTCGAGGCGATGCCGGAGAGCACGATGGTGCCCAGCGCCGCGAGGCCGATCTGCGCCACGGTGGGCATCGCCGCGAGCCCTGCGAGCTGAACGATGAGCCAGTCCGAGAGCCCGCTCGCGGTGATCCCCTCGGCCATGGCGAAGCTCCCACCGAGCAGCAGGATCGCCGTCCACGGGAAGGTCCGGTAGGTCGAGAAGGTGACGCGCCTGAGCAACAGCAGGATCACCGCCGCGGCCATGGCCACCGCCGCCTCGTAGTGGCTCGCGCCGACCCGTTCGAGCTGGAGCAGGGAGGCCAGGGTGGGTGACACCGCCGGCCGGATGAGATCGCTGACGATCCACAGCAGCGCGGCGCCGGCGAAGACCGTCGCCACGATTTTCTCGCTGGGGCTCATGGGGCCGAGCTCGCGGAGCTGCTGCTCGAGGACCTCCCGGCCGCGTCCGCCTCTCGGCGCGTCGTGGCGTCCCAGGCGCCACAGCCGCCACCAGATGAGGGGCAGCAGGACCAGCATGAAGGGCAGGCCGATGAGGAGGAACTCGAGGAAGCCGATCTCGCGCCCGAGGTTGGTCGAGACCCATCCGGCGAAGATGGAGTTGGCGGGCGTGCCGATCTTGGTGCCCATCCCTCCCACGTTGGCCGCGTAGGCGATCGCCAGCATCACCGCCGCACCGAACCGGGAGGGCGCGCGGGGATCGGCGTCCGGCTCGAGCTCGGTGAGCAGCGCCATGCCGATGGGGACCATCATCACCGCGGTCGCGGTGTTCGAGATCCACATGCTGATGCCGGCGGTGGCCACCAGCATCCCCGCCAGCAGACGCGGAGGGTGGGTACCGATGGCCCGCAGCACGTGCAGCGCGATGCGCCGGTGCAGATTCCAGCGCTCCATGGCCGCGCCGATGGTCATGCCGCCGAAGAAGAGGAAGACGTAGGCGCTGAAGTAGGGCTCGATGGCGCCGGTGACGCGGCTGCCCGGAGCCGCTCCCTGGAAGACGCCGAGGGCGGGAAAGAGGGCGAGGGGGAGCAGGGAGGTCACGCCCATGGGGACGGCCTCGGTGAACCACCAGATGGCCATCCACAGGGTCACTGCTGCCGCGGCGGCGGGCAGCGCGCCGTGATCTCCGATCCGGTGGAGGGCGGAAGGGAGCAGGTAGACCGCCGCGGCCGCGAGGGGGCCGAGCACCAGTCCGACGCGTTGGGTGGGGCGGAGGGTGGTCCAGGAGAGGGTCAGCGGAAGCTCCATGTGGGGCTAGCGTGTCACACCGCCACCCGCCTGCCGAGCGTCCGCCCCGCGTGCACGCAGGAAGGCGTGTGTTCGCGAACGGGGACCAGGCCGATGTCTGGGCGGCATGGACCGGGGGCTCGGTCGCCTCCCCGCCGGGTCCGGGACGTGGCACAACGCGCGGGCGCTGCGCGCACCAGGCATCCGGTCGCCACCTGCTGTGCGGAGTCTGTCCGCCGCCGCCGCGCCTGCCAGGTGTCGCCCCCTGCACCCGAATTCGGATAGGTACAGGGGCGCATGATCGAGCTCTTCCACGTCAGCAAGGCCTACCCGGGCGACCCGCCGGTCCTGCACGACGTGAACCTGCGGATCGACAAGGGAGAGTTCGTCTTCCTCACCGGTCCCTCCGGTGCGGGGAAGAGCACGCTGCTCAAGCTCATCTTCTGCGCCGAGAAGGCCACCCGGGGGCAGATCCTGGTCGGCGGCCGCAACATCGCCCGGGTGCGCGAATCCGCGATCCCCTACCTGCGCCGCAACATCGGCGTGGTCTTCCAGGACTTCAAGCTGCTCCCCCACCGCACCGTGGAGGACAACGTCGCCCTCACCCTGGATGTGCTGGGCGTGCCCCGCATCGAAGCCCGCGAGCGCGTCTACCAGATGCTCAAGCGGGTGGGCCTTGCCCACAAACGGGACGTGCTGCCCCCACGGCTCTCCGGCGGTGAGCAGCAGCGCGTGGTCATTGCCCGCGCTCTGGTGAACGATCCCACGATCCTGCTCGCGGACGAGCCCACCGGGAATCTCGATCCGGCTCGCACGCTGGAGATCATGGATCTGCTCGGCGACGTGCACGTGCGCGGAACCACCGTCGTGGTCGCCACCCACGACATCTCACTGCTCACCCGTTACCAGCGGCGGACCATCCGGCTCGAAGGGGGGCGCCTGGTCGCGGACGAGGACGGGGTGACGTTGGCCCGGCGGCTGGCGATCACATGAGCACCTCCGCCAAGCTGCGCTCTGCCCTCCGCTCGGCGGTGCAGGGCGTCCGTCACGGGCCCTTCGTCCACATGGTCGCGGTGCTCACCCTGGCCATCGCGCTCTTCGCGTTGGGCCTCGCGCGGAGCGCGGACGGCGTCATCCAATCCCTGCTCGATGCGTTGGGGGGCAGCGTCACCGTCACCATCTACCTGCAGGACGGGACGCCGGAGGAGGAGATCGCGATCCTGGTCTCCACCCTGGAAGAGCAGATCGGCGGGGCCACCCGGGTCGTCACGCCACGGCAGGCGCTGGAGCGTCTCGCGATGGAGTTGCCTGAACTCTCCGGGCTTCTGGACGCGTTCGCCGACAATCCGCTCCCCGCCTCGATCGAACTCACCATGCCCGAGGGGAAGCGGGATCCCGAGGCACTGCAGAGCCTCTCGAAGGTGCTGGCCGAGGTTCCGGCGGTGGGGGACGTGGACTGGGGGGAGGAGCTGGTCACCCGCCTGGCGGCGATCGCCCGGGGGCTGCGGCTC
>DATGQN010000077.1:0-81101 GCA_035304185.1 Myxococcaceae bacterium
TTGCAGGACCCGGGCGACTGCAAAGTACCCCTGACGTCCGCCTGAGCCGTCGGACTGAACGCTTCTCCGCGGCTCGTAATAGACAATGAGGTCGCCGAGGGAAGCCTCGACCGTACGCAGGTACGTGCGCGGAAAGTGGTAATGCCACTCGCACGCATCGTCATAACGAGACGTCGTCGAGTGGGTGAAGACGGCCTTGGCCATGAACTCCGCTTCTCCAAGTCGGATGCGTTCGCTGGTTGCGAATCTAAACACGATACGCGCCCGACCGTCGAATGCTCGTGGCGCACCTCAGGCGCCTCTCAACCACCACGCGCCGCAGCTCTGACGCCTCTCTCAGGTCGAGGCTCCGAGTCCGTGGTCCCTCTGCCGGTCCCCCCTCCGAGCGGTGGATCCACAAGCGGTGCTACTCATCGCCCTTCAGGTCGCGTTCGTTCTCCGCCGACGTGCAACCTGAGCGCGACGGAAAGAACACGTTTGCGAACCACGTCGCGATCGCGTTCAGGGGTCAGGCGACGAGCGTCCAGATGCGTCGGAATGAACTCGAAGACGAACCCGCACACCAGCTCGACAGCGAACGCCATGCCCCCCCGGCGCATCCCAGACGGAAGTCCGTGCGACTTCGTGAAGTCCGCTGAGGATTGCGAGTCGCTACGAACACCTCCACAGCCCGTCACGCCAGCGAACCGGTGACGGGGGCATAAGCTCCGGATCAATCACGCGCCGGATCCCTCGGTCCGCCCTCGGCGCCCCCGCGAGGTCAGCACCGCGTCGCGTTCACCGCCCTTCCACCCGGTCTACCGAGAACCCACCACCCAGCGGGACAGCGGGATGTGAGCGGGGTCAAACCTCCGGGGGGCGGGTGACCTCTTCATTCGCTTCGCCGTCGCGCCGGATGATGCTCACCATGCCGTTTGGCTCGATGTAGGCACGCTCCACATCGGAGAGCTCGGTGACGCCGTGGAGGCGCAATTGGGACATCACCTCGTCCTCGTTCATGAACTCCCGCCGCATCACCCGGCGATCGAGTTGGCCGTCGCGGATCAGGAGCTTGGGACGGGCCTTGAGGATGCGGCCGAGCTTGGGCCATCTGTACGCCAAGGCGTCGAAGGCAACGCTCCAGAACAAGACGGTTGCAACGAGGATCAGACCTTCGGCGATGCTCTCGGTCTTCCCCCGGAGGCCGGCACTCGCCGCGTCGGCGACGAGCAGCACGACCAGCAGGTCGGTGATCCCCAGGTCTCCCGCCTCACGTTGCCCGACGAGCCGGAGGATGGCGGTCAGGGCCAGGAAGGTGACCGTCCCCCGAATCAGCAGCTCAGGCACCGATGTGGTGAGCTTGAAGAGCTCGACCCAGCCGTCCATGTCGCCCCTCCTCGAGCCCCCCTCTCCAGCCGCGAGGACCTGTCCCGGTTCCCGCAGAGCGCGGGCCGGAGCCAGAGGTCAGAGCTGCGTCTTGGCCTCAACGCGCGGGGGGAGGGACCGACAGAGGATTCGGGCCCACGCCCCGCTTCACCAGTCGTTCACGGCCTTCCACCGCGCTTCAGCCAACAGACAGGGCGACGCGAACGCTCGCACCGAACACCCCGATGTCTCCGGACGTGACCGCAGCCCTGCAGAGGACGGCGGGTGAAGCGCGCTCAGACAGCGGGCCGCTCACCTCCCGCCGCGAGCGACCTCGACGTTCCCGCTCAACACCCGCAGCCAGCGGCGCCCCAGCTCGGGATCGGAGCTTCCTTCCGTCGTCGCCCCCAGCGGCAGGTACGTGCTGGGCGTGACCAGCTTGCCGAGCATCGGATCCAGCTCGAGCGTCCCGCCGCCCTCCAACGCCACCCGGACCCACGCGTGGGGACGCAGCGCCCCCTGGTGGAAGACCAAGCCGTGCACGATGCCCACCGTCTTCCCCTGCTCCTTGGCCTGAAGCGCGAAGCGGCGCGCGTGCGCGAGGCACCCACCGCGGGTGTCCGTGACCCGCTCCGGAGAGAAGTCCGCAGGCCCCTGCCGCTTGTCACGGAAGGAGCGGTCCACGGACTTGGACAGGGCCTCGGCATCCTTCCTGTTCCACGGCGTGAGCCCCTTCACCGAGGCGTCGAAGGTCGCGTTCTTCCAACGCAGCGCCCCGGTCCCCGGTGGATTGCGCATCACCCGCTCGAGCGCCTGCAGCGCCTGCGGACCCACGTCGATCGTGCTCCCCAGCGGCACCCGGCGAAGCGTCGCGTCCGGCAGCACCAGGGTCGAGAGCACGCCATCTCCCCCGTAGCTCGCGCGGAAGGCGACTTTGCCCATCGTCCCGGTCAGGTCCGCACCGTCGGCCTCGGCGCAGAACGTCCCGGTCTCTCCGCTCAGCTCGTCGAGCCCCTCGACGCACCCCGGAGCCGGCCGGCGCCACAGCCACAGCCCTCCGGGAGCGCGTCCCTCCGAGGTCAGGCCATCGCGGCCCACCTCGAACGCCGCAGCGCGCACGCGCTCGCTGACGTCGGTACCGTGGTTGAAGAAGTGCTGGGAGCGGTAGCTGTAGTCCCTGCCGTTCCGGGACAGGGTCACCACGCCCGCGGGGGAGCCGCCGAGCTCGAGCACCAACTGCAGCGAATCCGGTAGCCGCGCGAAGCTGAGCGGATCCATGCCACCCGGCACCACCTGCGCGGACGCGACGCCCGCCAGCAGCAGCGTCCCGATGAAGAGCGCGCGCCGCATCAGAAGTCGATCCCCGCCGCGCGATCCCGCTCGCGATCCATGAACTTGGTGAAGGCGGCCTTGTCCGAGGCCTTCTCGTAGGCGGCCTCACCGGTGACCACGCCCTTCTTCACCAACGCCTCGAGCGCCATGTCCATCGTCTGCATCCCCTCCTTCTGCCCCGACTGCATGCGCGAGGCGATCTGGTAGGTCTTGTTCTCGCGGATCATCGACGCGATGCCGGGCCCGCCGATGAGGATCTCGTGGGCCGCCACCCGCCGCTTCCCATCCGCCGTCTTGAGGAGCTGCTGGGCAACGATGCCCTCGAGCGACTCGGCGAGGAGCCCCCGCACCTGCGGCTGCTCGTCGGCGGGGAAGGCATTGATGATGCGGTCGATGGTCGCGGGCGCGCTGTTGGTGTGAACGGTGGCCAGCACCAGCACGCCGAAGCTCGCGAGCTGCAGGGCAAGCTTCATGGTCTCGTTGGTCCGCAGCTCGCCGATGAGGATGACGTCGGGATCCTCACGGCCGGCGCTCCGGATGGCCGTGGCGAAGGACTCGGCGTGAGGCCCCACCTCGCGATGGGTGACCGCCGAGCGGATGGGCTCGTGCACGAACTCCACCGGGTCCTCGATCGTGAGGATGTGCCCCGCCCGCTCGCGGTTCATGTGGTGGATCATCGCCGCGAGCGTCGTGGACTTGCCGCTTCCCGTCGGTCCGGTCACCAGCACCAATCCCTGGCGCAGCTCTGCGAGGCGCTTGACCGCCGGCGGACAGCCGAGCTGCTCGAGCGTGAGGATCTCGGTGGGGATCACGCGGAACACCGCCGCCATCCCGGTCATCTTGTGGAAGTAGTTCGCGCGGAAGCGGGCCTTGCGGCCGTAGCCGTAGGCGAAGTCGAGATCGAGGTCCTCCTCGATCTGCTTGCGCTGCGCGGGCGTCACCAGCTCGAGCAGCAGGGTCTCCATCTCGGAGGCCGTCACCTCCTGCTCGCGCAGGGGGACGAGCTCGCCGCGGATGCGTCCGTAGGGCGGTGCGCCCACGGCCAGGTGGAGATCGCTGCCGTTCTGCTCGAGCAGCGCGTCGAAGAGGGCGTCAATGCGGGGCATGGTCTGAAAGCTCCAACTACTTGCGACCGAAGAGGCCAGCAGGACGGCTCACCGCCGGATGCGAACCGGAGGCGGCGTTCATGACCGGGGCCACGTTGAGGGGGGCGGCGGCGAGCTCGTTCGGCGACTGCGCATGCGGCAGCGCCAGCTCCAGGGTGGTCCGTCCCAATCGGATGAGCTCGAGCAGGCTGTCATCGAGCCGCACGATGCCCATCGACTTGCCGCGCTGCTGCAGCGAGGGGATCTGGTAGGTCTTCTCGTCGCGGATGAGGTTGCCCAGCGCGACCGATCCGGGCAGCAGCTCACACGCCACGTGCAGCGACTTCTCGTCGGTGCTGGGCACGAGCCGCTGGCTGATGATGAGCCGCAGACCGGTGGAGAGGCTCATCCGGACCTGCGCCTGGTCCGCCGGCGGGAAGAGATCGATCAGCCGGTCGATGGTCTTCGCCGCGTTCGGGGTGTTCATGGTGGCGATGACCAGGTGGCCGGTCTCGCTCGCCGAGATTGCCATCCGCACCGTCTCGGTATCGCGCAGCTCACCCACCACGATGACGTCGGGGTCCTCGCGGAGGCTTCCCTTGAGGGCCGAGGCGAAGGTCTTGGTGTGCGTGCCGACCTCGCGCTGACTGATCACCGCGTTCTTGCGCGGGTGCACGTACTCCACCGGATCCTCGACCGTGAGGACGTGGTGCGAGGTGTTCTCATTGATGTGATTGACGATCGCCGCGAGCGTGCTCGTCTTGCCCGAGCCCGACGGCCCGGTGACCACGATCAGCCCCTGGTGATGCTCGGTCGCCTTCGCGATCGAGCTCGGGAGCCCCAGGGAACGGAAGGTGGGGACCTCGCGTCCGATGATGCGCAGACACGCCTTCAGGCCGGTGCGCTGCTGCACGATGTTGACGCGGTAGCGGCTGCCGTCCTGATCGAGCGAGAAGTCACAGCTTCCTTCCTTCTCGAAGCGCGCCTTCAGCCGCGTGGGGACGATGCTCTGGCACATCGTCTCGACCTCCGCGGCGGAGAGCACCGCGTGGTCGCGGGGGGCCAGCTGTCCGGCGATACGGAAGAGCGGAGGCCGCTCGGCGACCACGTGCAGATCGCTCGCGTTGAGGGAGCGCGCCTCCTCCAGCAGCGCGGCCAGCGAGCCCGAGGCCCGGGTGCCGCCTCCGACGGACGCGCGCGGGCCGGCCTCGGGGGAGGGCGTGAGCTGTCGGTCCTCGGCGTAGGAGCCCGAGTCCAGCTCGAACCCACCACCGACCGCGTCCGCGGCCTCCATGGTGGCCTCACCCTGCCATGGCTGGGCGCTCGTGCCCGGCTCGCGCGCCAGCTCCAGGCTCGAATCCGAATCACCCGGCTCGAGCTCGATCTCCCGGGCGCCGGGGATGGAGGGGGAGGAATCGGGTTCGGCAGCTGGCGCGCGTGGAGCTGCCGGCCTCGCAGGTTCCGGACGGGCTGCCGGTGCCGGACGGGGCGCGGGCGCAGCCGCCGCCGGCGCGGTGATGAAGCGGACCTGGAGGACGTCTGCGCGCTGCAGGGCGGTGATCTCCACCGTCCCGGCGACCGCGGTCTCGGCGTTCCACTTCGCCGGCTTCTCGAACCACGCGCTGGGCGGCATGGTCGCCATCGGCGCGATCATCCGCAGGATGTCGTCCGTCGAGAGGGAGGTCTGACTCAGGGCCCGGTGGGCTCCGGCGACCTTCGCCAGAGGAGGCCGCCCTGACGCGAGGACGATCTCACTCACGTCCGGGCGCTTGAGGAGCTGCAGCAGCTTGTCAGCGGGGTTCACGCGCGTTGCTCTTCCTTCGAGGTGAAGCGTCGTCGGGAGAGTTGGAGTGTAGCGGAACCGGCCGCCCCGCGTGGCTCCCGCGCTACTTCAGCAGCCCGCCAAGCAGGCCGCCGAGGGGACCACCGCCGCCGCCCCCTCCGTCATCGTGGCCGAGCGCGCCCAATTGGGAGAGGAGCGGGACCTGCTCGGAGAGCGCGCGGAAGCCGTCACTTCCGAGCTTCTCCTGGACGAACTGCAGCACCATCGGCACCGCCTTCACCGCCAGCTCGGGAGGAACACCCAGGCTCTCGACGACCTTGAGAACCTGCTGCACCGCGGCGCTACCCTGGAGAATCCCGCCGGCCCCCTGGGCGCCACCGCCGAAGAGGGTCCCCACCGAGCCCAGCAGCCCCCCCGCGTCGGCGCCCTGGGTGATCCGCTGCAGCAGCGGGGCGGCCTGCGCGACCCAGCCCTGCGCCTCCGGAGCCCGGTCGAAGAACGGTTCCAGCGCACCCTCCGGGGCGTATTGCCGCATCACCCCCAGGATGCCGCCGGCCGCGCTCTCGGCCTTCGTCTGGTCCAGCTTCAACACTCCCGACAGCATTCCGATCAGGTCCATGGCGCGGCTGACTACCACGCGGATTCACCGGACCCACGCTTCCGTTTTCCCTTCCGTTCCTCCCTGGAACTTTCGCGCCCGGACGTTTGGTCCTACCCTCGCGGGACCGGACGCCATGAGCACGAGACGCATCGTCATTTCCATGGGGCTCATCGGTGGCGGCCTCTGCGGTCTGATGGTCGCGCTGCTCCTGAGCGCCGCGGGCTTCTCCCTCTCGCTGCGTGAGCTGCTGCTGCTGTTCGGGATCTGCACGGTCTCCATCCTGATCAGCGGCTGGCTCACCTTCGGGCGCTGGGCCAGTGCGCGTCTGCGTTCACGCCAGGCGGTGTTCGCGCGGCTGGCGCAGGGGGACCTGACCGCGACGGTGCGCAGCCAGGCGGAAGGTCCCGCCGACGTCCAACGCCTCATCCTGTCGCTGCGTCGCGCCCTCGCCCGGGTGCAGCGCGTCACCGGCAACCTGCACCGCACCGGTGAGGCCCTCGCCGAGCAGTCCGGCTCCCTGCTCGAGGCCGCGCGCCGTCAGGGGAGCGCGGTGGATCGCACCCTCTCCGCGGTCGGGGACATGGGCAGCTCGCTATCGGTGAGCGGTCGGCGCGTCGCCCAGCTCGACGCCTTCGCCCAGGAGACCACCGCCGCCCTCTCGGAGATGACCCAGCGCATCCAGCAGGTCGCCGAGGCCCTCTCCACCCTCACCACCTTCGCCCACGAAAACGCCGCGCAGGTGCAGGCCATGGGCGAGCGGCTGGGCGCCATCTCCGCCAGTGGCGATGCCCTGCTGCGCTTCGCGACCGAGACCGACGAGTTCGTGTCCTCGGTGGAGGGCAGCATCGACCTGGTGCGCCGCCGGGCCCACGAGACCGGACAGCTCGCCCTTCAGGTGCGCCACACCGCGGAGGCCGGCGAGGCCCAGGTGCGCGACAGCGTGCAGGGCATCTACCGCCTCGAGGCCTCGGTCCGCGGCGTCGCCGATCTGGTCGAGGTGGTCGGCCAGCGCGGCAAGGAGATCGCCCGGGTGGTGGACGTCATCCAGGACGTCTCGGACCGCACCCACCTGCTCGCGCTCAACGCCTCCATCATCGCCGCACAGGCGGGTGAACACGGCCGGGCCTTCGGCGTGGTGGCCGAGGAGATCCGGGGACTCGCCGAGCGCACCGGTGGCAGCGCCCGCGAGGTCCGCTCCATGGTGGCCGCGCTGCGCTCCTCGGTGAACAGCGCGGTGGCCCTCGTGCAGGACAGCCATGAGCAGGCCCGCATCGGCGTAGCACTCGGCGATCGCGCGGCGGGCGCCCTCGAGGAGATCCGCGCCATCTCGGGGCGGACCTCACGCGCCATCGAGGCCACCGAAGCCGAGACCGAACGGCTCGACGCTCAGGGAGAGGCGGTCGCCGAGGCCAGCCGCCAAGTCGCCCAGCGCATCGACGAGATGACCCGCGCGGCCACCGCCCAGGCCAACGATGGACGCGAGCTGGTGCGGCAGACCCAGGAGATGGCCCGCCTCGCGGCCTCGGCGAGCAACCGTGCCCAGGGCCAGGTGCAGGTGGGCCGCGAGCTCTCGGGCTCGGTGCTGCGCCTCACGGCGGCCATCGACGAGATCCGCTCCGCGCACCGGGTGCTCACCCGCGCGGACACCGCCATCTCCGAGGAGGTCGCCGCGGTCCGCGAAGATGCGCACCAGGTGATCCGCACCGGCGATGCCCTCAACCGCACCGTCGATCAGCTGCGGCGCGAGGCCGAAGGTCTGGAGGCCGAGGTCTACCGCTTCCGTCTCCCCGTCCCCCGTCGCGGCGGGGTGCTGCGCGCGGCCCTGCACCAGTTCGCCGACGTGGAGATGACCCGGGGGCTGGACCCCCTCTTCACCCTCGACAGCCAGCTCGTCGAGGCCACCTCCCTCCTCTTCCCCACCCTCATCCGCAGCGAGGATGGCGTCCTGGTCCCCGAGCTCGCCGAGCGCTGGGAGGCGGATCCCTCCGCCCGGCGCTTCCGCTTCACCCTGCGGCGAGGGCTGGTCTTCTCGGACGGCGTGCCCCTCAACGCGGGACACGTGAAGGCCCACTTCGAGCGCCTGCTCGATCCGGGGGTGAAGAGTTCCGAGGCCTGGGCGCTGCAGGACGTCGAGGGCGCGCGGGAGCTGCTCGCGGGTGAGACGCGTGAGCTCAGCGGAGTCCGCGTGCTCGACGATCTCACCGTGGAGATCCGCCTGGTGGAGCCCCGGGCCTTCTTCCTCCACATCCTCACGCTGCCGCTGGCAGGCATCGCGCGTTGGACGGGCAGGAACCTGGTGGGTTGCGGCCCCTACCGCGCGGTGCAGGTGAGCGTGGAGGGCATCATCCTCGAGCGCAATCCCAGCTACCACCAGACCGATTGCCCCTACATCGATCGGATCGAGTTCGTGCCGGTGCCCACCCGCGAAGAGGGCGTACGGCTGCTGCGCGAGGGGCAGGTGGAGGTGGTGAGCAGCCTCGCCGCCGAGCAGATGGCCGACGTGGATCCCACCCAGTTCCAGGTGGTGGCGGGCAACACCCCGTCGTGTTGGTTCCTCGCCTTCAACGCCAAGTCCCATCCCTTCCGCGATCGGCGGGTGCGGCTGGCCATCCGCGCGGGCATCGACATCATGGGCGTGGTGGAGCGCTTCCATCCCGACGCCCGCGCCGCCCGCTCCCTCACACCTCCGGAACTGCTCGGTGGCGCGGGCATGCCGCTGGTCCCCCGTCCGGACCTGGAGGAGGCGCGTCGCCTGCTCGGTGAGGCAGGGGTGAGCACCCTGCACCTCGAGCTCCCCTTCCCTCCCGGGCGCGACACCCGTGCGGAGGATGCCGTCCTCTTCCGTCCCCTCATCGAAGCGGGCCTGGTCACCCTCTCCCATCAGGAGCAGCGCCCCGAGGACTTCTGGCGCAACGTCCGTGACGGACGGGTGCCCGTCTACCGCGGCTGGTGGTTCGCCGACGTTCCCGACCCCGACAATTTCCTGCACTTCCTGCTGCACTCGCAGACGCAGACCGTCTACCGGCTCGGGTGGACCGACGAGGCGCTCGATGCGCTGCTCACCGAGGCCCGCCGCTCCATCGATCCCGCGGAGCGTCAGGCCCTCTACCGCCGAGCCGAATCGATCGTCGTGGCCGAGGCTCCGCTCATCCCCCTCTTCCACGAGCACGGCATCGCGCTGGCGAGCACCGCGGTCCAGGGCCTGCGACTGCACCAGCTCCCGCCCCACCTGCGCTTCGAGCACCTCTGGTTCGACGCGGGCTGAGGACCCGCCTCACCCCACCTCGGGCGCGCGCTTGCGGCCGGCGAGCCACTTCACGGTGAGCCCCAGCGCGGCCACCCCGATGAGGGAGGCCACCACCCACTGCGACTGGGTCACCCACCGCGTCAGCGCTTCGAGGTTGCCTCCCACGGCCCAGCCGGCGCCCACGATGAGCGCGGTGTGCAGTGCCGAGGCGACCACGCCCAACCCCAACGCCCGGCCCACGTTCATCCCTGCACTGCCGGCGGCGACGAAGATGAGACTGCGCACCCCGGGGAGGAAGCGGTTGAGCACCAGCAGCCACGCCCCCCAGCGCTGCATCTGACGATCGACCGCCTCCAGGCGCTCGCGGGTGAGGCCGAAGAGGGGCTTCTCCTCGGGGCGCTGATCCATGCGCCGACGCAGCCAGGCACCGAAGGCGTAGGCCAGGGTCGAGCCCAACGCGCTGCCGCTCACCACCGCGACGAACACCAACAGCAGCGGCTGATGCCCGCGCACCGCCGTCACCCCGCCCAGCAGGATCACCGTGTCCCCGGGCACCGGAGGCACCAGGTACTCGAGGCAGGAGGCCAGAAAGAGGATCACGTAGGCGAGAAAGCCCAGGCCGGAGAGGGCCCCGTCAATCCACCCGATCATCGCCCCTCATCCTCCGACGCCTTCGTTCCCTGCGGCTCTCTCACCGGCCCCGCACTGTGGGACATGTCCTGCCCGGACGCATCCGGGATCCGCCCCCGACGCTGCCACGTCCGACGGTCGGGGGTGGGAGTTTGAAAGAACGACACCCCGCCGCCCGCGCCTTGGCGGCACCCGACGCAGACGCCACCTCGTGACTTCCGGAGCTTGTGCTCGCGGCGGATGAAGGGGGAATCGGGATGGCGTGGTCAGTCGAGCGGCTCAGCTCGCTCTTTGAGGTGAAGTCCGGTCCCAAGCGGAACCGATCGATGGAGGGTCTGCGGGGGATCGCGGTCACCTTGATCTTCTTTGCCCACTACAAGGCGTGCCTGGCGCCATGGATGGTGGGTGTCGAAGGGGTGGGCGCCGGGATCGCCGAGGCCGTGCGCATCATGGGAGCGGTGGGGGTCGACCTCTTCTTCCTGATGAGCGGCTTCCTCATCTACGGCGTCACCCTCTCCCCCCGCTTCTCCTGGGCGAAGTTCATGCGGCGCAGGTTCCAGCGCATCTATCCGCCGTTCCTGGCGGTGTTCGTCCTCTATCTGCTCCTCTCCTACGTCTTCCCCTCGGAATCGAAGATCCCTCCCGGGACCTATGAGGGGGCGATCTACGTGCTGCAGAACCTGCTGCTCATGCCGGGGATCTTCCCCATCCAGCCCATGATCACCGTGGCCTGGACCCTGAGCTACGACCTCTACTTCTACTTTGTGCTCCCGCTGCTGACCGTGACGCTGGGGCTGCGCAACCGCTCACCGCACAGCCGGCTGGGCTTCTTCCTCCTGCTCGGGGGGACCTTCCTGGTTCTCTCGGTCATGGGCATCGGACACGCGCAGTTCCTGCTCTTCACCGTGGGCATCGCCGCACATGAGCTGCGGGATCGGTTCTTTGCGTTCCAGGACCGCGGCGGAGACCGCTACACCGCGCCGCTGGGCGTCGTCCTCGCGCTGTGCCTGCTGCCGATCTCGTCCCTCATCTATCAGTCCGTCCTCGACGCCGGCGGCTTGGAGATCCGGGCCTTCGCGCTGCGCACCGTCTGGACGGCGGCGGTCCTGCCGGTGCTCATCCTGATCATGGCCTCGCGTGAAGGATGGGTGACCCGGGTCTGCAGCTGGACGCCGCTGCGCTGGGTCGGGAACATCAGCTACTCGTACTACCTGATCCACGGGCTGGTGCTGAAAGCCTTCGCGCTGGTGGCCCTGACGCTGCTGGGGACCACGCCCAACCCCTTCCTCTTCTGGTCGCTCCTCCCCGTGGCCTACGTGGGCTCGCTCGTCGGCGCGAGCGTGCTCTTCGCCTGGGTCGAGAATCCCTTCAGCAACGGGGCGCCCGTTCCCTTCGCCGGTTGGGCCGCGGCGCGCGCGCCGGCAGGACAGGCCAAGCCGGCCGCCCCTCCCATCGATCCCGCGGCCTGAGGGCGGCAAGCGGCGGCCTCACCGGGAGACCCGCCACGGCGCGGGCGCCTTTGGCCACCACCAACGGTTCCCGGACCTGCGTTGCGTCGGACGTCGAAAGGAAGGACCCGGCGAATGTCACTCCGCCGCCATCCGCCCCTCCCGCCGGGTCACGCCGGCGCGTCCCCTGCTCCAGATCAGCACCTCGCTGCTCTGGAGGGTGACGTTGCCGGCGGCCGGAAGGCGTCCACCTCCAGAGCTTGGGGCGCCCGACCCGGGCCTTCAGGGAGGAGCATGTCGAACATCACCGAGCGGTTGCGCGGTCACTTCGAGCTGCAGAACGGCACGTCGCGCAACCTCGCCATGGAGGGGCTGCGGGGGATCGCGGTCACCCTGGTCTTCCTGGTCCACTACCACTCGGTCCTCACCCCCTGGATGGCGGGGGTGGAGGGTTGGGGCAGCGACTTCGGACGGGCGATGCGCTTCGCGGGCGCCGCCGGCGTGGACCTGTTCTTCGTCCTGAGCGGCTACCTGATCTACGGCGCGACCCTCTCGGCCCGCTTCAGCTGGGGAGGGTTCATGCGCCGCCGGCTGCAGCGCATCTACCCGACCTTCCTGGTGCTGCTGACGATCTACCTGGGCCTCTCCTTCCTCATCCCCTCGGAGTCCAAGCTCCCCCCCGGCGCGGCCGAGGCCTCCTTCTACGTGCTGCAGAACGTGCTGCTCCTGCCGGGCATGTTCGCCATCAAGCCCATCATCACCGTGGCGTGGTCCCTCAGCTACGAGATGTTCTTCTACCTGGCGCTGCCCCTGTTGATGGTCGCGCTGAAGCTCCGGGAGCAGGACCGTGGGCGCAGGCTGGGGGTCTTTGCGCTGCTCAGCGCGATGATCATCGCCCTCCCCCTGCTGGGCTTCGGGCACGTGCAGTTCCTGCTCTTCATCGCCGGCATGGCGATGCACGAGCTGCGTGAGCGGGTCCGGGTCACCCAGGAGGGGCGCGGTGGCAGGCTCCTCAATCCCCTCTCCACCCTCCTCGCGCTCGGCGCGCTCCCGGTCTCGTGGTGGGCCTTTCAGGCGGTCCGGGCCGCCGGCGCCGCCGAGTCCACCGCGTTCGTGGCGCGCACCGTGTGGCTGACCGTGGCCTTCGCTGTCGTGGTCTCGGTGGTGCTCACCGGACGCGGCCCCGTGGCGAGGCTCTGCCGCTGGACCCCGCTGCGCTGGCTCGGGAACATGAGCTACTCCTACTACCTGCTCCACGGCCTCATCCTGAAGGCGTTCTCCCTGGTCGCGCTCACCGTCATCGGGCGGGGCGCGCATCCCCTGCTCTTCTGGGCCCTGCTCCCGATCGCCTTCGTGCTGACGCTGGCGGCCTCGGGCGTGCTCTTCGCCTGGGTGGAGAAGCCCTTCAGCCTCGGAGGCCGGATGCCCTGGGCGGTGTGGAGGGCGCGGACGGAGCCCCGCGGGGCGTGAGCCGGCCGGTCACCTTCCCGATGCTTGCGGCGATCCGGGCCTGTTGAAGGTGGCCCCTGAGGGCGGGGAGGGAGAAGCTCCGACGCCGAAGTCTCTTCCTTCATCCATGCGGAGCCCTCCATGCCCAAGCCCCAGCAGCCTTCGTCCGTCGTTCCCGCCCTGCACTACCGCGACGCGCCCGCCGCCATCGAATGGCTGTGCAAGAACCTCGGGTTCGAGAAGCACTTCGTGGTGCCGGGTGGAGAGGGAACCATCGCCCACGCTCAGCTCTCCTTCGGCGGCGGCATGATCATGCTGGGCAGCGCGCGGAAGCAGGATCCGTCCTCCCGCGTGCGCACCGTCGCCGAGTCCGGTGGGTTCAACACCCAGGTCAACTGCCTGGTGGTGCCCGATCCGGACGTCGTGCACGACCGTGTGCGTGACGCGGGTGGCGAGATCGTCCAGGCGCTCCGGGACGAGGCGTACGGTGGCCGCAGCTTCGTCTGCGCCGATCCCGAAGGGTACCTGTGGCACGTGAGCAACTCCGACCCCTGGGCCTACGGGGACTGAAGCGCCGAACACCGCGCACGTTCTTCGGAAAGCTCTCCCGGCCCTGAAACGTCGGCGTCCTGGATGTCCGCCACGTGAAGGGCCACGCCTGGAAGGCAGCCAGGTGGGCTTGGCGGATGGCTGCATGCTCCCCATCTCCCCCGTTGCAACGCCCGCGAGGGCAGCCACAACGGAGGCGAGAGCATGGCCATGGAGGATGGGTGGACGGGGGGAGAGGCGGGGCGACCGACGCCGCGGATCCGGGGTGGCAGTGCAGCGCGTCCCACGCCTCCGCGGCCACGGGAATCGCCCACCCGGAACACCTTCGTCTCGGAGATCGGCCGCCCCCTGTTCGAGGGCGTTGACCTCGACTCGCACCTCGAGCGCTTCGTGCTGGACGCGGTGGATGGGGAGCTCCCCGAGCCGACGTGTCCCGCGACCCCGCCACCTGCGCCGAAGGTGGCTTCCCGCCCACCGCCGCTGAAGCCCCGTGCGGCCGCACCGGTGCCCACGCCTTCCGGCAGCCTCCTCCCGGATCTCGGAGCGCAGCCCGACGGACTTCCGCGCTGCGTGGCCGCGCCAGGGAAGGCGCCGCAGATCAGAGGCGCTGCGGAGCCGAAGGCCGGGCCGCAGCGCGCGCGTGTGGAGGAGCCGCCGGTGCAGGAACCGGAGCCCGTGGAGCCAGAGGTCGCCTCCACCGCCGAACTGGGGGTGGTGCTGGAAGCCTCGCCTCCCGAAGCCTCCGAGCCGGAGCCCGTCACCCGGACCTTCTCCGAGGCCAGCGGGATGACCGTGGATGCCCTTCCGCCTCCTGCGTCGATGCCGCCGACCGGTACGGTGTTGTCCGAGCGGGCGACGGCGGTGCTCGGGCAGCTGAGACGGGTTCCCCGCGAGGCCTGGGAGACCGGCGCCGCGGCGCTGCTCGGCGGGATCATCGGCTACCAGGCTTCGTCGCTTCTCATGTGGCTGCTGGGGTGATCTCAAGCCCTGACCCGCGCTCTCGCGTGACGTTGGGGAGCGTCAGAACGGAGCGGAGGATGAGGAGAGCTGACCTTCGATTGCAGCAGCGGTTTCCTCTCCGAAGAGCCGCGCAACCATCGACTGGAACTTGATGACGAAGCTCTCGTGGCGCCCAGTGACTTGGCCCTTGGTCTCGTGAAAGCGGTCGACCAGAACCTCGAGAGAGAGCCCGACCTGCCGATGGATGTCTTCAATGGCATCCAGGTCATGGGACTCGCCTCTCGCCGTCTTCATGAGGACAGGATCGTGGGGCTCGGGCACCAATACCTCGAGCCTCCTGAGCTTCAGTTCGAGGCGACGCAGCCTTGACTCGAACTCGTACGGAACCTCGGCAATGGCGGCCTTGTGAACCGGGATACGTGGTCCTCCCTGCTCAGAGACTCTCTCAACCGCAGTCCAGAACTCCTGGCTTGCCTCCCACAGGTCCAGATCCATCGTGGCGTGCTTGCCGTGGTAGGCGAGCCCAACCGCGCCTCCACCGATCAGAACGATGCGAGACGCTTGTTGGAGCTCCCTATCAATCCGCTGGAGAAAGCGGGACAGGTCCTCACTGGGGTACCTAGACCCCATGCTTCTGGATCGTTGAGCGGAGCGAATCCTCGCTGACATTCACGAGGAAGCCCCAATCGCGGGCCAAGCCTGGGCTGCGCTCTTCCGCCAACTTCCGCTCAAAGGTGCTCCGAACTTCCGGATAGTACCGAACCGAAGGCTCCCTCCAGCCCTTCAGTTCCGCCACCCGCAAGGCCAATGAGGGTCTTTCGGCCAATTTCGCTGCGAGGCTCGCCAGCAGCCCCAATTCCTGGGCGACCTTTCGATCTCGCGCCGCCGCTATCAACGCCGACCAATCGAGTTCCTCCTCTGAGCGAAGCAGGACCAGAGGCAGCACACGGAAGACAGTACCGTCGCGTCGCGCCAATTCGAGTCCGCGGAGGATTGCCAGCTCTGGAGGGTGGTGGCGTGCTGAAACCACCCCGAGCAAGGGGGCACCCATCGATGCCAGCGTCTGCTTCACCAGCTGGTCGTCAGCCTCCGGCTGCTCTCGATCGTTCGAGACGAAGAACCTGCGCGCACCTTGAAGCGCGGCGCTCAGCTTTCGAACGAGATGAGGCGGAGTGCGCATGCGACCAGGATAAGAGGCCCATCAACCGCTTGCATAGGGCAGGGGGTTCGCTGTGCCCGGCGCGCTCTCGATGGCTGCCTGCACGCTGGCGTCATTGTACCCGGCATGGCACGAAGCCCAGTGGCACAATCCTGCTCCCCCCGCCGCCAATCACCGACAGCTTCGAACGGTCATCATGGATGAAGCGCCCGATTTGAGAACCACCCTCCGCCACGTGACCGTCACCCGCTACGTGAGCCCCTTCATGGAAGGTGGCTCCATGCCCGGGCTCGTCGAAGCGGACGATGAGGGCCTCTACGTCCTCAAGTTCCGGGGCGCCGGCCAGGGCGTCCGCGCGCTGGTCGCCGAGGTGCTCGTCGGTGAGCTCGCCCGTACCGCCGGCTTCCGGGTGCCGGAGCTGGTGTATGCGCAGCTGGGCCCCGAGCTCGGACGCAACGAGCCGCATGACGAGATCCGCGATCTTCTCAACGCCAGCGTCGGGCTCAACGTCGGGCTGGATTACCTCCCCGGCTCGCAGACCTTCGATCCCCTCGCCGACGATCCGGTCGAGCCGGACTTCGCCGCGCTGCTGGTGACCTTCGACGCGCTGACCCTCAACGTCGACCGTACGCCGCGCAACCCGAACCTCCTGTGCTGGCATCGACAGCCCTGGCTCATCGATCACGGGGCGGCGCTCTACGTCCACCACGGTTGGGACGACTGGGAGGCCCGCGCGACGGCCCGTTTCCCTCTCCTCGACACACACGTCCTGCGCCCTCAGGCAGGCGACCTCGGGGCCGCCGCGGGACAGCTGCAACGGGCCCTCACCCCTGAGGTCCTCGAGCGCTGCATCGCCCTCCTTCCCGAGGAGTGGCTCGCCGCGGATCCGGCCTTTGATGCGGCCGTGGGGGTGCGCGACGCTTACCGCACCTTCCTCACCCGCCGCCTCGAGGCGCTCCCCTCCATCGTCTCCGGAGGTGCGGCGTGAACGGCTCCGGTTCCGAGAAGCCCTCGCTCGCCCCCTACGACTACGCCGTCCTGCGCGTGGTCCCCCGCGTCGAGCGCGGTGAGTTCATCAATGCCGGTGTCATCCTCCACGCGCCGGTCCGCGACTTCCTCGAGGCCCGCGTCTTCCTCGACGCTCCCAGGCTCCAGGCCCTCTGCCCCTCCGTCGATCCCGATTGGGTGCAGCGGCACCTGGATGCGGTGGTGACCGTCGCCCGCGGAGGCGCTGCCGCCGGTCCCATGGGCAGCTACTCCCGCAACGAGCGCTTCCACTGGTTGACCGCGCCGCGCAGCACCATCATTCAGCCCTCCGCGGTGCACGGCGGGGTCTGCAGCGACCCGGCCGCGACGCTGGACGCGCTCATGCGGCGTTTGGTGCTCCCGCTCGACGAGTGACGTCTTCCGCCGAGCCGGCGCACGTCGCGGACGCTGGTTGCGGCTGCAACAGTCCCACCGCGTGGCTGCAGGGGGACGCGCGCCTTTGATGAACGCGGGCGCCCTGAAGCGGGTGAAGCCTGCTCAGCCGCGCGCTGGCGCCTCGAGCACCCGACCGCCCGTCCGGGTCGCGGCGAGGGTCCCGCAGGCAGCCTGGATCTCCTTGCCTCCCGAGTAGCGCCGGGCGATGGGCGCGCCCACCACCTGGAGGTGATCACGGAAGCGGTCGAGCTCCTCGGGCGTCGGGGGCAGGTACTTGCCCGTCGGATCCGTCACGTCGATGAGGTCGATCATGATCGGGATGCCCGCGAAGCGCTCCGCCAGGGCTTCGGCGTCCTCGCGCCCGGTGTTGAAGCCACGGATGGCGACGTAGGCCAGCATCGCCCGCGTGCGCCGTGATTCGGCGTACTCGCGCACCGCCTCCACCAGCGTGGTCAGCGGCCAGGTCTTCTCGATCGGCAGCACCTGCACCCGCTTCTCGGGGATCGCCGAGGTGATGGAGAAGGCCAGGCGGTAGGGCAGCTTCTCCCGCGTGAAGCGCCGGATCCCCGGCACGTGCCCCGCGGTGGAGAAGGTGATCGACTTGCCGGAGATCGCGAGCCCCGCCGGGTGGCGCAGGATGTCCGCGGCCCGCGTGGTCTCGTTGAAGTTGAGCAGCGGCTCCCCCATCCCCATGAAGACCACGCCGCGCACCGGGCGATCCGCCTCGGCGCGGACCTGCTGCACCTGCTCGATGATCTCCCACGACTGGAGGTTGCGCTTGAAGCCCAGCTTCCCGGTCATGCAGAAGTCGCATGCCAGCGCGCAGCCCACCTGACTCGAGACGCAGAGGACGTACTTCTCGTCGAAGATCGGGATGCGCACCGCCTCGAACTCGCCACCGAGGGGGCTCTGGAAGAGGTACTTCACGAAGCCGTCCGAAGCCTCGCGGCGTTCGACGATGGTGAGGCGGGGCAGCGAGGTCTCGGCGAAGAGTCGCTCGGCGAGCGCGCGGGTCACCTGCGGCGCCCGGGCCACTGCCTCGAGGTCGGGCGCGGCGTGCGCGTGGACCGCGGCGTAGGCCTTGCGGATGGAGAGCTCGGAGATCCCCGGGCCGAGAAACGTCTCCTGCCACTGGGACAGGGAGAGGGTGTTGAGCGCCAGCGTCATGGCGTCAGGAAGAACCCGGCTCGAGCTTCTCGCGCAGGAAGCTGCTCAGGCTCCGGGAGAGGGCTTCGGGCATCTTGGCCTCGAGCGCCTTGCGGCAGAGCTTCGGAGTCTGTTGATAGCCCTCGACGAACTCCACACAGGGGGGACAGTGCGACAGGTGCAGCTGAAGGCGCTCGGACTGCTCCGCGGGCAGCTCACCTTCCAGGTAATCCAGGAGCAGGGTCACTGCGTCCTGGCACGTACATCGATTTCCGCAGGTACACGGGCCGTCCGGCTCACAGGAGCAGTTCAGGGCGTGGGCCTGGCAGGGGTTGGGGCCGCTCATATCCTGATCGTTGCGTGAGCGTTCAGGACGTTGCGCGTCCTCCGGTGTGTCCGCGTTCCGGCCGCTCACGATGACGTCTCCCGGTAATACTGGTCGATGCGCTGGCGCAATGCGAGTCGCGCCCGGTGCAGGCGGCTCTTCACCGCGGCCACCGAGGAATCCGTGAGCTCGCCGATGGCCTCGTAGCTGAGGCCCTCCACGTCCTTGAGGAGGAAGACCTCGCGATAGCCTTCGGGAAGCGCATCGGTCGCCTCCTGGATGGCCCGCCCAAGCTCCCGCTCCAGCACCCGCTCATCCGCCCGCCTGGCCCACCGCGAGGCCGGAAGCTGGATCAGCTCCCCGTGCTCGTTGAAGCCGGGCTGCTCGAGCTCCTCGCGGGCCGCCTGCCGGACCTTCCGGGTGCGCAGCATCATGAGCGCCCGGTTGGCCGCGATGCGCTGGAGCCAGGTGCCGAAGGCCGCCTCCCCGCGGAAGCTCTCCAGGGACTGCCAGGCGGCCAGGAAGGTCTCCTGGGTCACCTCGGCGGCGTCGGCTTCGGTGCGCAAGAGCCGCAGGGCGAGGCCGTAGACCCGGTCACGGTAGCGCTCGACCAGCTCCTCGAACGCCTGGACCTCCCCCTCGCGCGCACGCGCGACCAGCTTCGGGTCGTCGTCCAGAGGGGGAGCGGAACTCATGTCGCGAGCAGGTAGCCTTCCCGGGCGCGCAGCGTCAAGACGCTCGAGCCCCGGCCCAGGCACCGGGGCTTATCGACGCCTCGGCGCCCGGCTCACGTGGGGGTTGCCCCGCTCCCAGAGGCGGAAGGGTTCCAGTGCCCAGGGGCCCGCATAATCGACGCCGATCCGCGGCCCCCGCTCCACCTTGGACCCGGGGACCGCCGCTCCCTCGGTGAGGTGCAACGGCGGTCGATCCAGAGGCAGCCGGTTGTGGTGGCGGCGGTCGATCCCCATCGCCCGGCTCAGCTTACCGGGCCCATCCAGCCGGGTTCTGGGATCGAATCCCTCCACCGGCTCCACCCCGCGCACCAGCACCGCGGCGGGGAAGCCCTCCACGTCGGTGACCACGTTGAACAGGTGGTACATCCCGTAAATCAGGTAGACGTACGCGTGCCCCGGTGGCCCGAAGAGGACCTCGGTGCGTTCGGTGCGGCCCTTCGAGGCGTGGCAGGCGAGGTCCTGGGGCCCGATGTAGGCCTCGACCTCGACGATGCGCCCGACCTTGCGGCCCAGCTCGCCCTCCACCACCAGGTGCTGACCAAGCAGATCCCGGGCGACGTCCAACGCTGGACGTACATAGAACGACATGGGGAGCGGCGAAGAAGGAAACGAGGTCATCCGACTGGGCGTGACTAGACTCCGGAAGAGCCCAGCCCTTTCTCTTTTCCCCCTGTCCGTCAAGGTGCGAGGCACCATGCCCACTCCTGGTCGCCTGTCCGGAATCCTCCTCCCGCTCTTCTCGCTGCGAACCGCCTCCGACTTCGGGGTGGGTGACTTCAGTGGCCTGCCGGGACTCTTCAAGTGGATGCGCGAGGCCCAGCAGCGCCTGCTCATGCTGCTGCCGCTGCTGCCCGCCGCTCCGGACGATCCGAGCCCCTACGCCACCCGCTCCGCGTTCGGCCTGCATCCCCTGTTCATCGATCTCTCCGCCCTCCCCGAGTGGCAGGCGCTGGGAGGGGAGCGCGCGCTCACCCCCGCCGAGCAGGTGCGTCTGCGGGAGGCCCGGGCGGCGATCCGCATCGCTCACCCCACGGTCTTCGAGCTCAAGGGCCGCGCCTTCCAGCTGGCCTTCGACCGCTTCGAGTCCGAGGCGGATCCCGCGCGCCGCGCAGGGTTCGAAGCCTTCATGCAGCGCGAAGGTGAATGGCTCGACGCCTACGCCCTCTTCTGCGCGCTCTCCGAATCGCACCGCCATCTGCCGTGGTGGGAGTGGCCGGAGGGGGAACATCACCGCGACCCGGCCGCGCTCGGTGAGGCCCGGACCCGCCTCGCGCCGCGACGTCGCTTCCACGCCTGGCTGCAGTGGGTCGCGCACACGCAGTGGGACGCCGTCCGTGCGCAGGCCCGCGAGGCCGGCATCCTCCTCTGCGGCGATGAGCCCTTCATCGTGGGCCAGGACAGCGTGGATGCCTGGAGCCACCCCACCCTGCTGCGGAGGGATGCGCGCCTGGGCGTTCCCCCCGATCCCTTCAGCGCCACGGGACAGGACTGGGGCCTGCCCTGGTTCGACTTCGCCGCCATGGCCGTCGACGGTGATTCGTGGCTGCGCGCACGCGCCGCGAGTGGCCGCCGCTACTACGACCTGCGCCGCATCGACCACGCGGTGGGTTACTTCCGCCAGTACATCCGCACGCCCGGTGAGGCCGAAGGTCGCTTCATCCCCGGAGACACCCTCGAGCAGATCGCTCTGGGCGAGCGCCTGTTCCGCCTGATGTCGGAAGGGGCCGACATCGTCGCCGAGGATCTGGGGGTCATCCCCCCGTTCGTGCGCGACACCCTCCAGAACCTGGGCATCCCCGGCTACAAGGTGATGCGCTGGGAGCGCCACAACCAGGACACCTGGATCAACCCCGACACCTATCCGAAGACCTCGCTGGTCTGCACCGGGACCCACGACACCGAGCCCATGGCCACCTGGTGGAACAGCCTTTCCCGTGAGGAGAAGCTCGGCCTCGTGCGCAGCTGGCCGGTGTCCTTCCAGTCCCATCCTCCGACCGAGCAGTTCGGTCCCGGCGTCCATTACGCGCTCCTTCACGCGGCCCTGTTCAGCGGCTCCGACCTCTGCGTGCTGCCCTGGCAGGACGTGATGGGGACCGAGGACCGCATCAATCTCCCCGGCAGCGTGGACGCCTCCAACTGGAGCTGGCGGATGCCCCAGGAGGCCGACGCGCTCCTGACCGATCCCCACACGCGACAGGCAGCCTCGCAGCTCGGCGCGCTGACGTCCGCCGCTGGCCGCTGACCCCGGATGGCACCCCGAAGTCTCACGCTGCTGCTCCTGGTGTGCGCGGGTTGCGCCACGACCGGCCCCGTCCGGGAGGGCCCCCGTGTGCTCTCGCTCGACGTGGAGGGCACCGATGCGGTGAAGGAAGGCGAGGTGAAGGAGCGGATCCTCACCTCGGAGCCGCCCTGGTTCAAACGCCTCTTCCCGTGGCTCCCTTTCGGCGAGGAGCCCCGCTTCGACCGAAACGCCTGGCGCAGCGACCTCCGGCGCATCCCCCGCTACTACCAGTCCCGCGGCTTCTACCAGGCCGAGGTGATCGAGGACGAGATCCGCGACCCGGAGGGCGATGCGGTGCAGCGTCGTCGCTCGCTCCCCGAGGCCGTCCGGCTGGCGGTCCGGGTGCATGAGGGCGAGCCCACCATCGTCGAGCGCGTCGAGGTGCGTGGCCTGGGAAGCCTTCCGGAGGAGCTGCAGCGACGCCTCCAGAGAAAGTTGCCGCTGCAACAAGGTGACATCTTCGAGGAGGCGCGCTGGAACGAGCTGAAGGCGAACCTCGAAGCGCGCCTGCGCGAGGAGGGGTACGCCGAGGCCTCGGTGCTGGGTGAGGCCCTGGTCGACATCACCACCCAGACCGCCGAGCTCCACGTCGAGGTCGAGCCGGGTCAGCGCTACACCTTCGGCCGCATCTTCGTCTCGAACGCACCGGACGCGGTGGTGGCCCCCGCCCGCATCATCGATCAGGCGCGCAACGCCATCGAAGAGGGGGAGGTCTACTCCGAGTCCGCCCTCGCCGACGCTCAGGCCAAGGTCCAGATGATGGGCGTCTTCGGTGGGGTGAAGGTCAACCGCGGCCTCGTCAACCGCGAGGCCGGCACCATCCCGGTGGTCATCGAGGTCCGGGAGGCGCCCTTCCACAGCGTGCGATTCGGCGGCGGTGTGGGCGTCGAGGCCTTCCGCACCGAGATCCGTGCACTCGGTGAGTACACCGATCGCAACTTCCTCGGGGGCCTGCGCCGCCTCACCCTCACCGGCAAGGTGGGCTACGCGTGGGCGGCCAACGGCATCGACTCGCTCTTCAACAGCTCGATCTCCCTGGCCGGCGTGCCTCACGGCGTCATCGCCGATCTGGGCGTTCAGCTCGAGCAGCCACGCATCCTCTTCCAGGACGTCTCCGGACAGCTCTCGCTGAACCTGGAGCGGGGCGTGGAGCCGGCCTACACGCATCTCGGCGGGCGGGTCGGCCTCGGCTTCGCCTGGCGACCGACCGCGAACTTCAGCTTCCGACCCTCCGTGGTCTTCGAGGGCTACCGGATCGACGGCACGCCGGGACTCACCGGACTCGGAGCCATCGGAACGCCCGAAGCGTCGAACCTCGCGCTCGGCTGCCCCACCGGCGCCATCAGCTGCTTCGTGCCGCTCAACTATCTCGAGCAGGTGATCGAGTACGACAAGCGCGACAACCCCATCTCGCCGACCTCGGGGTACTACCTCTCGCTGGCATTCCAGGAAGGGGGCGGCCCACTGAGCGACTTCGCCTTCCTCCGGATCATGCCCGAGGCGCGCGGCTACCTGACGCCCTTCCGCGAGACGCCCATCACCTTCGCCATGCGGGTTCGCGCAGGCACGCTCGTCACCTACGCCACCGAGGGAAATCCCTCTGCCGTCTCCCCCATCGTCTCCCGCTTCTTCGCAGGCGGTCCCTCGTCCATGCGTGGCTTCTCGAGCGGACGCCTCTCGCCCCTGCAGCTGGTCCTGGATACGCCGCCGGGCGAGCCGCTCCCGCCTCCGGAGACCGCCCCTCCCGGCGGCCCCGAAGGAGAGGATTCCCTGCGGCGCCGCAACCTGGTCCCGCTCGGCGGGAACGGCCTGTTCGACGCGTCCCTCGAGGCCCGCTGGCGCGTCGGCAGCTCCAACCTCCACATGGCCACCTTCGTGGACGCGGGCATCGTCACCCAGCAGAGCTTCGGCATGGTCGGCGAGGGCTGCGACGACGTGAACCAGAACTGCGCCAGCACCCGTACGAGCCTTCTCGAGTATCTGCGCGGCAACCTCCTGAGCGCGGTGGGCTTCGGCGTGCGCTACCACACGCCCGTCGGCCCCATCCGGCTGGACCTCGCCTATCGCCTGCCCATGGGTCCGCCGCTGCCGGTGAACTCGGGGCCGTACTATTACGGCTACGACACGAGCTGCTTCGGATTCGGACGCGATCGCACCGGGACCGGCACGCCGCCCACCGGGTATGGCGGAGCCCCGGAAGGGCGCTGCGTGGTCCACATCTCCATCGGTGAGGCGTTCTGACGTGGCCGGGGAGAACGAACAGAAGGAGGCGCTCGAGACGCAGGGGACGCCCAGGAGGCGTCGCCGGCCGATCCTCATCGGGCTTCTGGTCCTGCTGGCGGGGCTCGTCCTCACCGTCCTCTTTGCGCTCGCGTGGATCCAGAGCCCGCGGGGCACCGAGTGGTTGCGCGCGCAACTGATGCCGCTCATCGAAGAGCAGCTCATGGGCTCGGCCACGGTGGGGCGTATCGAACTCGACCTGCCGGGCACCATCGTCCTGCACGACGTGGAGCTGAAGGATCCCGAGGGTGAGCGGGTCGCCTTCATCCGGCGGGTGATGGCGCGGCTGGCCCTGGCGCCGCTTCTGGGGAGGACCCTGTCCATCAAGGAGGTGGTGGTCGAAGAGCCCGCGCTGCACCTGCTTCAGGATGCGCGGGGCCTCAACCTCCTGCGAGCCGTCGAGTCGCGGAAGCCCACGGAACCCACGGCCGAGGAGGCCGGTGGTGGGGGGCTCACCGTCCGCGTCCGATCCCTGCGTCTGAGCGGCGGCACGCTCACCGCCCGCATCGAGCCGCAGGGAGAGGACGCGGGGCCCGCGCAGGAGGTCGCGCTCGGGAACCTCGAGGCGCGGGGACGCGCGGTCTACGACACCGGCGCGTCCTGGCTCGAGACGACGATCGAGCTCGCCTCGACGATGTCCCGGCCGCTGGAAGGTCCGCTCACCCTCAAGCTCGATGCACACGGCGCACTCGAAGGCCCCCTGGACGCGAGCGTTCAGCTCTCGGCGCCCGGTCTGGAGTTCGAGGGCGACGGCGGCCTGGAGGCGGCCCGGCAATGGAAGGCGCGGGTTCATCGCCTGGAGCTGTCGCCCTCCACCGCCCGGGTGGTGGTTCCCCAATGGCCCCTGATCGTCCCCCTCCGGATGCGCGCCGAAGCGTCCGAGCGACAGGGGCGTCTGACCGTCGACACCCGCGTCGATGCGGCGAGCGCCCACGCCACGCTCGAGGGCGTCGTGGATCTGCGCCGCTGGCGCGCCGAGCCCCTGGTCCTGGTTCTCGAAGGTGTCCGTCCGGACGAGCTCTTCGGGCGCACGGCGATCCCCAGGCCGGCGGCGGGCTCCAAGGCCCACGCAGAAGCGGTCCCGGAGGATGGACCGGCAGCGCCGCCAACCGTGGCCCAGCGCCTGATCCGGCGCGGTGCCTCCACGCCCCTCTCGGCCACGCTCCGGATCGAGGGGGGCGGCCTGTCGCTGGAGACCGCCGAGGGGACGGTCCGCCTGGAGGTGCCTGCTGCGCGGATGGATGGCGAGCAGGTCGGCCCCATCCACTTCGAGGCCCACGCCGCCGAGGGGACGCTCACCGTGGATCGACTCACCGCGCAGCTCCCCGGCGTCCGGGCACAGGCGACCGGGACCGTTTCCCAGGAGCAGCTGCGGCTGAACGGTTCGGTCGGCATCTCCGGATTGCGGGGCCTGTTGGGGTTGCTGCGACTGCCCTACCCCGCGGAAGCCAGCGGCTCGCTCGCCTTCAGCGTCTTCGGTCCGCCGCGCCATCCCGGCTTCAACGTGGACGGGACCTTCAGCGCCCTGTCCTGGGAAGACCTCGCCGCCTCCGACGTGGTGCTCTCCGCACAGCTTCCCGACCTCCGCGAGCTGCTGCGCGCAACGGCCCGCCTCGAAGCCGGCTCGCTCCGCGCAGCCGGTCGCACCTTCTCCGGCGTCGGCGTCTCACTCTCCAGGGATGGGCGGGATCTCGCGCTCGACGCCGCGGCGCAGGCCCCCGAGCCACTGGCCCTGCAACTCGCCGGACGCGCCGACGATGCCTCGCAGCGCCTCGATGTCCGTGAGCTCGCGCTGACCCTCGGGGAGCACGTGTGGCAGAGCACCGGACCGTCCGTGCTGCGCCTCGCTCCGGATCTCTCCTGGCAGGGGCTGCGGCTGCAGAGCGGTCGCCAGCGCCTGGGGCTCGATGTCGCACTGCGTGGGGAGCGGCTGGATGCGGCGCTGGACCTGAAGGACTTCGACCTCGGCGCCCTTCCGCCGGCGATCGTCCCGCCGTCGCTGGAGGTGGCCGGGCGTCTCTCCGGGCAGGCACGGGTCCAGGGTCCGACCTCACGTCCCGGATTCAGCGCGGAGCTCTCGCTGGAGAATGGCGGCGTTCAGCAGGTTCAAGGCGTCTCGGCGCAGCTCGAGGCCCGCTCCACCGGGAGCCGCATCACCGGTCGCGTGGGGGTGCGCGCCCAGCCCGTCGTCGGAGCGCTTCAGTTCGATGTGCCGCTGCAGGGCTTTCATCCCGCGCGGCGCGGGCCGGTGGAGGCCACCCTGGAGCTCGAACGGCTCGACATCCCCGGGGTGCTGGCGCTGGCCCAGCGGGAGGAGCAGGCGACCGGAGAGGTGGAAGGGACGCTGCGCCTGGGGGGAACGATGCAGACCGCGGCGTTGAGCGGCGTGCTGCGTGCGCGTGAGCTCTCCTTCGAACACCCCCAGACCGCAGGGCTTCCTCCGCTGTCGGCGACCCTGACGCTGGCCACCGATTCCCAGCAGGCGCTCGGCGCAACGCTGGAGGTCGGAGGACTCGCCGATGTCCTGGAGCTCTCGCTCGCCTCGAACCTCAACGCCTCGCGCCTGCTGCTCGACCCACCCTCCGCCGAGGCCCTGCTGGCCACGCCCTGGAGGTTGAACGGGCGGGTGCAGCGCCTCCCCTTGTCCTACGTGCCGGTACAGGGGCTCGATTCCGCCACCGGAGGCACCGCCTCCATGTCGATTGAAGCCCGCGGCCCGCTGAACGACCTGCGTGCGGAGGCCGAGCTCCTCGTGGCCCAGGCGCGGCTCATGGGCCGACCACCCATCGACGCGCGGCTGGATGTGCATCTGGACGATGCGCGCACCGCGTTCCAGGTCCATGCGGTGCAGAGCGGTGCGCCGCTTCTCGAAGGTCGCGGCGAGGCGAGCATCGGGGGCGGCGCGCTGGTGAACGGCAGGTTGAGCGCGCGCACCCCCCTGGAAGCGCAGCTCATCCTCCACCCGGTCCCCATTGCCCTGCTCTCCAGGTTGGCGATGCCCGCCGAGAACCCCACCACGGCCACCAGCTGGTCGCCGCCGGCGGGAACCACGGTCCTCGGCAATCCGGCCTTCCCCGAGCAGCTGATCGGCGGACAGGGTGCGGTGCGCGGGAGCGTTTCCGCGAAGCTGCAGCTCGAGGGCACTGCAGGGGATCCCCGCGCCCGCGCAGAGATGTCCCTCTCCGGGCTCGGCCGTCGCCGCCGCAGCACCGGGAGCGGCGAGGCGTCGTGGAGCTACGGCAGACGCCGTCACGAAGTGGCGCTGAACCTGCGAGGGCCTTCAGGTGGACACCTCGTGGCTTCGGGCACCGCGACGTTGGATCTCTCGCTCCCGGCGCTGCAGCGGGGCCTCGAGATCAGCCGCACCCCGGTGGACGCGTCGCTGCGTTCGGAAGATCTGGAGCTCGACTTTCTCTCGCGGCTGGTCCCCCGGGTGAGGGAGTTGGGGGGCCGCCTCAACGGCGCCATCTCGATGAAGGGGCCGCTCCACGCGCCCCAGGTGCAGGGCGACCTCGCCTGGACCGAAGGGGTGATCGCCATCGAGGGCATGGGTGAGTACCGCGACGGGCAGCTCAGCGTCCGCGGCACCCGGGATCGCGTGACGATCGAGAACCTGGCGCTCGCGTCGGGCAGCGGGACCCTCAAGGGCCAGGGCGTCCTGCAGCGCAGCGGCGGCCTCTACGGGATCGACCTCACCGCGACCTTCAAGCGCTTCCCCATCATCTCCGATGATCAGGTGATGGGCGTCCTCTCCACCGAGGAGGTGACCGCCCAGGGTCGCATCACCCCGGCCAGCGTCGAGCTCAGCCGGGTGCACATCCCTCAGGCGACCATCGAGCTTCCCGAGCTCAGGCGCAAAGACCTCCAACCCCTGGAACCCGCCGAGGACGTGGTGCTGGTCCGCGACGGCGTCCCGCTGAACGCGGCATGGAGGGAGCGGCTGTTGGCCTCACGCCGTGCAGCGGCTGAGGCGAACGGGGACTCCGAGGAGGAAGCCCAACGCGATCGCGGCTTCCTCTTCGTCGCCGAGTTCGACGCGCCGAGAAACCTGTGGGTGAAGGGCGCAGACCTCAACATCGAGCTCGGACTCTCGGAGCGCTTCCGGGTGGAGTACGACACCCAGCCGGTGGTGATGGGGACGGTGACCGTGAAGCGCGGACGCCTCTCGGTCCTGGGCCGCAACTTCGACGTGCAGCAGGACAGCCTCGTGCGCTTCACCGGTCCACCCACCACCCCCTTCATCAGTGCGGGTGCGCTCTGGCGTCACGAGCCCGAGGACATCGACGTGACGCTGGCGGTCCGGGGACAACTGCAGGACCTGAGCATCAAGGCCACCAGCGAGCCTCCCCTGCCGGAGAGCGAGATCTTCACCCTCATCGCCACCGGTCGCCGCAACGCCTCCCAGAGCGGCGGCGACGCCAGCGCCGGGGGTGCGGCGGCGAGCGTGGTCGGCGGGCTGGTGGCCGGACAGCTCAAGAACGCCCTGGCCGATCAGCTCCCCCTGGACGTGCTCAACCTTGAGGTCGGGGGGCAGTCGGGCGTGCAGCAGGCCCGGCTCGAGGTCGGCCGCTACATCGGCGACAAGCTGTACGTGGGCTACACCCAGCGCTTCGGCTCGGTCTCCAGCGTGCGTGAGAACACGGGCACGGTGCGGGTCGAGTACCAGATCAGCCCCCGCTTCAGCCTGCGCGGCGCCTTCGGCGATGCCCGTCAGGGCGGCCTGGATCTGCTCTGGAGCAACGAGTACTAGGACGGAGGGCGGGCGGGCGTCCCATGGGCGCAGGGCCCGGTCCGGGGTCGCTCCCGGCACTCCGCGAATTGACATCGAGGGCCGGACCGAACATGGATGCCGGCCGATGATCTCTGCCCTCCCGCCCCTTTTCGCTGTCGCCGCCGAAGGCCATGGCTGGCTGACGTCCCGCTTCCTCAGCCTGATGCTGACCAGCGCCGAGTGGGTGCTGTGGCTCCTCGTGATCCTGTCGGTCGCGAGCGTCGGCCTCATGCTCGAGCGCGTCGCCTACTTCCTCACCCACCGCCTCCCCAACAGCGAGGCGCTCGCGGTTCAGGTCGCCCGCGGAGAGCTGGATGCGGTCCGCACCGCGGTCAGTGGCAAGCGCGGCATGGAGGCCTCGGTGCTGCGTGAGGGGCTGGCGGCGATGGACAAGGGCGCGGACACCGTGGAGCAGGTGGTTGCCGCGACCCTCACCCGGGAGCGCACCCGTTACGAGCGCTTCCTCTCCTTCCTCGGCACCCTGGGGAACAACGCGCCCTTCATCGGTCTCTTCGGAACCGTCATCGGCATCATCAAGGCCTTCCACGACCTGGGCGTGGGGACCGCCTCGGGCGCGGGCATCCAGGAGTCGGTGATGGCCGGCATCTCCGAGGCGCTGGTGGCCACCGCGGTCGGCCTCGGCGTCGCCATCCCCGCGGTCGTGGCCTACAACGCCTTCAACCGCTGGCTGAAGACCCTCACCTCCCGCGCCAACACCCTGGGCTACGCACTGGTGGGGCACCTGCGCGCGAAGAACCCCGGCACGACGTCCGGGGACAGCAGCTCCGACGCCTGAGTTCTCCGCAGCAGCGGACGCTCACGGATGCGCCCCACAGGCACCTCGAGGAGGCGAAGCATGGCCGGACAGGTTCAGAACGACGACGAGGAGATCACGGGCATCAACGTCACCCCCATGGTCGACGTGGTGCTGGTGCTGCTGATCATCTTCATGGTGACCGCCAACTTCATCACCCGCGAGACCGTGGAGGTCGACCTCCCCAAGGCGGCCCACGGCGGTGAGACGGTGCAGGGCCTCATCAACGTCGTGCTCGACAAGGAGGGCCAGCTCTACTTCGACGGCGCGGCGGTGGACGAGGAGGCACTGGTGCGACGGGTGCGCGAGGCCCTCGAATCCGATCCCGACACACGCGCCATCATCAGCGCGGACCAGAGCATCGATTACGGGCGGGTGATGCACCTCATCGATGTGGTGAAGGGCGAGGGCATCGCCAAGTTCGCTCTGAACATCCAGAAGGCGGCGGCGCCCGAGGCGGCCAACTCGGCCCCCTGAGGTCCACCCCGGAAGGTTGCGCGCCCCCGGCTGTTGTGACGGGCGCCCCTTCTGCCCATCCGGAGACCCCGTTTGAGTACCGCGACCACGACAGCACGAGGGACGCCGCACCGCCGCGATGGGTGGTTGCTGCCGCTGTTCTTCGTCGCCTCGGTGGGGGTGCACGTGGGCGGCTTCTGGATCCTCTCGACGCTCGAGCCGCCCGCGCGAACCAGTGCGCCCAAGCCGGTGGAGCTGGTGATGGTGGAGGTGGAGGCCGAGCCCCCGCCCGCCGCCGAGCCGGAACCGGAGCCGGAACCCGAGCCCGAGCCGGAACCGGCGCCTCCGCCGCCCCGGCCCGTGGTGGCAGCCCGTCCTCCGCCGGTGCAGACCGCACCGCCCGAGCGACCCGTGGAGCCTCCCCCCGAGGCCGTCCCGCCGCCCTCGAACGACGCGCCCCCTCCCGAGCCGGCGGCGAAGCCTCCGCCCCTGGTGGTGGGCATCTCCATGTCCTCGACCAGCAGCGCGGGTGACTTCGCCGCGCCGGTGGGCAACACGGTGTACGGGAAGACCGCCAATACCGCGACCGACCCCGCCGACGTGAAGGGCTATCAGGCCCCCAAGGACGTGCCCTACGTCCCGGTGTACGAGGTGGACCGCGCGCCCATGCCCGTGCACGAGGTGAAGGCGACCTACCCCCAGGAGGCCCGCGTCGCCGGCGTCGAGGGCAGCGTGGTGCTCGCCGTGACCGTCGCCGAGGACGGCACCGTGTCGGACGTGCGCGTGGTGAAGGGGGGCCTGGGCCATGGGCTCGAGGCCGCCGCGCAGAAGGCGCTCTACGGCTACCGCTTCAGCCCCGCCACCCGCCAGGGCAAGCCGGTCAGCACCACCATCCGCTTCACCTACACCTGGCTGCTGGACTGAGCTGGCCCCGGCGCCTCAGCGCGCCCCGTCGCCTGCTGGGCCATGTTGGCCAGAGCGGAAGCTGAACGCCTCCGCCCCGCGCCGGGGGACGTCCCGCCTCAGCGCCCGAGCGCCTTCTTGATGCGGCCCCAGAAGCGGCCGGCGCGGGAGCTGAGCTCCTTCGCGCGCGCGTCGCTGACCCGCGAGGTCTCCTCTCCGTAGGCGAGCACCCGCTGCAGCTGCGCGGCGTCGTAACGCGCGGACAGCGTCACCGTCAGCGGCAGGGAGGTGTTCTTGGCGTGGCGCGCATCCACATGCAGCACGCACTCCCCGTCGAGCCGCAGGTTGATGGCGATCTGCTCCTGGCCCTTGGGCCCCGGAGGGATGCCCTCGACCCGGACCGTGCCCAGGTACTCGTTACCGCCGACGTGGGCGTCCTCGCCCTGAAAGAGGTGCAGCTCGAGTGAGGTCTCGCCGTCGCGGCCGGTGCCCACCAGGAAGCCCCGCTGCGCAGGGAGCGCGGTGTTGCGCTCGATGAGCCGGCGGAACCCACCCCCCGGAAGCCCCAGGCCCACCGTCATCGGGAGCACGTCGATCAGCACGACGTCACTCACCTTCTCCAGCGTCCCGGCATAGAGCGCCGCGCCGAGCGCCACCGCCTCATCCGCGTTGACCGCAGCGTGGGGCGCCTTGCCGAAGAGGGCCTTGAGCGACTCGCGCACCAGCGGCATGCGGCTCTGGCCACCGACGAGGATGACGTCGTCCACGTCCTGAGGCCGCAGGCGCGCGTCCAGCAGCACGTCACGCACGACGTCCAGTGAGCGCACCACCAGCGGACGGGTCAGGGCGTTGAGCTCCTCGCGGTCCAGGGTGAGACGCAGGCTGCGCTGGTTCCCACCGGCGTCGACCATGAGCATCGGCAGCTCGACGTCGTAGCTGGTGCGCTCGGAGAGGGCCTTCTTCGCCTCCTCGGCCGCCTCGGCGACGCGGGCCAGCGCCACGCGATCGCCCTCGAACTGAACGCCTTCCTTCTCCTCGAAGCGGGCGAGCAGTCCGTCCACCACGGCGTTGTCGAAGTCCACGCCGCCCAGGAAGGTGTCGCCGCCGGTGGCGAGCACCTCGAAGACGTTGGCGTCGACCTTGAGCACCGTGGCGTCGAAGGTTCCGCCGCCCAGGTCATAGACCAGGACCCGCCGCGTCAGCTGCCGGTTCAGGCCGTAGGCCAGGGCCGCCGCGGTGGGCTCATTGAGGATGCGCTCGATCCGCAGGCCCGCGAGCCGTCCCGCCTCCCGCACCGCCTCGCGTTGCGGCTCGGAGTAGTACGCGGGCACGGTGACCACCGCGCGATGCACCGCGCGTCCCAGGGACTCCTCGGCCATCGACTTGCACTCGCGGAGCACCAGGCCCTGCACCTCGCTGAGCGAGAGCACCTCGTTGCGCAGGCGGACCGCGGCCTGTCCGGCGACGTCGGGGACCACCGAGTAGTGGAAGTGCTCTCGCACCTGCTTCACGACCGGATCGTCGAATCGACGCCCGACCATGCGCTTGGCGCCGTGGACCGTGTGCTGCGGGTTGAGCACCAACTGGCTGCGCGCCCGGTGGCCGACGTGGAGTTTGCCCTTGTCGGTGATGGCCACCACGGACGGCACCGTGTTGTAGCCATCCTTGGAGCGGATGACGGTGGGCTTCCCCTCGCGCATGTAGGCCACGCACGAGTTCGACGTGCCCAGGTCGATGCCCAGCACCGGCCCCTCTTCGGGGATGTTCTCCTTGGGCTCCAGGAACACCAGCCGCGGCCGTCCGGGCTCGTTGGGACGGGACACCGGAAGCGGTGGCGGCGCGGCGGGGGGCGGCGCGGCAGGCCGCGGTGGCGGCTTCACCACCTGGACCGGGGCCTCTTCAACATCGAGGTCCAGCGCCTCACCGACGTCCAGCTCCACGTCGAACTCCGGCGGCGGCTCGGAGCTGGGCGGCCCCAGGGCCGCGTCCACGTCGAACGCCTCGTCCGGCACCGGCACCGGCGCGCGAGGACCCGGCTCCACGCGGGGGGGCAGCTCCAGCGGCTCGTCGTCGAAGCTGAGATCGAAGGGATCCAGCGGCTCGTCCTCATCCACCGCAGCACCAGAAGGCGGCGGGGGCTCGGTCTCCGCCACCAGGGCTTCGATGGGCAGGTCCACCACGTCGCTGGGCGGCTCGGGCGGCGCCTCGGAGATGTCGAAGGGCAGCGGCGCGGGCGGCTTGGGGACCGGAGGAACACCCCGCACCGGCGTGGGCAGATCGTCGCTCGCCCGCCGGGAGACCGGCGCCACGGGGGGCACCAGAGGCGCGATGCTCGGCGCCACCGGGGTCAGGCCGGGCGAGGGCGCCGGCGTGGCGGACGGCGGCTCTTCCGCGCCCTCTGCACCGCGCGGGGACGACTTCAACATCCGGTCGACGAGCTGCTGGGTGGTCGGGTCCAACCCGCTGAAGCTCAGCCCCATACCGGGAGGACCTGCCGGATCGCCCTCGTGCCGGACCCAGCGGACCTCGGCAAGGCCCCGCATCACCCGCACGCCCCCCGCGATCTTCACCTCGAAGCGCAGCCGGGTGCCCACCGCCTGCGGCTTGCGGGTGCGGATGAACATCCCCCCCGGGCTCAGGTTGGTCGCCCACTGCTCGGCGAAGGTCCCCACGTCGGGGTGCTTCAGCTGGACGAGAAGGGCGACGGACTTGCGGTCCTGGGTGCGCTGGGGGGCGTCGGTCATGGTGTCTCGATCAATCGGCGGCACGGGAGGCCCGAAAGCGCAGGAGCATAACGCCCCGTCACGCCCGGGAGCAGCACTCTTCGCCCCGCACTCCGGGCCGCGCGGACCTCACGCCGCGAGCAGCGCTGCGCCCACCAGCCCGCTGCGATCTCCCAACTTCGCGTCCGCGATCGTCAGGTGGGCGAGCGAGGAGCGGGTCGCGTAGGCGCGCACGCCGGTGACGATGGCGCGGCGCAGACTCGGCAGGTGCTGCAACGTGCCGCCTCCCAGGATGAGGCGCTCGGGGTTGACCATGGTGACCTGGTTGGCCACCGCGAGCCCCAGCAGCGACCCGGCACGCTGCAGGATCACCTGCGCCACGGGATCGCCGGCTGCCGCAGCCTCCTCGAGGAGGGAGCCTTCGAGCGGGCGTCCGGAACGCGCCACGAACTCGGCGAGGCCGGTGCCACGCGATTCCTCGAGCGCCTCGCGCAGCTGCTGCTTGAGGGAGACGCCCCCCGCATAAGCCTCGACGCAGCCGTCGTCGCCGCAGCCACAGCGACGTCCGCCGGGAACCAGCTTGACGTGCCCCAGCTCCGCCGCCACGCCGCTCGCGCCCCGGTACAGCGCGCCACCGGTGATGATCGCCGCGCCCACGCCGGTGCCGACGAACACCACCAGCAGCGCCTCCGCGCCGGCGCCCGCGCCCACGCGGTACTCGCCCCACGCGGCCGCCGACAGATCATTGAGCAGCACCACGCTGCGCCCCAACCGCTCACTGAGCACGTTGGCGAAGGGAACGTCGCGCCAGCCGAGGTTCGGCGCCACCTCGACCACCCCGGTCTGGTCGTCGACCTGCGCCGCGATGCCCACGCCAACGCCGTAGACCGGCACCAGCGGCACCTTCTCGGTGGCCTCGCGGATGACCTCGGCGATCACCTCCGCGACCTGCTCGGGAGCGCCGCCCCCGTGCGGGCGCCGCGCCTCGGCGACCACATTGCCGGCACCGTCCACCACCGCCGCGCGGACGTTGGTGCCTCCCAGATCCACTCCCAGCGTCGCCATCGCCTGCTCCCTCAGCGCGCGCCACGCAGTTGGAAGACCGCGCGCGCAGCAGGAGGAAGGTAGGCACCGGCGGGGAGCACCACGAGGCGCCACCCGGTGCGGGTCACGAGGGTCCGGCGGGACGTTCGAGGCATGAGAGCTCCAGACAAGGCGTGCGACGCGCCCGCGAGCCTACGTCGCACCCGCCCGGAGCGCAGCCGAATCAGGCCCCCAGGGCCTGTCGCTGGGTCTCGACCGTGCGCTCGATGACCGAACGGATCTCGGCGAGCCCTGCTTCGGTGGCCGCCTCGTAGCGCAACACCAGGATGGGCTGGGTGTTGCTCGCGCGGATGAGCCCCCAGCCGTCTGCGATGCGCACCCGCACGCCGTCCACGTCCACCAGCTCCCGGCCCTCGGCGCGGAAGTGCTCGGTGCAGCGACGGACGAGCTCGAACTTCTTCTCCTCCACCGTGTCCACGCGCAGCTCGGGGCTGCTCCAGGTGCGCGGCACGTCGGCGAGCAGCGCGGAGAGGGGCTGGTCACGATGGGTGAGGATCTCGAGCAGACGCACGGTGCTGTAGATGGCGTCGTCGAACCCGAAGTAGCGGTGCTTGAAGAAGATGTGGCCGCTCATCTCTCCGGCGAGCTCGGCGCCGGTTTCCTTCATCTTCGCCTTGATGAGCGAATGCCCCGCCTTCCACATGATGGGCCGGCCGCCCTTCGCACGGATGTCGTCGTAGAGGGTGTCGCTGCACTTCACCTCCCCGACGATGGTGGCGCCGGGTGCTGCCTCGAGCACCGCGCGGCTGAAGAGGACCATGAGCTGGTCGCCCCACAGGATGGTTCCCCGGTCGTCCACCACCCCGATGCGATCGGCGTCGCCATCGTAGGCGATGCCCACCTCGGCGCCCTCTCGCTTCACCGCAGCGATGAGGTCGGTGAGGTTCTCGACCACCGTGGGATCCGGGTGGTGGTTGGGGAAGGTCGCGTCCATCTCGCAGTAGAGGGGCACGACGTCGAACCCCATCGCCTGCAGCAGCGGGACGGCCACGTGGCCTCCGACGCCGTTGCCGGCATCCACCACCACCTTCATCCCCTTCCGGCCGACCTTCACCGTCTGGCGGAGGAAGTGGTTGTAGGGGGTGATGATGTCGAAGGGCTCGACGACGCCCGGACGCTCGGCGACCACGAAATCCTGCGTCTCGATGAGGCGGCGCAGGGCCTGGATCTCGGGGCCGTGGAAGGTCGTCTTCCCCGCGCCGATCTTGAAGCCGTTGTACTCGGGCGGATTGTGGCTGCCGGTGATCATCGCGAGCCCATCCACCGGAAGGGTGTGGGCGGCGAAGTAGACCAGCGGCGAGGGCACCACGCCGACGTCCCAGACGTGCACGCCGGTCGAGGTCAGGCCCCGCGCGAGGTGTTCACGGAAGCGGGTGGAGGACTCGCGGCAGTCACGCCCCAGCGCGAGGCGGGTGCCGCCCTGGCGGCGGATCAGGGTCCCCAGCCCACGGCCGAGCAGCTCGACCACCTCGTCGGTGAGATCCACGTCCACCAGGCCGCGGATGTCGTACTCCCTGAAGATCTGCCCCGGAATCTTAGGCTCTGCAGCGCTCATGGGTGGCCTCCTACACCACTTCTCCGGGCGGGCCGACCCCTGCCCCGTGGACGGCAAGCTCGCCGAAGCCGGGCAAAAAGGAACCAGGGAAAATTTCCCGGCCCCCCGCCGAGCGGGCAGGCAGGCACAGGACGAGGTCGGCATCTCCCGTGGTGCGCGCCCTGCTGCCGGAACCGGACCGTCAGGGGCACCGGGAGCGAGGTGACCGTCGCCCCGGTCCCACCTGCGGGCTCAGAGATAGCGGGTCAGCCGCCGCGCCTTGAAGGCGTCCACGGCCTTGCGGACCTCCTGGGCGCGGTCCTTCGGAACCACCAGCAGGGTGTCGCCGGTGTCGACGACCACGGTGTCCTTCATGCCCACCACGGCGATGGGTCGCTTCTCCGCGTGCACCACGCATCCCTCGCTGTCGAGCACCACCGCGCCCCGTCCCGAGACGACGTTCCCCTGGGCATCGGCAGATCGGACCTCGGGAAGCGCGGCAAAGCTCCCCACGTCGCTCCAGCCGAAGTCTCCTCCCACCACGGCGAGGTTGTCGGCCTTCTCCATGACGCCGTAGTCGATGGAGATGGATGGGAAGCGGCGGAAGACCCGGGCCAGCGTGGCGGCCTCCTTCCGGGTCCCGAGCACCTCGGCGATGGCGTCCAACCCGGGCGCGAGCTCCGGCATGTGGAGGCGCAACGCCGCGAGGATGGCGTCCGCGCGGAAGACGAAGATGCCGCCGTTCCACAGGTAGCGCCCGCTCTTGAGGTAGCGCTTGGCGGTGGCCAGGTCCGGCTTCTCGACGAAGGCCTCCACCCGGTTCGCCTCCGGCCGCTTCTCCAGAGGGGCGCCGACCCTGATGTAGCCGTAGCCGGTTTCCGGCCGGGTGGGCTGGATTCCCAGGGTCACCAGGGCACCGGTGCGCGCGACCCTTGCGGCCTGACGGATGGCGATGCGGAAGGCCTTGGGATTGGCCACGTGGTGATCGCTGGGCAGCACCACCATGACGCCCTTGGGATCCTCGCGCGCGACGTGCAGCGCCGCGAGCGCGATCGCCGGGGCGGTGTTCCTCGCAACCGGCTCGACGATGATGTTCCTGCGGGGGACGTCCGAGAGCAGGCGGAAGGTGGCCTTGGCGTGCACCGGCCCGCACACCACGCGGATGGCCTCGCCGGGAACGAGCCCCTCGAGGCGCTCGGCGGTGTCCACGATGAGGGGCGCGTCGGAAGCCAGGGGAAGGAACTGCTTGGGGCGCGACTTGCGGCTCAGGGGCCAGAAGCGGGTGCCGGATCCTCCGGCCATGATGATGGGGTGCAGTGCCACGGCGGGCCTCACTGTCGTTGAAGGTTCAGAGCTGATGACCGCGGGTCACCGTGCGGACGTCGTGCGCTGGCCCAACGCGGGGGCGGCGCGGGTGAGAAAGGCGCGGAGGATGCGACCCGTCACGCCCCAGATGGTGTGCTCTCCAAACGGATAGAAGTCCACTTCCCACTCACGGCCCTCACGGGCCCAACGCTCCACGCGGTGCACGCCCGGAGCGGTGAGCGCACGCAGAGGCGCCTCGAAGGTCGCCGCCACCTCGATGGGATCGGGCGTGATGGCGAGGTCCTCGGGGAAGACGCCGACGTGCGGGGTGATGCGGAAGCCGGAGGGGGTGGCCACCTCGTCCAGGGCGCCCAGGATCTCCACGCGATCGGGCGCGATCCCGACCTCCTCGTGGGCCTCCCGCAGGGCTGCGGCCACGGACGAGGCATCGGAAGGATCGCGGGCGCCGCCCGGAAAGGCGATCTGGCCGGCGTGGCGGCGCAGGTTCTGCGGACGGATGGTGAAGAGCAGGTGCGGCTCGCCTTCACGCAGCCGCAGGGGGATGAGCACGGCGCTCTCGCGGAGTCCTTCCACGCCGGGGATCCGGAGCGGGCGCGACGGGTGGCGCAGCAGCTCGACCTTCAGCGTTTCGGCGAAGTCCTTCATCTCCGTGGGAACACGCTCAGTCGGTCATCCGCTCCGGGACCGGGAGCTCGCCGGGCGCCTCCAGCGCGTCGACGTTCTCCACGCCGGCGTGCGGAGAGAGGCGGCCGCTCGCGAGCAGGCCGAAGAGGAGCAGGCCCAGCGCGATGCGATAGGCGATGAAGACGGTCATGGTCCGGGTGCGCAGGAAGCGCAGCAGCCAGGCGATGGCCGCCATCCCGGAAGCGAACGCCACCAGCGTCCCCACCGCCATCATCAGACCCGAAGGCCGACTGCCCGCTGGCGTCTGCAGGACCTCGCGTAACTCGAAGATGCCTGCGAGCAGGGTCGCCGGAACGGAGAGCAGGAAGGAGTAGCGTGCGGCGTCCTCGCGGCGCAGCCCCAGCGAAAGCCCTCCGGTGATGGTGGTTCCCGAGCGGCTGCTGCCGGGAATGAGGGCCAACGCCTGCCACAGGCCGACGAGGATGCCGTCCCTCCAGGTCATGTCGGCCAGCGTGCGGTGATGGCTCGCGCGCTTCTCCACCCACCACAGCACCAGGGCCAACGCGATGAGGGAGCTGGCGATGACGTAGAGGCTGCGGAACGAGGTCTCGATGGAGTCCTTGAGCGCCAGTCCTGCGAGGCCGATGGGAAGGGTCCCGACCAGGACGAACCACGCGAGCTTGGCGTCGGTGGTGCCGAAGGGATCGCGATCGGCGAGTCCCTTGAAGAAGGCGCGCGCCAACCGACCCAGGTCCCTGGCGAAGTAGATGAGCACCGCCGCCGTGGTCCCGAGCTGGATGATCGCCGAGTAGGCGGCACCCGGATCGGCCCATCCGAAGAGCTCGGGTGCGATGCGCAGGTGGGCGGTGGAGCTGATGGGGAGGAACTCGGTGAGCCCCTGCACCAGCCCCAGGACGATGGCTTCGATGACCGTCATGGCTGTCTGGTCCTGCGGTCTATGCCCGCGTCAGAAGGCTGGCAAGGCTTGTGCGGGCGGCGTTCTGTGGTGGCCCACAGAGGCTGACACGCCCTCCCCCGCACCTCGCACCACCGGGTCGCAAACTCGCTGTCGCCGACACTTGCGTCCACGGCTCCATGGATCCGACCCGGGGAACGCCCGCGCAGCCGGCATGCGGATGCGGCCGCGCCACCCGATGCGTCGGAATGACAGGGACACCGCCTGAGACGGGGACCGCCCACCACCGCCCCTCCCTTGAATCGCATCCCGCCAGGGTCGATAACGCATGGGCGATGTCGAGCATCCCCTGGCTCCCGCTCGTGGTCCTCCTCGTGGTGCTCGCCCTCGGCCTCGGGGGGTGGTCGCTCGACCGCCGACGCCGGGCGCGGCTCCGCGCACGGGCACCGAAGCGCCGGATTCCCAAGCCGTATCCGGTGGTGCTGGCGCATGGGATCCTCGGCTTCGATCAGCTCAGGATCGGCTCGAAGCAGCAGGATTATTTCCGCGGCGTCCCCGCGCGGCTGACCGAGCTCGGCAACCGGGTCTACGCGTTCCGGGTGCGGCCCTCGGCATCGGTGGCGGAACGGGCGCGGGAGCTCGCGCGAATGGTCGAACAGCTCGATGCGGAGAAGGTCCACATCATCGCCCACAGCATGGGCGGCCTGGACGCGCGCTATGCGATCTCACGCCTGGGTCTGGCGATGCGGGTGGCGTCGTTGACCACCATCGCGACGCCCCATCGCGGAACTCCGCTCGCGGATCTGGGGACGGGGCTGCTCGGAGAGGGGCACCTGGTGAACCGGCTGCTCCAGCCGCTGGGCCTCGACGTGAACGGCTTCTTCGATCTCACCACCACCCGGATGGCGCTGTTCAACGCCGAGGTCCCCGACGCCGAAGGGGTCTTCTATGCGAGCTACGTGGGCCGCGCGGGAAGGACCCTCAAGGGGATCAACCCCCTCCTGCTTCCCACCCACCGTTTCCTCACCACGCGGGGAGGCGAGAACGACGGCCTGGTCCCCGCGACCTCCCAGCAGTGGGGCGAGGTGCTCGGGACGCTGGAAGCGGATCACTGGGCGCAGATCGGTTGGTCGGGGATTTTCGACGCGCCGACCTTTTACGCACAGCTGGTGGAGACACTGAAGGAGCGGTGCTGAGCGCTCAGGCTGGCGAGTCGATCAGGGATCGCGCCCGACCAAGGCGTCAACGTAGCGCTCAGCTGCCTGCTTGGCCCTTCTCCGCGAGCTTCTCCGCGGCTGCGGAGTCCTTCTTCAGCAGAAGGTCGACGACGCGTGCTCGCTGAGAAGGACCTCGACGTGATGCCCCGAGAAGCGCTCATGCAAACGGGCACGCACACTTTGCAGGTCCATCACAGGTGAGCTGATGAAGCGTGTGAACCTCACCTGAGCAACTGACACGCCTGAGGGCATGCCGGAGGCAGTCCGCCTGAAGTCGAAAGTGTTCTGCTCACTGTCTCCATCAAGGCCAGTGAAGACACCTGTCGCTCTCAGACCTCCAGCGCCCCCCGGAACCCACGCGCCGCGTAATAGGACTCCGCACCGTTGTGGTAGGTGAAGACGTGGTCGTAGCGGCGATCGCAGAACAGTGCGCCGCCGAGCCTGCGGATCGCGGAAGGCGTCTGCACCCAGCTCGAGGTCTTGAGATCGAATTCACCGAGCTTCTGCAGCTCCCGGTACTGGTCCTCGTTCAGCAGCTCGATCCCCATCTCAGAGGCCATGCCCACGGCGCTGTGCGCGGGCTTGTTCTCCTTGCGCGAGGCCACCGCCTCCGGGTCGAACGAGATGCTGCGACGCCCCTTGGGGCTCTCCGGTGAGCAATCGAAGAACACGAGCGCGCCGGTCTTCTTGTCGAACGCGACCACGTCCGGCTCCCCTCCGGTGCGCTCCATCTCGCTGAGCGACCAGAGCTTCGCGGGGTGGGCCTCGAGCCGCGCCCGCACCTTGTCCCAGGAGAGGCCCGGGTGGCGCTTGGGGAACTTCTCGAATCGCTTCTGCAGCGTTCCCAGCAGCTCTTCCTGCTGGGCGGCCGTCAGCTTCTTCTTCGTACCTTTTGCGTTCGCCATGGCGGGTGAGCTTGCCGCCTGCGTCGAAGTCGGAAAAGTCCCGTCCGCCCTTCGGGGTTGGGAGTCGACGCCCTTCCGGTTCAGGGCCCTCGCCGGCCCTCACCCGGCCCTATGCAGCAGTCCGGGACAGCGGCAGCACCACGCGTCCGGAGTTCGCCTCGCGGAAGATCTCCTCCACCTGCTCGGCGCGCATGCCGTAGTACCACCACGCGGCGATGGCGATGGCGCCGATGACCACGAGGGCGCCCAGGAAGCGCAGGTAGAAGGGGGCGCTGCGGGGGATGATGCGCAGAGCGTCCATGGCGTTCTCCTTCTCGCCGCGGGCGGCGTGTCAGCCCAGCGTGGGGACCAGGACCACCGAGAGCACCACGATGTAGAGCGGGAGGGCAACCAGCGGCATGGCCATGGCCGCGATGGCCAACCCGCGTCCCTTGAGGTCCGGCTCCCGGCGGATGCGTCGGTAGGCGATGAAGCCCAGGATCGCCCCCACCACCACCAGCGGCACGACCAGGATCCCGACCACCGCGCAGATCAGGGCCACGATGGGCAGCCCGTAGTGCCGCGTCGGAAGGGGGACCACGCCCAGCTCGCGGGTTGCTTCGGTCATCTCGACAATGCTCCCGGACCTCAACGGCCCTTGCCCCCGGCCAGCTGCGCCTCGAGCCGGTGGATCGCCTCCATGAGCCTGCGCGTCCCCTCCACCGCGCCATCACGACTCGGCATGCCCTTCAGATCATCCAGGTCGACCGGCGGGCCGTACAGCACACGCTGCGCCCCCAACCGGTTCAGGCGATCGGTGCCCGAGATCCCCGCCGGGATGAGCGGCACACCCGCTTCCAGCGCCACCCGCGCTGCGCCGGTGTGATGCTTGATCTGACGTCCCGGGAGCCGGCGGGTGCCTTCCGGGAACATCACCACCGGATCCCCGCCGCGCGCGAAGGTGATCGCCCGCTCGACCGCGCCGGTGTCCCGCTCGCCCCGCCGCACCGGGAACGCTCCCTGCGCGGCCACGAAGCGCCCCAGCACCGGGCTGTCGAAGATCTCCGCCTTGGCCATGAAGTGGATGGGCCTTGGCCAGGCCGCGAGCCCCAGAGGCCAGGGGTCCAGGTTCGAGAGGTGGTTCGCGGCGAGCACGAACCCGGTGTCCTTGGGCAGGTGCTCGACCCCTGAGACCTTCAGCCGGAACGCCCCCCGCAGCACCAGGTGCGAGAGGACGCCCATGAAGAGGTAGAACGGTTTTGAACGCCCATCCATTGTCGTCGTTCCCAACCGCGCGGTCCGGTCAGCCCTCGACGGCCCGCGCCGGTCCCAGGCCACACGCCTCGCGCAGCGCCTCGGCGCGGTCCAGCCGCTCCCAGGTGAAGTCCACGTCCGTCCGGCCGAAGTGCCCGTAGGCAGCGGTCGGCGTGTAGATGGGCCGCAGCAGGTCCAGCGAGGCGATGATCTCCCGCGGACGCAGCCCGAAGGTCTCGCGCACCGCCTGCGAGATCCGCTTCTCATCGACCTTGGCCGTCCCGAAGGTCTCGACCAGCACGCTCACCGGCTCCGACACGCCGATCGCGTAAGAGAGCTGCACCTCGCAGCGCTCCGCCAGGCCGGCGGCCACCACGTTCTTTGCGATGTAGCGGGCCATGTAGGCCGCCGAGCGGTCCACCTTCGAGGGGTCCTTGCCGCTGAAGGCGCCGCCGCCGTGACGCCCCATGCCGCCGTAGGTGTCGACGATGATCTTGCGGCCGGTGAGGCCCGAGTCCCCCATCGGTCCGCCGATGACGAAGCGGCCGGTGGGGTTGATGAAGATCTTCGTGTTCCCGTCGATGAGCCCTTCCGGCAGCGCGCGCAGGATGACGTCCTCACGCACCGCCTGGTGGATGTCCTCGTTCGAGACATCCTCGGCGTGCTGGGTGCTCACCACCACCGCGTCGATACGCGCAGGCTTGCCATCGCGGTACTCGACCGAGACCTGGCTCTTGCCGTCGGGACGCAGCCAGCGGTGCTGCTCGCGGCGCACCTTGCTCAGCCGGCGGGTGATGGCGTGCGCATAGGAGATCGGCGCGGGCATCAGCTCCGGCGTGTCGTTGCACGCGAAACCGAACATCATCCCCTGGTCACCGGCGCCGAGGTCCTTCTCGTTGTCGACGCCGCGGCTGATGTCCTGGCTCTGACCTTCGATGGCGACCATCACCCCGCAGGTGTGGCCGTCGTAGCCCATGCTGCTGTCGGTGTAGCCGATACGGCAGATGGTCTCGCGGACGATCTTCGGGATGTCCACGTAGGTCTGCGTGCTGAGCTCACCGGCCACGATCGCGAGGCCCGTCTTCACCAGGGTCTCCACCGCGATGCGCGCGTTGGGATCCTTGGACAGGACGGCATCCACCACGCCGTCCGAGACCTGGTCGGCGATCTTGTCGGGGTGCCCCTCGGTCACGGACTCGGAGGTGAAGAGGAAGTCGCGCTGCATGTCGAAACCAAACCTGTGGGTGGGTGAAGGAACGTCTGCGCCAGGGTCGGACACCATCGGGGTCCCCCTCATCGGCGCGGGAGGAAAAGGGCGGGGAGTATCCGTAGCACGCACCCGTGCGTCAAACCTCTCGAAGTGCCGGTCCTCCGTCGCGGGGCACCCCCGACAGGCCGTGCGTGGCGCAGCGCGCATCGGCCGGGCGACCGCTCGAATCCTGCGCCTTTTCCGCGCTTTGGCGCCCGCTGCCCAACCGGCCAACCATCAGCGGGGTTCATGGCACCGATGCCCACGGCCTGAATTTTCGACGCCGATGCGGTGTCCTGCGTTTCTTCTGCCTTGCAGGAGGACTAGATGGAGGCCTCCGCCCCCGGCAGGCAAGGACACCCGCGGTCCGTTTCCAGTCGCCAGCCAAGGGACCGACCTTTCATCAGAAGGCGCATCCCGGAAGAGAACTTCAACGGCCCGGGAAGGGCCACGGCCGGGCCAGCCGTTGCATACGGCCCTCTTGCTCATGCTCCCGCTTCAAGGGAAGGAACCCCATGCTCCGAACCATCGCCCCCGCCGCACTGCTTCTGGCAGCCCTGGTCTCCACCGCCGCCGTGGCCGCTCCCGCCCAGGACGCCTCCCGTCCCGTGAAGACGGTCGTGCAGGCCGTCCGCTACAGCAAGGATGACCTCGCGCTGAAGCAGTTCGCGCTCGAGGCCCAGGGCGCCTTCCTCCTGGAGGACCAGTGGAAGAAGGGGACGCCCGCCCAGCGTGAGGAGTTCAAGGCGCTCTTCCAGAAGCTCTTCGCGCTCATGGCCTTCCCCAAGATCCGGGAGAACTTCGAGCACCTTGCCACCATCAACTACGACGCCGCCAAGGTGGCGGGGAACACCGCCAGCATCAACAGCCTCATCCTCATCAACCACCCGCTCAAGAAGCAGGAGCTCAAGGTGGCCTATGACGTGGTGAAGGAGGGCGCGGGCTGGAAGGTGAAGGACGTCTCGGTGCTCGGCGACTCCATGCTGCTGGGGATCCGGGATGGCCAGATCCGCCCCATCATGAAGAAGGGCGGCTGGGATCACCTGCTCACCCTGATGCGTGCCCGCGTGAAGGCGCTCGACAAGAAGTAGGGCCGTCTCTTCCAGGAATTCCCCTCCCTGAACCTCCTTTCCGCCGTCCGGACAGCAACCGGGCGGCGTTTCAGATCCGTGCCTCCTCCAGCAAGGCTCATATAGGGTGCCGCGCCATATGAAGGACTCCCTCCCCCAGCGTCTGGCCGGTGCCTACGCCCGCCTCATCGTTCGCCATCCCGTGGCGGTGCTCGTCATCCTCGCGGTCCTCGCGCTCGGCAGTGGCTGGGCCGCGAGCCGGCTGACGATCAACTCCAATCAGCTCGACCTCATCAGCCAGGACCTTCAGGAGGTGAAGGACGTCAAGCGCGTCACCGACATGATCGGCGGCGCGGGGCACCTCATCATCGGCGTACGCGGCGATGACCTGGATCAGCTCAAGGGCGTGGTCGACGATCTCGCCGCCCGCCTCGCGGCCGACGGGGACGTCCGGACCCTGACCTACAAACTCCCGGTCGAGTTCATCCAGGAGAAGATGGTCCTCTTCATCGAGACCGAGGACCTGGTCGAGGGCAAGGAGCGGATCAACGCCTACATCAAGGACCAGCTCCGCCGCGCGAACCCCTTCTACATCGAGATCGAGGAGACCGAGCCGCTGAAGCTCGAGCTCTCCGACCTCACCGAGAAGTACACCCGCGTCGGCAAGCGCAGCATCGCGGATGAGTACAACGTCTCCAACGACGGGAAGATGTTGCTCATGATCATCAAGCCGATGTGGGAGGCGACGGAGCTCGACAAGACCGCGCCCTACATCGAGAAGCTGCGCGCCGAGTTCGAGGCCTACTCCAAGGACAACGGCCGCGGCGTGACGCTGACCGAGAACTACGATCCGAAGAGCGGCGCGGATGGCGCCCTCACCTTCGGGTTCACCGGCAGCTACAAGATGCAGCTCGACGATGCGGACGCGGTGAAGGACTCGCTCGCGCCGGTGGCCCTGCTCTCCTTCGCGGGCATCGTCCTCATCCTGCTGCTCTACTTCCGCAAGCCCGTGGCGGTGGCGCTGGTGGGCGTGGGCATGGTGACCGGTACGCTCTTCACCATGGGTTTCGCCTGGGTGACCATCGGCGAGCTCAACCTCATCACCAGCATCCTCGCCGGCATCCTGATGGGGCTCGGTGAAGACTTCGGCGTGCATTTCATCAACCGCGCGCGGTTGGAGTTCGGCGAAGGCCAGCGCTACGACGCGGCGATGGAGGGCGCGCTGACCAACAACGCGGTCCCGGCCTTCATCTCTGCCATCGCCACCAGCGGAAGCTTCTACGCGCTGATGTTCAGCGAGTTCCGCGGCTTCAGCCAGTTCGGCTTCCTCGCCGGCTTCGGCATCATCATCACCGGCCTGGTCCTGCTCTCGTTCAAGCCCGCCCTGCTGGTGCTCATCGGCCGCTGGAAGCCGGAGCTGCCGGCCAAGCTCATCGGCTCCACCCCGCCGGTCAACCCCAACGATGCCCAGGGTGAGGAGCGCCGCGTCTACAATCCCAAGGTGGTGATCGCGATCTCCACCGCGGTGCTGGTGGTCCTCAGCCTGTTCGCCATCCCCCTGCCGTTCGGCCCCGACGAGGCGCCGGCCAAGGGCGCGCCGTTCTGGGAGCGTATCGGGGCGGGCGTCCAGTTCGACTACAACACCCGCGCGCTGCTGCCCGAGACGCAGATGGCCGTGAAGATGAACGACGAGATCGCCGAGCGCTACGACATGTCGGCCGACCCCATCGCGGTCTACACGCGCACCCTCGACGAGGCGAAGAAGCTCTACGACGAGCTCGATCCCATCGATCCGGTGAAGTACGACACGTTCGATCAGGTCGTGAGCCCCTTCACCTTCGTGCCGCCTCCTGAGCGCGCCGAGGCGAACGCGGCGGTGCTCGCCGAGTGGCGCGAGGAGCTCAGCGACATCGATCCGGAGAACCTGCCGCCCGAGCTCCAGGAGAACGCGGCGATCTTCTTCCGCATGCTCAACGCGACGCCCTACGACATCGACGGGCTGCCGCAGACCTACCGCGCCCAGTTCAGCCACCTGGAGACCACCCGGCCCGAGAACCACGGCTGGCTGACCTACATCTACCCGCAGGTCGACCTCTGGGACGGCAAGAACATGATGCGCTTCGCAGCGCAGTCCGAGCACATCATCACCGAGGACGGCACCGAGTTCCGCTCCGCCGGCCTGCCGATCCTCTACGCGAAGCTCGCCGAGATCGTGCTCTTCGACGGGCGCCTCACCGTGGCGCTCACCGCGGTGTGGATCTTCGTCGTGCTGCTGCTCGACTTCCGCAGCCTGAAGTATGCGCTCGCCGCACTGCTGCCGCTGGGGCTCGGCATGGCGGTGATGATGGGGCTCATGGGCCTCTTCGACATCCGCCTCAACTTCATGAACATCGTGGTGCTACCGGTGGTGCTCGGCTACGGCGTCAGTCACGGCGTGTACCTGATGCACCGCTTCCTCGAGGGGACCAGCCCCATGGTCGCCCTGCGCAGCGTGGGCGCCGCGGTCTTCTTCTCCACCCTCACCACCGTGGCCGGCTTCGCCGCGCTGATGGCGGCCGACCACAACGGCATCCGCTCCATCGGCCTGGTCGCGAGCCTCGGCCTGATGACCACGCTGCTGGTATCCTTCACCCTTCTCGCAGCCGTGCTGCAGGTCTTCCACGACCGCCGCGAGAAGCGGGCGAAGGACCCCACCCAGCTGCCGGCCAGCGAAGGCCAGCCCCCCGCGAGCTCGGCCGCCGGCGGCTGACGCCCGGTCCGACGCAACACCCGGGAGGTCGGTGGAACGCGTGTTCTGCCGGCCTCCCTGTCCTTTCGGGCGCCGACATCCGGCGCACCCCCGGCGCCTTCGGGGTGCGTCGCCGGAAGCCCGGGCTTGCGCTCGCCTCCCGCCCGATCCAGACAGAGCTTCCGCACCCTCCCTCTTCCAGCCGTGGGCCGCCTCCCTCCGGGCCCACAAGGAGCCTACGCCCCATGCGCCACGTCCTCTGCGCCAGCCTCGCGGTCACCTTTCTCGCTACCGGTTGTGGCTCGGCCGTGAAGATGAGCCGCGTGCGCGACGATTACGCCGCGGTCGATCAGCAGCAGACCAAGCGGCTGGTCGTGGTGACCTCCCCCTCCCCCAACCGGGACCCGGTGATCGGTGAGCTGTGGGCGGTCATCGCCCGACGCTACGTGAACCAGAACCGCGACTTCATCGCCAAGGAGAGCCGCGTCGAAGAGGGCCGCTTCGAGCCCCGCTCCGCCTGCACCGAGGGCATCGAAGGCGTGCTGCACCTCGAGCCCCGCGCGGCCACCCTCCGCGAGAAGGGTGCCGAGGTCGGCGTCTTCGCCCAGCTGGTGCGCTGCCCGGATGGCGAGGAGATCTGGGCGGCCGAGTCCGGCGGGAGCTGGGGCAGCGACAACGATCTCTTCGCCTCCCAGCGCGAGCAGTACGTGAGCGAGCTCGGCGAGGCGGTCGGCCCGTGGGTGGTGCCGTCGTTCCAGCTCCTCAAGGCGACGCTGGAGACCCTGCCCAACCCGGTCCTCGACGACGAGGACGTGATCGAGAAGATCGAACTCGGCGAGTAGGACCGTGCGATCCAGCACCCCGCCGGACTTCGCCGGCCGCTGTCGACGCTGCTTTCTGCCGGAGAGCCTCTGTCTCTGCCTCCGGTTGCCGCGCGTCGAGACGCGGACGCGGCTCATCATCGTCCGCCACGTCGCCGAGGCCTGGAAGGCCAGCAACACCGCGCGCCTGGTGGGTCTGAGCGTCCCGGGGACCGAGATCATCGACTACGGGGATCGGGAGCGGGTGCTCGAGTCGCGCCTGCCCTTCCCCCCCGACACCTGGCTGCTCTTTCCCCACGGGGCCGCGCCCCCGGCGGACGCCCCGCCTCCCCGGAACCTCGTCGTCGTCGACGGTACCTGGAGCCAGGCGCGGCGCATGGTGCAGCGGCATCCCGCCCTGCAGCGCCTCCCCCGGCTCGCCCTCACCCCGCCGGCACAGCCGGTGGAGCGCCTGCGCACGCCGCCCCACCCCGAAGGGATGTCGACGCTGGAGGCGGTCGCCTACGCCCTGCAGCAGCTCGAGGGCCCGGCATGTGCCGCCCCCCTCCTCGAGCTGCACGCGTTGGCGGTGCATCAGGGTTTGCGCGCCCGCGGACGCTGAACGCCCTCACGCAGACGTCGGCATCCGGAAGCGCCGTGATGCGGTGGGTTCCATCCCCGGGTGGGACGGGTACATTGCGCGCCCATGTCCCAGTCCCTCCCGGAAACCGTCTCCCAGTGGCTCGCTCCCCGGCTCCCTGAGCTCGAAGCCGCCCTCCAGGACCTGGTCGAGGTGAACTCCTTCACCGGCAACCCTCCCGGCGGCAACGTCGTGGGCGAGAAGCTCACCCGTCTCCTCGACATCGAAGGGGTCACCCACGAGATCATCCCGAGCGAGCGCTTCGCCGACCACCACGTGTGGCGCACCCGGGGCCGGCCCGGAGCGGCGCCGGTGGTCCTGGTGGGGCACCTGGACACCGTCTTCCCTCCCGGGACCTTCGAGGGCTACCGCGTGGACGGCAACCTGCGTCGCGGGCCGGGCGTGCTCGACATGAAGAGCGGCCTGCTGGTGGTCATCTGGGCCCTGCGTGCGCTGGCGGAGGCCGGCGCCCTCTCGCGGCTGCCCCCCATCCACTTCGTGGTGGTCTCCGATGAGGAGGTCGGCAGCCCCGAGTCCCAGCCCCTGCTGCAGAAGGAGGCCCAGGGCGCCCAGGCCGCGCTGGTCTTCGAGAGCGGCCGCGCCAGGGACGCCATCATCACCCGGCGCAAGGGCGTGGGGGCGGTGGTGGCCCATGCGCACGGGGTCGCCGCGCACGCGGGCAACCACCACCGGGAGGGCAGGAACGCCATCTGGGCGCTCAGCCACTTCATCGACCGCGCGCAGCGCCTCACCGACTACGAGCGCGGCATCACGGTGAACGTCGGCAAGGTGCTCGGCGGCCAGGGGAAGAACACCGTCCCCGACGCCGCGGAGGCACACCTCGACATGCGCTTCTGCCGCCAGGAGGACGCGGACTTCCTGCTGGAGGGGCTGCGCGCCGCCGCCGCTGCTGCGTCCGAGGCGGTGCCCGGCACCCGCGTGGAGCTCACCGGTGGCGTCACCCGCGCCCCCCTGGAGCGGACGGAGGCGAGCGCCGCGCTGCTGGCCTCGTACGGGGCGTGCGCCCGCGCCTTCGGACTCGGGGATGGAGAGGCGGATCTCATCGGCGGTGGCAGCGACGCGAGCACCACCGGCAGCCTGGGCGTCCCCTCCATCGACGGGCTCGGCCCCCGCGGCAGCGGCTTCCACACCCGTGAGGAGTGCATCGAGATCGACACCTTCGTGCCCCGCGTCCAGGCGCTCGCGGTATGGCTCGCGAAGCTTGCCGAGGCGCCCACCTCCTGAGCATCTGGGCGGGTGGCCCGTTCGCGGCCGCCTTCTCAACGACCTTCAACCGACATCCCGGAAGACACCTCCATGGAGCGCTCCATCGTCTATTGGCCCGACAAGGGCCTCTCCACGCCGACCCGCCCGGTCGAGAACTTCGGCACCCCCGAGCTCGAGACGCTGCTCGAGGAGATGCTCGAGGCCTGCAAGAAGGCCGACGGCATCGGCATCGCCGCCAACCAGGTGGGGGTGAATCTGCGCCTCGCGTGGATCGGCCGCGAGGATGGGACCTTCTTCGAGATCGCCAACCCGGAGATCCTCTCCAAGGGCGGCAACGTGGTGCTCGAGGAGGGCTGCCTCTCGGTGCCGCAGCAGTACGAGAAGGTGAAGCGCTACGAGAAGGTGAAGGTCCGCTATCAGGATCGGACCGGCGCCTGGCACGAGCAGGAGGCCGAGGGCCGACTCGCGCACGTCTTCCAGCACGAGATCGATCACCTCGACGGGAAGGTGTTCGTGGATCACCTCAGCCAGCTCAAGCGGGGGATCATCCGGGACCGGATGCTCCTCTTCAAGCGCCGGAACAAGTGAGCGGTCGGCGCTTCAGACCAGCTCGCTGAAGCGCCGGTCCAGCCACGCCCGCACATGCCGCTCCACCTCCTCGGCGGTGGAGAGCTGCATCGCTTCGGCCACCAGGGCCTCGACCTCGGCGCGTGAAGCGTGGCGGAGGATGCGTTTGACCGCCGGGATGCGGGTCGAGGTCATGGACATGCTGTTCAGTCCCAACCCGAACAGCACCAGCGCCGAGGCCACGTCACCGGCCATCTCGCCGCACAGGGAGACCGGGATGCCGGCCTCCTTCCCGCTGCGCACCACGTGCTCGATCATCCGCAGCACGCCCAGGTGCAGGGGCCGGTACAGGTAGGCGACCTCGCGGTTCTGACGGTCGATCGCCATGGAGTACTGGATGAGGTCGTTGGTGCCGATGGAGAAGAAGTCGGCTTCGCTCGCCAGGCGGTCTGCGATCCACACCCCCGCCGGCGTCTCCAACATGATGCCCACCGGGAAGCGCGCACCGACCGGGACACCCTCCCGTCCCAGCTCGGTCCGGCACGCTTCGAGGTGCGCCCGCGCCTCCCGGAGCTCGCCCACCGTCGCCACCATCGGGAACATGAGGCGCACGTTGCCGTAGGCGCTCGCCCGCAGGATGGCGCGCAGCTGGGTGCGGAAGAGCTCGGGCTGGCTGAGGCAGAAGCGCAGGCCCCGGAGGCCCAGGGCGGGGTTGGGTTCCTTCTCGTGCCGCTTGAGGCCGCGGACCTTGTCCCCTCCCAGGTCCAGGGTGCGGATGGTGACCGGACGGCCGTCCATCGCCTCGAGCACCTGGCGGTAGGCACGCAGCTGCTCCTCCTCGGAAGGCACGGTGTCGCGATCGAGGAAGAGGAACTCGGTGCGGTACAGGCCGATGCCTTCAGCGCCGTGCGCCAGGACATCCGGAAGCTCCTCGGCGAACTCGAGGTTGGCGACCAGGGTGACGCGGTGCCCGTCGGTGCTGACCGCCGGAAGATCGCGCAGCTTCCGGGCCTCCGCATCGAAGGCCTCCTGCTCCCGGATGGCCTGGCGGAGCAGCGCGAGCTCGTCGGGGTGCGGGTTGACCAGGATGCGGCCACGGGTGCCGTCGAGCGCGACGGTCTGGCCGGTGTGGATGTGCTCACTCGCGCGATGGGCGCCGACGACCGCGGGCGTGGCGCGCGCCCGGGCGACGATGGCGGTGTGGCTGGTCTGCCCGCCCACGTCGGTGACGATGCCCGCCACCCGCGTGTGCTTGAGCAGCAACGCCGCCGACGCGGGAGAGAGGTCCCGGGCCACCACCACCGCGTCGCTCGGAATCTGCAGATCCTCGTCGGGGACCTGGCCCATGAGGTTGCGCACGATCCGGTCGGCGACGAACTCCACGTCCGACTTCCGCTCCCGGAAGTACGGGTCCTCGATGTTGTCGAAGAGATGGCGCAGCTTGCGGGCGACCCGCCGCACCGCCCACTCGGCGTTGATGCGCTCGGTTCCGATGATGCGGCGCACCTCGTCCACCAGCATCGGGTCGTGAAGCATGAGGCGGTGGGCCTCGAGGATCATCGCGTGGTCGCTCGCGTCCCCCTGTTCGAGCTGCGCCTTGATGTCCTCGAGCTGCAGGTTGGAGAGCTCGAGCGCGGTCTTCACCCGCATGAGCTCGCCCTCCACGTCCTTGGGCGCCAGGCGATAACGGGGGGTGCGCAGCCGCTTCCAGTCGATGACGAACGCGCGCCCCACCGCGACGCCCGGCGAGGCGCCGATGCCGTGGAAGCTCAACCTCGGACCGTCTGCACTCACTGCCCCTCCCCGAAGCGATCGGCCACCAGATCGCGGATGGCCTCGTAGCAGTCTGCCGCGTCCTCCCCCTCGCAGCGCACGCGGAGGATCATGCCCTTGGCAGCGGCCAACATGAGCACGCCCATGATGGACTTCGCGTTCGCCGATTGGTTGCCGCAGGCGACGGAGACGGCGCTGTTGTAGCGGTTGGCGGTCTTCACCAGCTGCGCGGCGGCGCGGGCGTGCAGCCCCAGCACGTTCACGATCTCCAGCTCTCCTTCCACCACGTTGGCCATCCGTCTTCCGTCCTCTCGTCACCACCGCGGCCGGTGCAGCGCGGAGCCTTCGAGGGCTCCTCCCGGGCCGGAACAGGTCATCTGATCAGGGCCGCGCTCAGGACCGCCAGTCCCGCAGCCAGGTAGAGCGCCACATAACGCGCAGGTCGCCACGCCATTCGCATGTAGGTCAGCACCGCCAGCGCCACGCACGCCAGGGCCAGCAGCGCGCTCTCCCGCTGCCCGGTCACCTGCACCACCCGCTGGGCCGCAATCACCACCAGGCCCCCCGCGCAGGCCGCCGCGAGGTTGCGCAGCAGGGCGCCCCGCTGGGGCAGCCGCACCCGGGAGAGGGAGACCACGAGCCCATCCCCCTGTTCGAGCCCGAGCCGGAAGAGCCAGCCACGCAGCGAGAAGTGCACCGCGTTGTAGAGCACCAGGAAGAGGAGCACCGCCCACAGCCCCAACCAGGGGACCAGTGCCGCGCTCAGCGCCCCCGCCGCGGGCTTGAGCGAGAGCCAGAAGAAGCCGTCCCCCAACGCCGCCAGCGGCCCCATGAGCGCCGCCTTGAAGGCCACCGCCTGCGAGGGGGGCTCCTGTCCCGCCGCGATGCGCCGCTCGTGGTAGAGGACGCCGCCCAGAATCGCCGCCGCCGAATAGGGGTGGGTGTTGAAGAAGGCGAGATGACGCTGGACCGCCGCCTGAAGGGCGGTGCGCTCCGGATAGAGGACCTCGAGCGCAGGGTAGAGAGCGTAGGCCAGCCCCAGGTTCTGCATCCCCTTCGGGTTCCAACTCGCTTGCAGGAGCAACGATCTCAGGAAGACCCGGAACAGGACGATGCGGGGAATCCGCGGCAGGGCGTCGGAGGCGTCGCTCATGTGCCCTCGCCTCCCAACCACCAGCCCACCACCCAGAGCAGGGCCGCCAACCCGCCGAGGGTCCCCCAACGTCCCGCCTCGCGCGAGCGGCTTCCACGCACGCCGCACGCCGCCGCGACGGTCAGCATGGCGGGGAAGGCCCAGGTGAGTCCCTGCATCAGAGCCCCGGAGAGGTCCGTCACCACCGGCCGCAGCAGCAGCCCCAGCCCCCCGAAGAGCACCGTCGCCCCCCCGAACACCCAGAACGGCGCCCAGAGCGCCCATAGGTTCTCGCGCATGGCCTTGCCCAGCGCACCGTGCTCGGCGCGGGTGTTGGCCTGCTCGGCCCGGCGCGCGGTGTCGGCATCCAGCCGCCGCTCGAGCCAGCGACCGAAGCTCCCGCTCCCGCCACATAGAAGGATGCTCAGAGACCAGAGGGCCGGAGAGGCGGACTCTCCCGGGGCCATCAGCACCGCTGCCGCGGTGGTCGACGTCGCCGAGAGGGTCTCGTGCTCGGGCAGGGATGCGCCGAGGGAGGCGCCTCCGAGGTGGAAGAGCTCGAGGAGCACCCCGATCCACAGCCCGGTGGTCGGATCGCCCAGCAGCACCCCCATGCCCGTCGACGCCACCAGCGGACGGCTGAACATGGCCTGGAGAATGGCGCGCCGCTCCAACGCGAGCAGGCCTCCATAGAGGCCCACGATGCCGAGCTGGTACCACCCTCCCATCAACGTCCCGCTCCCTCCTCCCGATGCAGCCCGCGGCGCGGTCGCGATCGGATCGTCCACGCCCCTCAGCCCGGCGGAAGACGGCGGACCAGCTCCTGGAGCGACAGCGGCTTCTCCGACGGCACCGCGCGGACCTCGACCGGGCATCCCTGCGCGTGGAGCATCTTCAGCGCCTCGAGCTCCTCAGGCGAGAGAAAGACCGACGGCGTGGCCTGACGACGTCCGGTGGCGAAGTGGATGTTGCCGAGCTGGATGGGGACCACGCCCACGCCCCGGGCGAACGCGCGCGACACGCCGGCGACCTCGCGCACCAGCAGGAGGCTGGAGACGCCGTCGCTGGCGAGGCGCGGAAAGTCCATCACCTCCAGCGGCTCGATGACGACGTCGATGGTCGGCGGCACCGCGAGGCCCATGGCGGCGCGGACCAGGGCGCTCCCCGCGGCCTCGTCATCGGCCACCAGGACGCGGCGCACCTTGAGAGTCGGCAGCCAGCTCTCCACGACCTGACCGTGGATGAGGCGGTTGTCCACGCGGAGGAGATTGATCACACCAGGGCCCTGGGAAGAAGGAAGGAGCCGGAGCTCCCATCGCCCCGGAGGATTCCAGAGGCGGGCCCGGGAGGCTAGGGGCGATCCTTCTCCTGCGCCGCCCGCAACAGGGCGGAGGCGGCCTGGATGTGTCGCTGACCGTGAACCACGAGCGCCTCGGCGAGCTCAGGCAGCGCACGCACCTCGTGGCGCAGGCTCGCGGCCTTGAGCACCATGGGGAGGTTCACCCCGGCGACGACCTCGACGGGTTGGGCCCCGCTCAGCAGCAGGGACTCGCGGCAGGGGGTCCCGCCGAAGAGGTCGGCCAGGATCAGCACCCCCTCACCCTGCCCCACCTCCTGGATGGCGTGGTGCAGCCGCTCGCGCAGCTCCTCGGGAGAGGTCCCCGGCGCGATGTTGCACGTGACCACGCGCTCGAGCGGCCCCGCGATCTGCGTGGCCGTGTCCAGGAGCGCCTCGGCGAGGCGTCCGTGTGCGGTGATGATGAGCCCCACCATGGTGGCGGAACCCTACTCCTTCTCCGCGTCGCGATCCCACACCTGGACGTGGGGGATGGTCTCCGACAGCCTCCGGTGGAACTCGTGCGCCAGCGCCACGCTGCGGTGCTTGCCGCCGGTGCAGCCCAGGGCGACCGTGAGGTAGGCCTTCCCCTCGCGCTGGTAGCGGGGAAAGAGGAACGAGCAGAAGTCCTGCAGCCGGGAGAGGAACTCCTGGCTGTCCTCGCGCTCGAGGACGTAGCGGCTCACGTCCGGGTGGATCCCGGTGAAGCCGCGCAGCTCGGGCACGAAGTAGGGGTTGGGCAGGAAGCGCACGTCCAGCACCACGTCCGCCTGCGGAGGCACGCCGTAGCGGTAGCCGAAGGACATGATGGTCAGGCTGGGGCCGCGGATGGCTTCCTGGCCGAAGCGCGCCTGCATGAGCCGCTTGAGGTCGTGGACGTTGAGCGGAGAGCTGTCGACGATCTGATCGGCGAGCTCCCGGAGGTCCTTCAGGGCGCGGCGCTCGAGCGCGATGCCCTCGGCGACCGAACCGTTGGGGGCGAGCGGATGGCGACGGCGGGTCTCGCTGAACCGGCGCACCAGGCTCTCATCGCTCGAATCGAGGAAGACCACCTCGACGGTGTGTCCCGCGCGCCGCAGGTCCTCCAGCATCCGCGGCGCGTCCGCCAGGAAGGTGCGCTCGCGCGCATCCACCACCAGGCCCAGGCGCTCGATGTCGCCGGTGTTGGCGAGCTCGATGAGCTTGGGGATCAGCAGGATGGGCAGGTTGTCGATGCAGAAGAAGCCCAGATCCTCGAGCGCCCGGATGGCGGTCGACTTCCCGCTCCCCGACATCCCGGTGATCACGACGATCTGCTTGGCGGGCGCGGTGGCGCTCACTCCGTCTCCTCCTCGGTGGTCCCGCGACGTCCGGGGCCTTCGGCAATGGCGCGGTTGAGGCGCTCGGCAAAGGCCCGCGCCGAATGGTGGCCCTGCAGCTTGAGCAGCTGATTGCGGGCGGCGACCTCGATGATGGTCGTCATGTTGCGTCCGGGCCGGACCGGCACCACCGAGAGCGGGACCTCCACCCCCACGATGCGCATCGTCCGATCGTCCACCCCGAGGCGGTCGTACTCGGTCTTCGGATCCCACTCCGTGAGTTCGATCACCAGCTCGATCTTCTTGCGCTCCCGGACCGCGGCCACGCCAAAGAGATCCTTGATGTTGATGATCCCGAGCCCGCGGATCTCCATGTGGTGCTTGATGATGGGGTTGCCGGCGCCGGTCACCGCGTCCGCCCGGCGGCGCGTCACGTCGACGATGTCGTCGGCCACCAGGCGATGCCCACGCATCACCAGGTCCAACGCGATCTCGCTCTTCCCGATGCCGCTCTTGCCCAGCAGCAGGATGCCCACGCCGAAGACGTCGAGCAGCACGCCGTGCAGGCTGGCGGTCGCCGCGAGGAGGACCTCGAGGTGGGCTTGGACCTGCTCGATGAAGACGCTCGAGAGCAGGGGTGACTTGAGCAGCGCCACCTCGTGCTGCTCACACAGCTCCGGCAGCAGCTCGGGGAGCTCCAGGTCCTTGGTCACCACCACGCACGCGAGATCCGTGCGCAGCAGCGTGTCGAGCACCTCCCGCTGTCGCCCGGTCTCGAGCGTCTTCAGATACGAGATCTCGGTGCTGCCGAAGATCTGCACCCGGCGCGGGTGGATGTGCTCCATGAAGCCCGTCAACGCGAGTCCGGGCTTCTGGATACGGGGACTGCTGATCTGACGCGAAAGGCCGGCCCGACCCGAGACCAGCTGCAGGCCCAGGGCCTGGCGGCTCTCCTCGAGGAGGCGGGCGACGCGGATCGCGTTCACTTGGAGCGGTAGACGATCCGCCCGCGCGTGAGGTCGTAGGGGCTCAGCTCGACCTTGACCTTGTCGCCCGGGAGAATCCGGATGAAGTGCTTGCGCATCTTCCCCGAGATGTGCGCGAGCACCCGGTGACCCCCTTCGATCTCCACGGTGAACATCGCGTTGGGGAGGGGCTCAACCACCCGCCCCTCGACTTCAATGGCGTCGTCCTTCGGCACTCTATCTAACCTCTTTGATGTCTTCGTGGCGCCCGGCGTGGGCTCGCGACTGCCTGCATAACCGGGGGCCTGCGGCACTGCAGACCGGCCACCCACGCTTCGCAGCGTCCCCTTGCGACAGGTGGCTCCTATACGCAAGGCCCGCCCTCCTACCAGGGAAACCGTTGAAGGTCACTCCGTCGGCAGGAGGGCGGTGATTCAGCAGCTCAGGTTCAGAGCCTGGCGCCCAGGGTCAGCCCGAACACGTGCGCCGTCCCCGTGTACTTCCCGGGGAAGTGGGGCGCGGTGCTCTCCTTCCCGGTCAGCAGGACGAACTGGTAGCCCAGGTCGGCCGTGAACCGGTCGAGGAAGGTGTAACCGGCGCCCAGCGCCACCTTGAAGCGGTCGCTGTCCGGGAGATCCGGGGTCAGCGTCTGGGCAGGGCTCGGGGTCTGGTCGTAGACCAGGCCCGCTCGCAGTCCGAGGTTGCCCAGCTCGTACTCGCCCCCCAGGTGGAAGCTCCAGGCGTCGCGCCAGTTCTTCACGACCGCCTGGGTCAGGGAGGGGTCCTCGAACTCGAAGCGCAGCTCCCGGAAGCTGGACCAGAAGACGTAGTGCGCGTCGAAGGCGAGGGTCAGGTTCTCGGTCCCCGTCCAGGCGACCCCCATGAGGAGGAAGGCCGGCAGGTCGACCGAGGAGGAGATGGGCTGATCCCGCAGCATGAGGTCGAACTCGGGCGGCGACTCGAAGTGTGCGCGGCCCTCGAAGTCCACCTCGGCGCCGGAGCGGTAGTTGGCACCCACGGTGAGGGCGTCGGTGATGATGTCCACCGTCCCGCCCACGCTGAAGCCCATGCCCCAGCCGGCCCCGCCCAGCTCCACATCGCCGCGGCTGTCGATGAAATTGAGCTCGCGGCGGATCTCCACCGTGCCCCGGATGGCCCGGAGGCTCGCGCCGAGGCGGAGCCGCTCGTGCAACTGCACCGACCCGGCGACCGAGGCCTCATACATCGCCAGGGAGGCGCCCCGGGTGAGCTCGGCACCGGCCCAGCCCTCGGGCCACTTCGCGCTGGCGCCGAAGGGAGTGGTCAGCGAGACGCCCAGGGCCACCCGATCCAGCAGCCGATAGCTCGCGTAGAAGTGCGGCGGCGGCGAGATGGAGAAGTCGGTGCTGGTGTCCTCCCCCGCCCCGGACGGGCTGAAGGTGATGGAGGGGAGGATGGGTGTGACGCCGAGCTGGAACTGCAGCCCCTCGGCGCCGACCAGGCCGGCCGGGTTGTAATAGATGGCCGAGGGGTCATCGACGTGCGCGGCGACGGCCGTGCCCATCGCGGTGGCCCGGGCCCCCTGGGTGTCGATGGCGAAGCCGGCGGCCTGCGCGGTCCCCCCCAGCAGAAGCAGGGCGGGCAGCGAGGTGCGACGGAGGAAGGCGAGCGGTCGGACCGCCCACCGGGCATGGGTCTTCTGCGACATGTCGGACGTCCTCACGGCAGGCTGCCGGTGGAGATGAAGGTGGAGATCTCGGCCTGGGCCGCGGCCGCGGTCTCAGGGTGGAAGAGGAAGCCATGCCGCGACTCGGGCGGCAGGTTCCCGAAGGCCTCGAAGAGGCGGACGGTGAGTTCCCGATCTCCGCGCATTGCCGCGGCGATGAGCGCCTCGGTGGTGGAGTTGGGGATGGTCTGATCGTCGGGGATGTAGTGGATGAGCGCCTGACGGTCCGCCGGCGTGGCCGGTCCGTTGAGGACCTGGTGGGCCGCGTTGAGGGGGTCGGCCGGATCCATGATCCACCGGGCGATGTTGATGAAGTTGTCGTAGCCGGGGCTGCCCTCGGGCATGTCGACGCTCGCGAGCAGGGCCTTGAAACCCTCCGCCTGCTCGGAGAACGCCGGCGCGGTCAACAGCACGTCCACCAAGCCACCGCCCGGCACGTTGAGGGCCACGTTGCCCACGTCCGGGGAGGCCGCGGTGAAGAGGGTCCCGAGGATGCCGCCCAGGCTCTGGCCCCCGTAGGTGATGTCCGAAGTGCTCAACGCCACCGTGCCGTCGTTGAAGGCGCCGGCCTGGATCACCCGCGTCAGCTGCGAGAAGTCGATCACCGCCTGGCGGAAGCGGTCGCGCGTGGCGAAGAGGTTGGTGGTCTCGATGATGTTCCAGCCGCTGATCAGCGCGGTGCGGCCGTCCGCCCCGGTCATGTAACTCGGGGTGCCATCCGGAGTCTCACAGCGCCGGGTGTCCGGGTTACAGGTCGCGCCCGCGACCAGGTTGCACACCGCGGAGTCCGGAGCGCCCGGGGCGACGAGGCTTCCCGCCCCCACGCAGTCGCTGCGATCCCCGTGGTGGGTCAGGTCGATGGCCAGGGTGGCATGGCCGGCCCCTGCGAGCGCCCCGGCGATGTTCAGGGCGAGGTAGCGGCCGCCACGCAGACCGTGACTGAAGATGGTGACCGGCCAGCCTCCCGCGGGGGCCGTGCCGCTCGGCACCGCCAGCACGAAGCGGATGACCTCCGGAGCGGGGCCCGCCGGGTTGAAGGGACCGGAGAAGCCTTCCAGGAGGTTCGCGGTGACCAGCGCCCCCTCGTAGACCGTGACGCCCCCGCCGACCTCGCCGGACAGGGCGGGGTTCTCCGTCATGCCCATGACGTCCGTGGGGAGCCCCGCGGTCGCCGGGAGGGCGTTGAGGACCTGGAGGAAGCTGTACCCGGTCTGGGTGGTGTAGGGGAACGCCAGCGAGAGATCCCGCCGTGCCACCCCGGCAGCTGCCAGCCCGTCAATGACCGGCTTGAACCCGAGCCGCAGGGGCTCCAGCGCCTGGGCCTGCGCGTCGGTGAGCGCGTCGACGGTGCTGTTGCCCTCTTCATCGACCAGGGGCGCGCTCGAGCGCACCAACGCGAAGATCGGGTTGGCGACGACCGCCTTGCCCTCGGTGCTCCGGGTCGCGGTGGTCACATAGCCCGCGTAGGTGGAGCGCTCCTCGAGGGGGAGGACCGGGACGAACTGCAGCTGGTCGGGCTGCTCACCGGGCGCGGCGCTGGAGTCACAGCTGATGCAGACCTCGACCTGCGGGGTCAGGGTCGCGCCCATCAGCGGCACGAAGCCCGCACCGCCGGCCAGGGTCCCGGGGTCGATGCTGCCCACGTCGGTGGCCGCCAGCTCGTCGCTGTTCTCGCTGATGATGGTGGTGGTCAGCCCGAAGCCATCCAGGGTGTTGAGGCCGGCGATGATCTGCCCCTCGAGGGAGGCGGGATCGTCGATGGGCAGGTTCACCCGCGGGGCGTCGGGATCGGTGCGATCCAGCAGCAGGTCGTTCGGGAAGGGGATGATCGCGTTGGCGGGATCGAAGGTCAGCTCCGGCTGCGAGACGATGCTGAAGCTCCACATGAGCGCCACGTCCTCGGGGGCCACGCCGGCCGCGGCGAGGTTGGCCATCAGGGGCGCGAAGCCACGACGGAGGCGCTCGAGCCCCAGCGCCTGCTCCAGGGTGACGGGCGCCGCGGAGATGGCGAGCGCGCAGTCGGCCGCGGTCAGGTCCTCGCAGGTCACCAGCGGCGCGGGGGAACGCGCGAGTGCCCAGGCGGTGGGGGCCTGCAGCGGGAGGCCGGCTTCGTTGGTGAGGCCCCCCTCACCGGCAAACAGCGCGACCGCGTAGGTGTGCCCCTTGGTCCAGCCCCCGGTGCTCGGCGCGATGGTCAGCTGCCGGCTGGCGGGCTCGTAGTCCAGGGTGGTGCCCACCATGCCGCTGCCGCCGCCCATCAGGTCGGTCACGTCGACCACGCGCACGTTGAAGGGGGTCACCGTGGCCGGATCCAGTCCGCCGCCGGCGAAGCCCACCTGCGCGGTGGCGCTCACCGGGAAGCCGTCCAGGGTGTTGAGGTAGTCGCGCACGAACTCCTGCTGCGCGGGCGAGGCGGAGGGGTCCACCGGGGCGTTCACCAGGCCGGTGGCCGGATCGATCGCCAGATCGGTCGGCGTCGGGACGCGCGGCGGGCTCGCGCCCGGATCGAAGATCGGCGAGGCGCCGCTGGCGATGGTGAAGGTCCACATCTGCACCACCGACTCGCGTTCCACACCCTGGGAGCCGAGCATGGCGAAGAGCGGTGCGTAGGAGCGACGCAACTGCTCGAGGCGCACCGCCGAGGCATCGTCGGGGAGCAGCGTGGTGCGGCGCCGGCAGTCGGCGGCCGTCAGGTCCTCACAGGTGACCAGCGCATTCTCCGAGCGCACGAAGGCCCAGATGGGGCTTCCCACCACCTCGCGGTTGTTGGTGCCGCGGACGCCGTCGGCACCGCCGATGATCGCCACCATGTACTGGTGACCGCTCTCCCAGCCGCCGCCGGGGCCGCTCACGTGCACGGTGCTGATGGGCGGCTCGCCGTCGGCCACGCTCACCCCCACCTCCGCCGGCACCGGCGCCTGGGCGGTCAGGTCCATGACGATCACCGAGCCCGCGTTCACCGTCGCCGGGTCGAGCTCACCGGCGAACGTCGCCGCGCCGCTGGTCCCCGCGGGGTACCCATCCAGCGCGTTCAGGTAGGCCACGAAGGCCTCATCCGCGGGCGTGGGGTTGGCGGGCAGCGGGATGTTGAGGCGACCCGTTGCCGGGTCCCGCGCCAGGTCCGTGGGGCTGGGCACCACCGCTGGCGTGGCGGCCGGGTCGAAGCGCGCCACCACCACGTCCGGAGTCGGGTCCTCCTGAATGTCCGGCGCACAGGCGCCCAGTGCCACCGCCAGGGTGGCAACCGTCGAGAGCTTCCATCGCATGGAACGTCCGTCCTCTGTCTTGGCGCCGCGATGGTCCCGGGACTCCCGAAGGCGGATGCTTCCCTCCCCCTCCGGCCTCCGCACCGTCGCTGCGCGTGCTTGGGAAAACCGCCGGACGCTTGCATGGCCGCTCGCCCTTTGGCGGCCACATTCGACCTACGCAGAGCGTCAATGCAGAGTTCCTGCACTGTGCACGACAGTTCCCGACACCGCGGCCAACTCGGACGTCGCTTGTCGGCGGAGGCGCCCGGCCGAAGGCGCGGGTTGGGACTTGATGCGCGGCGCGGGGTATCGCTGGATGGGCGCCATGACCGACACCGACTGCCTCTTCTGCCGCATCCGCGAGGATCAGGTTCCCGCCACCATCCGCCACCGTGACGAGCACTGCTTCGTCATCGAGGACATCCGGCCCCAGGCCCCCCACCACCTGCTGGTGATCCCCAACCGGCACATCGCCACGCTCAACGACCTGACCCCCGATGACCGCGAGCTGGTGGGACACCTCCACCTGGTCGCCTCGCGGCTGGCCCACGAGCTCGGGGTGCATGAGAGCGGCTACCGCACGGTGTTCAACACGCAGCGGGAGGCGGGGCAGACCGTCTTCCACATCCACCTGCACCTTCTCGCCGGCCGTCCCATGAGCTGGCCTCCGGGCTGAGCCCCGGCCGCCGACCTCCGGCGTCCGCGCACCGGAGGTCACCTGCCTCTTCACGGAAGGCGCCGAGGCGCGTCTCCCGCCGGACCCTGAGGGGGCCGACGCATTGCGTGGACGGAGGGCCGTGCACACCTCCTGACCCGTCCAACACGGCAGCGGAACGCCGCGTCGAACGCGCGCTCCCGGCGTCACCGGGGAAGCGCGTCGACACGCGCGTGCTTCCGCGCTTCAGGAGGGGTCGGCATGCAGCAAGGGGTGGAGGTCGAACAGGTCGCGGGCGTGATGCTGCGGGGCCCGAAGGGGGTGGACACCCGCGAGGTGCTCACGCCCGAGGCGGCGCGTTTCCTGGCGGAGCTCGAGCGCACCTTCGGCCCGGCCCGCAACGCGCTCCTGCAACACCGGAAGGCGGCGCAGGAGGCGCAGGACGCAAGCGACGTCCCCCTGCTGGACTTCAAGCCGGAGACCCGCCACATCCGCGAGTCCGACTGGAAGATCGCCCCGGTGCCCGAGACCCTGCTCCGGCGCGCGGTGGAGATCACCGGTCCCGCGGATCCGAAGATGATCATCAACGCGCTCAACTCCGGCGCGGACGTCTTCATGGCGGACTTCGAGGACTCCCTCTCGCCCACCTGGGAGGCCGTCATCGAAGGTCAGCGCGCGCTCATGGGCGCGGTCCGCCGCACCCTGACCTTCAGCTCCCCGGACGGCAGCAAGCAGTACCGGCTGGGCGATTCGCTGGCGACCCTCTTCGTCCGCCCCCGGGGCTGGCATCTGGCGGAGGAGCATCTGTGGGTCGACGGCGCGCCCATGAGCGCCTCCCTCTTCGACTTCGGCCTCTTCGCCTTCCACAACCTGCGCGAGCAGGTGCAGCGTGGCCAGCCGCCCGCCTTCTACCTGCCCAAGATGGAGGGGCACCTCGAGGCCCGGCTGTGGAACGCGGTGTTCGAGCACGTGCAGGACCGGCTCGACATCCCACGCGGCACCATCAAGGCCACCTGCCTCATCGAGACGCTGCCCGCGGCGTTCGAGATGGACGAGATCCTCTACGAGCTGCGCGAGCACTCCGCGGGACTCAATTGCGGCCGCTGGGACTACATCTTCAGCTTCATCAAGACGCACGCGGCGCTGCCGGACGCGATCCTCCCCGATCGCAGCCGGGTCACCATGGACCGGGGGTTTCTGAGCGCCTACTCGCAGCTGCTCATCCGCACCTGCCACCGCCGCGGGGCCTTTGCCATGGGCGGGATGAGCGCCTTCATCCCGGTGAAGGACGACGCCGAGCGCAACGAGGCCGCCTTCGCCGAGGTCCACGCGGACAAGGCGCGCGAGGCGAAGAACGGTCACGACGGCACCTGGGTCGCCCACCCCGCACTGGTTCCGGTCGCGCGCGAGGCCTTCTCCGCCCACATGAAGGGCGACAATCAACTGCACGTGCTGCGTGAGGACGTGCAGGTGGGACGCGAGCAGCTGCTCAAGGTGCCCGAGGGCCCCTGCACCGTCGACGGCCTGCGCCTCAACCTGCGGGTGGGCCTGCGCTACCTCGACGCCTGGCTGCGCGGGCGCGGCGCGGTGCCGCTCTACAACCTCATGGAGGACGCGGCCACGGCGGAGATCAGCCGCGCCCAGGTGTGGCAGCAGCTCCACCACGGCGTGAAGCTCGAGGGCCTGGGCACGCTCACCGTCACCGAGCTGGAGCGTCTGCTCGACGAGGAGATCGAGGGGCTGCGCGAAGCCTTCCCCAAGGCCTACCGCGACCAGACCTTCGAGGCCGCCCGCCGCATCTTCCTGTCCCTGGTCAGCTCGAGCCGCTTCGAGCCCTTCCTCACCCTCCCCGCCTACCGCGAACTCTCTCAAGCGAACTGAAGGAGCAGCACCGACATGGCCGATCTCACTTCGCAGCAGCCTCTTGCCACCGCCACCGCCGGCGCCGCCCGCGTCCGCGACCTCCCCGTGGCGCCCACCGGATCCCCCGCGGGTCGCTACGACGGCATCGAGCGCCCCTATGACCGGGCGACGGTGGAGCGTCTCGCCGGCAGCCTCCGGGTGGAGCACACCCTGGCCCGCCGCGGCGCACTCCGCCTGTGGAACCTCCTCAAGGAGCGCCCCTACGTTCACGCGCTGGGCGCGCTCTCCGGCAACCAGGCCGTGCAGATGGTGCGGGCGGGCCTGGAGGCCATCTACATCTCCGGCTGGCAGGTCGCCGCGGACGCCAACAGCGGCGGTCAGATGTACCCGGACCAGAGTCTCTATCCGGTGGACTCGGTGCCCTCGCTGGTGCGCCGGATCAACGCCGCGCTCACCCGCGCCGACCAGATCGACCACGCCGAGGGGAACGGCGGACGCGAGTGGTTCGCCCCGATGATCGCTGACGCCGAGGCCGGCTTCGGCGGCCCCCTCAACGCCTTCGAGCTCATGAAGTCGATGATCGAAGCGGGCGCCGCCGGCGTGCACTTCGAGGATCAGCTCGCGAGCGAGAAGAAGTGCGGCCACATGGGCGGCAAGGTGCTGGTCCCCACCAGCCAGTTCATCCGCACCCTGGTCGCCGCGCGGCTGGCCGCGGACGTGCTGGACGTGCCGACGATCCTCATCGCGCGCACCGACGCCGACAGCGCCAAGCTCATCACCTCGGACGTGGACGCGCGCGACCGGGCCTTCATCGCCTCCCAGGATCGCACCCCCGAAGGCTTCTTCCGCCTCAGCGACCGCGGCCTGGACTTCGCCATCGCGCGCGCCCGGGCCTACGCGCCCTACGCCGACATGCTGTGGTGTGAGACCAGCCGCCCGGATCTCGACGAGGCCCGCCGCTTCGCCGAAGGGGTCCACGAGAAGTTCCCGGGCAAGATGCTCGCCTACAACTGCAGCCCGTCGTTCAACTGGAAGCGCAACCTGGACGCGGCCACCATCGCCAAGTTCCAGCGGGAGCTCGGCGCCATGGGCTACCGCTTCCAGTTCGTCACCCTTGCCGGCTTCCACGCCCTCAACCACGCCATGTTCAGCCTGGCGAAGGACTACAAGGAGCACGGCATGGCCGCCTACAGCCGGCTGCAGGAGGCGGAGTTCGCCTCGGAGAAGGACGGCTACACCGCCACCCGCCACCAGCGCGAGGTCGGCACCGGCTACTTCGACGAGGTGAGCCAGGCCATCTCCGGAGGCTCGGCGAGCACCCTGGCCCTCGAGGACTCCACCGAGACCCATCAGTTCCATCACTGATCGCTCCCGGGACGATCCGGGGCGTCGGAGCTGCCGCCCGGCGCCCCCTGATGCGCCGGGGACCCGGGCCCGGTCTCCGCCGGTGCCCACCGCAGGCGCGGAGGGGGTCGACTTTTTCCTCGCGGGAGCCGGTGCCCTGCGCCACAGAGAGTGGCGCGAACGCCCGGGTGGGGAGTAGAGGAGAGAGAAGGGATGCGTGAGCAGATCACCTCCGATCGCCACCTCCCGCGACCGACGATGCGCGCCCCTCCCTCCTCCGATCCGAACAACCCGGGCTCCCTGGGCCCGGTGCTCGACTTCATGCGCCGCCTGTGGGCGGTGGACCACGCGCTTCATTCGCTGAGCAAGCGCATGGAGACGCGGATGGGCCTGACCGGCCCCCAGCGCCTGGTGGTGCGCATCGTGGGACGCTTCCCCGGGATCAACGCCGGGCAGCTCGCGGGCATCCTCCACGTCCACCCCTCCACCCTCACCGGCGTGTTGGCCCGTCTCGAGGACCGCGGCCTGGTCACCCGCCGCGCCGATCCCACCGATCTGCGGCGCGCCCTCTTCACGCTGACCGCCCGCGGACGTGGGCTCGATCAGCCACGGAGCGGCACGGTCGAGGCGGCGCTCGAGTCGACCCTCGCTGCCCTGCCCGAGCGCAACATCCGCATCGCCGAGCAGGTCCTGGCGCAGATCGCCGACGCGCTCGCGCTGGACCTTCCGCTTCAGGCCCGCAACGGGAAGACAACCTCTCGCGGCGCCCCGCGGGCCGCGGCGAAGGTGGTGGTGAAGAAGAAGCGCCCCGCGACCCCGGCGGTCGCGCCGGCCCGTGCGCCCCGGACGCCGGTGGTCGCCGGGCGCGTCACGCCGACCGCGTCCCCGGCCACCGCGCCGACCCGTGCGCCCCGGACGCGCGCCGTCGCCGGACGCGTGACGCCCACTGCGGCCCCGGCGGTCGCGCCGGTGCGTTCGCCCCGGACGCGGGGGAGTTCCGCACGCGTGACGCCCACCACGCGCGTGGCCCGGGAGGCTGCGCGGAAAGGGAGCTGAGGCCACATGACCCTCGAACACTTCGTCGTCGGCGACGGCCCCCGCCGCACCGTGCTGCTGCATGGCTTTCTGGGGCAGGGCCGCAACCTGCGCACCCTCGCCCGGCGGTGGGTGGAGGCCGATCCCTCGCGCGCGCTGTGGGTCCCGGATCTGCCGGGACACGGCGCCTCACCTCCGGCGGGACCCGGGGCGGGCTTGCGGGAGCTGGCGGAGGCGGTCCTGCGCGGTGCCCGCAGCTCCGGCTTCGCCCAGGGTGCCCTCTCCCTGGTGGGCCACTCCATGGGAGGGCGGGTGTCGTTGGCGGCGCTGCGCGATTGGCCCGAGGCGCTGGTCGACGTGACGCTCCTGGACATCACCCCCAGCAGCTATGACGGGCAGCGCGGGGGGACCCACAGCGTGGCCCAGCGCCTCGCCGGAATGCCGGAACGGGCGGCGGATCGCCGCGAGATGCAGGAAGCGCTCGCCGCCACCGGCCTCTCCCCGGGCGTGGTGGCGTGGCTGCTGATGAACCTGGTGCCGGATGAGGCGGGCGGGGTGCGCTGGCGGCTCGATCGGGAGTGGCTGGTGGACTTCCACACGCGCGTGGGGCCCGAGGACTTCTGGGACGTGGTCGCGGCCGGGGAGCGTCCGGTGCGCTGCATCCGCGGGGGCCGGAGCGCGTTCGTGAGCGATGAGGAGGTCTCCCGGATGGAGGCGCTCGGCGTGCCGGTCACCACCCTCGAAGGTGCCGGACACGAGCTGCACGTGGAGGCACCCGAGGCGCTGATCGAGGCCCTCACCGCGCCCTGGCCCGGCTGAAGAAGACCGGCTCTGCGTCCGGATGCACCACGACCCCGGCACCTCCCGCGAAGACGGGGGCGACCGGGGTCGTGACGGCGTTGCCGGAGGTGCTCCGGCGCGGCGTTTCAGCACAGGGGCTGCGGCCTACTCCATGTCGGCGTCGGACGCGTCCTGGTCCTCGAGCTCCACGGCCTCCTCACCCTCGACAGGCTCCGCGGCAGGGGCCGCCGGCGGATCGATGAGCTCGAGCGAGTTGAGGAAGGTGTCGGCCTCGGGCGCACCCACCGCGGAGTTGAAGATCACCAGCTGGGTGTAGAGGCGGTTGCCGACCAGGTAGTTGCGGCCCTTCACCGTGCCGTTGTCCGAGTTGATGGTGTAGGCGGTGCCGGGGTGTCCCTCGAGCTCGACGGCCGACTCCTCCACGATCTCGGCGTTGGTGAGCTCCGCCATCACGCCCTTGCGGCCCTCGCTCAGGAAGACGTCCGGAGTGATCTTGGCGACCAGGGCCTCGGGGTAGTCGGCGATGGCGATGGAGTAGGTCACCCCGCTCATGTCCTGGGCGGACCAGGCGGCGACGTGGACCTCTCCCTCGGCGAGCTGGGCCGAGTTGCGGGTGGGCTCGGTCGGCGTCGGGAGCTTCACGCGGAAGCCGTCCTGGGTCTCGACCTCCTGGAGCGCGCTCCCGCCGCCGTTGCCCTCTTCGATGACTTCGATCGAGGAGGAGGCCTCGACGGGCTGCTGGGTGGTGGTGCAGGCGAAGCTGCCGACAGCCGTCAGGACGGCGAGGGCGCGAAGCAGTGGGGACATGCGGGTTCTCCGGTTGGGAATAAAAACGCGTTCGACGCATCTAGCCGATCCAGGGCCCGCTTGAAAACCCGGACTGCTGACGAGCATCCGCTGCCGCGCGCCCGACCGAGCTACTGGAGGAGGCTCGACGCCGGTTCGGAGAGCACGCCCAACAGCGCGCCCATCCCCGCCTCGGGCAGCGCGCCCACCAGATCCACCAGCGACAGCATCCCCACCAGCCGCCCCTCCTCGTCGGTCACCACCAGCCGGCGGACCTGGGCGTGGTGCATCACCGCCACCGCCTCCTCCACCGACGCGGTCTCCTGGACCGAGAGGACCCGCAGGCTCATGACTTCCGAGACCGTGGCGTCGGCGGAGCATCCCAACGCCAGCCCCCGCACCACGATGTCCCGGTCGGTCACCATCCCGATCACCTCGGCGTCCATCGACACCACGGGCAGGGCGCCGGCGTCCACCGCCCGCATCAGCTCCGCGGCCTCCCGCAGCGTGGACTCCGGCGAGACCACCTCCACATGGGGCGTCATGAGGTCCCGTACCGTCATCGTGCTCGCCGCCTCCTTCATGCCGGGCCGGGCCCGGACTGTCCCCGGGGATGCTCCCTTCAGGGTCGGGTCCATGTTGCGTGGGTCCATGTTGCGTGGGGTGGCCGGGAGGGCCAGCCTCTGCGCTGCAAGCTCGGAGGCTGGGTCGCACCGCGCAAGGGGTCGGTGACACCGCGACGGCCGCCCGCCCCCTCCCCCGCCCTTCGCGCCGGGACCGGGACCTGCGCTAGGTTCGAGCGCCATGATCCCACGCGCGCTCCCGATGGTGGTGATGCTGGCGTCCCTGGTGGGATGCGGCCCTGGAACGGTCCCGGCTCCTCCTGACGGGCCCGGGCCGGACGGCGGCTTCGGTCCGGAAGCGGGCGAGGTGGACGTGGGCGGCGGCTGGAGCTGGCTTGCGGTCGATGGAACGCGCTGCGCCCGGGGCGCCCGCTCGGGGCTGGCCCTCCAGCGCGGCGGCGACGGCACGGACCTCTTCGTCTACGTGCAGGGAGGCGGTGCCTGCTGGAACGAGGGCACCTGCGCCCCCAGCTACAGAACCAACGGGCCCCTCTGCTACTACAACCCCAACAGCCCCTTCTGCCCCAACGAGACCGGCGGCATGCTGCCGACGTCCTCCTACGTCGACGTCGCCGATCCCTTCCCCGCGAACGGCGGTGCGAACCTGGCCCACGAGCTCTCCGTGCTCACGCCCAGCGCGGTGTTCGATCGGGAGCGGGCCGACAATCCCTTCCGGGAGGCCAGCTTCGTCTACGTGCCCTACTGCACCGGCGATCTGCACACCGGGAAGAGCGAGCGGACCTACCGCACCCAGAAAGATGGGTTCTCCCCGGTGGTCGAGCACACCCACCATTTCGCCGGCGCCACCAACATGGAGCGCTCCATCGAGGTCCTGCAGGAGCGCTTCCCGAACGTTGAGCGGATCTGGCTCTTCGGGGTCTCCGCCGGCGGCTACGGCGCGACCTTCCACCACGGACGCTTCCGGGCGGCCTTCCCCGACGCCGAGGTGCACCTGCTCGCCGACTCCTCGCCCTTCATCCAGCCGCGCCACTGGGACGACTGGGTGGCGGCCTGGGACATGGCGCTTCCGGAGGGCTGCGCGACCTGCGCCGAGGGGCTGCCCCAAGTGATGGGGCACGTGCTCTCCCAGGCTGATGCGGCGTCCGCGCGGGTGGGGCTGCTCGCTTACGAGCGGGATGCCACCGTGGCGTGGTTCTTCCTCGCCGAGAAGGGCGCAGGTCCCTTCATCAACCCCGGCCCCACCCTGGACGCCTACCAGGCCGGACTCGGGTCCCTGCTGCCCCTGTACGACCTGTCGCCCGCCAGCGGGTACTTCATCCTCCCCGGTGAGCAGCACGTGATGCTCCCGGGGTACGGCTACCGCCAGGGGGATGGCACCTACACCGCGCCCTATCCCGCCCCGGATGGCTCCACCGACCTCGCGGCGTGGATCGACGCCTGGGCGGTGGGAGACGCCTTCCCCAGTATCCGCTGAGGCCGCAGCCCTCCTCCGCGGGGTCCCGCCTGTCGGGCCGGCAATCAGGCGTTCGCGTTCACCCCACATCCGCGCGTCGGGGGTGCTATGCGGGCGGCGCCCATGCCCAAGCGCTCCGATATCCGACGTGTCCTCGTCATCGGCTCCGGCCCGATCGTCATCGGCCAGGCCTGTGAGTTCGACTACTCCGGTGCCCAGGCCATCAAGGCCCTCAAGGAGGAGGGAGTGGAGGTGGTGCTGCTCAACAGCAACCCCGCCACGATCATGACCGATCCCGACCTCGCGGATCGGACGTACATCGAACCCATCCGGGTGGACGTCGCCGAGCGCATCATCGCGCGCGAGAAGCCCGACGCCCTGCTTCCCACCATGGGTGGTCAGACGGCGCTCAACCTCGCCAAGGCCCTCGCCGAGCAGGGCATCCTCGAGCGCCACGGCGTGCGGCTCATCGGCGCGAGCCTCGAGGCCATCAACAAGGCCGAGGACCGGCTCCTCTTCAAGCAGGCCATGGAGCGCATCGGGGTCGCGCTGCCGAAGTCGGCCTACTGCCAGAACATGAAGGAGGCGCACGAGGCCATCGCCGACATCGGCTTCCCGGCCATCATCCGCCCCTCCTTCACCCTCGGCGGCACCGGCGGCGGCATCGCCTACAACCGCGAGGAGTACGAGGCCATCTGCCGCGCGGGCCTCGCCGCCAGCCCCAACGCCACCATCCTGGTCGAGGAGAGCGTGCTGGGATGGAAGGAGTTCGAGCTCGAGGTCATCCGCGATCCGGCAGACAACGTGATCGTGGTGTGCTCGATCGAGAACCTCGATCCGATGGGCGTGCACACCGGCGACAGCATCACCGTGGCCCCCGCGCAGACCCTCACCGACAAGGAGTACCAGCAGCTGCGCCACGCGGGTCTGGCCATCGTGCGCGAGATCGGCGTGGAGACCGGCGGCTGCAACATCCAGTTCGGCGTCAACCCGCGCGACGGCCGGCTGGTGGTGATCGAGATGAACCCGCGCGTCTCCCGCTCGAGCGCGCTGGCCTCCAAGGCCACCGGCTACCCCATCGCCAAGGTCGCCGCGAAGCTCGCCCTCGGCTACACCCTGGATGAGCTCAAGAACGACATCACCCGCGACACGCCGGCCTCCTTCGAGCCGACGCTCGATTACGTGGTGGTGAAGGTTCCCCGCTTCAACTTCGAGAAGTTCCCCCACGCCAACCGCACCCTCAACACGCAGATGCGCAGCGTGGGTGAGGTGATGGCCATGGGGCGCACTTTCCAGGAGGCGCTGCTCAAGGCCCTGCGCAGCCTCGAGGGCGGCCGGGCGGGACTGGATCCCGTCGAGGTGGAGGGCTCGGAGGAGGAGCGCCGGGCGATCTTCCTCGAGGCCCTGCGCACCCCGCGTCCCGAGCGGCTGTGGATGCTCGCCCAGGCGCTGCGTGAAGGCATGACCGTGGAGGAGGTGGTGGAGGCCAGCGCCATCGATCCCTGGTTCGTGGATCACATCGCCGCGCTCGTCGAGACCGAGCGCGCGTTCGCTGCCGCGGGCGCGGTGGAGAAGCTCTCGGCGAAGGAGCTGCGACGGGTGAAGTCCATGGGCTTCAGCGACCGCACGCTCGCGCAGCTGTTGGGCCAGGGGGAGGAGCACGTCCGGCGGGTCCGGCGCTCCCTCGCGGTGCGCCCCTCTTACAAGCGGGTGGACACCTGCGCGGCGGAGTTCGAGGCCTACACCCCCTACCTCTACGGCACCTACGACGAGGAGGACGAGGCACCTCCCACCCACCGGGAGAAGGTCCTCATCCTGGGCAGCGGCCCCATCCGCATCGGCCAGGGCATCGAGTTCGACTACTGCTGTGTGCACGCGGCGTTCGCCCTGCGCGAGGCGGGCTACGAGACCGTGATGCTCAACTGCAACCCGGAGACGGTCTCCACCGACTACGACACCAGCGACCGCCTCTACTTCGAGCCGCTCACCATCGAGGACGTGCTCGAGGTCTCCGACCGCGAGAAGCCGGTGGGCGCCATCGTCCAGTTCGGCGGGCAGACGCCGCTGCAGCTCTCGGTCGCGCTCGAGCGAGCGGGCCTGAAGATCCTGGGCACCCCGCCGGACGCCATCGACCGCGCCGAGGATCGCGAGCGGTTCAGCGCCCTCATCGAGAAGCTCGGCCTGCGCCAGCCGGAGAACGGCACCGCGCGCAGCACCGAGGAGGCGCGGGCCATTGCGGAGCGGATCGGCTACCCGGTGATGGTGCGCCCCAGCTACGTGCTCGGCGGACGGGCGATGGAGGTGGTCTACGACGCCGAGCAGCTCGAGCGGTACATGCGCGAGGCGGTGCAGGCGAGCCCCGAGCGTCCGGTGCTCATCGACCGCTTCCTGGTCCACGCGGTGGAGGTGGATCTGGATCTGGTGGCAGACCGGGAAGGTGCGGTCGTCGTCGGCGGGCTCATGGAGCACGTGGAGGAGGCGGGCGTGCACTCCGGAGACGCGAGCGCCACCCTCCCCCCCTTCAGCGTGCGCCCGGAGCACAGCGCGGAGATGAAGCGTCAGGCGACGCTGTTGGCCCGCGAGCTCGGCGTGGTGGGGCTCATGAACGTGCAGTTCGCCATCCAGGACGACACGGTCTTCGTCCTCGAGGTGAACCCCCGCGCGAGCCGCACCGTGCCCTTCATCAGCAAGGTCACCGGTCAGCCCTTCGCCAAGATCGCCGCGCTCTGCATGGTCGGCAAGACGCTCGCGGAGCAGGGCCTCACCGCAGATCCCGAGTTCCCCCACGTCGCGGTGAAGGAGAGCGTGTTCCCCTTCAACCGCTTCGCCGGCGAGGACACCCTGTTGGGCCCGGAGATGAAGAGCACCGGCGAGGTGATGGGCCTGGCCCACGACTTCCCCACCGCCTTCGCCAAGAGCCAGGCCGCCGCGGGGCAGGCGCTCCCCACCTCGGGACGGGCGTTCCTCTCGGTGAAGAACGAGGACAAGGAGGAGACGGTGAAGCTCGGGCGCCGCCTGGTGGAGCTGGGCTTCACCCTGCTGGCCACCGGCGGTACCCACCGCGCGCTGGCCGAAGCCGGGGTGGCCTCCGAGCACGTCCTCAAAGTCAAGGAGGGCCGTCCCCACATCGTGGACCGGCTCAAGGACGGCGAGGTGAGCCTGGTCATCAACACGACCTTCGGGAAGAAGGCCATCTCCGACAGCTTCTCCATCCGCCGCGAGGCGCTCAATCAGGGCCTCGCGTACTTCACCACCGTGCAGGCCGCGCGGATGGCGGTGGCGGGAATCGAAGCCCTGCTGAAGGGGCCGCTCGAGCCCCATGCCCTGCAGGACGTGCTGCAGCGCCCGGCCTGACGCACACCACGGCGGAAGGCGGTCCGAGGTGACCCGGACCGCCTTCTGAACCCCGTCATCTGGGACGCGGGCGACCGCTTACATGGTGCCGCCGAGCATCAGGGTCCCCTGGTAGCGATCACCGGTGGGGTTGCCGGGCGCGAAGTCCTCCTCGAAGAGGAAGTTGTAGGTGACCCGCAGATCCGCGGTGAAGGCACCCAGGTTCCAGCGCAGGCCGGCGCCCGCCGGGACGTAGCCGTTGATCCCGTTCTCGAAGCCCAGCGCCTCCCCGTTGCGGAAGTTGCGGTATTCGAGGCCCACACCGCCCAGCAGGTAGGGGTGGAAGGGCGTCGGCGAGAGGTTGAGCTTGAGTGCCGCCTGCCCCGCGTGGCGCAGGACGTCCACGCCGCTGCCGGTGAGATCCCCCAGGCGCGAGTCGATCTGGTTGGCCGCGCCGTTGTAGCCGACCTCCACGCCCACGAAGGGCCCCCCCACGCCGACGTTGACGCCCCAGGCCGGACCGATGTCGAGGTCGTGGTTGAGCTCGCGGGTGTAGCCGTCGACGCCACCGCCGAGCGTCACCCAGGTGCGCGCGCCCCGCCGCTCACCGCGCTCGGCCCGGGCCCGGACCTCCGTGGTCTCCAGCTCCTCGAAGTCCTCGCGCTCGACACGCTCGACGCTGCGCTCGTCGAACCGGTCGTCATGGACCCGGGCGCGGGTGGGGTCCTCGAGTTCCTCCAGCTCCCGTTGCCCGGCCTCGAGCCGCCGGCACGCCTCCTCGTCCAACTCCTCCAGATCGCCCTCCCGTGCCGGCCGCTCGGCAGACATCAGCGCCGGGTCGCATGCATCGACCTGCGGGTCGTCCACGGCGATGGCCATCTTCTGCCCGTCGTCGAGGACGTCGGGTTCGTTGGCCAGGGCGGGCAGGGCCCAGATCAGGGCGAGCCCCAGCCCGCCCGCTGCGATGGATGCCTTCATGTGACCTCCTTGTGTGATGCCCGAAGGTGAGGTCCTCGATCTGCCGCGACAAACCGCCGGAGCCTGGTCGGCCGCTCCTCGGACGAGACCGGCGAGCAGGCGGTCGTTGTTCCCCGCCCGACCGCGGGCTAGATCGACCCCATGAGCGCACGACCGGTGTACGTGGAGGTCTCCCGACCCGATGGGTCCATGGAGCAGGTGCAGGTGGGCACTGCCGAACCCAGGGGGGATGGTTTCGTCCTGCGCCTGGGCTCCCTGCGGCTGGGGGCCGCGCAACCCGCGGCGGCTTCCTTCAGCGGCGCCGCGGCGACCGGGGCGAACATGGGCGACACCTCCGGCGGCGTGTTCCCGAACTACGGACGCAGCAAAGGTGCCCCCATCCGGGGGGCCTCCCAGAGCGACCTGGAGTTCTACGCCAACGGCGCCCGCCGCAGCCTCAACGATCCTTCCAAGGCCCGGTGGCACGAGAAGGAGCGGGCGCTGCTGGCCCAGATCGAGGCCGAGCTCGCGCGCCAGGGGGCGGGCGGTTCCACCGACGACGACGGCTCCCTTCAGGGGGGATCCGGAGGGTACTTCGGAGAAGAGCCTCCTCCCCTCGGCGACGACGATCTGCCGTTCTGAACGGCCGCGCCGGACTGCTGCCCCGCCAGGTGCCCCAGCGCCTGGCTGCCTGCCCTCCGAGCAGACGTTCAATCGGTCCCGGGCCGGCCCTGTCGCGTATGCCGCGTGGCGTCTAGGCTGCGCTCCTCGTGTCGGGTGTGGAGGCGGAGCAACGTGAGGTGTATCAGCCGCTCTTGGAGGGGCTCTATCTCCGCGCCCTGGCCGGACGCATCCCGCCTTCCCTGCGCGATGCGCTCCGCAACGAGGGGCTGGATCTGGATGCCCTGCCCACCAGCGTGTCCGTTCCGACCTTCATCCGCTGCCTCGAGCTGACCGCGCGCACGCTCTACCCGGAGCGCAGCCTCGATGAGGGCACCCACGAACTGGGACGTCAGTTGGCGCTGTCGGTCTGGAGAATGCCGCTGGGACGCGCGATGGCGGGCATGCTGCGGCTGTTGGGCCCCCGCCGCTCGCTGGAGTGGCTCACCCGCCTGTTCCGCTCGCTCGACAGCCACAGCGAGATCCGGGCGCAGCGGGAAGGTCCGCGGCAGTACCGGATCGAGACCAACAGCCCGGACGCTCCCGCCGGGTACTCGGAGGCCGTCTTCGAGGAGATCCTGCGTGTCGCCGGGGCCGACAGTCCCCGCGCCCGGACCCTCCACCTCACCTCGACCTCGGCCACCTACCGGGTGTGGTGGGACTGAAGAGACCTCACGTCGATGCCCTCACGCCGAGAGAAGGAGCGGGTCGTCTACCAGTCGTTGCTGGAGGCGCTCTACGTGCGCGGTCTGGAGGGGCAGGTCACCCCCGCCCTGCGCCGGGAGCTGCTCAAGGAGGGGCTCAACCTGGACGCCCTGCCCACGAGCCTGCCCGTCCCGGTGTACCGCCGCTGCCTGGAGATCACCGCCCGGGAGCTGTATCCGGAGCTGTCTCTGCACGACGGCTTCCGCGAGGTGGCGCGCCGGCTGGCGAGGGGGAGCTGGACGACACCGCTGGGCCGGGCCATGACCGGCTGCCTCCGGCTGTTGGGCCCCCGGCGCGCCGTCGAGTGGCTCAGCCGCCTCTTCCGGGCCTTCGACAGCTACAGCGAGGTCCGGGCAATCCGGGAGGCACCGGGCTGCTACCGGATCCGGTTCAACGCGCCGGACGTCCCCGACGGCTACGCGGAGGCCACCCTGGAGGAGGTGCTGCGGGAAGCGGGCGCCCGGAACCCCGAGGCGCGCGCATTGGGCCGGGACGCGGAGACCAGCAGCTTCCGCGTCACCTGGCAGGTCTGAGCATCGGGTTCCGGAGGCTAGCTGTGGAGGGCCTCGCCGCCGAGGGTCTCCATGAGGGCGCGCTTCTCGGCCAGGAGCACCATGAGGGCGTCCCGGGTGAGTGCGTCCTGCATGAGGAGGCGGTCGATCTGGCGCAGGCGGTGCTCGAGACGGGTGACGTCGCTCCCCTCCGAGGTGGCGGTGCGGGCGGCGGGGACGTTGGCGTCAGGCACTTCCGGCGGGTTGAGGTTCATGTCTCGCTCCTTCAGGTCTTCCGGCCAAGGTGTTCACGCGGGCTGCGAGGACCAGTATCCACAGCGCTCTGACATCATTCCGGTCCCGCTCCCCCGCCCGCCCTCCGACGTTCAGCCGGCAGACAGCTTCACCTTCCGGCCTCCGTCCCAGCCGACATTCCCCTGGATCCGACAACCGGGTTGCCGGGGATCCAGCATGCGTCGGCAGACGAATCTTACCGGAGGAGTGGATCTCCTGTCGCCTCGCCGAGGGCCCCCCGGCTGGCGGGTGACGCGCGCCGGCCCCGGGGCGGACCTCAGGACGCCGGCTGGGGGCGTTGCGACCGGCGGACCCGGCGAACCAGCTTGAAGAGCTCGAGCAGGGTGACCGGGATGAAGCCCAGGCCCAGCGCCATGGCGAGTTCCCATGCCGGTAGCGGGCTGAGGCCGAAGAGCCTCTGGGTGAAGGGGAGGTGATGCAGCGCCAGCTGGATGATGACCGAGAGGGCGATGATCCCCACCAGCCTCAGGTTGGTGAAGGCCCCCACCTCCCAGAAGAGCAGGTCGCTGCTGCGCGCCGCGAAGGCACGGAAGAGCTCGCAGAAGACCAGGACCGCGAAGGCGAGGCTCCGGGCCTCATCGAGCTCCCGGTGGGAGAGCGCCCAGACGAAGACCGAGAGGACAAGGGTCGCCTCGAGGACTCCGGTGAGGAGGATCGTCATCCACTCGCGTCGGCCCAGCATCGGCGTGGCGGGATTCCGCGGAGGATGCGCCATGGCATCCCGCGCCGGGGGATCCATGACCAGGGCCAGCCCCGGAAGCCCGTCGGTCACCAGGTTGATCCACAGGAGCTGGAGGGGAAGCAGCGGCAGCGGGTAGCCGGCGAGGGCGGCGAGGAACATGACCAGCAGCTCGCCCGCGTTTCCGGACAGCAGGTACACCAGGGTCTTCTGGATGTTGGTGAAGACGCCCCGTCCTTCGCGCACGGCGGCGATGATGCTGGCGAAGTTGTCGTCCGAGAGGACCATCGAGGCGGCCTCGCGGGTCACCTCGGTCCCGGTCTGCCCCATGGCCACGCCGATGTGGGCCTCCCGGAGCGCGGGGGCGTCGTTCACGCCATCGCCGGTCATCGCCACGATGGCACCTCTGGCCTTCCAGTCCCGCACGATGCGGAGCTTGTCCTCGGGCGTGGCGCGGGCGTGGACCCTGCCCTCGGGGGCCTCCCCCTCCCGGAGGACCCCCATCTCCCGGGCAATCGCGAGGGCGGTGGCGTGCTGATCGCCGGTGATCATCACCGTCTGGATCCCTGCGGCGCGCGCTTCTCGGATGGCGTCCACGGCCTCGGTCCGCGGCGGGTCGGCGAGGCCCAGCAGCCCCAGCAGACGCAGCGCCTGCTCGGATTCGCCGGAGCCCACCGCGATCGCGAGCACCCGGAGGCCCCGGGCTCCCATCTGGCGGTTCGCCCGCTCCCCCTCGGAGGTGTCCCCCTCACAGAGGGCCATCACCGACTCGGGAGCGCCCTTCACGTACAGGACGCCATCCCGCCGGAGGACCGACATGCGCTTGCGGTCGGCGTCGAAGGGGTTCTCGTGGACCCGGGGATTGTCGCGCTCGAGGTCGCGGCGGAGGATGCCCCGCTCTGCGGCGGCGAACAGGATGGCCAGCTCGGTCGGATCCCCCACGCCCTCGCCCGCCGTGTCACCGAGCTCGGCATCGCAACAGGCGGCAGCGGCACCGAGCACCGCCTCGTGGTCGCTTCCCCAGACCTCGCGGACCGCCATCCGCCCGGTGGTGAGAGTTCCGGTCTTGTCGGTGCAGATGACCGTCGCCGAGCCCAGCGTCTCCACTGCCGGGAGTCGCCGGATGAGCACGTGTCGGTCCGCCATCCGCTGAACGCCGATGGCCAGCGCGATGGTGACCACGGTGGGAAGCCCCTCGGGAACGGCCGCGACGGCCAGTGAGACCGCGGACATGAACACCTCGAGCCAGCCCACCCCACGCAGCAGCCCCAACAGGGCCACGACCACCACGATGCCGCCGCTGAGGAAGATGAGGGTGTGGCTCACCTTCTCCAACCGCTGCTGCAGCGGGGTCTCAGCGACCTCCGCGGTATTGAGCAGGTGCGCGATCCGTCCGAGCTCGGTCCGCATGCCGGTCGCGACGACCTCGGCAACCCCGGTCCCGGTGGCGACCGCCGTCCCCATGAAGACGTGGTCGTTGCGCTCCGCCAACGGGACGCCTTCGCGCGCCGGTGTGGTGCCCTTTCCGACCGCAGCGCTCTCGCCGGTCAGCGCCGCTTCGCGGGTGCTGAGTCGGGAGGCGCGGAGGAGGCGGGCGTCGGCGGCAACGATGTCGCCTGCCTCGAGCACCAGCAGGTCTCCGCGCACGATCTCCGAGGCGGGCACGACCCTGCCCGTACCGTCCCGGATGACCCTGGCGCGCGGCGCGGTCATCGACCGGAGGGCCTGGACGGCCTTCTCCGCGCGCGCCTCCTGGAAGTAGCCGACCAGTCCGTTGAGGATGACGATTGCGCCGATGGCGATCGCATTGACCCATTCACCGAGCGCCGCCGAGACCCCGCAGGCGCCGAGCAGGAGCAGGATGACCGGGCTCCTGAACTGCTCGAGCAGGCGCTTCCAGGCAGGCGTGGGCGCCTCCCGGACCAGCTCGTTGGGACCGTCTTCGGACAGGCGGCGCCCGGCCTCGGCCCCGGTGAGACCCCGTTGCCCGGTGCTGCCGCCCTCGGTGTCCGGCATCATGGCGGCAGCCTACTGCGCCGCCTCCCCCGATGCGCGTCTCCCCCCGCCGTGGGTTCACGGATGCACGAAGCGGGGGCCCTCTGCGCCGGATCGTCAGTCGGCGCCGAGGAGCGTCTCGAGCAGGGCCGCCTGTGCCCACAGCCGGTTCTCGGCCTCATCCCAGGCAGCGGATTGCGGACCGTCGAGGACCTCGTCGGTGATCTCCTCGCCCCGGTGGGCCGGCAGGCAGTGCAGCACGATGGCGTGGGGGGCCGCCTTGGCGAGCACCTCGGCGTTGAGCTGGTAGGGACCGAGCGCCGCCAGCCGCACCTCGGCCTCCTGCTCGAATCCCATGGAGGTCCAGGTGTCGGTCACCACCACGTCGGCGCCGGCAACGGCCTCGAAGGGATCGGACGTGCGGAGGACGCGCTCGGAGTCGCGCCCAGGGAGCTGGTAGGCGTCCGGCGCGCCCACGCGCAGCTCGAAGCCGAAGTAGGCCGCGGCCTCGGCAAAGGAGCGGGCCATGTTGCAGGCGCCGTCACCCAGCCACGCCACGCGCTTGCCCTCCACCGAGCCCAGGCGCTCGCGGATGGTGAGGACGTCGGCCAGCAGCTGCACCGGATGACCTCCCTCGGAGAGCCCGTTGATCACCGGGACGCGGGAGGCGGCGGCGAAGGCCTGCAGACGCGCGTCGGCGGAGGTCCGCAGCATGATGACGTCCGCATAGCGGCTCACCACCCGCGCGGTGTCCTCGATGCTCTCGCCCCGGCTGATCTGGCTGTCGCTGGAGGAGATGGTGCTGACCGTCCCGCCGAGCCGGAGCATCGCCGCCTCGAACGACAGGCGGGTGCGCGTCGAGTTCTTCTCGAAGAGGCAGACCAGGTGGCGCCCCGCCAACGTGGAGACGCGCTCTTGGGTGGCGCGCATGGCCTTGAGGGCGGACGCCCGCTTCAGGAGCCGCTCGGTGGCGTCGGCCGGAAGGTCGTTCAGCTGCAGGTAATGACGGATCACGATGGCGCCTCCCCAGGCGACCGGGGCTTCAGTCGGGATGGAAGAAAGCGCCCAGCCCTATCACCGGGGCCGGGCGTTGTCCCAGCACCGTGGTCCGCCACAGCGGGACCAACGATGCCGGGCGATTGCGGAGTGGCTCAGATCGCCTCGCCAGCGAGGCGCTGGAACAGTGAGGAGAGGCTCGGCACCTCTGCCGCGCTGCGACGTGCCGCCGCCGCCACCTCGGAGAGAGCCTCGAGCTGCGCCCGCACCGACCCGGGCCCCGTGCCGCCGGCGTTCGCCTTGCGCTCCACGCTGCGCCGCACCTGCGCGGCCTCCAACACGGTCTCGTCGAACTCGGGATGGTGCGCGCGTGCATCCTCGAGGGTCACGTCGGAGAGGGGCCGTCCCGC
>DATGQN010000078.1:0-26925 GCA_035304185.1 Myxococcaceae bacterium
CAGGGTCCGCGCGCTCTTGCCGAAGGCGTCCGCGCCGAGGTTGGTGGTCATCACCACCACGGTGTTGGAGAAGTCGACGTGGCGGCCCTTGCCGTCGGTGAGCCGCCCCTCCTCGAGCACCTGGAGCAGCAGCATCAGCACATCGGGGTGGGCCTTCTCGATCTCGTCGAGGACCACGACGCTCGAGGGATGGCGGCGCACCGCCTCGGTGAGCTGACCTCCATCGCCGTAGCCCACATAGCCCGCGGGCGCACCGACCAGGCGGCTCACGGCGTGGGCCTCGGCCAGCTCGCTCATGTCGATGCGGACCATGGCCTCCTCGCGACCGAAGAGGACGTGCGCGAGGGAGCGGGCCATCTCGGTCTTGCCCACGCCGGTAGGGCCCAGGAAGAGGAAGCTCCCCATCGGGCGCCGGGTGGCGAAGCCGGCGTAGTTGCGGCGCAGCACCCGGGCGATCTTCTCCACCGCCTCGGCGTGGCCGATGACCCGCTTCCCCAGGGCCTCTTCGATGCCCAGCAGCCGGCTGGTGTCGTTCATGAGCAGCCGCTCTTCAGGAACGCCGGCGAGCTTGGCGACGACCCGGGCGATGTCCACCGGCTCCACCCGATCCCGGCCTTCGCGGCGCGCGCGGCTGCCGGCCAGATCCATCACCTGGATCGCCTTGTCCGGCATGCAGCGGTCCTTGATGTAGCGACCGGCGAGAGATGCCGAGGACTCCAGCGCCGCGTGCGAGTAGCGCAGCTGGTGGTGGTCCTCGTAGCGGCCCTTCACGCCGGCCAGGATCTGCACCGTCTGCGGGACGTCCGGCTCCTCGACGGTGACCGAGGTGAAGCGCCGCTCGAGCGCGGGATCGTTGCTGATGAACTTGCGGTACTCGTCGTGCGTGGTCGCACCGATGCAGGGGAACTCGCCGCGCGCCATGGCGGTCTTGAGCTCCTGCGCCGCGTCCTGCGGTCCATCGCCGGTGGTGCCCGCCCCGATGAGGGTGTGGATCTCGTCGATGAAGACCACGATGCGGCCCTGGGCCTGTCGGACCTCATCCTTGATGGCGTTGAGCCGCTCGCTGAAGGAGCCGCGCAGCTGGGTGCCGGCGACCAACGTCGCCATGTCCAGCTCGATGATCAGCCGATCGGAGAGCGGGCCGTGTTGGGTGAGCAGCGACTGCGCCACGCCCTCGACCACCGCGGTCTTGCCCACGCCGGGCTCGCCCACCAGGCAGGGGTTGTTCGCGCGCCGCTTGCCGAGGATGTCAATGATCTCCTCGATCTCCTTCTCGCGACCGATGACCGGATCGAGCTGACCGGTCTGCGCCTCGAGGGTGAGGTTGCGGCCCAGCGCGTGGAGGTTGGGATAGAGGCGCGGGTCCAGCTCCCGGAGCGCCTCCATGGCGGGCGGAGTCTCCCGTCGCTCGTTCAGCGACGGCAGCGGATCGGGACGCGGCGCGGGGGCGGGCTCGGTGCGTGCAATCGGCGCGGCAGCGGGGGCTGAGCGCGGCAGGGGCTCCGGCGTGGGCGCTTCGAGCAGCTCCTCGTCTTCGGAGGGATCGACCAGATCCCGGATCGAGGGCGGAGGAGGGGCAACCCTGGCCGGACGGACAGGGCGCTCCAGCGCCAACGTCGAGGCGCCGGGCAGGGGAGCAGGCGGTGCGCCGGGACGCCGGGTCGGCAGCGGGCCGGGCAGAACCGGCGGCCGGTTGGACGTCTGGAGGGACCGTGGCATCCGGCCGCTCAGGTGGTACGAGAGCGCCTTGTTCCGCAAGGAGGTCAGGTCGACGCCCACCCGTGCCAGCAGCTCCTGGGCGGCGCAGCGCACCCGGGTCATGGCGATGAGCAGGTGGAGGCAATCGGTTTCGGTGCTGCCGCAGGAGCGGGCGATCTCGCGGGCCTTCTCCCGCAGCTCGCGCAGGTTGGCCTCGGGCTCGGTCGGCGCCCCCGCCAAGCAGGAGAGCAGGCGGTCCTCATCGACATCCCGATCCCGCAGCAGGGCGGCACCGCGGTTATCGACCGTGAAGAGGGCCAGGAGCGCGTGCGCAGAGGTCATCCGCTGCCCGACCGTCCTCGCAATGTCGGAGGCTTCCGAAAGTACCTTCGCCAGGTCGCTGCCGTCGATCATCCTCACTCCGGTAGGGGGCCCCCTCCCGGTCTACACCGAGGGGATCCGGGCGGCAAAGATTCCGCTACAGGTGGCTACAGGCGGGCTGCGAACCGGAATTGTGAAAGAGGATGAAATGCCCTGTTGCCCCAGGCGTTGAGGGGGCCACCGAACTGCCATGAGCTCTCTGACCCTCCCTGCCCGCGCCCTGATCGACCCCGTGGACACCGTACCGGTGGCCGTCCGGGAGCGTCGCTGGATGCTTCCCCTTCTCGCACTGGTCCTCACCAGCGCCTTCGCCGCCCTCATGGTGTGGTTGCACTGGGAGGCCGAGCCGGACGTCGTCGCCCAGTTGCAGCGCTCCGGGGCCATCCACGCGATGAGCGAGCAGGCCATCCAGGACAAGGTCGCGCTGCAGGGACGGATCACCCTCGTCGCCGGCGTGGCCTCGGCCGTCCTGGCGATGCCGCTCATCGTGCTGCTGCTCGCGGTGGGCCTGAAGTTCGTGGGCTGGCTCCTCGGCCGGTCCGGCACCTTCAAGGATCTCTTCGCGGCGGTCGCGGTGGGCTCGCTGCCCATCGCCCTGGGGCAGCTCGCCCTGGGGCTCGCGCTGCTGCGGCAACCCAAGCTCTCCATGAAGCAGATCCAGGAGCTGCTCCCCAGCAACCTGGCCGCTTTCGTGGACGTTCCTGCGCGCTTCGTGGGCGTCGCGCAGGCGGTGGACTTCTTCAGCCTGTGGAGCGTGGCCCTGATCGGTCTCGGCTTCGCGGCCGCCACCGGGATGCGCCGGTGGAAGGCGCTGCTGCTCCTCGGGTTCCTGTACGCCCTGTTCGTCGGTGTGGTTCGGATCGGCCTGGCCGGTTCGGGAGGGATGTGATGCTGGCGGGTCTTTTCATGGGGGTTCTGGTCGCGGCCACCCCCATCACCCTGGATGAGGTCCGCACGCGGAGCAGGGAGAACCTGAGCTCCCTCGCGGCGGCGCTGGAAGCGGAACGCGCGGCGCTCGGCGTGACCCAGGCGCGCTCGGGGCTGCTCCCCGGCGTCTCGGCCTCGGCCGGCGCGGGCCTCCAGTACAACGGGCCCCGTGAGGAGTACTACACGGCCCCGGACGGCAGCGTGGCCCCCCTGCGGATCGAGGAGAGCAACTACGGCTTCTACCGCCTCAACCTCAACGTCCGTCAGCTCATCTATGACGGCGCGGTGTGGGCCCGCCTCTCCGAGGCCGGTGCCTCCGCCGAGGCCGCCAAGGGGCAGGCGCGCGAGGAGCGGGACACCTCCGAGCTCGAGGGGATCCGCCGCTTCTACAACCTCTACCGCGCCCAGGAGAAGCTGAGGGTCATCCAGCAGAGCGTGGAGCGCAGCGAGCGTCAGGTCGCCGTCGCCGAGTCCCTCTACAACGCCGGTCGCGGCGCCTGGAGCGACGTGCTCAACGCCCGCATCGATCTCGGCAATGACCGGATCCGCGTCGTCGCGCACCAGACCGAGCTGGTCAACGCCCAGGCGGACCTCGCGGTGTGGCTGCGGATGAAGGGCACGACCGAGCTGGTCGCGCAGGACCCGGGGCTGCCGGAGGAGCTGGTGCTCGCCCAGACCGGGCTCGAGGACGCGGTGAAGGAGGCCGAAGCCCAGCGTCCGCTGCTGGTGGTGATCGAGAAGCAGCTGGAGGCCTCGCGGGCCCGACGGTCGGCGGCGCGGGCATCGTTCCTGCCCCGGGTCTCGGTGAACGGCAGCTACTCGCGCGGCGCGCCCTATGCGGACCTCTTCTTCACGCGCTGGGGGCTGCAGAACAGCCTGAGCGCGGGCCTGCAGGTGGAGTGGGATCTCTTCAACGGGATGAACGATTGGGCGGCGACCGAGATCGCCCAGACCGGCATCCGCGAAGCGGAGCTCACGCTGGAGCAGACCCGCCGGGACATCGAGGCCGACATCCGCAAGGCCTGGGTGGCCATGCGCCGGCTCGCCGAAACGGCGGAACTTTCGAAGCTGAACCGCGACATCGCCAAGGAGAGCCTGGCGGCCATCAATGAGCGCTTCGCGGCCGGACTGGCCACGCAGCTCGAGGTCCGTGACGCCGAGCTCAAGCTGACCGACGCGGAGCTGATCCTGGTGGAGAGTCGTCTGGATGTTGAGGTGGCCAAGGCCACGTTGGAGCGCGTCATCGGGACGCTCTCCGGAGGAACCCGTTCATGAAGTGGTGGAAGGCTCTCATCGCAGCAGTCCTGGTGTTGGGCGCGCTCTTGATCATCCTCGGAGGGCTGAAGGAGCGCTCCGCGCCCCCGACCGAGGTGCAGATCGCCAAGGTGCGCAAGGGGACGATCACCCGCGTGCTGTCGGGGGCGGGCAAGGTCCAGCCCGCGACCACGGTCAAGATCTCCTCGAACCTCTCGGGCGATCTCGTCGAGCTCCTGGTGAAGGAGGGGGACCGGGTGACCCGCGGGCAGGTGCTGGGGCGGATCGACAAGCGCCGCTTCGACGCCGCGCTCAAGCAGTCGGTCGCCGCCCAGAGCGCATCGTACTCCGACGTGCAGGTCGCGCAGGTCGATGTCTCGCGCGCCGAGAAGGAGGTCGCGCGGGTGGAGGGGCTGGTCGGAAAGGGCCTCGCCTCGGCCGCCGAGCTGCAGAACCTCCAGGCCGATCTCGAAGCCGCCAAGGCCCGCCTCGCCGGCGCCCGTCAGCGCTCGGCGCAGGCCATGGCGAACGTGGAGGAGGCGCGCACCTCGGTGCAGAACACCACCCTCATCTCGCCCATCGACGGCACGGTCATCGAGCTCTCCCGCGAGGTCGGTGAGCGCGTCATCGGCAGCGACTTCCAGGAGGACGTGGTGATGGTCATCGCCTCGCTCGCCGCCATGGAGGTCGAGATCGAGGTCGGTGAGCACGAGATCGTCCACATGGAGGTCGGCCAGCGTGCGGACGTCACGTTGGACGCGCTCGAGGACAGCATCTACGAAGGCACCGTCGTCCAGATCGCCCAGAAGGCGCTCGTGAAGAACGAGGGCACCGAGTCCGAGGTCACCACCTTCCCGGTGAAGGTCGCCCTCACCACCCGGCCTCCCCGCGTCCTTCCCGGCATGAGCGCCGAGCTGCGCATCTACGCGGAGACGCATGACAGCGCGCTCCTGGTGCCCATCCAGAGCGTGACGGTGCGGCCCTCGGCGACGCTGCCGGGCCCGAAGGAGCAGCCGGACGTGGGCGATGGCACCAGCGTGAAGTCGGCCCGCCGCGAGGCCCTGGCCAAGGTGGTCTTCGTGGTGGACGCACAGAACACCGTGCAGCCGCGCCGCGTGGTCACCGGGATCGCGTCGGACACCGAGCTGGAGATCCTCGAGGGCCTGGAGGAGGGTGAGCGGGTGGTGGAGGGGCCCTACCGCACCCTCTCCAAGGATCTCTCGGCAGGACAGGTCATCACAGAGGCCGGCGGCGGAATGCCGCGGAAGGGCTAGAGCGTCAGCGAGCCATGCTCATCTCCGTCGAGAACGTCACCCGGAAATACGAAGTGGGCGGGGAGACCGTCCACGCGCTGCGAGGGGTCAGCTTCCAGGTCAGCAAGGGCGAGTGGTGCGCCATCGTCGGCCAGTCCGGCTCGGGCAAGTCCACCCTCATGAACATCCTGGGCTGCCTGGACACGCCGAACAGCGGCCGCTACATGCTCAACGGCCACGACGTGAGCCAGATGGACGACGACGCCCTCGCGGACATCCGCAACCGGGAGATCGGCTTCATCTTCCAGACCTTCCAGCTGCTCCCGCGCGAAACCTCCCTGGCGAACGTGGAGCTGCCCCTGGTGTACCGGGGCATCGGGGCGAAGGAGCGGCGGGAGCGGGCCATCGCCGCGCTGCAGAAGGTGGGGCTCGAGCACCGCATGCACCACCGGCCCAACGAGCTCTCCGGTGGTCAGCGGCAGCGCGTGGCCGTGGCGCGCGCCCTGGTGGCCGAGCCGAGCCTGCTGCTCGCCGACGAGCCCACCGGAAATCTGGACTCGGCGACCGGAGAGGAGATCATCCATCTCTTCGAAGAGTTGCACGCGGCCGGGCACACGCTGGTGTTGGTGACGCACGAGCCTTCACTTGCGGCCCGCTGTCCGCGGGCGATCCGCATCACCGACGGACAGATCGTGGCGGATGGTGTCGGCAGTGAGGTCGCCTTCCCGCCGGCGCCCACAGGGACCTGATGAGCTTCAAAGTCGATGCCGGAGAGAACGCCAGGATTGCGATTCAGGCGCTGCGCGCCAACCGGATGCGCACCGTCCTGACGACCGTCGGCATCGGCATCGGCGTGGCGACGCTGCTCGCCATCGTGGGCGTCATTCAGGGGCTCAACGCCTCCTTCGCGGAGCAACTCAACAAGCTCGGCGCGAACGGGCTCTACGTCTCCCGGTCTCCGTCCATCGTCATCGGGGACTGGTGGAAGTACCGCAACCGCCCGGACCTCACGCCCGAGCACGCGGAGGCGCTGCGTCCGCTGCTGACGCGCGCGGAGCTGGTGGTGCCCTCGACCTCGACCCGGGGGGATGTGACCCGGGAGGGCAACGAGCTCACCAGCATCTCCATCACCGGGACCGAGGAGGGCTATCTGCTCTCCCGTGGCTACACCATGGCCGCGGGGCGCTTTCTCACCGCCGGTGAGGCCCAGTCAAACCAGCGGGTGACGGTCCTGGGGGCGGATGCCGCGAGCGGCCTGTTCCCGGTCGGCTCGGCGGTGGGCCAGACGGTGAAGATTGAAGGCCAGTCCTACCGGGTGGTCGGGGTGCTCGCCGCCAAGGGCAAGGTGCTGACCGAGAACCCGGATCTGGTCGCGGTGATCCCCATGGGGGTCTTCCGCCAGCAGTTCGGGACCTTCCGCAGCATCCAGATCGGGGTGATCGCCAAGGAGGGCGTGAGCCTCGATTCCCTCGAGGATGAGGTGCTGGGGGCGATGCGCCGCGTGCGCCGGCTCGATCCCACCGAAGACGAGAACTTCAACATCAACCGTCCCGAGATGCTGGCGAAGACCTACGATCAGCTCACCGGTGCGCTCTTCGCGGTGGCCGGCGGCATCGGGTTCATCACCCTCCTGGTGGGGGGCATCGGCATCATGAACATCATGCTGGTGTCGGTGCGGGAGCGGACGCGGGAGATCGGGATCCGCCGGGCCCTCGGGGCGCGCCGGCGCACCATCGTGATCCAGTTCCTCTTCGAATCCGCGGCGGTCTCGGCGTTCGGAGGGTTCCTGGGCGCGGTGGTGGGACTGGGCTCGGTGCGGATCGTCGCCGAGATTTCACCGCTCGCCGCCGTGGTCGATCCCATGGTGCTCATCGGAGGGATCGTCTTCTCCGGCCTGGTGGGCCTCATCTTCGGCATCTGGCCCGCGGCGCGCGCGGCGAATCTCGATCCCATCGAGGCCCTGCGACACGAGTAAGGTGGCGCGCGGCATGGGAGCATTCATCGACAACCTGCGGCTGGCGCTGGGAACCCTCGTCGCCAATCCGCTGCGCACCCTGCTGACCCTGCTGGGGATCGTCATCGGCGTGGCGACGGTGATCTCCATGATGGCCCTCATCGAGGGCCTGCGGATGCGGGTCACCAGCGACATGTCCGCGCTGGGGGCGAACACCTTCGAGGTTTCCAAGTGGCCCTCCGGCTTCGGCCGGGTGAACTGGCGGGAAATCCGCAAGCGACCTCCGATCACGCTCGATGACCTGGAGGCGCTCGGAAGGCTGGAGCATGTCCTCGAGTCCAGCGCGAGCACCGGCAGCTGGGCCGAGACGGTCGCCAACGAGCGGGTGACCTCGGATCCCAACGTCCAGGTCGTGGGCGCCACCTCGGGCTACCCCACCACCGGCGCGCTGGAGATCGAGCGTGGACGCTTCTTCGGCGAGGCCGAGGAGCTGGACGGGCGCATGGTGGCGGTCGTGGGGGCGGACGTCGCCGACCTCCTGTGGCCGGGGCAGGATCCCGTCGGGCTCACGGTGCGTATCCGGGGGCGTCCCTTCCGCGTGATCGGACTGCTCGAGCGGCGGGGCACGTTCATGGGCCTGATGAGCATGGACAACCTGGTCGTCGTCCCCTTACGCACCTTCCGCTCCCTGTTCGGGAACCGGCGCTCGCTGTCCATCCAGTTGGCCGCGGACGATCCTGAGAACCTGGCGGAGCTCAAGGAGTCGGCGCAGCTGCTGATGCGGGGGCGGCATGGCCTGGCGGCGGGGGTTCCGGACAGCTTCGAGCTGCAGTCCAACGACTCCATGACCGAGACCTTCAACCAGATGTCGGTCATGGTGACGCTGGCCGCCTTCGCGGTGTGCCTGCTCTCGCTGGTGGTCGGCGGCATCGGCATCCTCAACATCATGCTGATGGGCGTCACCGAACGGACGCGGGAGATCGGGATCCGCAAGGCCCTGGGCGCGCGGCGGCTGCGGATCCTGGCCCAGTTCGCCACCGAGGCGGTGGTGCTCTCCCTCATCGGCGGCCTCATCGGGCTGGCAGCGGGCTTCGGGCTCTCGTGGCTGGCGCGCTGGTTGAGCGGCATCCCCACCGACGTGCCGACCTGGTCCATCTGGGTGGCGCTGCTGATGAGCTCGGGTGTCGGGCTGCTGTTCGGCATCTACCCTGCGGCGCGGGCGGCCAAGCTGGATCCCGTGGAGGCCATGCGGGCGGACTGAGGGCCGCGGGTCGAAGCCGTGGCAGGGCGGCCGGGGGTGCGCTAACGACCCTTCGACCATGAGCGCATCCTCCGACACCGTCAGCCTGCCCTGGATGGGCCTGGGGCTCTCCAGCAACCTGGATGCAGGAGAGCAGCCGAATCCCTACCGCGTCGCCGAGCGCGCGCCCGGCAGCTTCGACTTCGTGGAGTACAGCGCGCCGCTCGAACTCGAGCGGACGCGGGCGGAGGCCACGCTCTGGCCCACCCTCGAGGCGCAGCGGTCGGAGCTTCCGGTCCTCTTCCACCCGGTCCACCTCAACCTCTGGGGCCCGACGTTGCAGTCCGAGGAAAGCCTGAAGGCGCTCGATGCCCACGCGCGTGAGGTGCAGACGCCGTGGGTCGGCAACGACGTGGGCTGGTGGCACGGTGGGGGCACCGGCTTTCCGGGCTACCTCTTCCTCCCGCCCCCTCTCAATGCGCAGGGGCTCGAACAGAGCATCACCCACGCGCGGCACGTGCAGGCCGCGCTCTCCGTGCCCCTGGCGCTGGAGAATCCCCCGGTCCTCACCCGGCGCGGGGACCGGCACGTGCTGGCGTTCATGGCGGAGCTGCACGCGGCGACCGGCGTGCCCCTCATCCTGGATCTGGGACACTTGCTGAGCTTCCAGCTCGCCGCGGGGCTGCCCTCCGATGCGGGACTCGCCGACTTCCCCCTGGAGGCGGTGATCGAGGTCCACGTTGCGGGCGGCGTCATCCACCAGCGGGGCGCGCGGCGCTTCTACGTCGATGACCACACCCAGCCGGTACGGGAGGAACTCTTCGCGCTGCTCGAAGCCTGGCTGCCCCGCCTCCCGAACCTGCGGGCCCTCACCTTCGAAGGCGACGGCCACCGCATCGCGCCGTCCCTGCAGACGCTGGCGCGGCTGCGCGCGCTGCTCCCCACGCAGGCGCCCGCCCGGATCGAGCTGCCCCGCCCCCGGGGCGCGCCTGCGACCACGCCGATGTCGCAGGCCCCGGCCTGGGAGCTCTTCACGCGCGCGCATGCCGGAGAGGATGCGGACGATCCGGAGGGTGCGAAGGAGGAGCAGGCGTTCCGCCTGGCGGTGTTGGCGCAGGAGGTGGACCTGCACTTCCCGCTCACCCGTCGCCTGATCGCGCCGGAGCTCGAGGGGCTCGCCGCGTTCGCGGCCTCTGCGTTCTACCGCGAGGTCTTCACCGAGCCCGGACGCGAGCTGGATGGGGCCTTCGTCCGCTGGGCGCGGGGTGTGCTGTCCCAACCGGGGAAGGAGGCCGGCGCGGTGGTGCTGGCCTTCGAGCTCGCCGCGCAGCATCTGACCGGTGCGCCGCCGCAGCCACCTGCGGAGGGGGAGATCGGGGTGGGGCCGAACGCGCGCTACATGCACTTCCCGGTGGACCTCACCGAATTGGTGGAGAGCGCCCGCGCGCTGGACGTGCACCTGGACGCCCGGGCGCGGATCAGCGGACGCCATGAAGCAAGCGCGCTCGAGGCCCTCTGGCAGGTGGTCCGCCGCGCCCCGGAACGTCCCTGGCGCCTGGCGCTGGAGCGGGCGGGGCCGCGTTTCCGCCCCGTTCTCGTCGATCCACAGGAGGCCGATGCGCTGGAGGCCGCCGCAGCGCGGCTCCCGCTGACCCGGTTGGAAGAGGTCGCTCCGGGGGATGTGTGGCGCAGCCTGCGTCGTCGTGGATGGCTCCAGCTGGCCTCGGAGCGGCGACGTTGAGGTGCGCGAAGGTGGGTTGACGCGACCAGTCCTTGCTCCCACCGGCCCGGGTGCGGTAGTTGCGGCCTTCATGACTGGGCCACTCGTGGTGGGCATTGCCGGGGGCACCGCGTCGGGTAAGACGACGGTTGCAAGGAAGCTTCACGAGGCCCTGCAGGGCAACCGCGTCGCCTTCATCGATCAGGACGCCTACTACAAGGACCTGGTCGACCTGCCGTTGGCTGAACGCCGCGAGATCAACTTCGATCATCCGGACGCCTTCGATGTCGATCTCCTGGTGCACCAGCTCAAGGAGCTGAAGGCCGGACGCTCCATCGAGAAGCCCGTCTACAACTTCGTCGAGTCGCTCCGTGACAGCCGCACCGTCCCGGTGGAGCCCGCGGACATCATCCTCATCGAGGGCATCCTGGTCCTGCACATGCCGCAGGTCCGGGACATGCTCGACGTGAAGATCTTCGTCGACGCCGACGACGACGTGCGTGTCATCCGCCGCCTGCTCCGAGACATCAAGGAGCGCGGCCGCGACTTCGATCACGTGGTGAGCCAGTACTTCCGCCACGTGCGCCCGATGCACTTCGGCTTCGTCGAGCCCTCCAAGCGCCACGCCGACATCATCGTCCCCCACGGTGGCAACAACGACACCGCCATCGCCATGTTGGTGGGCGCGCTGATGGCCCGGCTGCGCTGAACCGTCGCGACCACCGTGCCGACAGGGCAGGGCGGTTCGTTCCTGTCCTCCGATCCGTTGCCGGACGCTGAGGCTGATGGGATCCGCTCCGGCTGCGCATTCTCAGCGGGCGAGGGGGCGACCTTCGGGGCGCGGACTGGTGCCGCGTCTGGAATTCCCATAAACGTGGGGCTTCCATCCGAACCGCCTGCACCGGAGCATCATCCGAATGAAGCGACTCGCTCTGCCCCTCATCGTGGCGGCCCTCACGCTGCTGGTCATGTACAACCTGTACAGCGGAGGCCAGGAGACGAAGCGGGAGCTGGCCACCCTGGAGAGCCTCTCGAACGTGGAGCGCTTCTACCAGGAGCGCGCCCCCCTGGTTCTGGCCCAGCCCGATCCGGCGACCTACCAGGCCAGCATGAAGGCCTTCCTTCCCGCGTACTTTGCGAAGGTCGATGAGCACCGCAAGGCGTTCGGCGGCCCGGAGCTTGACGCCTACCTCAAGGAGCTCGAGGCCCGCGACGAGGACGAGGCCTCCTACCAGGCCAAGCGGGCCGCCTATGAGGACGTGAAGGCCATCTACACCCAGATGCGCGAGGGCACCTACGCGCCCGTCTGGAGCGGCTACGACAAGGGCCTGCGACTGGACCTGCTGCCGGGGAAGGTGACGCACCTGAGCGGCGAGCCCACCATGGTGATCCCGGTGGTGCTGTGGGGCGCCCAGCGGGAGATCCGCGACTCCAAGGCCGGCAAGGCCATGATGGTCAGCGCGAGCTTCAGCATCGGCTTCAAGCTCTACGACGGACGCGACAAGCTCTTCGGTGAGATGAGCGCCAGCGGCGATCCGGCCAACCGCATCGACCACCCCGAGCGCTACATCGCCGACTTCCCGGCCCAGGCGGTGCTCGGCAAGTTCCAGATCCCGCTCTTCCCGGCCGAGGTCGAGCGCGCGGAGATCGCCTTCGACATCTCGACCTCCACCTCCTACGGCGGCCCGGCGGTGAACGCCCACTTCGAGTGGAACCGCGAGGAGCTGCCCTCGGACTGGAAGCTGCGCCCGGGTGAGGCGTGGGACGGCGCGCAGATCAGCGAGCGCTCCGCCGAGGAGATCGGCGGACGCTGAGGCGAAAGCTTCCGTTCGCTGAAGGCCGACGGCCGATCCCCTGCACCGGGATCGGCCGTCTGCGTTGCGGGCCCTTCAGCGCGGCCGCACGTCCATACCCCCGAGTTCAGCCCTCGGCGGCGGACTCGAGCAGCGACAGGTGGCTGAGGAGCTGGTGGCAGGAGAGCCCGCCCTCCTCATCCAGCAGGTAGAGCTCCAGGTCGCGGCTGAGCGCGAAATCCACCAGCGGGGCACCGGTGGACAGCTCGCCGAGGAGGCGCCCCCCTTCGCTCTCGATGACGCGGACCGTGCGGCCGGGGAGCACGACCAGCCCCCGGTGGAGGAGGGGCGCGAGCGGTCGGGGCTGCGGCTCGCCCGGGCTGCCGGCCCGCCAGAGCAGCGTTCCCGCCGCATCCAGACGCACGGCGATCCCGTCGGCCGACATGGCGATCACCCCGTCGCGATAGGGCCGCAGCGAATAGGGCGCGGCACCCAGGGGCACCGCCCGGTTGAAGACCTCTTCGCCTCCCGCGAGCGCGACCACACGGGCCTCTCCATTGCGTCGCCCGGCCAGGAAGACCCGGGTGCCGTCGGTGGCCGGGACGGTGGGCTGCTGGAGTCCGAGCCCCTCCTTCATCCACGCCACCGAGCCGCTCGCGGTGTCCGCCACCACGACCGCGGATTCGGAGCCGTCGTGCAGGGTCACCAGCATCGCGTCGTCGTGGAACTGCGCCGGTCCGGGGAAGCCCATCCGGCTGCGGAGCTGGAAGCGGCGCTGACCGTCGGCGGCGTTGAGCCCGAGCAGCACGCCCGAGTCGGTGGTGAGCACCACCAGCTCGCCGTGCACCGCGGTGTGGACCCGCACCGTCTTGGGGATCGCCATGCGCCACAGCTCGCGCCCGGTGACCGCGTCGTAGGCCAGCAGGGTCCGGCCCTCGGAGAGGGTGAGCAGCTTGCGCTCGAGCGACCACAGCTCGGGACCCAGGGGCAACGCGTCGTGGCTCTGGAACCAGCGGGCGGAGTCCTCACCCGGGCGACGCAGCTGCACGTAGGGACCATCGGCCACCAGGGCGCGACCGTCTTCGAGCGCGGCCACCCCGTGCTCTCCCTCGATCACTGCCGTCTCCCGGCCCTCATGGTCGAGCTGCACCAGGCGGTGGGGCGCGACCAGCAGCGGTCCCTCGTCGCGCACCAGGAGGTGGAGGGGCGGCTCGGCGGTGTCGGAGCTCCAGCGGAACCTGGACTCGAAGCGCACCGCGCGCAGCTGGCTCAGGTCCTGGGCGTCCCCATCGGGGATGACCGGGGTGGGCGCGGCGTCCGCATCTGACGCCACCGCGAGGGAGGGGCGAGCGGCCGACGCGGGACGCTCGCCGCTGGCGTCGGAGGTCGCGGCAGCAGGGGGCCGCATCTCCGCTTCGGGCGTGGCCTTGCGCAATTGTGCGAGGCCGGCGACGCAGCGGATGGAGAGTTCGCGGAGGTAGGGGTTGCTGGCCTGGGAGGGGTAGCGCTCGACCACGCGAACCACCAGGTCCTGCCCCACCGTGAACATGGCCCGCGCAAGTTCCCGGGCATCGATCTCCACCGCGCCGCCCGCGTCCCCGACGGTGAGCCGACGATCGGATGCGGTGTAGATGAGCAGCGGCTTGGAGGCGCCCCCCAGCTCGAAGCGGGGCTCTCCCAGGTCCATGGCCCGCTGGAGATCCTCGGCTTCGCGCACCAGCTCGAGGACCTGGAGGTAGGGGATGCCGGGGGCGGACCACAGGGGGGCCGACGCTTCCCCGACGCAGAAGGACAGGGTGCCCTGCACCAGCAGGGTGGCGAGGGGCGTCTTGCCACCCTTCCGCCAGGTGGAAAGGCGCCCCTCGGAGTCCTCGAGCGTGACCGTGAAGCCGGGGAGCTCCGCCGGCGGGACGTTGAGGGTGGGCCCGGTCCGGGGGGCGCGCGGCGCCGCGGCCTTGCGGCGGGATCCGGAGAGGGCCTCGAGCTGGCGGCCCATCCGCCGCAGCTCCGGCGCCTTGGCGAGCTCGGGGAGCAGCTCGCGCAGCCGCTCGTGGAAGGTGCGGGCGGCCCCGACGACGGCTTGGGCGAGGGCCTCGGCTTCCAATGCCAGGGGCGCGCGCAGGCGCAGGGCAGGGCGGGCGAGCCGGACGACCTCGAGCGTGATGTCGTCTTCCACCCGCGCAAGGAGCAGCTCCAGGTGGGCCACCGAGAGCGAGACCTGGGCCTGCCGCTGGCCGCTCACCACCAGGGCGTGAACGGCCTCGACGAGGGCCGGAACCGTGGAGGTCAGGTGCTCTTCGGAGGCGCCGGGCAACAGCTCGACGCCCTCCACCTGAATCCCCACGGAATCGAGGGGGATCCCGAGAGGTTCCCGTTCCCAGAGCTGGCCGATGCGGAGCTGGATCATCGAGCGTTCATTGACACGCTTGCTTGCCACTGCCTACCATCCCCGCCCCTCAAGCGGAGCCGACAACCGGCGTATCCGCTGGAAACTCCTGGGAATTTCTCCATGACATTTTACGAGGCCGCCCTCCGGGTCCTGGAAGGTGCGGGTCATCCCCTACACTTTCAGGAAATCACCGAGCGGTCCATCGCCGAGAACCTGCTGTCGCACGTGGGCAAGACGCCCGAACAGACGATGCTGGCGCGGCTCGCGGCCATGGCCAAGCGCAAGGGCGACAGGCGGGTGATTGTCACCGCCAAGGACACCTTTGCGCTGGCCGAGTGGACCATCCCCGAAGACCCTGAAGCCCTGGCGCAGACCGGGATCCCCGAACCCCACCCCGAGGAGGGCCTGCCGCCGCTGCGCCCCCTGGAGCGCCATCCGGAGGTCCGCCGCGAGAACGTGCGCGCCGCCGGCCGGGGCGCCGACCGCAAGCGTCGTCGCGACGAGGACGAGGAGCGCGGTGGACGCCGCCGGCGCTACCCGCCCGTGCCGGAGGTGGCCTTCGACATCCTCAGCGAAGCGGTGGAGGCAGCCCTCTCTCCCGACGCCATCCTGGAGCAGGGCCGCGAGCTGGGCCTGATCTCCAAGGAGCTGTCGGTGGAGACCCTGCTGACCGCGCTGCTGGAGGATAACCAGCGCCGGATCGATGCCGGGCGCCGGCCCCAGTTCCTCTACCAGTCCGGAACCGTCACGCTGGAGCGCGCGGGATCGCCCTCCGAGGCCCCGCCGCTCGAGCTGCAGGCCGCATTCGCGGCTGCGCTGGGCATCCCCGTCGAGGATGGGCGCCCGGTCTTCCGCCGCGAGGCCGAGGAGCCTGCCGCGGCCGGCGAGAGCGCCATCGAGGCCGCTCGCGCGGCGCTCAAGGACACGCGCAAGGCCATGGCCCGCGCGCTGCGCCAGCAGCTGCAGGCGCTGGAGCCGGGGACGTTCGAGCGCGCGACCTTCAAGATGCTGCACGGGCACGACTTCCGTGAGCTGAAGGTGGCCAAGCGCAGCAAGGACGGCCCCGTCGTCACCGCCCGCCGCAAGGAGGGCAGCATCGAGCTGCGCTTCGCCATCCGCGTGCATCGGGGTGGCCAGGTGGATCGCAAGGTGGTCCAGGAGCTGCGGCGCGACCTCGGGCACTACAACGCCCAGGTGGGGCTGGTGGTGTCACCGGGCGACCTGCGCGGCGATGCGCGCGGGGAGGCCCAGGCTTCGGGCGCGCTGGTCATGCTGTGGACCGGTGACGCGTTGGCCGAGAAGTTCGTGGCGGCCGGCACCGGCGTGAAGGTCGTGAAGGTCGAGCTCTTCGAGGCCGATCCGGCGTTCTTCGCCCAGATGCAGGTGGAGGCCGAGCAGGCCCGCCAGCGTCGCGAGGAGCGGCAGCGCGACCGGGTCGCCGAGCGCGAGCGGAAGGATGATGAGCCGGTCCCGAAGGCCGAGGCGCAGCCCGATGCCGATCTGGATGCGGCCACCGCCTTCGTGGGCGGGGCGGCCGTGGCCGAGGCCACCGAGGAGTCCGGTGAGGAGGGCGAGGAGCGTCGTCGCCGTCGCCGCCGCCGTCGGGGCCGCCGGGGCCGAGGCAGCCGCGAGGACAACGGTGCCGAGGAGGCAGCGGCGTCCGCTGCAGAGGGCGCGGAGACAGGCGCCGACGTCGACGGCTCCGCCGCAGCCGCGGATGGCCCGCAGGCGGACGCTGAGGCGGAGAAGGCAGCCGACTCCGATGCGGACCCGAAGCCCGCGTCCGGGGACGTCACGGTGGAAGCGTCGCCGGCGGTTGGGGAGCCCGACGCGGCGGGGACGGCGGAGGCCGCAGCCGTTGCAGATGCAACCATCTCCGAGGCGGGTTCCGCCGAGGGGGCCGCCCAGGCGTTGGACGTGGACCTCGAGGACGAGGAGGCGCTGGAGGTCTCCGACGAGGATCTCATCGAGGTCACCGGTCCGGTCGCGGTCGACACGCTGATGGCTGCGATGTCCGAGGGGCGGCCTGCGGAGGCTTCACCGACGCAGGTGGATCTTCCGGAGCCGACGACCGGCGAGCCGGCCACGCCCGCGCGGGCGAAGGAGGCTGCTGCGGCAGACTCCGAGCTGTCGGTGACCGATGCGGACGCGGGCGCTTCCGATGCGCCTCCGTCGACCCAACAGGAACCCGAGCGCCGGGACGACTGAGGTGCGGCGGGGGCTCTGGCGCATCGGCTGGGTGTTGGCGCTCGTTCTGGGCGCCGGTGCCTGCCGGTGCGGACCGCAGCCCTTCGAGGTCCTCTCACTCCGCGCGGCGGTCGTCGATCCTTCGGTCCCGGGGCTGACCGACGCTGAACTCGAGACGTGGCTCGCCGAGGCGGTGAAGGAGGTCGGGATCCTCCGCTTCACGCCGGAGCAGGAGAGCGCTCCGGCGGGCACCCAGCGCGATGGCGTCCGGCTGCAGCTCGAGGTGCCGCTCATGCAGCCGGTCTTCCCGGCGGATGCCGAGGAGGAGCAGCTCGCCATCGTGCTCACGCTCCACGTGCGTCGCATGGAAGAGGGGCTCGCGGTGCACGACCGGTTGGAGGTGCTCATCCAATCCCCCATCGGTGAGGAGGCGCCTCTCGAGCTCGGCTCGCGGCTCATCCGGAAGGCGCTGCCGCCGCTGCTGAAGCGGGCGGGGATGCACCTGGAGGCGGCGCGCAAGTCACCGGATGCGCTGGTGGCGGACCTCTCCAGTGAGGACCACGGGCTGCGCGAGGCGGCCCTGCGGATCCTCGTGGAGCGACGGGATCCGCGTGCCTTCCGCGGACTCGAGGCGGAGCTGGCGACGGAGGATCCCATGGCGCTGCGGCGGGCCATCGGCCTCGCCGTGGAGCTGGGGGATCAACGCGCGGTGCCCCTGCTCATCGCACTCGCCCAGGATCGCGAGCCCTCCCTGCTGCGCGAGATTCTCTATGCGCTGGCCGCCCTCGGGGGGCGTGAGGCACAGTCCTATCTCTTCACCATCGCCAGCGGACACGACTCCCCGGCGGTCCGCGCCATGGCGGAAGAGGCGCTCGACCAGCTCACCGGAAGCGCCCCCGGCGCCGGCTCCACCCTTCACTGAATCCTCCTGGAGGATCTCCCATGACCGACTCCCGGCTCTACATCCCGGTGCGCGCGCTCGCCGGTGCGGGCGCCGCCCTGTTGCTGTCCCTGACCGGCTGCGCCTCGACGCCCAGGGTCGACCCCGCGGCCACGGTGGAGGCGGCGGATGATGCGCACCTCACGCCCCATTCCCACTACTACCCGCTCGAGGTGGGCAACCGCTGGAGCTACCGGATCGTGGGCTCTTCGGGCGGGCTGCAGACGGTGGAGCTGGTGGGGCGTCAGCAGGATGCCTTCGTGGATCAGCAGGGAGGACAGCTGACGGTCGACGAGGAGGGGATCCACGACGGCGCCCGCTACCTGCTCAAGGCACCGGTGCGCAGCGGGACGCGGTGGAGCAACGTGATCTCCGCCACCGCCACCGAGCACTACCGGATCATCAGCGCGCTGGCGCCCTGTGAGGTCCCTGCCGGCCGCTTCGACGACTGCGCCGTGGTCGAGGCCCGCCAGCGGGTCGATGATGGCGTGACCCTCTCCAACACCATGACCTTCGCCCGGGGCGTGGGGCTGGTCCGGGTTCAGGTCACCGCCCATACCGCGCGCGGGGAGATCCCCCAGTCCGAGCTGCAGCTCGAGGATTACGACGTCCAGGTGAAGCTCGGGCCAAGCGGGGATTGAACGCGGCTTGACCCCTCGCCTAGCGTCCCCTGCCATCATGGACGGTGATCCCCAGACTCCGGAGGCCCAGGTGCTCGCCTTCCTGGCGGAAGGGGGCGACGGCTACACCTCCGGAGAGATCCTCAGCGGGAAGCTCGGGCTGTCGCGGGCCTCGGTCTGGAAGTACGTGGAGAGCCTCCGGGCCCGCGGCTACACCATCGAGGCGCTGCCGGCGCGGGGCTACCGGCTCGCGGGGGTCCCGGACCGCCTGAGCGCGCTGGAGCTGCTCCCGCTGCTGGCCACGCGTGAGCTGGGCCAGACCCTCCACACCTTCGAGGCGCTGCCATCCACCAACGCCAAGGCCTTTGCCCTGGCCACCGGGGGCGCGGCGCACGGCGAGGTGGTCATCGCCGAGGAGCAGACCGCAGGAAAGGGCCGACGCGGACGGACCTGGGTGAGCCTGCCGGGCAAGAGCCTGAGCATGTCGGTGATCCTCCGGCCGGAGCTGCCCCCGCAGCGGGCCTCGGAGCTCACCCTGGTCACCGCGGTGGCGCTCGCCGAGACCCTGGCGGAGGCAGGTGCGGAGGTGGGCATCAAGTGGCCCAACGACGTGCAGATCCGGGGCCTCAAGGTGGCCGGCATCCTGACCGAGCTCTCTGCCGAACCCGAGCGCGTGCACTTCGTGGTGGTGGGCATCGGCGTCAACCTCAACGGCCAGAGCGCGGACTTTCCCCGGGAACTCTCCGGTCAGCTCACCAGCCTGGAGGCGGCGCGCGGTCAGAAGGTCTCGCGGGCCCTGTTCACCGCGGCCCTGTTGGCGCGCCTCGAGGACTGGTTCGACCGCCACGCGACCGAGGGTTTCGAGCCGGTCCGTCAGGCCTGGAAGGAACGTTCCTCGACGCTGGGGCAGGACGTGGTGGTGCACCTGGAGCAGCGGCGCATCCCCGGTCGGGCCGAGGACATCGACGCCGATGGCGCCCTGCTTCTGCGCCGACCGGATGGAAGCGTGGAGCGGATCGTGGCCGGTGACGTGGAGCACCTGCGCCCCGCGACCTAGAGCATCTGGGCTGGCCCCCCCGGTCGGCTCCCTCCTGCAGCCGTTCGGACCGTCATGGGACGCCCGAAGGGTGTCGGGCCTCCCGCCGGCACGCCGCGCCGGGTCTGCCGGCTCAGGGATCCGCCGGGAGATCTCCGAAGGCCGCCGTGGCCCAGGGGCCCGCTGAATCCCCTGAACTCCTCCGACGACGGGGTGGCATTCGGGGCTACAGTGGCGCCACATGCTGCTGGTCATCGACGTCGGAAACACGAATACGGTCCTGGGCGTCTTCGAGGGAGAGCGCCTCGTGGATCATTGGCGACTGGAGACCCAGGCGCGCCGGACCTCGGATGAGTATGGCGTACTCATCCGCCAGCTCTTCCAGGGCGCCTCGCTCGAGGTCTCGGACGTCAGCGCGGTGGTGGTCTCCAGCGTCGTCCCGCCGATGCAGTTCGCCCTGGAGCACATGGGGCAGCGCTACTTCGGCGTGAAGCCTCTCTTCGTGGGCCCGGGGATCCGCACCGGGATGCCGATCCTCTACGACAACCCCCGCGAGGTCGGCGCCGACCGCATCGTGAACGCCGTCGCCGCCTTCGAGCGTTGGGGGGGGCCGCTCATCGTGGTGGACTTCGGCACGGCCACCACCTTCGACGCAGTGAGCGAGAAGGGGGAGTACCTGGGCGGGTGCATCTGCCCCGGCATCACCATCTCCATGGAGGCCCTCTTCACCCGCGCGGCGCGTCTGCCCCGCGTGGAGTTCGCGCGGCCGCCGAACGTCCTGGGCCGCAACACCGTCCACTCGATGCAGGCCGGCGCCGTCTTCGGTTACGTCGGCCTGGTGGATGGAATCTGTGAGCGTCTCCGCCGGGAGCTCGGCGGGGACACGCGGGTGGTCGCCACCGGGGGGCTGGCCACCATCATCGCGAAGGAGTCGCAGTTCATCTCCGAGGTGGACGGTTTCCTGACGCTGGAAGGCCTGCGACTCATCCACGCCCGAAATCAGGGGAGCACGACATGACGACGCGCACGGAAGCCGGTGGACAGATTTCCCCGGACTTTCTGCCTCCGCAGATGCGCAAGCACGTGGATCCCGCGGCGCCGGTGCCGCTGCGGATGATGGCTGCCAAGGGCCTGGTGCCGCTCTCTCCGGTCCACATGCTGGGCGCGCTCTACATGCTCAGCACCGATCCCGATCCCGGCGTCCGGGAGACGGCGGAGAAGAGCGCGGCGGGCCTCCCCGAGCGCATCCTCTCCGCGGCGCTGCGGGACGAGGCGGTTCAGCCTCCGGTGCTGGGGTGGTTCCTGGGGAAGCTCTGGGACAAGGACGCCTACGCCGAGCTGCTGGTCCTCAACGCGAACACGCCGGATGAAGCGGTCGCGGCGATCGCTTCGGGCTGCTCGGCGAAGGTGGCCGAGCTCATCTCCGAGAACCAGCTGCGCCTGCTGCGTCACCCGGACATCGTGCGGCAGCTGGTGCAGAACCCGGCGCTGCCCGGATCGGTCATCGATCGCACCTGTGACTTCGCGGTGCGCAGTGGCGTGATGCTCGAAGACGTACCGCAGATGCAGGCGGCGCGCGTGCGCATCTTCGGTCCCGAGGAGGCCGCAAAACCCCACGATCCGGGTCCCACCGCCGAGGACGTCCTGCGCGACTTCGGCCCGGCGGACGGGCCGGAGACCGGAGAGGAGCCGGGGCTCAACCTCACCCAGCGCCTCATGCGCATGAGCATCGCCGAGAAGATCAAGCTCGCGACGCTGGGCAACAAGGAGGCGCGGACCATCCTGCTGCGCGACTCGAACAAGCTGGTGGCCACCGCGGCCATCCGCAGCCCGCGCATCACGGATGGGGAGATCCTCGCGCAGGCGAACAACCGCGCCGCCCACGAAGACGTCCTGCGGACCGTCTACTCGAACAAGGAGTGGACGAAGGACTACCAGGTGAAGCTGGCGCTGGTGAAGAACCCCAAGGTTCCGGTGGCCATCGTCATGCGCTTCCTCTCCACCCTCCGTGAGTCGGACGTGAAGGATCTCTCGAGGAACCGCAACGTGTCCTCGGGCGTCCAGACGCTCGCCAAGCGGATGATGGAGAAGAAGACCGCACCCAAGCGCGGCAAGGGCTGATGCGCCCACCGGGACGGGGAGGGCACCTGAACGCCGGGCCCTCCCGGCACCGGCGCCGGATTCAGCCGGCCGCCTCGTCGACGTCGAGCTCGATCTCCTCGGCGGGCTGCTCCTCGAGGAGCTGCTGGGCGACGGCGAGGGCCTTCTTGGTCTTCTCGCGCAGCTTCTCGTCCGCGCGGATGCGGGCGTAGAGGCGGGTCGCGCGCTCCTCATTGCGCTCGGCGGCCTCCTTCTGCGTGTTGAGCGCATCCCGCAGCTCGATGGCCTGGGCGGAGAAGGTGTCGATCTGCTCGGTGAGCTCCTTGCGCAGCGACTCGATCTCTTCGCGGGCCTCGGAGGCGCGGACGGTCTCGGAGGCGAGGGCGCGCTGGGCGGACTCGAGATCGCTCTTCACCTTCGCGAGCTCCGCCTCGGCGGCATCGGCGCGGCTGCGCTGGGACTCGGCCTCCGCCTGCAGCCCGGAGAGCTCCGCTTCCATCGCGCTGGCCCGGGCGACCGCGCCGCGGCCCTCCTGCTGGACCTGCTGGACCTCCTGCTCGAGGCGCCGCTTGTCGGCGGCCAACTGGTCGGCCCGCTGGGTCACCGTCTGCAGCTGCGCCTCGAGGCGGGCCCGGACATCCCCTTCCTCGGCGGCGCCGGTCTCGAGCTGCACCTCGCGCTCCCGCAGCTCCACGATCTCCTGATCGCGCTCGTTGAGCTCGGCGCGGAGCCGGAGGATCTCCTTGTCCTTGCGGTTCGCCGCCTCCTTGAGGGCCAGCGTGTCCCGGGTGCTCGCGCCGCTCGAGGTCGCACGCGCGGCGACCAGCTCGGTGCTCTTCTGCTCGAGCTCGACCTCCATCTCCTGGACCTGCCCCTGGAGGGTGGAGACCCGGGCGAGGGTGTCGTCGAGGGTGGCCTGCAGCTCGGCGACCTGCGAGCGCAGGCTCCGCAGCTCGTTGGGGTCGGCCGGCATCGGGGTGTAGGTGCCCGCGGGAATCGGAGTGGGGGAGGACGACGAAGGCGGTGCACCCACCTGGGTCGCCTCCTCGTCGTCGATGCCATCGGAGTCCCAGGGCGTGGTGGAGGAGAACTCGGAATCATCCGCCTCGATCAGCGCCTCGCCGGTCTTCTCCAGCGGGACCTCGACCGAGATGCTCTCCTCGTCCTCGAGGGGCTCGGAGGCGGTCAGGTCGCTGAAGGCGTCGTCCAGGCGATCCGGATCCACCGAGAGCGCGCCGTCATCCTCGGCGATGACCTCCTCCACGAAGTCATCGGCACCGAACTCGTCCCCGGCATCCCCGCCGGTCTCGCCCGGACCGATGAGGCCCTCCACCGCGTTGCGCAGCGCCACCTCGTCGACCGGCTTGGCCACGTAATCGTCGGCGCGGGTCTTGAGCTTCCGGTGCTGGGCGAACCCATCCGAGTTGCCCACGATGATCAGGGGCACGGTGCGGAGGTCATCGTCCTTCTTGATCTTGCCGCAGAGGATGTAGCCGTTCTGGCCGGCGCTCAGATCGACCGCCATCAGGACCAGGTCGGGGCGCTCGTCGCGGATCCGGTCCAGGCTGCCCTTGCCGTCGAGGGTCTCCTCCACCCGGTACCCCGCGGATTCCAGCGTGGCGGCCAGGTTGCGCGACTGTGCAGCGTCGCCTTCGACGATCAGAATGGTCTTGGACATGTAGGTCTGAGGGGCATCCGGGGGCGGATTCACCTACAGGCGAGCCGCTCCCTGAGTGGGTCGCCGAGGCTATCGGTGGCCTCCCCGAGCGTCAATTCCAGGCCCGGTCGGAGCGTCGCTCAGCGAGGGGGCGACTGCATGGAGACCGGGCGCACCTGGAGCTGCGGATGCGACATGGCCGGCGGGGTGAAGAGCAGGGGAGCGTTCGGATCGGAGACGGTCTCCACCGCCCGCTGCGCGGTGCGCTCCTCACCACCCGACCGATCCGCGGTGGCGAGCGCCGGGGCCCGGGCGCGGCCCAGCTTCTTGTTGCTGACCAGGCGCCGGATGTCTTCGGCGTCCAGATCCGAGACCAGCTCGTAGACGATCTCGCCGTCCCGCCACAGGGCCACGTTGTAGCCGTGGCTGGTGTCGACCTCGACGCCGGGGGCCTGCTGGTTGGTGAGCTTGCCGTCGGTGTCGGTGAAGACGAAGAGCCCCACCCGGCGACGGGATTCGGCCTTGCGGTCCTCGTAGGTGATGTAGGCCGCGGGCCGATCCCGGACGTTGGCCAGGCGCGCGCCGCTCACCGCGAGGTCGGGGAACTCAGGGACGGGAACCCGGTGATCCAGCTTGCCGTCGAACCAGGCCTCCACGTGCTCCGGGGAGGACTGCTCGATCTCGAAGGGGAGGCCGCGGGCGTGACGGCGGGCGGCGTCGTCGACGTAGGGGCGCTGGGGATCCGGCTGCAGGCTCCAGGCGGCACCACCCAGGCAGACCACCATGGCGGCAGCGGCGCTCATGCGGAGCACCCGACGACGCCGGTGGGCGCGAACCTCCTGCTGGATGCCCACGCGGATGCGGGAGCGGAGGCTGTCGGGCGCCGGCCGGGCGGCGTCCTCACCGAAGAGGGTCTGGCGGAGCGACTCGCGGAAGCGGGCTTCTTCGTGGACCGTCCCCGCACAGGCACGACACCCCGCGAGGTGGGCCTCCACGTCGAGGCGCTCGGGCGTCTCGAATTCGCCGTCGAGATAGGGATGAAGGACTGATTCCAGTTCGTCGCAGTGCATGGCCGTCTTGGGGAAGAGCGCCCTACGAACCCGAACCTACCCTGCCTTCTTCCTGGCCTTGTACTCTTCGAGGCTCGTAGGCGACGAATTGGGCCGCTCATCCTTCTTGAGGGTGAGGATTCCGGTGCCCTCGGCGTAGTCGCGCAGGGTCTTCTGCAGCAGCTTGCGCCCACGGAAGAGCCGGCTCATCACGGTGCCCACCGGGCACTCGAGGATCTCGGCGATCTCCTTGTAGGAGAACTCCTGGAGGTCGGCGAGGATCACCACCAGGCGGAAATCCACCGGCAGCGCATCGATGGCCCGCAGCACGTCATCGGAGAGCAGGCGATCGAAGAAGTACTGCTCGGGGTTGGCCGCGAAGTCGGTGGTGTCGCGGCTGAAGAAGCGGTCGTGGACTGCCTCGCGCTCGGACCCCTCGGTGACGGTCCGCTCCTTCACCTTGCGCCGGTAGCGGTTGATGAAGGTGTTGGTGAGGATCTTGAAGAGCCACGCCTTGATGTTGGTGCCGCGCTCGAACTTGTCGAAGAAGCGGTACGCCCGCATGCAGGTGTCCTGCACCAGGTCCTCGGCATCGCGCTCGTTCTTGGTCAGGCGCAGCGCCGCGCTGTAGAGCGGGTCGAGGTGGACCAACGCCAACTCCTCAAACTCGGCCTTGGTGCGGTTGGGCTGGCGGACGTCGAGCATGGCTTCCTTCCTGTTCCTGTGATCGGAGACCGACCGGAGCGCCGCGCGTTCCCTCGATGACGGAATACGGGGCGGACGAGGCGTATCCAAGACTTGAATGTAAACACGCCGACGATCGCGGCAACGAAACCTGCTGAGAAGCCTGGCGGCCGGCGCTGGGCGGCCAGGGCCGACGAACGGCCAGAGACCCCTGTTCATTCCCGGAACGCCCGGTGGCTCCGCTGATTGCCTGGCGGGCAGTCCACGCCTGCTTGCCCGGTCGGTTGGAGCGTCCGGATGCGACGCGGGAGCGGGGAGGGCGGCTCGGGAGTCGGAACCTTAACGCAGCGCGTGTCGTGCGCAGAAGGTGGGCCCTAAACGCACAACGTCCCCCACCGGAAGAACCGATGGAGGACGTTGGCGTGGGACGGCGCCGGATTGAGTGCGCGTCCGAGCTGCGGCGCCTCAGCGGGTGCGCAGGGCCTCCTCCAGGGGGAGGTAGGGGTGGCCGAGATCGCGGGCCACCGCCTCGTAGGTGACGTGGCCGTTGTAGGTGTTCACGCCGCGGGCGAGGGCGCGATCGCGGCGGACGGCCTCCTCCACGCCGATGTCGGCGAGCAGTTTCCCGTAGCGGTGGGTGGCGTTGCTCAGCGCGAAGGTGGAGGTCTGGGGAACCGCACCCGGCATGTTGGCCACGCAGTAGTGGACCACGCCGTGGACCTCGTAGGTGGGGTTGTCGTGGGTGGTGGGCTTGCAGGTCTCGATGCAGCCGCCCTGATCCACCGCGACGTCGACGACCACCGCGCCCTTGTTCATCTGGCTGATGAGCTCCTCGGTGACCAGCTTGGGCGCCTTGCCGCCCGGGATGAGCACCGCGCCGATGACCGCGTCGGCCTCGCGCACCCGGCTCGCGATGGTCATGGGATCCGAGTAGAGCATCGTGGCCCGGCCCAGGAAGACGTCGTCCAGGTAGGCGAGGGTCTTGAGGTTGTTGTCGATGACGGTGACCTCGGCGCCCATGCCCACGGCGACCTTGGCGGCGCTCGAGCCCACCACGCCACCGCCGATGACGACCACGCGGGCGCGGCGCACCCCGGGCACGCCGCCCATCAGGATGCCGAGGCCTCCCTGGGAGCGCTCGAGGCAGCGCGCGGCGACCTGGATCGACATCTTGCCGGCCACCTCGCTCATCGGGCGGAGCAGGGGCAGGGAGCCATCATCCGGCTGGATGGTCTCGTAGGCGACCGCGGTGGCCTTGCGCTCGATGAGGACCCTGGTCAGCTCGGGGTCGACGCCGGCCAGGTGCAGGTAGGTGTAGATGAGCTGCCCGGGCTGGATGCGCGCGTACTCCTCCTGGATGGGCTCCTTGACCTTGCAGATCATCTGGGAGCGCTGCCACACCTCGTCGGCGGTGGGGAGGATCGTCGCGCCTGCCGCGACGTAGTCCGAGTCCGGGAGGTTGCTGCCTTCTCCGGCGCCGGTCTCGACGTAGACGGTGTGGCCCGCGTCCACCATCGCCTGGACGCTTCCGGGCACCATGCCCACGCGGTACTCCCGAACCTTGATTTCCTTTGGAACGCCAACGATCACGACCTGCTCCGTTCAGGTGAAGATGCGCGCCACCCGAAGAGCGGGCAGTCAACGGCGCGGCGAGAAGGCCTCGGCAGCAGCCCCGGATGGAGGCTGAGGGCCCTTCGCGGCGCGGACGTTGCCAGCGGCCCGGGTGAGGGTCAACGCGCGTCGCGGTCCCGGTGCATCCAGTTGGCGGCCCCCTGGGGATCGACCTTCTGCGTCACGCGCACCGGGCTTATCGGTCCGGAATCACCACGCGGCGCGTCAGCTGGAGGCGGCCGGGTTGGAAGGCCGGACACAGCACGACACCGGCCCCCCGGAAGCCACGCGCCTCCGGGTGCCGGTGTCTGTGAGATGGCTTGTCCCATCCAGCCGGGGACCCGTCAGGCCGGGCCGGGAGCGCGCGACTCCCGGCCGTCCTGGCGGGGCTCAGTAGTGGACCTGGAAGCTCGGCAGCAGCAGCCGGCCCTC
>DATGQN010000079.1:0-2235 GCA_035304185.1 Myxococcaceae bacterium
GCCCCCCGGTGGTCACCAGCGCCCCTCCCTGCGCGCCGACTCCGGCCAGGAAGACCGCCCCCTGGTCGGGCTGAGCATCGTCGAGCCCCCGGATGACCGCGCCCTTCTTCGGAGCCTCCGGATACCCCTCCGCCGCCAGCACCACCCCCGCGGCGAAGCCGGGATGCGCCTCGAGCATCGTCTCGGGCGGGAGCGCGCCCATGGCGCAGGCGAGCAGCACCGGCAGCAGATCCGAGGACAGGCGGAGCAGGAGCACCTGCGCCTCGGGATCCCCGAAGCGCGCGTTGAACTCGAGCACCTTGGGACCGTCCGCGGTCACCATGACGCCCACGTAGAGCGCTCCCCGGAAAGGCGTCCCCCGTCGCGCGAGCTCCTGGAGCGTGGGGACGATCACCTGCCGCTGCACCAGGGACAGGCCCTCGGCGTCGAGGAAGGGAACCGGGCTCACCGCGCCCATGCCACCGGTGTTCGGCCCCCGGTCACCCTCCCCCACCCGCTTGTGATCCTGGGAGGTCGGGAGCAGCACGTGGTGCGCGCCGTCGCAGAGGGCGATGACGCTGACCTCTTCGCCCTCGAGCACCTCCTCGAGGACCAGGCGCGTCCCGGCAGCGCCCAGCCCCGACAGCTGCCGGACCGCATCGGCGGCCTCATCCGGGTCCGTGGCGACGATGACGCCCTTCCCCGCGGCCAGGCCGTCGGCCTTCACCACCACGCGGCCCAACCTCCGGGCCTCCTCCTGCGCCGCCTGCGGATCCGAAAAGGTCTGCGCCGCCGCGGTGGGGACCCCTGCGGCCTGCATGATCTCCTTGGCGAACGCCTTGCTCCCCTCGATGCGCGCTGCTTCCGCCGACGGCCCGAAGCAGGGGATCCCGGCCGCCACCAGCGCATCGGAGACGCCCGCCACCAGCGGTGCCTCGGGCCCCACGACGACGAGCCCCACCGCGTGCCGGCGACAGAAGTCCACCACGGCGATGGGATCGCAGGGATCGAGCGCCACGTTCTCGGCGACCTGTTCCGTCCCCGGGTTGCCCGGAGCGCACCACAGCTTCGAGAGCAGCGGGCTCTGCGCGAGCTTCCAGCAGAGGGCGTGCTCTCGCCCACCGCTGCCCAGCACCAACACCGCGATCTGCTCTGCCTGCCCTGCGCTCAAACCCTGCTCCTCCGATACGGGGCGCCGCGGAAGATCGTTCCGGGCAGCCGATGTCCACGTCATCCCACCCCACGCCGTCAGGGACGCCGGGGTCCCGAATGCTCAGTGACGGAAGTGGCGGGTCCCGGTGAAGACCATGGCGATCCCGTGCGCGTCCGCGGCCTCGATGACCTCCGCGTCCCGGACCGATCCGCCGGGCTGCACCACACAGGTCGCGCCGGCTTCCACCACCACGTCCAGTCCGTCGCGGAAGGGGAAGAAGGCATCCGAGGCGACCGCCGAGCCCTTCAGCGCCCCGCCCCCGCGCGCCGCTGCGATCTTCGCGGCATCCACGCGGCTGGTCTGCCCACCGCCCGAAGCGAGCAGCACGTCCGGTCCCGCGTGGACGATGGCGTTGCTCTTCACGTGCTTGCAGATCCGCCAGGCGAAGCGCATCGCGCGATCCTCCTCCGGCGTGGGCGCGCGCTGGGTGACCACCTTCCATTCGGTGTCCGGCTCCAGCGCATCGCGGTCCTGCACCAGAAGCCCCCCCGAGATGCTGCGCAGCTCCAGCGTCGGCGCCGGGCGGGCATCGGGACGGGCCAGCCGCGCGCCGGCCGCCAGGAGTCGCAGGTTCTTCTTGGCCGCGAGCACCGCCCGCGCCCGCTCTGTGAACGACGGCGCAATGACCGCCTCGAGGAAGATCTCCGCCAGGGCCTCGGCGACGTCGGCGTCCACCTCGCGGTTGAGCGCGACGATCCCTCCGAAGGCCGAGACCGGATCCACCGCATGCGCGGCGCGGTAGGCCTCGAGCAGCGAGTCGGCGCGGGCCACCCCGCACGGGGTGTTGTGCTTGATGACCACCGCCGCCGGGGACTCGGGGAACTCCAGGACCAGCGCCAGCGCGGCGTCCAGGTCCAACAGGTTGTTGTAGCTGAGCGCCTTGCCCTGCAGCACCTCGGAGTAGGCCACGGTGGGCGCCTCCGGGATGCGGGGCTCACGATAGAAGGCCGCGCGCTGGTGCGGGTTCTCGCCGTAGCGCAGGGCCAGCTCCTTCTCGAACCCGAGCGTCAGGTGCTCGGCGAAGGGCTCGGAGGTGAGCTCGG
>DATGQN010000080.1:0-2802 GCA_035304185.1 Myxococcaceae bacterium
GCCAACAAGGGCATGCGGCTCTTCGTCCTGCTCGAGGACTACACCGACGGCCCGGTGGTGGTGAACGAGGACGGCGACGAGCTCGAGATCGCCATCGCCTACAACACCGATCCGGACGCGCAGCCGGCACTCAACCTGAGCCTTCGCGACATCCCTGACGGCACCTTCACCGGGACCTTGTCGGGCGACTTCCTGATGGATGGTGAGCTCAAGGGCAGCGTCCACCTCGACCTTGCCTTCAGCGGTGAGCTCGAGAGCGATGGTCAGGGAGGCACCCGTCGCAGCCCCGGGACCACCCTGGTGACCGGCACCGCGACCGCGGACAACGGCTCCACGTTCGAGATCGATGTGACGATCTGAAGTCGGCGACACTTTCTCGAGGGGGATTGCCATGCACACACCTCTGAAAGCGGCCTCAGCGATTCTGGTCGCGTCGCTGCTCTGTGCTCCGGTCGCCACGGCGGCCTCGACGGTCGAGGTGCTGGAACTCGAACTGGATTTCATCTGCAGTTCGCGGGCACAGCGGACGGTGCTCCTGACCGCTGACTCCGAAGCGTTCCTCAAGATTCCGGACGACTGTCCGGCCAGGGGCGCAGAGTGGAAGGTCTCCCTGAGCTGCTCGAAGGAGTGCTCGGGAAAGATCCGAGATGCGGTGGGTCGGACGCTCGGGACATTCTCGGGCCCGCGCTCGGCGGTCGGATTGACGCCCGCGCAGCAAGAGGGGCCCGGCGCCATCCACTGGGTCCGGGTGGCGGGCGTGAAGCGCCTCAGCGCCGCAGCACCCGAGTTGTTGTGGGACGTGCCGCTCTCCCTGACCTTCCGCGGTGACCGGTTCGCGTCCTCCTACCTGCTGGACCCGTCAGGTTCAGCCGTCCTCGCGAGCCCCGTCCCCGGCAGTGAGGCGACGCTCTCGGCACGCGTGAAGGCGCTGCCGAAACAGAAGCTGCAGCTTCAACTCCTGTCAGGCAAAGACCTGGTGTTCCGCCAGACGGTGTCTCTCCACGAGGCCATCTCCGTCGAGTGCGACGTCCTCGGGGAATGGTGTCAGGGAACCGCGACCGTCACGCTCGAGCCGCATCGGCCGCAACAGCTGGATGCGCGGGCGGAGGAGTGAGACCGAACGGATCGGCACCTCCTCGATCAGCGAACGGAGTCACCCTGATGCTCAGTGCGTGCCTCCGCCCAACTGAGCCCTCACGCGCCTCAAGGCATCGAGGCCTTCCTCTTCGAGCGTGGAGGGAGGCTCCTGGATGAGTTCACGGAGGCGCGCGGGCGCCGATTGCCCGAACAGGACGACCGTCTCGCCCTCATAGAGGATCTGCTCGGCGTATTTCGGGTCCTCATGGAGTCGGAACCCGCGCACGAGAAGCGACACGTCCTCGAACGGCAGGTCCACGGCATGCGCGAGCTGCGTCAACGTGAGGTAGTAGCCGGGGTCATCGGGCGGTCCCTGGTCCCATTCGGCTGGCATGGGTGAGTGCCAAGCGAGAACACTCCCAGACGGGATTTCCCCAGCCAGGATCCAGGCTTCAGCGCGCTTTCGGCGTTCTGACGTCATCCGAGACTTCCTGCAGAAGAGCGAAGGCTCTCCCCTGAATCACGAGAGGTGTGAGACCTGAAGGGTAGTTCCGTCCCTGCACCAGAGCATCCTCTGCGCCGAGGGCTCTGTACCAGGACGCCCGCTCGTGCGGCGCCAGTAGGATGACTCCAGAACATGCAAGCTCGCGGGCCCGAACAGTCGCCAAACTGAGCGCCAATCGTCCCAAGCGCCGTCCTTGCACCGACGGAGCCACTTCCAGACTGTCGAGCCGGTACAGGCGGGCTGACTTCAGCCTCATGATCGGCCGCTTGGACCGCCAAAGGGCGAGCGCCCGCTTCCCCTCTTGATGGCGCAGGAGAAAGAGGTCCGCATCCCGCGCGACGAAAGCCCAGCGCCAATGCGCCGAGACGGCATCCGCGCTGCGAAGGGCCGACCAGGTGGCGTCCAGTTCGATCAGCGTCGCCCTCGCCGGACGGACCACCTCAACACGTCCAACGTTCGGGAGGGTCCCCCTCCAGCCGATGAGCCCGCTTTGCGCCCCTCTCTTCACCGAGGACAGCACAACGCAAGATCAGAGCCGCTCCTTAGACACCCTCAGAGTTCGACGCTCCACCGTGAGCCCTCGCTGTCACCGCGGCCTGGATGCGACCGCCGATCCGTCTGCGTACGTTCAGCCGCCGGAGCCAGCACCAATCGCTCCACCAGGTCGGCGACGGGCAACAGCCACCGGAGCGTGGCGATGGATCCGATGTCCGCGCACCACAGCGCCTTGTTGATCCCGACCGCCTCTTCCAATGGCAGCCCGGACTCGAGAAGCACGGCACGCAGCGCCTGTGAGTCCAGGGCGGCGAAGTAGGAGGTCTCGAGGCTCAGGTCCTCCCGGTACTCCCCGGGGGCGACGCCCTTCTTGTCGGTGAGTCCACGGCTGAAGGCACCGAAGACATCGTGCGTGCGGATGCACCACTGCGTGAGCGGGACCAGCGCTTCGGGGAACCACTCAGGCCTGAAGCGCGCGAAGAGGGCCGCACTGATGATGGCGTGTCGGCGCGGCCGCGAGCCGAGCAGCTTACCGGTGTCGTGAAAGAGCATGGCGAGCCGCATGGACAGACGCAGATCCTTGCACCACTTGCTGTCATGCCGTTCTGAGAGACGTCCCAGCAGCGCATCCGTCTGAAGCTGCAGGACGCTCTGGGCCAGGTGACGCTCGAGCGTCCATCCCTGGTGCATCACGCTCTGCTCCCGGTGCAGCGTGCGCAGCGTCC
>DATGQN010000081.1:0-8201 GCA_035304185.1 Myxococcaceae bacterium
TGACGACCCTCACCGGCAGGAGCACCGGCTGCGGTGAATCCGTCGCGCTACCGTTACCGGCGGCCTCGAAGCTGAACTTGCGGCGCCACCAGTACAGCCGTGGGGCTGCGATCCCGCGCTCCCTTGCGAAGACTGCGAGCGGCACTCCACTCCTGCGCCACTGCTCCAGAACTGCTCGTGCCTCGATCTCCGACCACCGCTCGTCCATGCGTGTCCTCCTGGCGCGGAGGATCCCCGGCGAAGATCACGCGGTCACGACGGCGCTCGCCGGACGGTTACGTCCACCACGAGCCTCCGGCAGACCTCCTTCGCGGTGGCCCCCGTGTCGACCTCCTACGGCGCCCGGATGATCTGCTGTTCGGAAAATCGGCTCATGCGTCCCATACGTCCTCCACTGGAAGACTCACCCTTCAGCTGGTCCAGTTTTCGGTGGGCACGTCAGTCGGCCACAACGAGCGTCACGAAGTCCAAGCCTCGCTCCACGTGCGGATCCTACGCTCACCTGCCCCTGCAATGAGATGCTCGAGGTGCGTGCTGAGGGCCGCTGTCAGCAAATCCACCAGCTGCTGTCAGGAGGTCACCTGCAGCTCGCTCCATTGGAGGCTAGGGAGATCTCGTGTCATCGTCGACGTGGACGGCTGCGCGGCGGTAGGCGCTCGCCAGCTGAAGGGGGAAACACATGGCAGTCTTGATCCCATCGCTCTCCACGTGCGCCGGGCGGATGACTACGGGAGAGCGTCGTCTGGCCGAGCGCCTTCAGGAGAAGCTGGAGGACGATTACTACCTGTGGTGGGACGTCCCCATCGGACCGAAACAGACCCGGCCCGACTTCGTGGTGATTCACCCCTCTCGCGGCGCACTGATCCTTGAGACCAAGGATTGGAGGGTGAGCACCATCCAGCGCGCCTCGCGGGATCGATTTCAGATCGTCACGGCGGACGGCCCCGAGTCGGTGGCCAACCCGCTCCAACAGGCCCGCTATTGCGCGACCGAGGTCGTCAACGAACTCGAGCGCGATCCCCAGCTGGTGCAGGGCGACGGCCCCTACCGGGGGAAGCTGGCGTTTCCGTGGGGCCACGGCGTGGTGTTCACGAGAATCACCCGCCGCCAGTTCGACGCCGCCGGGCTGGGCGAGGCCATCCCTCCACACCTCGTCATCTGCCAGGACGAGATGCTCGAGGATGTCGATCCGGAAGCCTTCCAAGAGCGTCTGTGGAACATGTTCCCTTACGCGTTCCGCAACGCCATCACCGTTCCACAACTCGACCGCATCAGGTGGATCCTGTTTCCCGAAGTTCGGGTCCCCGAGCAGCAACTTCTCTTTGCCGACGACGATCCATCATCCTCGGACGACCGCATGCCCGACCTCATGCGCGTCATGGACCTGCAGCAGGAGCAACTGGCGCGGAGTCTGGGCGACGGGCATCGGGTCATTCACGGGGTCGCTGGATCGGGCAAGACGATGATCCTGGGCTTCCGTGCCGAGCACCTCGCCAGGTCGCAGGGCCCCGGCAGCAAGCCGATCCTTGTCCTCTGCTACAACGAGCCCCTGGCAGTGAAGCTCGCGGCAACTATGCGGGCCAAAGGCCTTCAGGATCGCGTTCATTGCGTCCACTGGGACAAGTGGACGCGCTCGCAGCTGGCCACCTACAACCTGCTGCCTCGGACCGACTGGAAGCGGCCCCCCGACGAGGTGATGGCTGATTTCGTTCGCCGCCTGATCAAGGGGGTGGACGACAAGCTGATTCCCGGAGGCCAGTACCACGCCATCCTCATCGACGAGGGGCATGACTTCGCCCCCGAGTGGCTCAAGCTCGTCACCCAGATGGTCGACCCGAACACGAACAGCCTGCTCCTCCTCTACGACGATGCCCAGAGCATCTACGACCGGGGACAGAAGCGCGGCTTCAGCCTCAAGAGCGTGGGCATTCAGGCGCAGGGTCGAACCACCATTCTCAAGATCAACTATCGCAACACGCGTCAGATCCTGGAGTACGCCCACCTTCTCGCCGGGGGCATGCTCATGGCCGCCGAGGGGAAGGACGATGACGAGATCCCCCTGCTGCAACCCCTGAGCTGTGGACGCGAAGGACCTGGCCCCATCGTCATCGACCTTCCCACCTTGCCTCAGCGCGCCTCGAAGGTCGCCGAGCTCCTCGCGGATCAACATGCCCGCGGGCGGGCATGGAAGGACATGGCGATCATCTGCCGCTGGAAGTCGGACATGCGTGTCTGCGCAGGGGCCCTCGAACGACGGCGCCTCCCCTTCACCGTTCGAGAGCGTGCCGGGCAGTTCGACCCCGCGAGTGACACCATCAAGGTGATCACCATGCACGCGAGCAAAGGTCTCGAGTGGCCTGTCGTCGCCGTCGTCAGTGGAGACGGCTCTGGGCGTTCGAAAACACCTCCGGAGACCGAGGCACGCTTGGCGTACGTGGGCGCGACGCGTGCCACTCAGGACCTGATTGTTTCCATCGGAGGTCGTGCAATCTCACAGACATCCCTCACGAATCACACGCCGCCCCAAGCCGCGTCGGCTCGAGCCTCCTGACCTCTGGTCGTTGGGTCACGCGCCCCGCCACCGACCACTGCAAAAATCGGAATCGCCCTACCCCATACAAGGTACGGCGGCCTGACGAAGCTTGCCCGCTGTCAGACCCACCGGCAGCATCGCGTCTCTCCCGCTCCGTCCCTTTTTCCGAACCTGGAGTCGACGTGATCCGCCCCATCTGCCTGTTGGCAGCAGCCCTCCTCATTGGCGCATGCGCCTCAGGCCCGGCCTCCCGTCCCGCGGACGCGGAGGCGCGCCATTCCAGGAACAGCCTCCCCTCCTACTCGCAGGAGGAAGCCGCGCCGGTCGAGGATTTCGAGTACCACGTGCGGGTCGAGCTTCTGGAAGATGGGCAGTACCGGCGCACGCTCACCGAGCGCTACACGCTGCTGACGGCCTCCCCTCCTCGCTTCTACGCGCGACTGGAGACGGAGTTCGATCCCGACGAGGACGAGCGCCCCGAACTGAGCGCGACGGTCACCCTTCCTGGCGGGACGGCGAAGACCCTGGATCCGTCCACCATCGCCGAGAGCCCGGCCGAGGGATCCAGCGGGGACAACCTGACCAGCCGACGCCGTCTCGTGGCGCCGCTGCCCTCCCTGGTCGCCGGAGCGAAGATCGAGCGCATCACCGTCTCGCACAAGTCGCGCCCGCGCCTGAGCGTCGGCCGCGCCTTCATGCACCCGCTGGGAATGACCTTGCCGGTCAAGTCCCTCACCTTCGTGCTGGACCATCCAGTCGGCCAGCAGATCGTCACCCGCGCGCTGAAGGCGGACGTGACGCCCACCCGCGAGGAGAAGGACGGCCGGGTCATCACAACGTGGCAGCGCACCGACGTCCCGGGCGTGACGTTCCCCCTCTCGCTTCCACCTGAGGAGCGCCTCTTCCCCACGCTGTGGGTCTCCTCGGCTTCCGGATGGCCCGAGGTCATCGGCGCCTATCACACCGCGGTGGCGCCCCGGCTGACGTCCGATGCGCTCGCGCCCGTGCTGCGTGAGCTGAAGCCGGCGTCCTCCTCCCACCGTGACGTCGCCGCGGCAGCCCTCGAGTGGATGCATCACCACCTGCGCTACACCGGCCTCGACTTCGGCAACGCCGGCGTCATCCCCCAGACCCCGGAGGAGACGCTGAAGCGCGGCTACGGAGACTGCAAGGACCTCTCGGCCTTCCTGGTGGCGCTGCTCGAGGCGTCCGGGGTTCCCGCGCGGATGGTGTTGGTCCACACCGCGGATTGGGAGGACCCGGCCGACGACATCGCAGGCCTCAACCGCTTCGATCACGCCGTCGTCCAGATCCCGGGCGCCACACCGCTCTGGATCGATCCCACCCTGCGCGGGATGCCGGTGGGGACGCTCAGCCCTTTGGCGATGAACCGCATCGCGCTGGTGGTCGCGCCTGAGACGACCGGGCTCTCCCGCACGCCCGTGGGCTCCGCGGCAGAGAACCGCGCCGTGGTGCGCACCGAGATCACCCTCCCCTCTTACGGCCTCGGGACGGTGAAGACCATCCGCACCCTTGGTGGGACCGCGCTCGCGTGGCCCCGCCTCCGCGCCCAGAACCTCTCGCCCGACCAGATCAACCGTGACCTGGCAAAGGAGATCGAATCCTTTCACGGAACGGCGGACTTCACCTACCGCCACAGCGATCCGCTCTCCGGCCTCATCCCCTTCGAGGACGTGCTGGAGATCCAGGCCTCCAACCGGTCCATGGCTGCCGACTCGGATGCCGCGGCGGCGCTCGGGTTCGAGGCGATGCTCGACTTCATCCCGGACGCCCTCGAGTCCGTCCCCGATGACGAAGCCCAGGGTGAGGCGGTCTCCGGCCCCGTGTTCATCGGCGCCCCCCGGACCCTCGAGCTGGTGACCCGGGTCCGGGTCTCCCCTCTCTTCGAGTTCCTCGGTGGGCCGGTCTCGCGAAAGGAAGACGTCGGCTCGGTCCACTGGAGCTACGCGATCGAGCCACTCGCCGACGGTGCCGAAGCGCGCGTCCGACTGACCTTCAACGACCGGGTGATCCCAGCCGATGAGGTCAGCAAGGTCCGTCAGTCGCTGCAAAGCCTCTTCGAGGTGGACAACCACCTGGAGTTTGCCAACCGGCCCTTCCGGCTGCTCGAGGATGGGAAGCTGCAGGAGGCCGTCACCGAGCTCCGTGAGATGGAGCGTCAGCGGCCGAAGGACCCGCTCATCCACTCTCTCCTGGCCCGCGCTGCCCACGCTGCAGGCCTCATTCAGGAAGCGCAGACGCTCGCCCGGGAGGCGCGTGACCTCGGCCCCATGCAGGCGCCGGTGGCCAGGACGGTGTCGTGGCTCCTCGGGATGAACGCCTCCGGCGTCGAGTACGGCAACGGATACGACCGGGAAGCAGCACTGGCGGCCATCCGGGTTGCACGACACCTCGAGCCGGACGACGCCCACACGCGTCGCCAGGAGGTCGGCCTGCTCGCACACAACGCAGCGGGCGACTTCGGTGGCAATGGAGCCGACGTCGAGGCGGCGCTCGACTCGCTGAACACCTTCAATTGGCAGGACCCGGAGGTGGCGGACTTCCACGCCCTCCTTCTCTTCAAGACCGGTCGCGACGAGGAACTCCTCAAGGCGAAGACCCTTCCGGACTCCGAGTTGCTCAACGGGCTCCGCCTTGCGGCGCGAGCGCGCAGCCAGGGCGCACAGGCAGCGATCCGCTGGGCCGATCAGCATGTCCGGGGCGGCCAGAAGCAGCAGCTCTACGTCACCGCCATGTCCATCTTGTTCGCGGCGCGCGCCTACCCCGAAGCGCATGCCCTTTCCCGCGAGGTGAAGGATCCGGGGGTCGCTCAGTTCTCTGCGCTGGTGTCCAAGGCCGTTCGCCGGGAGTCCGCCCCCTTTGACCAGACCAATCCGCGAGACGTCATCCTCGAGGGGCTCTCCCACGCCCTCGGGCTCCAGACGCGCGTGGACCCCAAGGCCCTCAACCTCCAGGAGGCGTGGAAGGAGCAGGTGCTTCAGAATCTCGGCCCGACCTTCCGCGCCCTGGATGAAGGCGATGAAGGCCTCATGGACGCCCTCTGGGCCAGCATGACTCCGAAGGTCGAGGACCTGCCCGGGGTGGGGGTGCTGGTCACTCTGACATCTGCCTTCGGGAGCGACCCCTACCTGCTCCAGAGAGAGAAAAAGACCTATCGCTTCCACCCCATCGCGGCCCCTGAGGCGCAGCAGCTCGAGGCCTGGAAGGCCCTCGGCCGGGGAGAGCTCGACACCGTTCGCAGCTGGTTCCGGTACTGGTTCGCCCTGATCCAGAAGAACACGAATGTCCATCTGCCTGCGGGACTCCGGAAGCTGGCGACCGGCAATCGCCAGGACCTTGCGCTCGCCCTCTCGTTCAGCGCACTCCCTCAGGCCGGCGAGGAGCCCTACCTGGGGCAGGCCATTCGCGCCCTCTCCAAGGTCGCCAACTCCCGTGACTCGAAGGATCCCTTCGCGCGAATGCTCACGCGTCAGTACGTCACCGCCCTGAGCCGCGCCGGAAAGTACGACGAGGCCCTCGCTGCCCACGCGAAGGCGCGCGCGGAGGGCCGGTACGACGATGACGGCCAGGCCCTGTTCGCGCGCGCGCAGATCCTCTCAGACGCGAAGCGCGCGGAGGTCCTCGATCGCGAGGGGAAGGAGCTGCTCGACCATCCGGCGCACAGGAAGCTCGGCTATCTCATGCGCGTCCTCGCGGCCGAGGCCAGGTTGGACCCCGCGGCGTATCGTGACGTGCACCTGGAGATGGTCTCGGCAGACGTCAGCCGGGAGGGGAGCCTGAACAACGCCGCATGGGCCGCCCTGTTCCTGCCCGAGATCACGGACGCGGACGTTCATCGTGCAGAGCTCGCGGTGGGGCCGCAGGCGGACCGGCGGGGTTCTCTCGACACCCTCGCCCTCCTGCTCGCGCAACGCGGTGAGGTCAACCGGGCCGTCGCCACGCTCGCACGGCTCGCTGAAGGCGCCCCCGAGGTCGAGTCGGCACCTACCGTGCTTTATGCTCGCGGCAGGGTGGCGGAGTCCCTTGGGTTCAACCGCGCCGCCAGGGCCCTCTACAAGGCCGTTCCCGCCCCAAATGAGCGGAACTTCAATGATGTGCAGCCGCTGGCGAAGAAGCGGCTCGAGGCGATGGAGAAGAAGAACGAGGTTCGATCTTCTCCGGCGCGATGAGGCGGCCGGTGGCGAGGCGTCGCGACGGGGCCAACATCCCCGTCGTGTCGACACCTCCCTGTGTCCCTGGTTTCGACGCTTCATGTGCCGCCACCTGACCACGCGCAGCTTCCCTGACCCGCGGCGCGCCACCGTCGAGTGCCACGCCCCCGTGCCCAAGGCCTCGCCCCGAGGAGGACGCGCGCATTGGCACTGCCGTCTCCCTGTCCTCCCATCTGAGCCGGCCCACATCGGGCAGGCGAAGCTGGGGTTGACGGAGGCAGATAGGAGCTGCCCAGCTCAGTCGGCCGCGACGGCCACGGTCCGCAGCGGCAGCCGCTTCAGCTCATCGCCGCTCCGCGCGTCCACCGCGACCAGGGTCTGCCCGTCCCCCAGATAGAGCGTCGCCCCCTCGGCGACGATCGCGGTGGAGACCGACTGGCGCCGACGCCACCGCTCCTCTCCCGTCTCCGCATCAAGGGCGAGCACCCCGGTGCTCCCCGCGATGATGAGGGTGTCGCTCACCACGCCGAAGTAGCGATCCGGACGCACGAACGAAGGGCTGGCCCATCCGGCGTTTCCCGCCCGCACCAGCATCCGGTTCTCCTGGCCATCGTTCGTCGTGCAGTCGCGGAAGATCGCTTTGCCCGCCCGGACCGCGTAGCGACAGTCGTAGCTCGCGTCCTCGAATCTGTCCCAGCCACACCGCTGCGTCGAAGGACACCCCATCTTGTCGCGAAGCGTGCAGCTCGGACCGTTTGAGACCAGGAGCCCCGTGGAGGCATCGAACCGCTGCAGGTCGGATCCGAGGACATCCACCAGGACCTGGTTGGCGCCCGCCGCACACGTGCGCTGGAGGATCCCTCCGCGCCGGTACTTGAAGTCATTCACCTTCGCGCCAGTGGCGGCTTCGAAGAAGGCGGCCCTCTTGTCTGCGATGACCGCCACGTGCTCGCCGCGCGGGACGATGACCCGGTAGTTCCCCGCGAAGCGCCAGTCGCTCGACAACGTCGTGCTCCACCGCGCGGTGAAGGTCTCCGTGTCCACCTGCACCAGCACATCTCCGAGGAGCGCGAGCACGTCCCCCCGCTCACTCATCTCCACCGCAAGCAGCTCTCCCCAGGGCTCCAAGACCGGCGCTGGCGGCAGGGACGGCGGAGATGGAGGCGTGGGCTCAGGTAGCTCAGGAAGCTGCGGCGCAGGCCCTGCCGCGAACTCACCCTGCACGACCTCGCGCTGGAGGGTGAACGTGGCGAGCCCCCCTGCGATGCCGAGGACGAGAATGCCGAGCCCGATGCCGAGCACCAGCGTTGGCGATCCCTGCGAAGGCGCGCCACCGGCAACCCGACGCCCCCTCACCTCGTTCACCGCGCCGCAGAACGCACAGGTGACCGCTCCCTCCATCTGACTTGGGAGCGGCGCATTGCATCGAGAGCACACCAGGGCCTTGGCCATCCGTTCTCCTTGTCCGCGAACGCCTAGCCCACGGGCCCCGGGGT
>DATGQN010000082.1:0-8445 GCA_035304185.1 Myxococcaceae bacterium
GAGCGGGCGCTTCGATGCGGCGCTCCTCGAGCGCGCCTCGCGCATCCGCCTGCTGATCTTCGACGTGGATGGCGTCCTCACCGACGGCGGCCTGTATTACGGACCGGAAGGCGAGGCCCTCAAGCGCTTCAACGTCAAGGACGGCCACGGCATCGTGATGGCCCGTCTGGTCGGGCTGCCGGCCGCGATTCTCACTGCGCGCCGCAGCGGTCAGGTGGAAGTGCGCGGTCGCGAGCTCGGGATGGTGGCGGTCTACCAGGGCCACAAGGACAAGGGTGCGGGACTCGCGGCGCTGCTCGACGAGGTCGGGATCCCGGCCGAGGCCGCGGCGTACATGGGCGATGACACCAACGATCTGGGTCCCCTCTCCCGGGTCGGCCTGTCCGCATGTCCCGCCGACGCCGTGCATGAGGTGCAGAACGCGGTGCACTTCATCTCCCGGCGCGAGGGAGGACAGGGCGCCGCGCGCGAGCTGTGCGAGCTGGTGTTGCGCGGTCGCGGCCTCTGGGAGGAGGCGCTGGGGAAGATGGGGGCGCCGCGGCCGGCAGAGGATTCCGGCCCGCGGTCGTGACCCCGCCGCGCCCGGGGACGTGAGGGCGTCGGGGAGCGCAGCGGTACCTCCGGGGCAGATGTTCGCGCGCGCCCGGCAGGTGAGCGGGTAAGGTCCGCGCGCCATGGCTGCTGCCCCTCCCGGACACAAGGATCTCTGGCTCTTCCTGGGCCTCACGTACGTGCTCGGCTGGAGCCTGCTGCTGCTCATCCCGCTGTTGGGATTGGAGCCGGCGTCGCGGGCTGCCTCGATCCTGGTGGTGCTCTACGGCTTCGCGCCGGCCTTCTCCACCTGGCTCGTCGAGCGCGTGGCCTTCTTCCGCCCCGAGCTCGCTGCACGGACGGGACTCAATGCCCGCGTCGACGGCATCCGCATGGGCGGGTGGTTCGCCCTGGGCTGGTTCGGAACCCCGCTGGTGCTGATCGCGGCGTTGGTGATCTCCGCGGCGATGGGCGGGCTGCACCTCGACCTCGAGACCTTCCCCACCCTGCGCGCCGCCATGGAGGCGTCACCCGAACTCTTCGGGGATCGCACGCCCCGCGACGTCTTCATCAGCAACGTCGTCTCCGCGCTGGTGCTGGGGCCCATCGTCTCGGTGTTCTACGTCTTCGGTGCGGAGTGGGGATTCCGCGGGTGGTTGCTGCCGCGCCTGTGGGTCTCGCACGGGCCCTGGAAGGCGCTGTTGGGCCACGGCCTGCTGATGGGGCTCTGGATGCTCCCCCTGGCGCTGGTGGGCCTGCGGGCACCGGGTGCGCCGCTCCTTGGGGCGGGGATGCTGCTGGTGCACACCGTGCTGCTGGGACTGGTGCTCGGGTGGATGCGGCTGAGCACCGGAAGCATCTGGCCGGGCGTGGTCGCACAGGGCTCGATCTTCGCGCTGACCGGCGTGCTCACCCACCTCCAGGTGCCCGATGCCCCGGTCGACCCGCTCCTCGCCGGCTTCTCCGGTCTGCCGGGCCTCCTCCTCCTCGCGCTCCTCTCCGTCCTGCTCCTCGTCCTGCGCCGCCTGCCCTGTCCTCCCCCGCCCGCGCCCCTTCCCGGCGATGGCTGGGCATCGACCTCGTCCTCCGCCCCTGTCGGCTCCTGACGAAAGGCCACCGTGTTCAGCCTCTCCATTCTGCTGGTCGCCCTGGCGCAGACGCCCTCCCCCGCCGCGCCCCCCTCGCCTGACACGAGGAACGCTGCGCCCGCGCAGTCACCGGCGTCCGTGACGCAGGACACGCCGGGTGCACCCTCTGCGACGCCTCCCGCATCCGCTCCGGACGACGCGACGGCTTCGGAGCCCGCGACGGAAGACGGCGGGGAGCGCCCGGTGGAGCAGGAGGTGCCCGCCGGCCTCGTCCCGCCCTCGCTCCGGGTGGACGCTCCGGCGGTCTACCCGGCGGAGCTGCAGGAGAGTGGGCTGAACGGCGAGGTGCTGCTCATCCTGCTGGTCGACGCCGAAGGCAACGTCGAGGACGTGGCGATCGAGGCCAGCCCCCATCCGGCGCTCAGCGACGCCGCGGTGGAGGCCGCCCGTCAGCTCGCCTTCGCTCCGGCGACGCTCGATGGGGAGCCGGTCGCGGTCCGCATCCCCTTCACCTACTTCTTCCGCGCACCGCCCCCGGTGGAAGCGCCCGACATCGCGGTGCTGCACGGCCGGGTCCGCGCCCAGGGCACCCGCGCGGTCATCCCCGACGCGGTCCTGCACGTCGAGGCGCTGCCCGAGCCGGTGCCTGCCGAACCGGACGGGACCTTCTCCCTCACGCTGCCGCCGGGAGAGCACCGGGTGTGCGTGACGGCCATGAGCCACGCGCGCCGCTGCTTCGACGAGGTGCTGCAGACCGACCAGTCACTGGAGGTCCGCTACGCCCTGCTGCCCGACGTGGTCTCCCCCTACGAGACGGTCGTACGCGGCGAGCGTGAGCGGGTGGAGGTCTCCAGCGTGCGGCTGCGCGGCGCCGAGCTGCGCGAGGTCCCCGGCACCATGGGCGATCCCTTCCGCGTGGTGATGCTGATGCCAGGCGTGGCGAGCATCGGCTCGGGGCTGGCCTATCCGGTGGTGCGCGGCACGCAGCCCGCGGCGACCGGCTACTTCATCGACGGGGTGCGGGTCCCGGCCCTCTTCCACATGGCGCTGGGCCCCTCCATCGTCCACCCCGAGTTCCTCGACGGCATCAACTTCTACCCGGGCGCGCCCCCCGCGCGCTTCGGCCGGCTGCTCGGCGGCGTCGTGGAGGGGCGGGTGAGCCGTCCCCGCGAGGATCGCGTGCGTGCGGTGGCCTCCATCGATCTCATCAACGCCGGCGCCTACCTCGAGGTGCCCATCGAGCAGACCGGGACCTCCATCACGCTGGCCGGACGCTACAGCTACACCGGCTGGCTGCTGGCGGCTGCCGCGAGTGCGGGCATCGCCCAGATGAGCCCCAACGACCCCGGCGCGCAGGCGGACTTCTCCGACTACCAGGCCCGGGTGGAACAGCGCATCGGCACCGGGCGGCTCCGCCTGCTGGCCTTCGGCGCCAGCGACGTGGTGGGAACGCGGGCCACCGGCGACAACCAGTTCACCGGCAGCCTGCGGCAGATCTTCCACCGCGCCGACCTCCGGTGGACCCAGCCGCTCGCCGACGGCGAGTTCCGGGCCGGCGTCACCGGCGGCAGCGACGTCACCGGGATGTTCGCGCAGGAGAACCGCCAGGACGTCGGCGAGTTCAGCGCCAACCAGGTGAACGTGAACGTCTACGCGGCGTGGCAGCGCAGCTTCAGCGAGCAGCTGGGACTCGAGGTCGGAGGCGAGCTCGAGCACCGGCGCGCCGCCACCCGGGTCCGGGCCGGCCCGGTCGACCTCCTCGAAGGCGGCGGCTCCGACGATGTGATCCTCAATCCTCAGGCGCTGGGGAACTTCGGCTCGCTCTGGGGCGAGGCGATCTGGAAGCCCGCGGATCGGTGGACGGTGACGCCGGGGCTGCGGCTGGACACCTACAAGCTGCTGGGAGGTGGGCTCTTCCTGGCGCCCGAGCCGCGTGCGGCGGTCCGCTACAAACTCTCGGAGAACTGGACCCTGAAGGGTGGCGCCGGTCTCTTCCACCAGCAGCCCACGGTCCTCATCGCCATCCCTGTGGTGGACGTCGCGGGTCTGAACTACGGCCTGCAGCAGGGCCTGCAGTTCGCCGCGGGAGCGGAGTGGAAGGGGAACAGCGGACTCGAGCTCTCCGCCGACGTCTACTTCAACCCCCTGGTGCGCTCGGTGGAGTTCAGCCTGAACCGGCTCATGGAGAACTCACGGCGCAGGGGGCGCGACGACGACCTCTCCACGACCGGGCAGTCCTACGGCTTCGAGCTGATGGCCCGCCACCCCCTGGGCAACAACTGGTTCGGCTGGGTGAGCTACAGCTACAACCGCAGCACCCGCGTGGAGCGCTTCGCCCGCTATGCCGAGGACGGCGCACCCACCGAAATCGTCGAGGGCCCGGTGGACTTCGCCTTCCAGCAGCAGCACGTGCTCAACGCCGCGCTCTCCTACCAGCTCCCGGGACGCTGGACGCTCGGGGCCACCTTCCACGTGAACACCGGCCGCCCCGAGTCCGGGGAGATCTCCAGCCGCACCTCCCGCGTCGTCGGGGACCCCGCGGGCAACTGGGCCTGGATGCCGGTGGAGCGCGACCGGGTCGATGCCCTGCCGACCTTCTGGCGCATCGACGCGCGCGTCGCGAAGGACTGGGTGTTCGAGAACTGGACCCTCCAGGCCTACCTGGACTTCTTCAACGTGTCCTTCCGCAATGAGGTCCTCGGCTACCGCTACACGTCGGAATATCGTCCTGGCAGAACGACCGGAGCGCCCTACAAGGAGCCGCTTCAGATCCCGCTGTTCGTGCCCATGCTGGGCCTCAAGGGGGCCTACTGACATGCAGATCCGAAAGCCCCACCTGCTGCTCCTGTTCGTCGTCGCCATCGTCGGCTGCGCACCCGCGCCCGAGGATCCCCTGTTCGCCTTCGGTTCCCTCGAGGCACCCGATGGGACGCCCACCACCGGGACGCTCTCGGTCCTGCGTGCGGACTGCGGCGACTTCGGGTGCGACATGATCGTTCCCGGTCCGGGCAACCCCGGCCTGCCGTTCCTCGAACCGGAGTACCGCCCATTCACCGAGGTCACCACGGATGCCGACGGGACGTGGATGCTGGAGCTGACCCGCTTCGACGCGACGGAGTACACCCAGCAAGGGGCGCAGATGCGGATGTTCAAGATCGTGGCGCAACCCGACGCAACGCTTCCGCCCGTGGAGGCCACCTACCGCTACGAGAGCGCCGATGTGGATCTTCCCCCGCTCCGGCAGTGGAACGCTCAGGCTTCGGTCACGTTGAACCCGGCCGGGGACGCTTGGACGATCAGCACCTCGGCCCCGCCCCCCATCCCCGAACAGGAGCTGCCCCGGCTCAATGAGGGCCTTCCGATCGGGACGCACCGGACCGGCGCGTACGGCATCTCTTTCATCGACGCCTACGAACAGGAGGTCTGGTTTGAGCCCGCCGGGGTCACCAAGGACCTGCCGCTTGAGGTCCTCGAGGACTATGTGGTGGCCTGGAAGGTGCTCGCCACCCATGCGGGCACCTGGTTCGCGCCCACCCTGCTGGGTGGCCAGACCTACTCCACGGTGACGCAGGCGTTCCCCATCGTGGAGCTGCCGCCGCACACCCCGCGGGTGCCACTCTCCCGGGGGCAGTCCTGCTCGCTCCATGCCTGGGACATGACGCTCATCGAGACGCTCTCGCCCTGCCCGGCCACCGATGGGCTGCTCCACAGCATTCATCTCGGAGACCACGCCCCGCGCGCGCTGCAGGTTTCGCTCGAGACTCCCGCCACGCTCACCCGGATGGTCATGCGTGCCGTCGTGTCCGGAACCCTGGGGCTGCTCGTCGAGGCCTTTGACGGCACCGACTGGCACCTGGTGCATACCGAGCCCGGGACGTCGGATGAGGGGCCTCTCTACCGGCAGGTGGCGTACTCCTTCGTGGTGGAGGTGCCTGCGGACCTGGGGCCGGTGCAGTCGGTGCGGGTGTCGGTCCCGGAGCCTCCAGCGGAGGGGGGAGGGTCCAGCCCGATCGGCGGGGTGACAGAGATCAGCCTCTTCTGATCGCGACGTGAAGGACCGGCGACGGTGCGCCGGCAGAGCCGCGTCGCGTCGGTGAAGGAAGTCGCTACGCCGGGTTGCAGATAGGGGCGGCATGCGCCCGCCCTCCCGGCCGGTTTCCGACCGAGCATCCGCGGGCGGGTGCCACCGACCATCCCTACTGTCCCCTTCAAGGTTCCCACCGACACCGGGGCGCGTCCGGAGTGCGCGCATTCCGGCGGTGGGGAGGAAAGGGTGCCTCCAGGATGGCGAAGCGGGAGCAGTCACATTCGGGCCCCCGGCCCCGGGAAGGTCAGGCCGAAGCCCCGATCGAATCGCACGGGCTCATCGGTGACTTACGGACCGCCGCGCTGGTCACCGATCACGGCACCATCGACTGGCTCTGCTGGCCCCGCTTCGACTCTCCCACGGTCTTCGCAGCGCTGCTGGACGCCGACCAGGGCGGCCACTTCCGCATCGGCTGCACCAGCGAAGAGACCGTCACCCGGCAGTCCTACTGGGCGCAGACCAACGTCCTCGTCACCCGCTTCTACAGCGAGCAGGGTGTGGGCGAGGTGCTCGACTTCATGGTCGTGCACGACGGCGGCAAATCGATGGACACCCCTCGTCGGCTCATCCGCCACGTGCGCGCCGCGCGCGGGAAGGTCAACTTCGAGCTCGTGTGCCGTCCCGCCTTCAACTACGCGCGGACGCCTCACACGCTGACGTTGGACGACAAGGGCGCGCTCTTCGAAACCGACGAACTCTCGCTGCGCCTCACCTCACCGGATCGCCTGAAGGATGACGGGAAGGACGGGGTCATCCTGCGATTCACCCTCGAGGCCGGAGAGGAGAAGGTCTTCTGCCTGCAGCCTCCGGAACTCGAGGTGCTCGACCAGACGAGCTCCACCCGGCTCTTCAACGAGACGGTGCGCTATTGGCGGCACTGGCTGGACCAGTGCACCTACCATGGGCGTTGGCGCGAGCTCGTCGAGCGCTCGGCGCTGACCCTCAAGCTCATGATCTACGCGCCCACCGGCGCCATCATCGCCGCCCCCACCACCAGCCTCCCCGAGTTCATGGGGGGCACCCGCAACTGGGACTACCGCTACACCTGGCTGCGTGACGCCGCGTTCACGCTCTACGCGCTCATCCGCATCGGCTTCGTAGAAGAGGCCAGCCAGTTCATGCGCTGGTTGGAGGGGCGCATCCGCGAGGGCCCCGGCGATGGACGTCTGCCGATCATGTTCCGGGTGGATGGCGACGCGCCGCTGACCGAGGAGAACCTCGAGCACCTCAGCGGCTACAACGGCAGCCGGCCGGTCCGCATCGGCAACCACGCGGTGCACCAACAGCAGCTGGATATCTACGGCGAGCTGATGGACTCGGTGTACCTCTCCAACAAGTACGGCGAGCCCATCAGCTACGCCTTCTGGTCGCACCTGCGCCGCTCGATCAATTACGTCTGCGACCACTGGCGTGAGGCCGACCAGGGCATCTGGGAGATGCGGGGGCCGGCGCAGCATTTCGTCAGCAGCAAGCTGCAGTGCTGGGTGGCCCTGGATCGCGGCATCCGGCTCGCCGACAAGCGCTCCTTCCCAGCCGAGCGCGAGCGGTGGCTCAAGGAGCGGGACGCGATCTACGAGTCGATCATGAATGAGGGGTTCGATGAGAAGCGCGGCGCCTTCATGCAGGCCTACGGCTCGGACTCCCTGGATGCCTCGAACCTCCTGATGCCCCTGATGTTCTTCGTGGCCCCCACCGATCCGCGGATGCTCTCCACGCTGGAGGCCATCAGCACTCCCGCCAGCAAGGGAGGACTGAGCGACGACGGCCTCATCTACCGCTATGACGCCGAGGCCGCGCAGGACGGCATCGACGCGGAGGGCGAGGGCACCTTCAACCTCTGCACCTTCTGGTGCGTGGAGGCCTATACCCGCGCCGGCCGAACCGAGCCCCGCCTCCTGGACTACGCGCGCCAGCTCTTCGAGCGCATGCACGGCTACTCCAACCACGTCGGCCTCTACGGAGAACAGGTCGGTCCCCGCGGCGAGGCCCTGGGCAACTTCCCCCAGGCGCTCACCCACCTCTCGTTGATCAGCGCCGCGGTGAACCTGGATCGCGCGCTGGGGCGTCACGACTGAAAAAAAGTGTCGCCCGAAGCGGACGCCTGGCTGCCTGCCCCACGTCCGACGTTGAAATGCCTGCTCTGGCAGTATCCCTGGCCTGGGGTACCCTCTTTCAGGTAACCGAACGCGTCATTCCTGAGCGCCAGGTCAGCTTCGCGCGGTTTGACTCCCGGCGACTTTCAACTCTAGCCTTCTTTTCCTGCACGACTGGATGGTGCCCAGAAGAGGGCCCGCACGGCCGGCTGGTAGAAGACGGAGGCTTCAATGGATCGCCTTTACACGACGCACGACATCAGCCAGCTGCTTCAGGTGGACCCCTCGACGGTCAGCAAGTGGATCGACCGGAACATCCTGGTGGCCTTCCGCACGCCCGGGGGTCATCGCCGGGTCCGGGCGGGGGATCTCCGGACCTTCCTGATCTCCCATCAGATGCCGGTCCCCGAGGAGCTGGGCGGGGACGTGGTGCAGCTGATCCTGATCGATTCCGATCCGGCTTCGGCGAAGAGCACGCGTGAGGCCTTCGTGACCGCGGGCAGCGCGGTGGAGCTGCGGACCACGACCTCCTCGCTCGAGGGGCTGCTGTGGGCCGCGGAGCACACCCCGCACGGGCTCCTGGTGGATCTGGCCACCGGCGATGTCCGGGCCGACGAGCTGATCCGCCGCGTCCGGGCCCATCCCC
>DATGQN010000083.1:0-2667 GCA_035304185.1 Myxococcaceae bacterium
CCTCTCGGCGTACGAGGGCGCGGTGCCGGTGGAGCTCATGGGCGGAACGCCCTTCCCCGTCATCACCCAGCACCTCTATCAGCTGTCGCTGGGGCCCTACATGTTCCTCTGGTTCCGCCTGGACGATGCGCCCCAGGGAGGCAGCACATGACGAGCCCGGTCTCGCTGTCGGATCTTCCCGACTATCTGAAGCGTCAGCGTTGGTTCGGGGGAAAGGCCTGGCCGATCAAGTCGGCCGACGTCCTGGACTTTCTGACCGTCCCCTCCGCGCACCCCTCGCCCTTCATGCTCGCGGTGATCGAGGTCACCTACGAGCTCGGGCACCCCGAGCGCTACGTCCTGTCGGTCACCGTCCCCGGCGCACGGCTGGAGGAGGCGCTCGACCATGACGCGAATGTACAGGCCCTCTTCCGGCTGATCCGGGACGGCGCCTCGATCGACTCCGCGGGGGGGACCCTGGTCGGTGAGGCGTTCAATGCCGGCGCGATCCCCACCTCGGACACGCCCGACGTGAGACGCCTGGGGGTGGATCAGACCAACACCTCGGTGGTGCTCGGCGAGGCGGCGATCCTCAAGGTCATCCGGCGCATGGAGCCCGGCGCCAACCCCGAGGTCGAGATCGGTCGGACCCTGCAGGAGCGCACCGCCTTCCGCGCGATGCCGGAGTTGCTCGGGACGCTGCAGCTCGACTCGCAGGGGCCGATGACCCTGGCGGTCCTGCACCGGTTCATCCCCAACGCCACCGACGGGTGGAAGTTCGTCACCTCCGCGCTCGAACAGGGCGCCCCGACCCCTGCGCTCTTCGAGGCCCTGCACGACCTGGGGCGCGTGGTGGGCGAGCTGCACGTCGCGCTCGCGTCGATCACGGATCTGCCCGGGTTCGCTCCCGAGCCTCTTCAGGGCGACGACCTCCAGCGCTGGAGCTCGAACGTGGTGGGGGAGCTGGGCGTGACCCTCGCCCAGGCGAGCGGCGTCGCCCCCGACCTCCAGTCCATGCGGGAGGAGCTGGTGGAGCGGGCCCGGGAGCTCGCCTCGGCCAAGCCTTCGGGACAGCTCATCCGCGTGCACGGAGACCTCCACCTGGGCCAGGTCCTGCGCGCCGAAGGCAGGTGGCTCATCTTCGACTTCGAGGGGGAGCCGCGGCGCAGCTTCAACCAGCGGCGCGAGAAGACCTCGGCCCTCAAGGATCTGGCGGGAATGCTGCGCAGCCTGGACTACGCCTCGGCGTCGAGCGGTCAATCCGAGGAGGCCCGCACCGAGTTCCTGCGCCGGGGACGCGAGGCGGTCCTCAAGGGGTACCTGGAGGCCACCCGGGGGGCCGGCTTCCTTCCGGAGGACAAAGAGACGCGCAAAGCGCTGCTGCGGGCCTTCGAGCTGGAGAAGCTGCTCTACGAGCTGCGCTATGAGATCGCCAACCGCCCGGACTGGGTCCGCATCCCGGTGGAGGCCCTGCGGCGGCTGGATGGAGCACAGGAAGCCTGATGGCCGATCGACAGGACGCGGTGGATCCAGCGGCGCTCGAGGCGCTCGCCCAGCTCAGACACGCCGAGCCCCACGCGCTCCTGGGTCCGCATCGGGACGGTGAGGAGCTGGTGGTGCGCGCGATCCTGCCCGGCGCGCAGGAGGTCCGGCTCGAGCCCGAGGGCGCCGCGTCGGTGCCCATGCACCACCTGACCGGCGGGATCTTCGAGGGCCGCCTCCCGCTCGGGGCAACCGCGCCCATTCCGCAGTACCGGGTGCGCTGGAGCGATGCGCAGGGGCAGCCCCAGCAGATGGAGGATCCCTACCGCTTCTCCCCCACCCTCGGAGAGCTGGACCTGCACCTCATCGGTGAGGGGCGCCACGAGCGGCTGTGGGAGACGCTCGGCGCGCGTCCCCGGCGCCACGAGGATCACGAAGGGGTGGCCTTCGCGGTGTGGGCACCGAACGCGGAAGGCGTGTCGGTGGTGGGGGACTTCAACGGCTGGGACGGGCGGCGTCACATGATGCGCAGCCTGGGCGGCAGCGGGGTCTGGGAGCTCTTCGTTCCGGGGCTTGCCGCCGGTGCCCTCTACCAGTTCGAGCTGCGGCCCCGGGGCGGCGGACCGCCGATGATGAAGGCGGACCCCCTCGCCAGAAGGACCGAGGCGCCGCCCGCGCAGGCCTCCATCGTCGAGGGACCTGACATCTTCGTGTGGGGCGACGACGCGTGGATGCAGGCGCGCGCCACCCGGGACGCGATCTCGGCGCCGATGAGCATCTACGAGCTGCACCTGGGCAGCTGGCGGCGGGTGGTCGAGGAGGGAGACCGTCCCCTCACCTACCGGGAGCTCGCGCCGGTGCTCGCCGATTACGTGACGCGGCTGGGCTTCACCCACGTGGAGTTCCTCCCCCTCGCCGAACATCCTTACGGTCCGAGCTGGGGCTACCAGGTCGGCGCCTACTACGCTCCCAGCGCCCGCTTCGGAACGCCCGATGATCTCCGCGCCCTGGTGGATCACCTGCACCAGCGAGGCATCGGGGTGCTGGTGGACTGGGTGCCGGCGCACTTCCCCCGCGACATCCACCTGTTGGGGCGCTTCGACGGGACGGCGCTCTACGAGCACGCCGATCCGAGACGGGGCACCCAACCGGACTGGGGCACCCTGGTCTTCGACTACGGGCGCAACGAGGTGCAGAACTTCCTCA
>DATGQN010000084.1:0-2009 GCA_035304185.1 Myxococcaceae bacterium
CGCAGCGCTTTTCCCCCTCTCCCGCTTGCGGGGTGAGGGGATGCGTTTGCGAGCCACTGGCTCGCGCATTCCCGAACGCCCTCGCGCCCTCGCGAGGGCCGGGGTGCGAAGCAGGGTTGGGGAGAGGGCCCGGGGCGAGGGTCTACCTCAGTGCCGGGTAGCCACCTGCTCCCGCCCCATCCCCCGCTGCATCTCCGCCCGGGCCGCCGCCACCGCCTTCATGCCCTCGTCCGACGCCTTCCAGGCCTCGTACTGGTCGTCGAGCTCGGCGCGCTCCTCGGCGGTGAACAGCTCGCGCGCCATCTTGAACATGGTCTTTTCCTCTTCCTTGGCGTGGTGCTCGATCAGCTCGCCGAAGACCTTCACCCGGCCGGCGAACTCCGGCGTCTCCACGTCGGCCGCCTTCACCTCCGGGATCACCGTGTGCTCCACCGCGTGGTGCTCGGTCACCGCCTCGGCGTGGGTCTTCAGCCCGTCCCGGTCAGCGCGCTTCTTGAACTCCGGATAGAAGACCTGCTCTTCCCACTTCGCGTGCGGCATCAGGTTGGCCTCGACGCGCTCCAGCAGGTCGGTGCGGGTCTTGCGCGCCCGGTCCGTCGTGCCGTTGATCTCCTCGAACAGCTTGCGCAGGGCGTCGTGTTCTTCCTTCAGGGTCTTGAGAATGTCGCGGGCCATGGGATGAAGCCTCTGGTGGAAAGGGGGAGAGGGCACTGTCGCCCGCCCCGCGTGAGCGGCCCGTGGCGCCGCGCTGGCAGTTCCCGCCCGTTTCCTGCGTGTACTGGAGCGTCCGAAGGAGAGACCACCGATGAGAGCAATGCTGATCCCCGCCCTTTTGCTCGCCGCGCTCACCGCCTGTGGGGACGAACCCGGGCAGGACGCGGGTGCGGCGCCGGCCAGTGCGGCCGTGGCGCCCGCGGGGCAATCCGCCCGCACTGCCAGCCGCTACGAGGCCATCGAACTCACCGACGAGCTCCTGGAGGCCTGGGCCCGCGGCCTGCGCAAGGAGGCGGAGATCGTGCGCCGTCCGGGTCGTGGCACGCACTACGGCGTGATGGTCTCCGAGCATGGGGGCGAAGGGCCCGAAGTCCTGGAGGCCGCGGGCATCCCTGCCGCGGACTACAACGCCGTCGCCCGCACCGTCGGCCCGGTGTTCCACACCCTCAACTCGCAGGGAAAGCTGGGCCGGCAGTTCGTGTCAATGGACCTGGAGCGCCTCGACGAGGAGCAGCGGCGCCGGTACACGGGCGACCCGTTCGAGGACCTCAGCCCCGGCTCGGCCGAGGTTCTGCGCCGGCACATGGACCGGCTCGCGCCGCTGTGGCACGAGGCGGTCGCGATCACCGCGCAGCACGGCTGACGCCTCGCGCCGGCACGCCGGAGCGGCCTTCGCGCCGCATCCGGCAAACCCGCCCGCATTACCAACGGCCGGCGCTCCCCCGCCCCCCGCCCGCTACATTCGTCCCGATAAGACCGCGCCCTCCCGGCGCGACGGGGACGGTGATGTTCAAGCGTTGTGCTTTGGTGTTGTGCCTGGCTTCCAGTGGCGTGGTGATGGCCCAGGAGCCGGTGGACCTCGACATGGTCAGCAAGATCCGGCAGGAGGCGTTCCACCGCTCGCAGGTGATGGACACCTTCAGCCACCTGACGGAGAACATCGGCGCGCGCCTGACCAACTCCCCCCAGATGGCGGAGGCGAACGCCTGGACCCGCGGCAAGTTCAAGGAGTGGGGCCTGGCCAACGTCCACGACGACGCTTTCGAGGACTTCGGCCGCGGCTGGGAGTTCAGCACCGCCAGCGTGGAGATGCTCAGCGAGCGCGTGCAGCCCCTGCATGCCCTCCCGAAGGCCTGGACGCCCGGCACCAACGGCCCGGTCGAGGGCGAGCTGGTGCACGTGGAGATCAAGAAGCTCGAGGACATCGAGAAGTACCGCGGCAAGCTCGGCGGCAAGATCCTGCTGCTGGGCGAGGCGCGCGAGTACAAGCGCGGCGAGGAGCCGGACTCGCACCG
>DATGQN010000085.1:0-45333 GCA_035304185.1 Myxococcaceae bacterium
CGGTGGAGCTGCGGACCACGACCTCCTCGCTCGAGGGGCTGCTGTGGGCCGCGGAGCACACCCCGCACGGGCTCCTGGTGGATCTGGCCACCGGCGATGTCCGGGCCGACGAGCTGATCCGCCGCGTCCGGGCCCATCCCCCGCTGCAGGGGATCCGGGTGATCGCCGTGACCGACGCGCAGACGCCGCCCGCCCATCGGCAGGCCGCGATCAGCGCCGGTGCCATGATCTGCCTGCCCAAGCCGCTGCATCCCGAGGCGGTGCTCGAGCACTTCCGGGTGCCGCTCTCGCTGCGTCGCTCGAGCTGAGCCCCGACGCCCGAAAGAGGGTAGAAGGGACGACGTGAAGAAGCCTGTCGGCAACCGCATCGGCGCACTGGTCCTGAGTTCGGGGCAGGTGGATCCCACCAGCCTGGGAGAGGCCGAGCTGCGCCAGGCCCAGTGGGGCGGGCGCTTCACCCAGATCCTCCTCGACATGCAGCTCATCGAGGAGGACGCCTTGGTCGACCTGATCGCCCAGGGCATGCGGGTGCCCCGCGTGGACCTCGAGGGCATCACGCCCGACGCGCTGACGCTCTCGCGGGTGGACGCCGAGCACGCGGTGGCCAACGGGCTCTTCCCCGTGGCCCTGCGCGACGGGGCACGCACCCTGCTGTTGGCGATGGCCGATCCCTCGGACCTGGCCGCCGCCGATCACGTCGCGCGCGGGGCGGGTGTCCGCGTCCAGGTGGCGGTGGCCGGGGAGCGCGCATTGGCACGCGCCCAGGCGCGTCTGTGGCCCCACCTGGTCGGGGCCGACGACGCCTTCGGCCGGGTCCAGGGCGCCCTCCACGACGACGCGGAAGAGGTCGACGAGGAGGACCAGACCGGCTTCAAGGTGGTGGATGCTTACGGGCAGACCGTCGCCCGCGGCATCGATGGGCTCCTGGCGATGGAACCGCCGCCGCCCCCTCCTGCGGCCACCGGGGAGCTGGAGCGGGCCCCGGATCGTTCCCACGCCGCGGCGCTTCTGGACGATCTCCTGGGCGGCGCCTCACCAATCCCGGAAGGCTTCACCACCGAGCAGCTCGCGCGGCTCGAGGCGTTGCGCCAGAACCAGGAGAAGAGCAGCCGGATCCTGCGCGCCATCCTGGAGCTGAGCGCCGAGAAGGGCCTGCTGCAGATGCCCGAGCTCGCGCGCCGCATGCGGGGCTGAGCGCCGAGAAGGGCCTGCTGCAGATGCCCCAGCTCGCGGGCCGCATGCGGGGCTGAGCGCCGGGAAGGGCCTGCCGCTGAGGCCCGAGTTCGCGCGCCGCACTTGCAGGCCGGGGCGCCGGGAGGAGCCGGCTGCCGATGCCCGGGCCCGCGCGCCGTTTCATGCGGGGCTGCGCCCCACCTCGGCTCAACCGGCGATGATGAGCTCGCCGCGGGTCAGGTGCTCGCCCGACGGGAAGACCCCGTAGAACTCCTCGAGCATGGCGTCCAGGTCGGGATAGCGCTGATCGCGCTTGTCCTGGGTCATGCGATCGAAGATGGCGTCGAGACCCGCGGGAACGTTGCGGTTCACCTCGCTGGGAAGGGGGCTGCGGCGTCCGGGGATCTGGCCGGTGAGCATCTCGTAGAGCAGGATGCCGAGGCCGTAGACGTCCGCGCCGACGCCCGCGTCCTGCTCGCGCGCCAGCAGCTCAGGCGCCAGGTAGGGCATGCCCCCCGCGCCGAGGAACACCTGCGGGAGGTTCGCGTCGACCTCGAGGATCCGGCTGAGGCCGAAGTCCGAGAGGTGCACGTTGCCCTGCGCGTCCAGCAGCAGGTTCTCGGGCTTGAGGTTGTGGTGCGTGGTCTCCGCCGCGTGCGCCGCGCGCAGCGCGTAGGCCGTCTGCAGGAAGGCCCGGATGGCCCACTTCACGTCCAGCCCCTCCTCGCCCGCGTCCGTCAGCTTCTCGCGCAGATTGCTCGCGAGGCGCTCGGTCACGAAGTAGGGACGCTCGACCTCCACGTTGCGCTCCAGCACGCGCACCACCGACGGGTGCTGCAGGGAGGCCTGGGCGCGCAGCTCCTGCTCCAGCCGCGAGATCACCTCGTTGCGCTGGAGGAAGGAGAAGTAGCCGAAGATGTCCTTGAACTCCTTGATCGCCACCGGCACGCCCAGGGAGACCTGCTCGCCGGCGTAGACCGTCCCCATGGGACCACTGCCCAGCTCCTCACCGCGCTCGAAGCGGGAATCGAAGCGCACTTCCGCGGAGGGCGCCGACGGCGGCGCGACCGGGGTGGGACGGGAACCGCTGCTGCGACGGCGGGGGCCTGGAGGGGACATGCGGATCTCCGTGACGTCAGGGGTCTGAGGGGGGGCCTCCACCAGCTCGGGGGGCAGACGGATGGGGCCGGTGGCATCGGTCTCCGGATCGAACGGCGTGTCACCGGGCTGCTCGAAGGGGAGCACGTCGGCGGTCATGGAGCGGCCATCGAAGACGCTGGTGGGCTCGTCGTCGTCGTCATCCGCCGCCGAGGGCAGATCCGGCAGGTCCTGGATGACCCCGAGCTGATCGGCGAAGAACCCGTCGACCTCCATCTCGAAGCGGCCCATCTCACCGGTGAGCACCGCGTCCGCGGCATCCGTCAGGCGCACGTTCGCCTCGCGGTCCATGGACACGTAGTGGAACTTGCGCAGGAAGAAGAAGTACGTGTCGATGTCCAGCCCGACCCGTGACTGCAGGGTGCTCTTCACATCGGGCAGGCGGACACTGGCCCCGGTCAGGCCGTTCTCCTGCAGGGTCTGGAGGATGAGGAGGGCGTCCTGACGCACGCTCTCGTAGGTCGGCTGGCTCATGGAGAATCTTCCGTGGGCTGCGGGGAGGCCGGCCTGTGCGCTTCGACGACCGGCGGAAATTGGCAGACGCCCGCCCCGCATCCAGTCGCGGTCGGACGCGGAGGCGCTGAGGTCTTCAACGGATGTGCAGCAGCTGCTTCACCGTCTCGAGCACCTCCACGAACTTCACCGGCTTGCGCAGGTAGAGGTCCACGCCCAGCTCCATGGCGCGCGCCTGCGCTTCCTTGCCCCCGGCGGAGATGGCCACCACCGGGATGGTGGCGAGCGACGCCTCCTCGCGGATCTTCTCCACCAATTGGAAGCCGTCCATCACCGGCATGTAGAGGTCGGTCATCACCAGGCTGAACCGGCTCTCGTGCAACTGGCGCAGCGCCGCGTGCCCGTCGGCGGCGAAATGGACCTCCAGCGGGACCTTCCCGGCAAGCTCCCCCCGCGCGAGCTTCTTCAGCACGTAGCTGTACATCTCGATGATGTGCGGGTTGTCCTCGACGATCAGCACGCGGAACCCCTCCGGCGCGGTGGACCGCTGGGATTCGGGGGCTTCCGGAGAGCGAGGAGGAGGATTCACGAGTGCTTCCAACCTGGGGCGGTCCTGATCATCGACCCGGACGCCGACCCCGGCCCGGACGTCCGGGCTCATGGGGCGCGCCCAGGTGACCACGCCCCGGACTTCTACCGGATCCAACAGGCCCGGGAAAGAAAGAGTCAGTCGCACCCTCGCCCCGAGGGCAAGCGGCTGATCGGTCTGCAGGAAGAGGCCCCCGCGGCTCAGGTTCTCGCTCGCGGCGAGGAGCCCCTCGCGATCCGGCAACACGACCCTCAGGACGAAGGGCAGCCGGGGATCGATACGCTTCTCCTGATCCGGGTCCATGTCTGGCAAGGGCTTGATCTGGCTCGAAAAATCGCCGGGCCGGCGGGCACTCTAGCGGGCGGGGTTTTCGTTGACAATCGCATGATCGGAGCCCTAGAAGCCGCGCTGCCATGGCGGACCCCGTCTTCACCCCCGAAGAACAGAAGCAGTTCGACACCCGACTGGCGGAGATCCTGACCCGCTACCCTGCGGATCGGAAGAGTGCCGCCATGCTGCCCGTCCTGCGGATGCTGCAGGAGATCAAGGGCTGGTGCCCCCCCGACGCTCTCCGGATGGTGGCCGAGAAGCTCGAGGTGAAGGCCGAGCGCGCGTACGAGGTGGCCAGCTTCTACGTGATGTTCCACACCACCAAGCCCGGCAAGTACGTGGTGGATGTGTGCACCAACCTCTCGTGCAGCCTGCGCGGCGCCGAGACCCTGTTGGTCCACCTCGAGAAGAAGCTCGGGCTGCGCGCGGGAGAGGGCAACGAGCAGTTCCTGCTGCGGGAGGCCGAGTGCCTCGCCTCGTGCCACACCGGGCCGTGCCTGCAGATCAACGAGGATCACCATGAGAACCTGGACAGCCGCGAGAAGGTGGACGCCCTCTTCGCGAGCCTGTCCTGATCGCGGCCGTCACGTTGTGACGCCGCCCCATCCGGTGTCGGTGGGCCGGGGCAGACGCCCTCCCGCCGGACCGGGCCGAGTCTGAAGAGAAGGGCCTCCGAAAGGGACCAGGACGCACCGGTCCGACAAGGCAGGGGGCCCGAGGAAGAGGACACCGAGTTGCCCATGACCGTCGCTCCCGCGCCTGCCGTCCAGACCGTCATCAGCACGGCCTGGGGCCAGAAAGACAGCCACCTCCTCTCGGAGTACCGCGCCAAGCGTGGGGGCTATACCCGCCTCCAGCGCGTGCTCGGGATGGAGCCGTCGGCCATCATCGACGAGGTGAAGAAGAGCAACCTGCGCGGCCGAGGCGGCGCGGGCTTCCCCACCGGACTCAAGTGGAGCTTCGTCCCCAAGGACAACCCCAAGCCGCGCTACCTCGCGGTGAACGGCGACGAGGCCGAGCCGGGGACCTTCAAGGACCGCTACATCCTCGAGAACGAGCCGCACCTGATGCTCGAGGGCATCGGCATCGCCTGCAAGGCGATCGGCGCGCACAAGGCGTACGTCTACCTGCGCGGCGAGTTCAAGTTCCAGGCGCAGCGGGTGCAGGCGGCGATCGAGGAGGCCTACGAGGCCGGAATCTTCGGCCCCCGCGCCATGGGCACCGACTTCGCGCTGGACGTCTACCTGGTGCGCGGCGCCGGCGCCTACATCTGCGGTGAGGAGACCGGCCTCATCGAGTCCATCGAGGGCAAGAAGGGCTGGCCCCGTCTCAAGCCCCCCTTCCCCGCCGTCGCCGGCCTCTTCGGCTGCCCGACCGTGGTGAACAACGTCGAGACGCTGGCGAGCCTGCCGCCCATCTTCGAGAACGGCGCGGAGTGGTTTGCCAAGCTCGGGACGGAGAAGAGCGGCGGGACGCGCCTGATCTGCCTCTCCGGCTCGGTCAACCGCCCCGGTGTCTACGAAGTCAGCATGGACACCACCATCCTCCAGGTGATCCACGACCAGAAGTACGGCCAGGGCATGCCCGCGGGCCGGAAGGTCAAGGCGGTCATCCCCGGCGGATCGTCGGCCCCGGTGCTGACGGCGGACGAGCTGGACGTGGCGCTCGAGTTCGAAGCGCTCAAGGTCAAGCAGACCATGGCGGGCAGCGGCGGCGTGATCGTCATGGACGACAGCACCTGCATGGTGCGCTGCCTGTGGCGCGTGACCCGCTTCTACGCCGAGGAGAGCTGCGGTCAGTGCACCCCGTGCCGTGAGGGGATGCCCTGGATGGCGGGGCTCATCCGCAAGATCGAAGAGGGGCGCGGCGAGCCCGAGGATCTGGACATCCTCATGAACGTCGCCGCCTCCATCGCGCCCTTCCCGCCCATCGGGCTGGGCAACACCATCTGCGCGCTCGGCGACGCGGGTGCGCTCCCGGTGCAGTCCTTCGTCCAGAAGTTCCGCAGCGAGTTCGAGGCCCACATCAACGAGAAGCGCTGCCCGCACGGGGATCACCCCTGGGGTCACTTTGGAGACTGGGCATGACCGCCGAGGCCTTCCTCTTCTACGCCTTCGCCTTCTTCACGCTGCTGTCCGCGTCTTCGGTGGTGTTCGCCAAGAGCCCCATCAACAGCGTGATGAGCCTGGTGGCGACCTTCTTCTTCCTGGCCGGCATCTACGTGCTGCTCTTCGCGCACACGATCGCCGTGCTTCAGGTCCTGGTCTACGCCGGCGCCATCATGGTGCTCTTCCTCTTCGTGGTGATGCTGCTCAACCTCGGAGAAGGGAGCGGTGAGAAGCGCAAGCCCACGCTCGCGCGGGTCGGGGGCATCGTCGCCACCGTCGGCCTCTTCGCCATCCTGGCAGTGGTCCTCGCCCGCGTGCCGAACACGCCCGCGCCCCTCGAGGGCAGCGAGCTGATGCGGTTCGGAACGCTGGCGGAGCTCGGTCGGCTCATCTACACCCAGTGGCTCCTGCCCTTCGAGGCGGTGAGCATCCTGCTCCTGGTCGCCATGGTCGGCGCGGTGGTCGTCTCCAAGGCCAAGGTTTAAGAGGCACGCATGGTCCCCATTCACCACTTCCTCTGGCTGGCGGCCGCGCTCTTCTGCATGGGCATGCTGGCGCTGCTGCTCCGGCGCAACGCGCTGGTCGTGTTCATGGGTGTCGAGCTCATGCTCAACGCCGCGAACCTGACCTTCCTCGCGTTCGCGCGGATGCACGGCACCAGCCACGGACACGTGTCGGCGCTCTTCGTCATCGCCGTGGCCGCGGCCGAGGCCGCCATCGGCCTGGCCATCATCATCGCCATCTTCAGAAACCGCGGAACGCTGCTCATCGATGAGCTGCGGACCATGAAGAACTAGGGCTGACAGTCATGCAATCGCTGCAGAACTTCTTCATGAACCCCCCGTTCGCTGCGTCGGATCTGGCGCCGAGCCTGTGGTGGATCATCGCGCTGCCGCTTCTGGGCGCGCTGGTGTCGGGGATCGCGGGCAAGCGCCTGGGCCGGGCGAACGTGCAGCTCATCGCCTCCACGGCGGTGGCGGGCAGCTTCATCCTCAGCCTGCTGAGCTTCTGGGCCATCAACAGCCCCCAGGCCACGACGAGCAACGGCGTGACCGGTCACTCCATCCGCTACGCGATGGGGCACACCTTCGGCACCTGGTTCTCGGCCGGGGACTTCACGGTCAACTACGGCCTCCATGTGGACCACCTCACCGGCATCCTGCTGCTGGTGATCACCGGCGTGGGCTTCCTGATCCACCTGTACTCGACCGAGTACATGAGCCACGACAAGGGGTACTGGCGCTACTTCGCCTACCTCAACCTGTTCGTGGCGATGATGCTGACCCTGGTCATGGCCGACAGCCTGGTCCTGCTCTTCGTGGGCTGGGAGGGCGTGGGCATGGCGAGCTACCTGCTCATCGGCTTCTGGTACGACGACGCCGCCAAGGCGTGGGCCGGGCGCAAGGCCTTCATCACCAACCGCGTGGGCGACTTCGGCTTCCTCGTCGCCTGCTTCCTGCTGGTGGTGACCGTGGCCGCGTTCGAGCAGGACGCCACCCAGACCAACTTCGCGCGCACCGGCACCAGCGTGTCGGGCTTCGCCGCGGGCGTGGAGCGTGAGGGCCCGCTGGCCTTCGGGACCCTGGAGATCTTCGCCCAGGCCCTCTCCGCCTCCCCGGACAGCGAGGCCGCCATCGGCCCCTCCACCGAGATCGGCAGCGGCCCCCTGGCCGGCTTCACCTACGGTGGCGTGCTGACCGCGGTCCTGCTGCTCTTCCTCTTGGGCGCGGCGGGCAAGAGTGCCCAGCTGCCCCTCTACGTGTGGCTCCCGGACGCCATGGCCGGTCCCACACCGGTTTCCGCGCTGATCCACGCGGCCACCATGGTGACCGCGGGCGTCTACCTCTTCTGCCGCCTGAACTTCCTGTTGGTGTTCAGCCCGGTGGCGATGGCCACGATCACCCTCGTCGGCGCCGGAACCGCGCTGGTCGCCGCCCTCATCGCCTTCGCACAGGACGACATCAAGAAGGTGCTGGCCTACTCCACCGTCAGCCAGTTGGGCTTCATGTTCATGGCTGCAGGTGCGGGCCTGTGGTGGGTCGCGGTCTTCCACCTGGTCACGCACGCCTTCTTCAAGGCCTGCCTCTTCCTCGGCGCCGGCAGCGTCATGCACGGCAACGGCGACGAGACGGACATCAAGCGTCTCGGCGGTCTCTGGAAGGAGATGCCGGTCACCTCGTGGACGTTCCTCATCGCCACGCTGGCCATCACCGGCATCGTCCCCCTCTCCGGCTTCTTCTCGAAGGACGCCATCCTCCACGGCCTGCATGGGGTGGAGCTGGCCGGGGGCCTGTCCTGGGCGCCGCACCTGGCCGCGCGGATCGGTCAGTTCGCCGCCTTCTGCACCGCCTTCTACATGAGCCGCGCCTTCATCCTGGCGTTCACCGGCAAGCGCAGCCCGCAGGCGAAGCTGGCCCACGCGCACGAGTCCGGCTCGGCGATGACGCTGCCGCTGGTGGTGCTCGCGGCCCTGTCGGTGGTGGCGCTGGTCTACGGCCTGCCCATCATGCGCGGCCCGGATGGCGCCGGCGAGCCGGTGTTCCTCAACTTCCTGCGCCCGGTCTTCAACCCCGGTACGGCCATCGGTGATCGGCTGGCCTCGGTGAGCCACACCGACGTGGGCGGCCTCGGGATGGCCTACTTCATCGCCTGGCTCGTCGCCGTCGCCGGCGGTGCGCTGGCCGCGGGCCTCTACCTGAAGGTCTTCCCGGCGCGCGAGGGACAGCCCGCCCCCGCCGCGGCCACCGGGATCGTCAATTTCACCCGCAACAAGTTCTACGTGGATGAGCTCTACGACGCGCTCATCATCAAGCCCGTCCGCTTCGTCGCCTTCCTGCTCTACCGGGTCTTCGATGCGCTGCTCATCGACACCGTCCTGGTGCGCGGCACCGCCTGGGTGACCCAGCGGGTCGGAAGTGCGCTGCGCTACGTGCAAAGCGGCAACGTGCAGGCCTACGCGACGCTCATGGCGCTCGCGACCGTCATTGCGCTGACCTACGCCATCGTGAAGGTGCTGAACTAAATGAGCCTCTTCGATACGCACCTGCTGTCGCTGCTCACCTTCCTCCCGCTGTTCTTCGCGGGCCTGCTGGCGTTCCTGCCCGCGGGTGAGGGTGGTCAGATCCGCGGCCTCACCATGCTCGCGCTGCTCCTGGACCTGGTCCTGGGCGTGATGGCGTGGATGAAGTTCGACCCGACCGGTCCGGAGTTCCAGCTGCTCTTCCGCTCCCGCTGGGTGGATGCGATCGGGCTGTCCTACCACGTGGGCGTGGACGGGCTGGCGGTCAGCCTGCTGCTGCTCACCGTGGCGCTCGGGCCCATCGCGGTGCTGGCGAGCTGGACGTTCGTGCAGACCCGCGTGAAGGAGTTCCACATCGCCCTGCTGGTGCTGCAGACGGCGATGCTGGGCGCGGTGATCTCGCTGGACGTCCTGCTCTTCTACATCTTCTTCGAGGCCATGCTGGTGCCGATGTACCTGCTCATCGGCGTGTGGGGCTCGGAGAACCGCCAGATGGCGGCGATGAAGTTCTTCGTCTACACCCTGGTCGGCAGCCTCCTGATGCTGGTCGCGCTCATCGCGGTCTACCTGATCGCCCAGCCGGCCGGGATGCGCAGCTTCGACTACGCCACCATCTACAACGGCCTGCTCGCGGCCAATCAGGAGCTCGCCGCGTGCCGGCTGGATGCCGCCGCCTGCGCGAACCTGAGCCCCATGGCGGCGTCCCTGTCGACCTACGGGCCGTGGCTCTTTGCGGCCTTCGCGCTGGCGTTCGCCATCAAGGTCCCGATGTTCCCGGTGCACACCTGGCTGCCTGACGCCCACGTGCAGGCGCCCGTCGCGGGCTCCATCGTGCTGGCCGGCGTGATGCTGAAGATGGGGACCTTCGGGTTCTGGCGCTACGCGGTGCCGCTCTTCCCGGATGCGGCCTCGGGGCTGCGGACGGTGCTCGCCGCGCTGGCGATGATCGGCATCATCTACGGCGCGCTCATGTGCCTCGCGCAGCGGGACGTGAAGAAGCTCATCGCCTACTCCTCGGTGAGCCACATGGGCTACTGCATGCTCGGCATCTTCGCCTTCACCGGCGAGGGGGCCACCGGCAGCGCCTACCAGATGCTCGCCCACGGTGTGGCCACCGGCGCGCTCTTCCTCCTCTTCGGCTACCTCTACGAGCGCCGCCACACCCGCCTCATCAGCGACTACGGCGGGATCGCCCGGGTCATGCCGGCCTTCACCGCGTTCTTCGTGCTCACCACCTTCACCAGCGTGGCGCTGCCCGGCACGGTGGGCTTCGTGGGCGAGTTCCTGGTGCTGCTCGGAACCTTCCGCTCCAACCTCCCGCTGTGGATCGGCGTCATCGCCACCTCGGCGGTCATCCTCGGCGCGGCCTACATGCTGTGGATGGTGCAGAAGGTCTTCTTCGGCCCGCTCACCCACCAGGAGAACCACGGCCTCAAGGACCTCAATGGCCGCGAGCTTCTGAGCATGGTCCCGCTGGCGATCCTCATGCTGGTGATGGGCCTCATGCCGCAGCCCTTCCTCAGCAAGCTCGAGCCGAGCGTGGATCGCTTCGTCGCCCGGGCCAACCTCTCGGTCGCGGACACCCCGCGGGTGCCCGACTCGGTGCTCCGCATCCAGGCCGCGCCCCTGCCTCCGCTCGAGGCCGTGGCCGACGCCGACGAGCCGCAGGGCGCCCCGCTCGCCCACGTGGCCCGCTGACCTTCCTCTCCCTTTACGACGACCGACGACTGCCATGCCGCTCTTCGCCGCCCCCACGCTGCCCGTCCTGACGGCAGCAGACTTCGCCCCGCTGCTGCCCGCCATCATCCTGGTGGTGGGCGCGAGCCTGATGCTGATGACCGAGGTCTTCCTCAAGGGGACCTCGCGTGGCTACCAGGCGCCGCTCGCGATCGTCTTCTCGGCGGTCGCCGGCTGGTTCGCGCTCGAGAACGCCTTCTCGCCTGCCCGGTCCATCATGGAGGGGTTCGGCGTGATGGACCCCTTCAGCAGCGCCATCACCGTGACGGTGTGCCTGGGGCTCATCCTGGTCCTGCTGTTGACGCCGGGCTTCCTCCAGGCGCGCAACGCCGAGCGCGGTGAGTTCTACGCGCTGCTCCTCTTCTCGGCGTCGGGCATGAGCCTGTTCGCGCTGGCCAACGAGCTGATCTTTCTCTTCATCAACCTGGAGATCATGAGCGTCGCGGTCTACGCGCTGGCGGCCTTCCTCCGCCGCGGTCCGCGCCCTGCCGAGGCCGCGTTCAAGTATTTCATCCTGGGCTCCTTCGCCTCCGCCATCCTGCTCTACGGCATCGCGCTGCTCTTCGGCGCGGGCGGCTCGACCTTCCTGAGCGAGCTGTCGCAGACCCTCCCCGTCGCCGCCGAGACCCAGCCGGGCCTCGTGCTCGCGGGCACCCTGCTGCTGGCGGGCGGCTTCGCCTTCAAGGTCGCCGCGGTCCCCTTCCACGCCTGGACCCCGGACGTGTACGAGGGTTCGCCCACGCCGGTCACCGCGTTCATGAGCGCCGCCATCAAGGCCGCTGCCTTCGCCGGACTGGTCCGCGTCTTCGTGGCCATCGCCCCGGGCGTCGGCAACGAGACCCTGATCCTCCTCTTCAGCGGGCTGGCGCTGCTGACCATGGTCGGCGGTAACCTGATGGCCCTGCCGCAGCGCAACGTGAAGCGCATGCTGGCCTACTCCTCCATCGCGCACGCCGGCTACACGCTGGTGGGCGTGGCGGCGCTCTTCGTGAGCGGACCCGGTGGTGGCGAGGCGGCCTTCTCCATCCTCGGCAACACTCCGATGCTCGCTGAGGGTGTGACCGCCGAGGCGGCCCGTGAGGACGCGCTGCGCGCCATCCTCTTCTACCTGGTGGCCTACACCGTCACCACCATCGGAACCTTCGTGGTGCTGGCCGCCATCGAGCGTCGCGAAGAGGATCGCCGCGGTCTTGCCTGGGACCTCGAGCGCTTCGCCGGCCTCGCCGAGCGGCGCCCGGGCTGGGCGATCGCCATGACCGTGCTGCTGCTCTCCCTGGGCGGCATCCCCCCCACCATGGGCTTCATCGGCAAGCTCTTCATCTTCCGCGCTGCCGTGAACGCGGGCCTCGTGGGCCTCGCCATCGTGGGCGTGCTCGCCGCCGCCGCGGGCATCTACTACTACCTGCGGGTGGTGGTTTACATGTACATGCGCCCCTCGCCCGAGGGTGAGCCCGGGCTGCCCCGCATCCCGTTCGGCACCCAGGCCGCGCTGGTCCTCACCACCCTGCTGGTCGTGCTCTGGGGCGTCTTCCCCGGTTCCCTCTCCGACTGGCTCGGTCAGGCCAGTCAGCTGTGGATGGGCCAGTAGGTTTCCTGCTCGGCGCCGGTGCGTCCCTCCTCCGCGGAGCGTGATCGCCGGCGCCCTTCGGCGTGGTCCGTCCCGCCAGGGGGCTGCACACGCCGGCGTGTCGGAGTGCTTCGCGTGACCGCGGTCCTGCTGCTGCCTCCGCTGCGGCCCGTCCCGGACGGTGCGGGTGGGTTCCGGGCGCGCGAGGTCCTCCGGTGATCGCGGCGCCGGTGCCCCCAGCGCTGCTCACCTGCCCGGTGTGTCACGGCCCCCTCGATGCGGAGGATCGGGCCCTCGGCTGTGCGGAGGGACACCGCTTCCTCGCCGCGCGGCAGGGCTACTTCAACCTGCTCACCGGCAGGAAGAGCCCGCTGAAGGAAGACACCGCGGAGATGGTCGCGGCCCGTTTCGAGGTGCTCGAGGCGGGTCTCTATGACGTGCTGGCCGACCGGCTGGCGGCGCTCGCCGAAGGCCTCCTCGGGCCCCTCCCCGCTCCCGTGATCCTCGATGGTGGCACCGGGACCGGGTATTACCTTCGCCGGGTCCTCGAGCGACTGCCTGCGGCCTTCGGCATCGGGCTCGATCGTTCCCGCTATGCGCTGCGGCGGGCGGCAAAGGTTCCACGCAGCGTGGCCCTGGCGTGGGATCTTCGGCGCCCCCTACCGGTGCGGGACGCGGCGGTGGATCTGGCGCTCGATGTGTTTGCGCCACGCAACGCGCCCGAGCTCTTCCGGGTGGTGCGACCGGGAGGACGGGTGCTGGTGGTGACCCCCGCGGAGGGGCACCTCCACGGGCTCGAAGGATTGGGGCTGCTGTCCCCTCATCCCGGAAAGGCCGAGGCGGTCGGGACCGCCTTCACGTCGGTGGGGTTCTCGGCGCGTGCGGTCGAGATCCTCACCGAGCAGCGGGAGTTGGATGCAGCGCTCGCCGCGGCCGTGGTGGCGATGGGTCCGGCCGGGCATCACCACCGTCCGGAGGCGATCCGGCAGCGCGTCGCGGAGGTCTTCGCGGCGGGCCGCGCAGGGACCGAGCCGGTCGGCGTGTCCTCGCGCGAGGTGCGACTGGCGTTCCGGATCCAGCAGTTCGAGCGGCCCTGACCGCGAGGAGCCGGCCGCACTCCCCGGGACCGGCACCGCCTGATTCGTCAGCCAAGCGGTACGGATCGGCGGCACCAGCCGAGCGCTGAAATTCGGCCGGGACCTCAGGCCGAAGCGCGTGACCAGCTGATCTCCAGGGCCTCGCCGCGCGACATGCGCAGCAGGTGGCTGGCCACCACCTCCTCGAGCCTGTCGAGGACCCCGGCATCCGGCGCGTCGATCCGCGCGTGGAGGGTCTGGGCATCAGCGGCCTGCAGCACGCACACCGCGTCGCCGGGGAAGACGATCCGGGCGCGCTCCGGCGACTGCTCCACCTCCAGTTTGTGCGCCCAATGGGTCGCCAAGCGATTGAGCAGCTTGGAGGGGCCGAGCTCGGTGACGGTGATGTGCGCCTGGGTCGTGGACATGCGGGTCGCTCCTTGAAGGACGGGGATGGGTGAAGACCCGACCCTCATAACGACGCGGCGCAGTGGCCGCTTCCACCGCCCGGAGAGGGCCGCGCACCTGCTCGGGCGCCCTTCTCTTCTGCGATCCCACCGGGAAAAGAAGGTGGCCCGCCGAACCATGAGGTCCGGCGGGCCACGGGGACTTCTTCAGAAGCTCGCCGGCGCCACAGAAAAGGTGGGGGGGAACCTGCTTCCGCGGTCCGCCTTGCGATCTCCGGGGTTGGCTTTAGCACCCCTCGTGCCAACCCCTTCCGTCCACCCCAACCTCAATGAAATCAATGACTTACGAACCGAGGCCCCCAGCGGGGATGATTTCAGGCCTGCAACCGTCTTTCAGAACTGAAAAAACCCGGTGAAATCAACGACTTGCAGCGTCCAGTCCGATTTCAGAGGTGAATTCACGGCTGTCAGCCGGTCTCGGGGACCGGTTCGGTGCGCAGTTCCAGACGCTTCATCTTCCTCCAGAGCGTCGTGGAGGAGACACCCAGCTCGTCGGCCACCCGCGCGAGGTCGGTCCCATGACGCTCCAGGCTGGCGAGGATGGTCTGGCGCTCGGCCTCCTCCACCGCGGCGGCCAGGGAGAGCGCCTCCCCGGAGGGGGTCAGACGCTTGATGGCGGTCTCCGGCGAGGCACGGCGACGCAGCGGGAAGTCGCTGGCGGAGAGTTCCGGTGACTCGGCGAGGGCCGCGGCCTGCTCGACCAGGTTCTCGAGCTCGCGGACGTTGCCGGGGAAGTCGTACTCCCGCAGGTGCGCCACCGCCTCGGGGGTCAGCTCGAAGGGACGCTGGGAGCGCTGGGCGATGCGGGCGAGGAAGTGGGAGGCCAGGGGGCCGATGTCCTCGGGGCGCTCGCGCAGGGGCGGCACCTCCAGATTGACCACATTCAGGCGGTAGAAGAGGTCCTTGCGGAAGCGGCCGGCCTCCACCTCCCGCTCCAGATCCCGGTTGGTCGCCGCCACGATGCGCACGTCCACCCGCACCGCGTTGGACTCCCCGACCCGCCGCACCTCCCCCTCCTGGAGCGCGCGCAGGAGCTTGGACTGGAAGGTGAGCGAGGTCTCGGTCACCTCGTCGATGAAGAGGGTGCCTCCGTCGGCCTCCTCGAAGAGGCCCCGGCGGGTCCGGGTGGCGCCGGTGAAGGCCCCCCGCGCGTGGCCGAAGAGCTCGCTCTCCAGCAGGGTCTCGCTGATGGCCGCGCAGTTGACCGGGATGAAGGGCTGATCGGCGCGGTGGCTGTGGGCGTGGACCGCGCGGGCCACCAGCTCCTTGCCGGTCCCGCTCTCGCCCTGGATGAGGACCGTGGCGTCCGAGGGCGCGACCCGGCGGATGCGCGAGCGGAGCTGTTCGATGCGCTCGCCCTGCCCCACCAGCGTCCGCACGCCATGCTGCTCGAGGAAGGTCCGCGAGAAGCGATCCACCTTCCCCTGCAGCCGCGCCCGCTCGAGCGCCCGGCGCACCCGGTAGACCAGCTCCCCCTCCTTGAAGGGCTTGGTGACGTAGTCGTAGGCCCCCATCCGCATGGCCTCGACGGCGCTGTCGATGGAGCCGTAGGCGGTCATGACCACCACCTGGGTCGCCGTCGACTGGGCGAGGGCGCGGCCCAACAGCGTCATCCCGTCCATGGGCTCCATCTTGAGGTCGGTGAGCATGACGTCGACGGGCTCGGAGGCCAGCAGCTCCAGGGCCTCCTCACCACCGGCAGCCTCGTGGACCAGATGGCCCTCGCGGCGCAGCAGCAACGCGGTCGTCGCCCGCATGTTGCGCTGATCATCGACCACCAACAGGCGGCCCGGACGCTCGCCGGGCTCTGCCACCTCAGAGTTCATGCTCACCTCGTCCAGGGCTCAGGCCCTGGATGGATGTGTCCGTGCCGGGCGCCTCCGCGAGCGGAAGCCGGATGCGGAAGGTCGCGCCGGCACCCAGTCGGCTCTCGGCGGAGACCGAGCCGCCATGGTCTTCGACGATCCGCTTGAGGACCGCAAGACCGAGGCCCGTCCCGCGCGCCTTGGTCGTGAAGAAGGGCTCGAAGATGCGGGCGCGCAACTCCGGCGGGATGCCCGCGCCGGAGTCGATGATCTCGATGCACACCGAGGGCGCGCCCGCGAGCTGCTCGTGGACCACGTGCACCGCGATTGCGCCGCCCATGGGCGCGGCCTGCACCGCATTGAGCAGCACGTTGATCAGCGCCTGGCGCATCAGGCGGCGGTCAACCTGGACCACCAGCGCCGCTTCCAGGCCGCGCACGTCGAAGGTCACCGACCCCGGCACCTCGACGGCCGTGGCCCGCGCCACCTCAATCGCCTGCTCGACCAGCTCCGCCACCGGAACCTCCTCGAGCTCCAGATCGCGGGGACGTGAGAAGTCCAGGAGGTCGCCGACGATCCGATTGAGGCGGTCGGACTCCTCGGCGACCATGTCCACCAGCATCGTGCTGTCCTCGTCCGCGGGGACGATCTTCCTCAGGGTGGAGATGGCGTTGAAAATCACGCCCAGGGGATTGCGCACCTCGTGGGCCACGATGGCCGAGAGCTCCCCCAGCGCCGCGAGCCGCTCGCGCTTCACCATCTGCGCACGCGCCGCCGCGAGGTCCGCATAGCTGCGCCACAGCGACTCGTAGAGGCGGGCGTTGGCGATGGAGAGGGCGAGCTGTCCCACCGTGGCCCGGGCAAGTTCGGTCTGCTGGAAGCTCAGCCCGCGTGCCTGGGGAGGATCCAGGAGGGTCACCACCCCGAGCAGCTCGTCCCGGTTCACCATGGGGAGCGCGATGAGGGGCACCAGATCGTGTTCGGCCCCCGGGAGATCCGGCACCTGCGCCAACTCGGTCCCGAACACCGGCCGACGCTCCCGCGAGGCAATGCGGGTGATGGTGGGGATCTCGTCGGCGGAGGCAGGCCCGGCCGGCACCGGCGTGTCGCCACCGCTGCGCACCGGACGCAGCAGTTGGCCCTGCTCATCGGCCTGGTGGATGATCGCTTCCTTCACGCCGATCAGGCGCTGGAAGTACCCGCAGGCGATGTGGAGGATGGTCTCCACGTCCACGGTGCCCGAGGTCGTCTGCGCGAGCTCGAGCAGCATGCGCGTCTCCCCGAGCTGCCGCGCCCCCTCCTCCCGCAGGTGCCGTTGGGCGAGCACCGAGCGCAGCAGATCCAACTCCGAGGTCACCCGCGCGGCGTCCTCGGGCTGGGCGAGCGGGTTGAGCTGCCCCACCACCTCCAGTGCGTAGGCGGGTGCGCCGTCCGGCAGGCGCAGGGTCAGGGCATAGCGTTGCGAGGCTTCGGTGATGCCTCCGGCGTCCGCGCCCGCGCGGAGCACCGGCCCCTCGTCCTTCGAGGACAACACCACCGCATCGGCGTCGAGGACGCCCCGCAGCCGCTCGAGAATCCCCCTGATGTCCGGCAGCTGGGCGACGGCCGCGCGACGGACCACCGACTCGCCCGAGGTGGCGGACGAGATGGTTTCGACCTCGGCGTCGATGAGGTGCTCAGCGGGCGTCATACGGAGAGGCTCCGAAGCGGTGCGTGCGCGATGCGGGATCCCAATCCTTCATTGGAAGAGGCCTGCGTCACATCCCGCGCCATGCTTGCCGCAAGGGTAGCGCACTCGGGACGCGCAACGGCGCCGCCGCCTGACCGGAAGGTCTCCTGTTCGCCCTCCGAGTGGCCGAGGGCGACGCCAGCCGTGGATTTCCGCCAACTCCTGCCGCCCATCTGAAGCTCCGGCCCACGCGCCGGAGCTGGGGCGATCGGCGGCTCAATTCAGCAGCGTTCTGAGCTCGGGCTCTTCGATCACGTATCGGGTGTTGCAGAAGTGGCAGGTCGCCTCGACGCGCTTGTCGGTCTGCAGCACATCTTCGAGTTCGGTGCGCCCCATCACCCGCACCGCATCCAGCACGCGCTCGCGGCTGCAGTTGCAGCTCCAGGAGAGCTCCTTGGTGGAGAGCAGGCGTACCTCGGTCTCGGGAAAGAGGCGCACCAGCAGCTCCGCGGTGCTCCGGGGTTCTCCGGCCAGGGTGTGGAGAAAGCCTTCCGGCCCCCGCAGGCGCTCGGTCCAGCGCTGATAGATCTCGGGATCCCCGTCGGGCAGGGGCTGCAGGAGCAGGCCCGCCACCAGTCCCAGGGGCTCGTCCTGCTCGGGCACCGCCTCCAGCCACACCTCGGTGGGGAGCTGTTCGGAGATGGCGAAGAAGCGCTGAAGGTCTCCGGCGGGCTCGTAGGCGTGCAGCTCGATACTGGAGCGGTAGTGCTCCCCCACACCGCGATCCCGCAGGACCGACAGGTGCCCCTTGTTCCCCAGCAGGGGTCGCCAGCGGAACGCTCCCGGCGCACCCAGGGTGTTGGCAGAGGGCTGGGTCACGTAGCCACGGACCGTGCCCGTGCTCGAGGCATCCACGAGATAGCCGCGCACCGGACCGTCACAGGTGAGCTGGAGATTGACCCGCGTGTTCTCCTTCTGGAGGGAGGCGAGCAGGAGCCCCGAGGTGAGCGCCCGGGCGAAGAGCTCACTGGCGGCGGGGGCGACCTCGTGCACCTCACGCGCCTGCTGCGAGATCTGCGTCGTCGTGGCGAGGATCGCCCGGAGGTTGCCCTCCGGAAGCACCGCGCTCAGCAGCTGGTCGGTCATCAGGGAGAGGACGAGCGGTTCGGAGGTTCCAGAGGCAGGGTGCTGGTCGGACATGGCGGAGGAAGTAGCCGGTCCACGTGGGCCTCGGCCACTCAAATACGCCCCGTCGCCCCAGAGGGGATCGGGCGTCCTCTCCTCTGCACGGCGAGCGGAGCGGCTCTCTGTCGGGACGTCCTCGGCCAACCCGTGAGGCCTCCCATGCTCCGGTCGCGTGCTCCGGTCACGCCTCTCCGCTCCCCGGAACCGGATTCAGGGGCGCGCCCCACGGCATGACGCCGGAGGCCGGGGTCGGGCTCCATGAACGCCTTCCGGGCGACACGGCCCCGCACATGCGCCATGGCCGGGGCGCGTTCCCTGGGGACACGGCCCACGGCATGACGCCGGAGGCCGGGTCACGTTCCCCGAACCCCCTCCGGGGACACGGCCCACGGCATGACGCCGGGGTCAGGTCCCCTGAATCCCCTCTGGGGGACACGGCCCCACGGCATGACGCCGGAGGCCGTTTCGGTGTCCGCCACTCAGAACGGGATGTCGTCGTCCGAGCCGCCCATGCCGGGATCGCCCAGGTTGGGGGGCATGCCGCCCTCATCTCGGCCCCAACCTCCGCCGCCCGAGCCACCCCCGCCGGAGCGACCGCCGCCGCCATCACGGCCGCCGAGGAAGACCACATTCGTGGCCACGACCTCGGTGGTGTAGTTCTTCTTCCCTTCCTTGTCGGTCCACTCGCGCGTCTGCAGGCGTCCTTCGACGTAGCACTGGCGCCCCTTGGCCAGGTACTCACCGCAGAGCTCGCCGAGCTTCCCCCACACCACGATGCGGTGCCACTCGGTGCGCTCCTGCTTCTGCCCCTGCTTGTCGGTCCACGACTCGCTGGTGGCGATGCGGAAGTTGGCGACCGCCTGCCCGCCCGGGGTGAAGCGGACCTCCGGATCCGCGCCGAGGTTGCCCACCAGGATGACCTTGTTCACTCCTGCCATGACTGCGCTCCTTCCCGAGGACCGGCCCCTTGGACTGGGCCGGTGACGTGCGTCCGTAGGATGTCCCCACCACGGGGACACCTCCCTTCAGGAGCGGGGAGATCTAGCAGAAGGCTCTGACATCCGGGGCTCGAACCCGCGGCCCGGAATGCGCCTATGCTGGCGCCCCCTTCCAACCGAGCGAGCGTGCGTGATGCGACGACTCTGGATCCTCAGCCTGGCCCTCCTCTGCGCCTGTTCCGGCGGCGGGGGTGGACCGGATGCAGGGCCTCCGGATGGGAGAGGTCCGGACATCGGCCTGCCGGATCCTCCGGACAGCAGCGCCCTCGATGCCTGCGACGCCCCTGCGCGCGCAGACGTCTCTCAACCCGATCAGGTGGTGGGCGATGGAACCCCCGACAGCTGCACCGAGGCCGCGCTCCGGCAGGCCGCCGAGGCCGGTGGGATCATCGTCTTCGACTGCGGTCCCGATCCCCTCACCCTCACGCTCAATGAGACGCTGGTGATCCGCAGGGAAGCGATCCTCGACGGGGGCGGGAAGATCACCCTGAGCGGCGGTGGAAGGGTCCGCATCCTGCTCTTCGACTCGGCCTACGATCTGACGACGCCCCGACTCACGGTGCAGGGGCTCACCTTCCGGGATGGGCGCAGCCCGGCGGTCGGAGACGACACCGCGGTGGGAGGGGGCGCCATCTACCGGGACGGCGGGAGCCTCACCGTCATCGACTCCCTCTTCATCGACAACCAGGCGCCCTTCCCTGCCCAGGACGTCGCGGGCGGTGCGATCTACGCGTTCGGGGGCGGTGAGACCGTCATCGTCAACAGCAGCTTCCAGGGGAACGTCGCGAGCAACGGAGGCGCCATCGGCAGCCTCAACGGTGACCTCGTCGTCCTGCACGCCGACTTCGTGGAGAACCGCGCGGCGGGCTTCGGCGGCAATCCCGGTCAGGGCGGGTGTGGGGGCGCCATCTACCAGGACGGCGCGGATGAGCACACGCAGCTGTGTGGCGTGAGGATCCGGAACAACCACGCCGGAGCGATCGGAGGCGGGGTCTTCCGCGTGTCCAACCACGACAACGGGACCTTCGAGATGGACCTCTCCACGGTGGATGACAACCACGTGGGTGCGCACGGCGTCGAAGGGGCGACCAGCAACGCCGGAGGCCTCTACCTGCAGGGACTCGCCGCGCGCATCGACGCGAGCACCCTCTCCCGCAACAGCGCCTTTCACGGCGGCGGCCTGTGGATCTCCGAGGGCACCTACCACCTGACCAACGTGACCCTCACCGGGAACGAGGCGACCGGAACCAACGGTGGCGGCATCTGGTTGGGTCAGGACGCGGGCGGGAGGCTGAGTCACGTGTCCATCGTGGACAACCACTCGACCGGCCCCGACAAGATCGCCGGCGCCCTCTTCGCCATCGGCGATTCGCGCATCACGCTGCACAACACGCTCATCGCCGATAACACGGCGCGCTGGGTCCCCGGCTGTAATGAAGTGCACCCCGGGAGCGGCAACCTGGAGTGGCCTCGCGGCGCGAACTGCTCGGAGGCGCCACACGTCGCCGATCCACAGCTGTCGGCGCTGGGTGACTTCGGCGGTCCGACCCAGACGCTGCTCCCCTCGAACGACAGTCCCGCCATCGGGGTGGGAACCGATTGCGCCCCGGTGGATCAACGTGGGGTGAAGAGAACCGAGCCCTGTACGCTGGGCGCAGTGGAGGTTGGACCGCAATGACCGAGAAGACGGATGCGCTGTACGGGATCGAGGTCGAGACCCTGGCCGGAGAGAAGCAGCGCCTGGATGCCTACCGGGGCCGGGTGATGCTCATCGTGAACACCGCGAGCAAGTGCAGCTTCACGCCGCAGTACGCCGGGCTGGAGGCGCTGCACCAGAAGCACGGCGCGGCGGGGTTGAGCGTGCTCGGATTCCCCTGCGACCAGTTCGCCCACCAGGAGCCCGGTGACGCCGAGGAGATCGGCGCGTTCTGTCAGCGCAACTATGGGGTGAGCTTCCCCATGCACGCGAAGATCGAGGTCAACGGCTCGGGTGCGCACCCGCTCTTCCAGCACCTCAAGTCCGAGGCACCGGGGCTCCTCGGGAGCGAGGCGGTGAAGTGGAACTTCACCAAGTTCCTGGTGGACCGCGACGGCCGCGTGGTGGAGCGGTTCGCCCCGCAGACGCGCCCCGAGGCGATCGAGGACAAGATTGTGTCGCTGCTGAAGACGACCGATTGAGCCCGCTCGCCCGCCGTGTGGACGGTGGGCGGGCCGCGTGTCCGGTTGAGGCAATCTACGGGGGCAGGAGGCGTAAGCTGCCCCGGGGACGCCGGCCGGAACGGGTTCCCGTGCAGCGGTGGCGGGCATTGCTTCGTCCGCGGGATGGACGCCCTTGATCAACCAGCAGCTCCTACGACAACACCTCCTGCGCTTCGGTCAGACGGTGCAGCTGTGCGGGGCCGTGGTGGCCGGCGTCTGGAAGGAGCCGCGGCTGGGAGGGCGACTGCGTCAGGTGGCAGGGCTGCAGATGGCAGCCACCCTCGCGCTCTTCGTCCTGCTCACGGCCATTCCCTTCGTGGGACCGGACCTGGCGGATCCGGGAAGCAAAGCCTCCGACAGCCTGGGCGAGCTGCTGCTGCTCCTGGTGGCCGCGCACATGGTGGTGCTGGGACTCTCCTTCGAGTTCCACGACGACCTCACCCGCCGGGCCTCCCTCTGGCTGGGCGTCGTCCCCGAGGACCCGGATCGCCCGCCCCGCTTCCGGTTCAATCTGGGTTGGGTGCGCAAGCGCATCCGCCGCCGGTGGCGGGGCTGGCTCATCATGACGGTGGGGATCGCGATGCTGGCGCCCCTGCGCCTGTTCAACCAGGGGCTGCACGTCCTGGCGACGACCTTCTGGTCCCTGCACTGGTTCGGCGTCTTCGCCCTGGGCAAGAGCGCGGTCGCCTGGCGCGAGCCCATCCACCGGGCGCCGTGGCTCATCCGGATGCGCAACGCCTGCCAGACGCATCCCTGGATGTACGCGCTGCCGCCGGTGTGGATCGCGCACGCCCTCCAGAGCCCGCTGCACAACCTGTGGCCGGTGGTGGTGAACACCGAGGATCATCCCGGCGAGGCGCTCGGGCTCGCGGGACTGCACGCGCTCTCCAACGTTCCGGTGTTCGGGTTCCTCCTCCGCCCCTGGGTCTCCCTGTGTTCGGCGATGCTGTTGGATGAGGGCCCCCGGGCCGCGCTGGAGCGGGTGCGTTCGGTCCGCATGGGCCTGCCTCCCCGCGCCTGGGAGGAGACCGCTCCCGCGCACGTGGTCGAGGAGGTCATCGACGCGCGCCCCGTCCCCCGCGTCAGGTCCCCCGGTGCGGCGGGGCCGATGCCCGGAACCGACCCAGGTGCCCCATTCCGTGACACACCGCTCGAGGTCCCGCGCGTCTCCGGCGCCATCCACGACAGCCCGCATGACACCCCGGTGGAGGTGCCCGCCTTCGCGCAGCGGGAGGCGGATCGGGGCGAGGCCCCCGGGCCCGTTCAGACGTCCCCCGGCAGGCGCCCTCGTGGAGATTGACGCGCCGCGAGGAGCGCGCGGCGCCGCGGAAGATCGCCTCGGAACGCCCCCCAGCCGCAACTTCTGATCGGCTGGTACGATAATGCGTTCAACCCTCGTACCCGGAGACGACGCACATGGCCTACCGCATCCGCGCCGGCGACACCCTCAGCGCACTGGCGCAGCGATTCAAGACCAGCGTCCAGGCCCTGGCGAAGGCGAACAACATCCAGAACGTGGACCTGATCTTCACCGGGGCGACCCTGAAGATCGGCGGCGCGTCCGGGGACTCCTTCCAGCGGTCCGCGGGGCCGGGTGGCTCTTCGGCGGCCTCGGGCCCCAGCAGCGTGAGCTCCAGCGAGTTCGGCGGTTCGGCGACCCGTCTCGCGCAGGCGGCGGAGGCGACCGGACGGCGCCTGAACTCCCGCGGATGGTGCGCCAAGGGCGTGGCGGACTCGCTGGCCAACGCCGGCTTCGGCGGGATCCCGCGGCAGCCCTCCGCTTACATGTACGCGGACGTGTTGGCGCGTGACTCCCGCTTCAAGGAGGTCCGGCTCACCGACGAGCAGATCCGCCAGCTCCCGCCGGGCGCGATCGTGGTCAGCGACAAGTTCAACAGCCCCGGCAACCCCCACGGCCACATCGCCGTGACCCTGGGCAACGGCCGCGAGTCCAGCGACCACCTCGGCAACCTCTACCTGGCCGGAACGCAGCGGGTCTTCATCCCCGTCTGAGCCTCTCCCCCGGCTTCGACCCGGTTCCTGCTCGCTGAGCCTCCACGACTGTGGAAGGTTTGGCGGGCAGTTTTCGTTCACGGCCCCCGCGCGGGGCACCGACCCTGACGAGAGGCGCCCATGTCGAGCCAGCCCCCGGAGAGCCCGTCCACGCCCCTGACCCACCCCGAAGAGCAGGGCCGCTCCCTCTCGGACGTGATCACCCAAGCCCTCGAGCGCGGCTACGTCACCGGCACCCAGCCGGGCAGCGCCCCCTGGCCGCTCGCGGACTTCGCCCACCATGTCGACGGGCGCATCCTCCGGCAGCGGGTCTTCGTCAGCGAGTCGCCGGATGCGCTCTATGCCTCGTTGATGGATGCCGAGGGCAACGTCTCCCACGATCCGCCGCTGGTGATCTGCACCCGCTGATCGTCCGGGGTGCTGCCCAAGCGATCCGGCCGCCGCCCCACCACCGACGGCGGACCGGAGATCCGCGCCATCCGAGGCAACGGAGATCCGGCCCTTCCGCCCCGTTGACCTGCCCCCTCACCCTCCCGGGCGGGTCTCGGCGCGGCTCTCGGTCTCGCGGTTGGCGGTCTGCTGCGTGGACAGCGCCTGCATGCCCACCAGGTGCGTGGCCAACGCGCTCTCGGTGGCCCGCGCGAGCGAGGCGCGCTTCTTGTCGGTCCCGGCCGCGCTGCGCTCGAGGGTGGCCCAGAGCGGATGGGTCGGGTTGTGGGTGCCCAGGCCCCGGGCCAGCATCCGGGTGACGTTCGAGCGCTCCGCGGTGGAGAGGGGCGCCAGCGCAGAGAGGAGCTCCTCGGGCGCGGTGCGGGAGACATCCGCGAGGCCCTGGGAGAACTCGCCGCCCATGTCCGCATCCCTCACCTGGGCGAGCGAGAGCAGCAACCGCAACGCGTCCTCACTGCCGCGCGCCGCGAGCTCCATGACCGACTGCAGGCCGGGGATCGGGATCGCCTCGCCCTGGGCGACCTTCACCAACCGCCCGAAGACCGCCGGATCCGCCGAGTAGGACTCGAGGAAGGCGTGGGCGAGATCGGTCTCCTCCGGGGTCGACTGGTAGAGGGCCTCGGCGAGGATGGCGCGGACCGCGGGATCGGTCTCGCTGCGAAGCGCGGTGCGGAGGAAGGGAACGTTTCGCGCATCCCGCTGATGACCGAGGGCGAGGTAGGTCTTCAGCCGGTTGATGCTCTGGGCCTCGGGCGAGACGTTGCGCGCCACCGCCTTCTGGCTGTTCGCGGTGCCGCCGCTGGCCGCAACGGTCACCCCCAGCGCATCCATGCCGCCCACCACCGCGCGACGGCCGCCGCGTCGCCAGTCGAAGTCGTTGACCAGGAAGGTGAAGGCGTAGCGCCGTCCGCTCTGGGCCTCCACGTAGCCGGCCAGCGCCGAGACGTTCTCGAGCGTTCCCGTCTTCGCGCGCAGGGTGGACTCGGCCACGCTGCCCGAGAAGCGGTTGCGCAGGGTTCCGTCCTTCCCCGCGATCGGCACCGAGGAGACGAACTCGGAGGCCATGGTGAACTGCTTCTGCATGTGCACGAGGATGCGGGTGAGCTGCGAGGCCGACATGCGGTTGGTGTCGTTGAGGCCGCTGCCGTTGCGCATCACGTAGGTGCCGCGGGGGATCCCCACCTCACGGGCGAGGAACTCCTCCACCACCTCCACGCCCTTCGCCGTCGTGCCCGGGGCGCCCTTGATCTCCGCACCGAGCGTCTTGAGGAGCTGCTCGGCCACGAAGTTCTGGCTGTACTTGTTCATCACCTTCAGCACGATGTCGAAGGTGTCGCTCCACGCGACGTGGAGGATCTTCGCCGAGTCCGGCACCGTCCCGCGCTTCACCGCGGACTTACGGACCTTCACGCCGCGATCGCGCAGGAACTCGGCGAGGGTGTGACCGAAGTAGAGTTCGGGGTGTCCCACGCGGCGCCGCACCACGTCCGATCGCCCCACCGTTCCGCTGAGCAGCAGCTTCTGACGCCCGTTGGAGAGGGGCTCGCTCTTCACGCGCCAGCGGTGCTGCCGACGCTTGCCGGTCCGCAACGACCCCTCGGTCACCACGTACTCGCTCTTCGGCTCCACCTCGGCGATTGCCGACGCGCCGGGAGCGCTGCCGGGCCGCAGGTAGACCGCCACCGTGTTCCAGTTGAGGCTCAGGGCGCCGGTGGGTGCGAGGTAGGCGTAATCGCCGGTGTCCTGCTCGTATCCGGGTGGGTACGGACCATCCCCGAACCAGCTGTCGTCCACGACGATCTGATCCACCTGGCGCACGCCGGCGTGGAAGAGCTGCGTGGAGATGAGGAAGAGGCGCTCGGAGGTGAGGGTCGGATCGCCCTTGCCGCGGACATAGAGGACCTTCACACGCCCGTCAGCGCCGACTTCGGAGTCGGTGAGGAACTCGGTGGAGAAGCGGTAGTCCGGGCCCAGACGCGCGAGCGTTGCGGCGGCGGTGACCAGCTTCATGTTCGACGCGGGGTTGAGCAGCTCATCGCCGTTCTCGGCGAAGAGCGGCTTCCCGTCGGCCAGGGAGTGAACCACGATGCCCACGCGCGCGGCGGACATGCTCGGATGATCGAGCACTTCCTGGAGCGCCTTCTTCAGCTCCTGTCGGTCGGCGGCGGTCAGGCCATCGGCCATGGCCCACGGCGCACACAGCAGCACCGCGAGGGGAAGGGCCCACCGGAAGCAGCGTGGCGCGCGATCGTGGATCAAACGGTTCACCTTCTGGATGCATCCGGCGGGGGGCCGGGAAGCTGTGACGGGAGCGCGGGCCCGACGAGGAGGGTCCCTCCAACGGCCCCCTGCGCCCAGGGTGACCGCTCCGGTGTCCGCTTCGATCCGGAGAAGAGGGAAAAGGTCGCGGCCATTATGGCCCCCGCTTGGAACCGGATCCAAGTCGCCGACCGGTGCCACCGGCCCAGCCGTTGAGCAGGCAGGCATAGTGGTTGGAGTCTTCGCATCCCACTGTCCGCAAGGGGACGACGCCGGGTCCAACGACGGGCTTCGACGCGGTACAACCCGCCCATGCGCGCGGTCATTCAACGGGTGAAGCAGGCATCGGTCGAGGTCGGAGGACAGCAGGTCGGGGCCATCGGCCAGGGGTTGCTGGTGCTGCTGGGCGTGGGCCGGGAGGACACCGATGCCGAGGTCGTCTGGATGGCCGATAAGCTTCCCGAGCTGCGCCTCTTCGAAGATGCGGAGGGGAAGATGAACTGCTCGGCCCGGACGCTGGGCCTCCCGCTGCTGGTGGTGAGCCAGTTCACCCTCTACGGGGACGCGCACCGGGGTCGGCGCCCGGGCTTCATCGCGGCCGCCCCACCGGAGGAGGCCGAGGTCCGCTACCAGCAGGTGGTCGCCCGCCTGCGCGAGGGCGGCATGCAGGTGGAGACCGGGGTCTTCCGAGCCGACATGCAGGTGGCGCTGGTCAACGATGGACCGGTCACCCTGTGGTTGGACACCGCCCTACGCTGAGGCCCCCTGATCGCCCGGCTGCCCCCTGACGCAAGGTCAGGCGCGCGCGTCCTCGTTGACGATGAGGTCGTAGATCGAACGGGCGTCCGACGCGGAAAGGATCGAGGCGCGGAAGGTGGGGCTCTTGAAGAGCCGGCTCACGCGGGCGAGCGCCTTGAGATGAATCCCCGCGCTGTGCTCGGGAGCCAGGAGCGCGAAGAAGAGGTGTGTGGGACGCCCATCAATGGCGTCGAAGTCCACCCCGCCTCGGGAGAGCCCGAAGACCGCGCGCAGGCCGGACATGCCGTTGACCTTCCCGTGCGGGATGGCCACGCCCTCACCGATCCCGGTGGAGCCCAGGCGTTCGCGCTCGTTGAGCACCGCCACCAGGTCGGCGTTGCGCAGGGAGGGTTCGGTCTTCTTGAGGGTCTCGGCCAGCTCCCGGAGCACCTCGGGCTTGGTGCGTGCGCTGAGCTCCGGGAGGACGGCCTCGGGGCTGAGGAAATCTGTGATCTTCATGGCGCTCGAATGCCCCGGGTCGGTCGCTCGTGGAGCCGGGGCCATACCCCCGGCGATGGGTGCCATGCAAGGACCGCCCGCGGTCCGTTGCCGGTCCGCGGACAGCCCTGTCAGGGAGGCGTCAGCCCCCGCCGGAGAGCGGGGTGGCGATGAGGGCGAGCTTCCCATCCTCCCGACGGCGGTAGAGGACGTTCATCTCATTGGTGTCGGTGCGGTGGAAGACCAACACGTCCTGGTTGGCGAGGTCCATCTGCATGACGGCCTCATCCAGCGAGAGCGCCTGCACCTGCGCCCGCGAGGTGGAGACCACCTTCGGCTCGGCGGTGGGCTGGACGGCGTCCTCTCCCTGGCCGTCGAAGTCCAGCACGTCCATGCGCGCCTCGAAGCGCTGGACGGCATCCTCCTTCGCCGCCCGGCTCTCACGCGCGTGGTGGTGCTTGAGCTTGTCCTTGTAGCGCTTGAGCTGCTTCTCGATCTTGTCCATCGCAAGATCGATCGAGGCGTACATGTCCTCGCTCTTCTCGTGACCGCGCAGCACGTAGCGGCCGGAGTGGATGGTGATGTCGGCGTGGTGGAGATGCCGCTCGAGGCTGAAGACCACGTTCGCCTCACCAGCCCGATCCAGATACTTGTTCACCCGTTCGACCTTCTCTCGCGCGTAATCCTTGAGGAAGTCCGACGAGTCCATCTGGCGAAAGGTGACGTTGAGCTGCATGCAGGGTGCCTCCTTCGGGCGGGCAACGGGTGTGTGGCCGCACCCCGCATTGCATCGCTGTTCGCGGCGCAAGGCAACCGCTGCGGGGGCGGCAGACGAAGAACCCGCGCGGCGCGAGACCATTTCCCGAACGGAAGATTCCTGCCGCACAGGGCCACCGACTTCCGGATGGACGGTCCTCCGTGGATCAGCCGATCCCGAAGGGCGCGTCCACCGTGAAGCCCGCGGCGCCGTCATCCGGTGGGGTCGTCACGGTCAGCGCCGGAGCGACGCGAGCCGCATCGCGGACAGCGGACCGGCCGTAGGTCGGAGCATCCGGAAAGCGCATCCCGCCAGGGCTGCGCTTTCCGGCCGGGAGAAACACCGATTCGACCGGCTTGCGCGCTCAGACGTAGGAGCGGCGCTTGCTGGACGGGAGGATGCCCAGGACCTCGCGGTACTTGGCGACGGTCCGGCGGGCGATGTCGATCCCCCGGCCGCGCAGCAGCTCGACCAGCTTCTGATCGCTGTAGGGGGCCTTGGGGTCCTCCTTGGCGATGAGCTGCTTGATGTGGTGCTTGACCGCCTCACTGGCGGTGTCCTCGCCGGCCACCCGGGCGATGGAGGAGTTGAAGAAGTACTTGAGCTCGAAGACGCCCTGGGGGGTCGAGACGTACTTGTTGCTGGTCACCCGGCTCACCGTCGACTCGTGCATGCCGATGTCCTCGGCGACATCGCGCAGGATGAGCGGGCGCAGGTGCGCGGTACCGTGATCCAGGAAGGGCTGCTGGAACTTCACGATGCTCTCGGTGACCTTGAGGATCGTGCGCTGCCGCTGATGAATGGAGCGCAGCAGCCACAGAGCGCTCTTGAGCTTCTCCTGGATGAAGTCGCGGGTCTGGCCGGGCTCGACCTGGCCCCCCTTGAGGGCCGCGCGGTAGGCCCCGCTGATCCGCAGCTTGGAGAGCCCGTCGTCGTTGAGGACCACGGTGTAGCCGTCCTCGAGCTTGTAGACGAAGACGTCCGGGGTGATGGCCTGCGCGTCGTCCCCGCTGAAGTTGCGTCCCGGACGCGGGTCGAGCCGCATCATCAGGCGGTGGGCAGCGGCGACCTCCTCGACCTCGATGCCCAGGTCCTTGGCGATGGCCGGGAGGTTGCGACGCTCGAGCTGCTTCACGTAGCGGCCCAGCAGGGTCGCGAGCAGGGGCGCGCTGGGATCCTTGAGGGCTGCCGCCTGCAGCAGCAGGCACTCCTTGAGGTCACGGGCGCCGCAACCCACCGGGTCCAGCCGCTGGATCCGACGCAGCACGCGGTTGCCGAGGCTCATGGGCACGTCCGCCTCGTCGACCAGGCGGATCAGCGGGTCGCCCTCCACCCCTTCGAGGCGCAGGTAGCCGTCGTCATCGAGGTTGTGGACGATGAGCAGGGCGATGCGCCGCTCGGCGTCGTTCATGCGGACGAAGCGCAGCTGCCCCCACAGGTGGGCCGCCAGGTCCTCCTTCTCCACCAGGGTGGATTCGAAGGAGGGGAAGTCCTCGGAGTCGACCAGGCCGCGGTTGCTGGGGAGGGCATGGCCCTCGCCGAACTGGTTGCTGTTGAGGAAGCTCTCCCAGTCGATCTCCGGAGCATCCTCGGGGGCGCCCTGCACCTCGGCGGAGACGTCACGCTCGGGGAGGTGCTCGGCGGGGGGCGGCTCGGTGTTCTCCGCCTGGAAGCTGGCCTCTCCGGCGTCGAGCCCTTCCACCGACTCGATCAGGCGCTCCTCGGCCTGTTCCAGGACCGGGTTCTGCTCCATCTCCTCCCGGACCTGCTCGAGCAGGTCCATCCGCCCCAGCTGGAGCAGCTTGATGGCCTGCTGCAGCTGGGGCGTCATCACCAGCTGCTGGGTCATCCGGAGGGATTGCTTGAGTTCCATCGCCATGGGGCGTCTTTCCGTTGCTCCGGGGTGAATGCGCGCGTGTCGGGGGCGCGACGGGGCCCGGGGAGACCCCGGGGCGAGCCTTCATCAAGAGTCGTGCCAACGTATCAACCGCTTCCCGGACCTACCAGTGGCCGGGGGAGCGCGCCCCCTCTCCGGGGCCGGCAGCATCGGGAAACGAACAGGCCGGCGTCATCCTTGCAGTTGGCGCGTCGCTTCCCCGACACCCCTCTCGCCCGGACGCTCTCCCGGCGAGGTCCGGAGGGGCGTCCGGGGCGGATGTCCCCGCCGGGCGGGTCCGCGACGAGGGTCCACCGGGAGAGATGCCCTGAAGAAAGGCATCCCGGATGCCGGACGGTCGGTGGTGCTCCCTGAAGAAGTGACAGGGTGGGTGGGGCCCGGGCGTCCGCATGCCCGGACGCCGAGCGATCAGCCCGGGGGCCCCTCGGAGGAGGCGGCGGGCGCGAGACGGAATCGCTCCCCCAGGTAGATGGCCCGCGCCTTGGGGCTCTCGGCCAGCGCCTGGGGCGTCCCTTCCTCGAGGATGTCGCCCTGCGCGATCAGGTAGGCCCGGTCACAGATGCCCAGGGTGTCCTGGACGTTGTGGTCGGTGATGAGGACGCCCAGCCCCCGCTCCCGGAGCGCCGCGATCTGGCGCTGGAGGTCGTGGACGTTGATGGGGTCCACCCCGGCGAAGGGCTCGTCGAAGAGGATGAAACGGGGATGGGGGATCAGGGAGCGGGCAATCTCCGCGCGCCGGCGCTCGCCTCCGGAGAGGGTCTCGCCCAGGGAGTCGGCGACGTGGGTGAGCCCGAACTCGGCGAGCAGGGCCTCGGCCCGCTCGTGGCGTTCGGCGCGGGAGAGGCGCTGGAGTTCGAGCACGGCCAGGAAATTCTGCCGCACGGTCAGGCGCCGGAAGATGCTGGCCTCCTGGGGGAGGTAGCCCAGCCCCACGCGGGCGCGACGGTGCATGGGCAGGTGGGTGAGGTCCCGACCGTCGAGGGTGACCCTCCCCCCGTCCGGGCGCACCAGCCCCACCACCATGTTGAACGAGGTGGTCTTGCCGGCGCCGTTGGGACCCAGCAGGCCCACGACCTCACCGGGCCGGACCACGAGGCTCACCCCCGCGACCACGGTGCGGCGCCGGTAGCGTTTGACCAGCCCCTCAGCGACGAGGGCGGAGGCGGTGTCCGGGGCCTCGGAGCCCCGGGGGGCGGACGCGGTGGAGGTGGGAGGCGACACCGTCAGCGGGCTCCGGGAGGTGAGATGCGGCGCTCGCGGGGGCTCTCGAGCTTGGTGTCGGCGTCGGTGACCTCGAGGACGTCGGTTCCCACGTAGAACCGGACGAGGCTGCCGCGCATGAGGTTCGGACCCTGGCGGGCTTCAGGGTTGCCGGTGACCTCGAGAATGGCGCCCACGTTGTCGAAGGTGGCCCGTTGGCCGCGGGCCCACTTGTCCCCATCGGTGGCCACCACGTTGCCCACGCAGACCAGCCGCCGGACCTCGCCCTGGGCGTCGTAGTAAGCGGTGAGCTCGCGGCAGGTGAGGCGGGTGTCATCGCGGGTGGCCACCACCCCGCCGGTGTAGACCGCCCGGCTCTCCTTGCCGAAGATCTTGAAGTGGGGGGCGCGGATACGGACCGGTCGCTTGGGACCTTCCGCCTCGAACGCCGCGGCATCGGCATCCCCCGGGGGCCGGTTCTGGGCCTGCGCGGGCTTCACCGCGAGGGCGGCCGCGACGATGAGCGGGGCGAGCAGGTAGGGCGTCATGGCGCGGCAACTCCGGTGACCGTCTCGACGTTCCCCTCGAAGTCGAAGGTCTCCTCAACGAGGTTGAAGTGGAAACCGTCCGCGGTGAGGTGGGTGTCGTCCTTGTGGGCCACCACGCCCCGGTTCCCGGAGACCACGCGTCGATCCGGGGCATAGGTCGCGGAGGGGGTCTGGGCGTCGATTCCGGAGCGCGATTGCAGGCGCACCCCACCGCGGGCGTGCAGCGTGTCCTCCAGGCGTCCGCTGATCTCCGCGGTCCGCAGCTCCAGGGGACCATGTTGGTGCACCAGCCCGTGGCTGACCCCTTCGACCGGGACCACCTCGAACCAGGCCTCGTCCGCCGACGCCTCGCCGGTGTCCCGGTGGTAGGCCAGCCGCGCCGCCCTCCCCCGCCCCACCATCGCCCCCTCGTCGAAGGCGCGCATGCGCACGCCGGTGAGCAGGACCTGGGGCCGCGCCTCCCCTTCTTCGCCGTCCTCACGCCGCGGCTCGCAGGCCGAAAGGAGCGGGATGACGACGAGGAAGATGAACAGGAGGCGCACGACACAGAGCCCGGGAAAGAAGGGGCTTCGGGGAGACGGCGCCCCCGGAAGCCTTCCGGCAGAGGGGGCACCCTGCCACGCCCGCGGGTCCGGCGGAAGCATCCGGTCGGCCCCGTTCACCCGGCCGACCGGGAGGAGATCGCGCCCCCGCCTCCGCGGCGTCAGTCGGGCATGCAGTAGCCCTTGCCCGACTGGGAGGCCTCGCAGGTCTGTCCCGCGCGGCAGGTGCTCTGTCCGCCCGGAGAGGCGCAATCCGCCAGGCAGTACCCGACCTCCTCGCCGCCACTGGAGAAGGCGTAGCAGGTGCTCCCGACGGGACACGCGGCCGAGCCGGCGGAGGTGCAATCCACCGAGCAGTACCCCGGGCCGAGATCGAGACACACACCATTGCACTCGCCGTGGTTGTCGCAGACCTCCCCGATGTCCGAGCCCTCGCCGCTGAGCTCCCGGTACGGCGAGAGGGTGAAGTCGATCCCGGTCACCTCATCGCCCGACCTCACGGTGATGAACTCGGGGGATTCGTTGGTGGGATAGAAGCCGTAGCGCTCCCCATCCTCCAGGTACTCGCCGTCACCGTCCTCGTCGACCGCGGCCACGACGACGTACTCCCCCGGGGGGACCTCGCCGCGATAGCGGTACTCGTAGGCGTTGGTCACCAGGCCCCCTGTCTCCGCCTGCCACTCCTCGTTCTCATCCAGGTACATGAAGATGATGAGCGCATCCCGTCCCTCACCGGGAGCGGGGCCGATGCGGATGCGCACCGAGATGAAGATCGGCGTCCCCACCGAAGGCGTCAGCGCCAGGGTCCCTTCGTAGGCCCCATCCGGGAGCCCCGCGGTGCGCACCCGGACCGAGACCGTCCGGCTGGTCCCCGGCTGCAGGGTGAAGGAGGCGCCATCGGGGAAGTCGAGCTCCAGGCCGCCGCTGAGCGGACTGAAGGCGGCAGTGACGCCGACCGGCTCCCCACCGTAGTTGGAGACGAGGAACTCGGAAGGCGTCTGGTCGCGCAGGGTCAGCCGGGTGGTGGCCACCGACAGGCGCCCCGGGCCACTGGGCTGCGCCTGGCCCAACGCGGCCAGGATGGCGCCGTGGGCGTTGACCAGACCGGCGCCACACCCCTCGTTGCACTGCGCACCGGGGATGGCGGTCTGGGCCAGCATGGCCGAGGCCTCCGCGTGGGTCAGCTCGCTCAGCGAGGCGTCCCTGCGGGCCTGCTTCATCAGCGCGAGCAGTCCGGCGACGTGCGGGGTCGCCATGCTGGTGCCGTTGTAGAAGAGGTAGGCGTCGGCGCCATCGCTGCCGCGGGCAGTGGAGAGCACACCGTCTCCATAGCCATCGCCGTTGGTGTCCTCGGCGACCTCGCCGCCGGGGGCCATGAGGGTCACCTCCGCGCCGAAGTTGCTGTAGCTGGCGCGACGGGTGTTGGGCTTGCTCGCCCCGACGCAGATCACCCGCTGCTGGTTGCAGGGGAACTTGCGGGCGGTGTCCTCGTTCTCGTTGCCGGCGGCGACCGCGAAGATGGCGCCCTGGGCGACGGCGCTGTCGATGGCGGACTGCACCGCGGCGCTCGGCGCACCGTCACCTCCCAGCGAGAGGTTGAGCACGTCAGCCGGACGGGGGTTGGTGGTCAGGCCGGAGACGGGGCGACCCATGGCCCACTCGATGCCGGCGACGATGTCGGCGGTGGTCCCGCCATCCCGCCCCAGCACGCGCACCGGCAGGATGTTCACGCTCCAGGCCACGCCGGCGATGCCGCGACCGTTGTTGGTGTCCGCGCCGATGGTGCCGGCGACGTGCGTGCCGTGCCACGAGGAGCCGCCGTTCGGGTTGTCCCCGCCCTCGTCGGTGGGATCCTGATCACGCCCGTTCCCGTCTCCGGCCGAGGTGGGATCACTGATGAGGTCCGCGCCCGGGATCACGTTGGAGCCCAGATCCGCGTGGTTGATGATGCCGGTATCCAGGACCGCCACCACGATGTCGGAGGCGTCGGTCTGCAGGTCCCACGCTTCGGGGAGGGACATGGACGGCAGGTGCCACTGCAGGGCGATGTGGCGATCGTCCGGGAGGGCCTGGGCGTAGACGCGGCGGTTCGGCTCGGCGCTCAGGTAGTCCGGGTGATCATTGAGGCGGGTGGCGAGGGCCAGGGTCTCCTCGGCGTTCAGCGGCGCCCCATCCGGACGGCGGGCGCGCAGGTGCTCGACGCGGGAGGACGGCGGCGGGAGGGCCTCGAGCCGGACGTCCAGCTCCGGCATGCGCAGCGCCTGCACGGCGCCGACCTTCAGACCCGGCGTCCGGGGCCGCCGCTGCACCAGCACTTCACCGGGGATGATGTTCCCGAGCTGGGGACGGGCGGGCTGCGGCGGGGTCTGAATCTCGCCGAAGCGGCTGAAAAGGTCCCGGGGCGGGCTCTTGGAGAGCCGCGCGAGCGCGGGGTCGGTCGCGATGCCCTGCGCCAGGGTCGCGCCCGGCGTCCCCACCTGCAGCTTTCCGGAGGCCGTGACGTCAGCCGGGCCGGGAACGGGCGTGCCGGCGCCGAACTCGCTCAGGGGGGCGAGGGTGAGCTGACCGGAGACGGCGCCGGGATCCTCGTCCTGCTCTCCCCCATCGGGTGTGGGGTTGGGATCATCGGTGGGCGGACAGGCGGAAAGCCCGAGCAGCAACAGGGAGACGCGCGCGAAGGAATGGATTCTCACGGAGGCGAGACTGACCAGCAGCGGCGGTCCGGTCAATGCCGGGGCGCCGGAGAGTGGGCATGGGCGGATTCGCCGCGGGTCTCAGATTTCAGCGGGAGGCCGCGTCTTCCAGCGCTCGTGCATCCACACCCACTGCGCCGGGTGGCGGCGGATCGCGGCCTCCAGCGCCGCAGTGAGAGACGCGGTCAGGGCGAGGGCCTGCGCTTCCTTCTCGGTGCGTGAAGGGGACGGGACCCCGATCTCCTCGATCTCCAGGCGGTAGCGGCCGTCGGGCTGGCGGAAGCAGGTCCCCACCAACAGCGCGGCACCGGTGCGCAGGGCGAGGTCGGCGGGCGCGCGCGGGGTCGCGGCGAGGTGGCCGAAGAAGGGGACGAAGAGGCTCTGGACGCGCGTGTCCTGGTCGATGAGCAGGCCCAGCGCGCGGCCCTCGCGCAGGGTGCGCAGCATGGCGCGGGCGGCACCGGGATCCCCGCGCCAGATGGTCTGCAGCCCGCCCTGTTCGCGGAAGCGCCCCAGCAGCGCGGTCATGCGGGGATCACTCGCCTCCCGGGCGATGGTGGCGCTGGGGAAACCATCCGAGGTGATGCGCCGCGCGAGCAGCTCCCAGCTTCCGAGGTGGCCGGTCACGAAGATCACGCCCCGGCCCCGCTCCCAGGCGCGGGCGAAGCGGGCGCGATCGGCCTCGGGCCACTCCACGTGGTGGGCGAGCTCGGCGTCGAGCTGGCGGATACAGGCGAGCTCGAAGGCCATCCGCCCCAGGTGACGGAAGCTCTCGCGCGCGAGTTCCTCCCGCGCCTTTTGGCCCTGTTCGGGAAAGGCGCGGGACAGTCCTTCCAGCGCGCGGGTGCGCTCGCGGGACGCCATGCGGAAGGCGAGGCCCCCGAGCCATGCGCCGAGCCGCTGGGCCACGGGCAGGGGCAGGAGCCCGAAGGCCGCCAGCGTGGCGCGGACCAGGTGGTAGCGCAGCCGACGTTTGAGGCGCTTGAGCGCAGGCGGCCGAGCGGGTTGTGCGGGCGTCGTGCCCTTCTCGGAAGCCTCGGACTCCATCTGGAATCGGGTTATGCCAGGGACATGAGCGCGCGCGAATACAACTTCGATGGCCTGGTGGGACCGACGCACAACTATGCGGGCCTGAGTCCGGGCAACGTGGCGAGCCTCACCCATGGGGGACAGGAGAGCCATCCGCGGGCAGCGGCGCTGCAGGGGCTCGGGAAGATGCGCTTCGTGGCCGGACTGGGCGTGGGGCAGGCGGTGCTGCCGCCGCAGCCGCGTCCTTCGCTGCGCACGCTTCGGGAGCTGGGGTTCTCGGGGACCGACGAGGCCATCCTCACCGCCGCGGGCAAGGACGGCGGTCACCTGCTGCGCGTGTGCTCCAGCGCCTCCTCGATGTGGACCGCCAACGCCGCGACCGTGGCGCCCAGCACCGACACCGCCGACGGCACGGTGCACCTCACCCCGGCCAACCTCCAACAGATGTTCCACCGCGCCATCGAAGCGGACACCACCCACGCGGTGCTCGAGGCGATCTTCGCCGATCCCCGCCACTTCACGGTGCACCGTCCCCTGCCCGGTGGCGGCCAGTTCGCGGACGAGGGCGCGGCCAACCACACCCGCCTCTTCGTCACCGACCGGCCCGCGGTGCACGTCTTCGCCTGGGGACGGGTGGCCTTCGGTCCGGACACCGGGGGGCCGAAGGTCTTCCCGGCGCGGCAGACCCGCGAGTCCAGCGAGGCCCTGGCGCGGCTGCACCAGCTTGCACGCGCGCAGGTGCTCTTCCCCCGGCAGGATCCGGCGGGGATCGACGGCGGTGCGTTCCACACCGACGTCCTCGCGGTGGGCAACGGGTCGTTCCTGATGCTTCACGAGAAGGCGTTCGTGGATCACCCGGCCCTGCTCGAGCGGCTCGGTGGGCTGCTGGGGCCGACGTTCCGAGCGTGCGTCGCCACGGAATCGGAGCTGCCCCTGGCGGATGCGGTCCGCTCCTACGCCTTCAACTCGCAGGTGGTGACCCGGCCGGATGGGCGCATGGCGATCATCGCCCCCGAGGACGCACGGGAGGTCGCCACCAGCCGCGCCTTCCTGGAGCGGGTGGTCGCCGAGGACAACCCGGTGGCCGAGGTCCACTACCTCGACGTCCGGCAGTCCATGGACAACGGAGGCGGGCCGGCCTGCCTGCGCCAGCGGGTGGTCCTCAATGAGGCCGAGCGGGCAGCCATCGGGGCGCGGGTCTTCCTGGACGACGCACTCTTCGCCGACCTGGAAGCCTGGGTGAAGCGCTTCTACCGCGAGACCCTGACCGGGGCGGACCTGGCGGACCCCCTGTTGGCGCGGGAGAGCTTCGAAGCGCTGGATGCCCTCACCGGCATCCTGAAGCTGGGGAGCGTCTACGACTTTCAGCAGGGCTGAGGGAGGGATCGTTGGCAAGGGGCGCGGGCTCTGGCAGGGTGCCGCGCGTCATGCGCCTGATCCTCTGCGTCGTCGCCCTGCTTCCCCTCTTCACGCTGTCAGCGTGCAAGAGCAGCTGTCGTGCCCTGGCCGACATGCAGTGCGAGTGTCTCGAAACGCAGTATGAGCGCGACAACTGCTACTACCTCAACGGCCTCGTCGAGGGCAGCGAGGGGCAGCCCACCGCCGAGGATCTGGCGACCTGCGACGCGCTGCTCGAGACCTGTCAGTGCGGCATCACCGACACGGCCGAGGGCAAGAAGGCCTGCGGCCTGGCGCGCTGACGTTCACGCGGCGCCCCCTCGAGTCGAGGCGAGCGCGCACGCGAGTGGGACCGACCCGCTGACTCCGGCGCGACGCTCAGCGCCCTCCGGTGAGCAACCGACGGAGCCTTGCGGCCCCCCGCTTCTCGGTGAGCGCCCCGGTGAGGGTTGAGAGGGGCTGCACCACCCCACGCTCCAGCACGGTGCGTGAGGTGCGGCTGAGCTCCGGAAGCAACGGCTGCACGGCGTCGCGCGTTTCGGGAAAGAGGCGCTCGATGAGGGTGAGCGCGGCCCAGAGCGGGCGCTCGAGCTTCCACGCCGCGGCGCGTTCGCGAAGCACCACGGGCTGGGGCTTGAGCTGCAGGGGATCGTCGAGGGAGGGGGCGCCGGTGACCAGCTCGCGTAGATCCACGAAGGAGATGAAGGGGACCGCGAAGCCCTGCCGGGCCAGCGAGAGGATGGCGAGCAGCAGCGTGTCCTCCGCGCTGGGCCGGTAGATCGAGCTGCCGTAGAGCCGGTTCGGGATCGCACGCTCGAAGATGCCGTCGACGAAGGGGCGGCCGGCCGCTCCAAACGGCTCACTGAAGAGGAGGATGGGGGTGGCGCCGTCTGAGAGCACGCGGGTGGCGGCCGAGTTCTCGTACCCGGTGTCGTCGGTCTTGAAGTCGTGGTTGGAGAGGTAGCCGCTGAAGGGCTCCACATCCATCCGACGCACGAGCAGCTCGATGTCGATGATGGGTCGGAAGGCCAGGTGCGGATAGAGCGCTTCGGCGAGCACCGCGCTGCCCATCAGGATGAGCTTGCGGCCCTCGAGCTTGTCCACGAGGCGCTTGAACATGACCAGCTTGAGGACGTTGTCGTTCGCCGAGCCCTGGTAGATCGACGCGAGCTGCTCACGCGCCCAGCGCGGGGCCTGGCTGCCGGGGAGCACGTATTCGAGGTTGTAGGACGCGAGAGGTGCAAGCCCGTTGCCGATGGCCCAGGGGACGTAGGTCTCCCAGGGGGCGTCGGCGAGGGTGGTGCGCTCGGGCGAGAAGGCCGCCAGGGTGCGGAAGAGGTCGATCAGGGAGCGGGAGGACATGGCGCGGGCGGTCTAACCACCGCGCGCGTCAGGCCGCAATCCACAGTGCCCCGCTGCCGGTGGTTCCTGCACCGTCGGAGAAAGGGTGACGTCCGGCAACCGGCGGATCACCGCTCCCCGAGTCGGCGAAGCAGCGCATCGGTCTCCATCCCTGCGCTTCCCGACGCCCCGTCGCGCCCCCCCTGCTGCGCCGCAAGCCTGCGCTCGAGCTCCCCGAGCCAGGAGGTGGTCGTCTCGGGAGGTGGCTGGGGCCCCAGTCGCGCGCCGGTGCGCACCGCGTCCCGGGCCTGCGCCACGTCGCCCATGCGCTCCAGGGCCCGCGCGAGGCGGAAGTGGCAGGCGGCCGTGGGGGTCAGTCGGCAGGCATTGCGCCGGCTGGCAATCGCCCGGTGGAAGGCGCCTTCGAGGTCATAGATCTGCGCTTCCAGCTCGAGCCAGCGCGCGCGTTCGTCGAAGGCACTCAGGAAGGGACGGGTCTGGGTCAATGCGGCGAAGGCGGCCTTCGGCGTCCGCTGCGCCAGCGCCCCTTCGACCAGGGCAAAGCCGACCGCGGGACCCGGGTGGCGCGCCCACAGGGTCTTCAGCAACCCGAGCGACGCCTCATGCGAGCCCATCGCACGGAGCAGACGCGCACGGCCCAGCTCGGTCTCGAGCGCTCCCGGTGCCAGCGCGCTCGCGCGTTCGCCCGCTTCGGCGGCGCGGGTGAGGTCCTTCGCGGTCAGATGGAGACGGGCCTCGTCCAGGGCCAACCGCGCAAGTTCGAGCCCCGTGGCGTCGGGAAAGCGGAAGGGGACCTCCTGCAGGTAGGCGATCGCCTGTGCGGCCTCGGGAAGCTGCCGCGCGATGTGGCGGGCCCGCGCGGGATCCGGGGTGAGGCTGACGCGCTCCGAGGTGGAACGCGCGTGGGAGAGGGCTTCGGTCACCGCGCCCCCATCCCCGGCGCGTGCCGCAAGGCGGTATTCGATGAAGGCCTGCTCCCGCGCACCGAGGCGCAACAAGGCCCGGGCGGCCACCCGATGGGTGGGGCCGTGGTGCGGGTGGAGAAAGAGGGCGCGGTTGGCAAAGGCCAGCGCGTCACGGGGCGTGGCGGATCCACCGGCGATGGACTGAGCGGCCAACGCGTGGGGTGTCCAGTGGGCCGGGTGACGATCGATGCGCTTCACCGCCAACGCCTGCACCTCGGCCGCCGGCCGTCCGGCGGCGATCGCGTCCCGGAGCGCGTCGGTGGCGCCATCCAGAGTCGAGCGCCCCGGACCGAGCGCCGCGAAGAGCCCCACCACACCGGCGAGCGCGGCGAGCACCACCGGCACATGGCCCGCGAAGCGCAGCGGAGACCCGGATGCCTGCGGCTTGGTGGGTGCGCCCCAGGCAATGGCCAGGGCGACCAGCGCCGCGTTGGCGAGGAAGGTCAGCTCCAGGCTGAAGTCCACCAGGTTCTGGAGGCAGAGGCCCACCAGTCCCGCGAGCGCGCCCAGTTGCAGCGATCCCATCCGCCGGCGAGAGAGCAACCAACCGCCGCTCCACAGCACGCCGAGGAGCAGGATCACCGCGATGGGGAAGCCGAACTCGGTGGCCCACTGCAGCGGTGCGTGTTCGGGATGCGTGAAGGTGTCTCCGCGCGCGCGATCCGCGAAGCGGGGCCAGGCCGCTTCGAACGCACCCCGCCCGGCCCCGACCCAGCCGAATTCGGTGGCCATGGCGGCGAAGCCGGGGAGCAGCTCGAGCTTGCTGGAGGCGAGTCCGCCCACGCTCGCCGTCTCAAGCAGCTCCGCCTCCAATGGGCGAACGGCCGAGAGCCCGAGCAGAAAGAGCAGCACGAGCCCCACCACCAGCGCCGGGGCCTCCCAGCGACGGCGCCCCTTCCCGCCTCCGCCGGGCCCCTCCGCACGCTCCGCCCGCCACACCAGCAGAACGAAGGTCAGCTGCCCGATGACCCACGCGAGCACGCCGCCCAGCGAGCGCGACGCGAGCACGCCCGCGGAGCTGAGCGCCCAGGCGCCATAGAGCGCCCATCGCAGTCGACCGCGCGTCCGCGTCGAGCGTGCGGCACCCAGTGCCACGGCCGCCCCCAGCCCGAGGAAGCCGGCCAGATGGTTGGGGTTGCCGAAGGGGGTGATGAGCGCGGGCGTGGACACGCGGAAGGTGTAGAGCCCGTAGAGGCGCTCGGTACCGGCGAGCCAGTGCAGCCCCGCCAGCACCGGAAGCGCGGCGGCGAGAAAGGCGAGACCGAGGCCCAGACGGCGCTGCGCTCCCTCCCGGCGCACGAGATGCGAGGCCGTGAGGAAGACCAGCAGCGCGGTGAGGGCACCGGCCAGCGCGCGCCAGGTGGCAGGAGGATCCAGGCTCACCGGACGGCTGGACGACAGACCGAGCGGCACCAGGACGAAGTCCACGATCTCCGCAGCCCGCGGGCTCAGCAGACCCAACCAGCGCTGAGGAAGGGGCACGAGCTGCAGCGCGCAGGCGATCACCGGGACGAGCAGCAGCGCGGCAAAGACGGGAGGACGCAGCGGCCGCTCCTCGGCGCGGGCCCCCAGACTCATGGTCACCGCGGCCATTCCGGCGAGTGCGACCGAGGGCCCCAGGGTCCAGACCGGCGCGGACGCGAGCGCGAGGCATCCTCCCAGGAGGAGCAGGCCCAGACAGAGTTCCGCCAGGCGGGTGAGGCTTGAGGAGCGGGAGCCGGACACGGAAGGAGGCGCAGGAGAAGCGGGCGCGCAGGCTACGTTGCGCAGTGCTGCTGCGCCAAGCCGCGGTGGGACACGCGACGGGGCGCTGGCGCTCGTAACGGCGGACTCAACGCCGACGCCCCGGGTCGGTCAGGTCAGGAGCTCGGCCGCCCGCTTCTCGAGCGGCTCAGTGCGCGGCAGCCACGTCCGGGCGTCGTCGACCCGGTCGGCACCTCAGCGCGGAGAGGCCTTCTTCGGGGGCGCCCCCTCTCCCAGCAGCAGCTTGCGCAGTTTCGCGGTCGCCACGTGCAGGTAGGCCTCGCGCACCAGCCGCTCCAGCGACTTCCAATCGGTCTTCTCGTCGAGAACGACCGCCACCCAGCCACGGTGCCCGACGTAGGGTGGCCGGAGGTAACGGGCGGGATCGACGGCGATCAGATCCTCCTGCACGCCCGGCGGTTGTGGGAGCCACACCGAGAGATGCTCGGCCCCGTGATGGTGGTCGTCGAGGTTGGCGAAGCTCTTCCCCTTGCCCGCGAACCAGCAGGGCGCGCCGTGCGAGGGCCGCTCATTGGCCTCGGGGAAGGACAGGCAGATCTTCCGCAGCTTCTCGACACGGGCTGCCTCTTTGGCCGTCAGGATCCGCACCGGATGCTTGGACATGGGGACATCCTGCTACGGTTTCTGCCCCCGCCGGAGGGAGAATCCACGGCGGTCATGACCTGAGTCTCTGCGTCCGGAGAGTTCCCCCTTGCCACCGTCGACCCGCCCCGCTTCCCGCTCCCGCCTGATGCTGCTCGCGCCCGGGATCCTCGCGATGGTCCTGGCCGGACTGCAGGTGACCGGCTGCCACGGGAGCGCCCCTTCGTTGTTGCTGACCGTTGCGGATCCCTCGGAAGTCGGCCCTGACCAGCTCAGGGTGACGGTTGCCTGGGAGGACGCGGTTCCTCAGGTGATCGTGCGCCCCGAGACGCCGGGGGAGCCGCTGTCACCGGGTCAGACGGTGCGGCTGCTCCTGCCCGTGCAAGCGATCGGCGTCCGGTTGGAGGTGGCGGTCGCGGGCCTGGCGGGGGGAAGCACCCTCGCGGTCGCGAGTGCCGAGGTGGACATCGTCGATGGACGGGAGGTGTCGCTCCAGGTTGCCCTCGTCCCGGTCGCCCAGGCCTGTTCCCCTGAGACCTGCGAGACCGGCTGCTGCCGCGAGGGCGCCTGCGTCCCCGACGATGGAGCGCCCTGCGATGGGGCATCCGCTTGTGAGTCCTGTGACCCGCTGCGCAGCGATGCCTGCGTGGATGACACGTGTCGGTGTGGCGAGGGGCCGGCCTGCTCCCTCAAGATTCACGTCTGTCGGAATGGCGCGTGTGTCGACGAAGACTTCTGTGAAACCGATGCGGACTGCGTCGAGCTCCCCGAAGGAGCGTGCGTCGAGTACACCGGGGCCTGTGTGAACAACATCTGCGAGTCGCTGCCGAAGGACCTGGGCGAGCCCTGTGAGGACGGGGATCTCTGCACCGAGAACTCGGTGTGCGACGGGGCAGGGAACTGCGGCTCGGGGACGGAGGTCGTGTGCGAGGCCGGGGACAACCCCTGCCTGATCTACAACCCGACCTGCTCTCCAACCTCCGGTTGCAGCCGACCGGTGGCGAATGGTGCCGTCTGCTCGGCCCCTGGGTCCTGCACGATCTCCACCTGCGCGGGCGGTGTCTGCATTCCCGAGGGCCCCGCATGTGCGCCCGGCGAGTATTGCTGCCCCGACGAACCGGGACTGTGCCACGACGCCCAACCGGACGTTGGCGCTCCGTGCTTTCTCACGCCGCCCTGACGCAGACAGTTGCATGCACAACCACCTCCGGGTGAAGCGGAGAACGACGTCTCAGGGCTCCGGCAGACTCCGATAATCCACCGCCTGCAACTGTCCTTCGACGTCTCGGACGAGGGTCTCCTTGCCGACGATGATGTCGGTGTTCTGCGCCGACGCACACCGCCACCCCTCGGGCCCGAGCCTTGCCACGAACGAGAAGATGCTCGCGCGGCTTCCGGGAACCCGGACGTCGCCGACCGGGCTTTGGCCCTCGAGGCGCAACCGGGCGTGAACAACGGCGACCGTGTCCGTGAGCCACTTCACCCGGGTGTGCATGATCCGCAACGTGGACTCGGGGAAGATCCGTGAGAGCCCGTAGGCGTGCGCCTTCCGGATGGCGTCGCGGTCGTGCCACCAGATCCCGGTGACGTTCACGAACTCGGCGTCGAGCTCGAAGAGGGACGCCAGCGCGTCCGGATCGCGGCGGTTCCAGGCCTCGGCGAAGAGGCGCGGGAGGTCTTCAGGGGTTTTCACGTCGACCTGCTTCAGAACACACCTCCGGCCCGATGGCCCTGAGAGGCGAGTCTCCCACGGGCTGATTTGCACGGCGGGGCGCGGGTGGGAGTGGGTTGGTTCCTGCACGCTTCGGGAAGCCAGGGGCTGAGAGGCATGGAAGGATGCGGCGCAGTTCGGTCCGCGCTCCCTTCCCCCATCCGGAGAGACATGTCGCCCTCCCCTGCCCCTCGGTTCATTTACTTCACCGCGTCGACCCTCAACGGGTTCCTCGCCGATGAATCCCACTCGCTCTCCTGGCTCTTCGCCGTGGAGAGCGACGTCATGCCTGAGATGGACGCGCTGATGCCGGACATCGGCGTGAACGTCATGGGAAGCTCGACCTACGAGTGGGTCCTCCGCGAGGAGCGGGTGCTCGAGCAGCCCGGGCGTTGGAGCGAGCTCGCCTATTTGGGATCGCGCACCACCTTCGTCTTCAGCTCCCGCGACCTTCCCGTCCCGGGGAGCGGGGATGTCCGGATCGTGAGGGGCTCCGTCCCGGACGTGCTCCCCGACATCCGCGCCGCAGCGGGTGACAAGAACGTCTGGATGATGGGAGGCGGGGACCTGGCGGGACAATTCTGGGAAGCCGGCGCCCTGGATGAACTGCAGATCTCGGTCGCGCCGGCGACGCTCCAAGCAGGGGCCCCCCTGCTGCCGCGGCGCATCGGCCCGGACGTGCTGAAGCTGAAGAACGTTGAGCGTTTCGGGCAGTTCGCCCACCTGACCTACGACGTGCGCAGGTGACGACGGGCGGTCCGGAGGACGCCGCGGGCGAGATGCACGCCGACTTGGGGCGGCGCATCGGCCAGGTAGGCGCGGAGGAGAAAGGCCGGGACGCGGGACTGGCTGAGTCGGCCGCTGGCGAGTCTGTCTCCTGAACGCAACAAGCGCGACACCTGGCGTCCTCTCCATGCCCCGCGGCTCCAGGCGTGCGTCCTCGCGGGGAGCGGCTCCCAGCCGAAGACTGACTCCCCGAGACTCCAGGCAAGCGTCATCGCGTTCGCGAGCTGGTGTCCCTGCACCAGCGCGTTGATGCGTCCCCAATCGAAGTCCGGGTGCTTCTGGCGCATGAGTTCGAGATCGAGGAGCCAGCTCAACCGGGCGAACAGATGGTTCGCGGCGTGGACGGACATGTAGACGAACTCGTCCTCCAGGCCGAGGTAGCGCACCGGATGCCCCTCCCAGGTGCCGTTCACCATCTGAGGTGCCAGGGTCGCGTACTCGAGCGTCGAGGAGCCGAAGCCGTGGAAGGCGCGGTAGTGGAGTTCCACCAGGCCATCGGGACCGGTGAAGGCGTGGTGATGGCTGTCGACACCTTCGTGGTCGGAACCCGCGTCTTCGACCTCGCGGTAGCCGAGGTCCAGAAGGACCGTCCGAGCAAGGGGAACCTC
>DATGQN010000086.1:0-62751 GCA_035304185.1 Myxococcaceae bacterium
CGCAGCATGAGGAGCGCGGAAAGGGGCTGCAGCAGACGTCGGACCGATCGGCGCTCGCGGCAGACGGCAAGGCCGAGGGCCTGCGCACCGAGGGCGATCAGAATCGCGGCGGCCAGGGCGGTTCCGACTCACAGAAGGATCAGGGCGGCGGGCAGCGGGACGGGAGCCTTGCGGCGGCATCCTTCCGCTTCAACCCCGCCCTCATGGCGCCGACCCCGGTGGCCCGCCCGCGGGAGACCGCCAACAGTGATCGCCTGCGCGCCATCGCCAACGAGATCGCCCAGAAGATCGTGGAGCGGGTGCGCGTGGGGACCAACAAGGCGGGCGCCTCGGAGTTCCAGATCGATCTGCGCGGCAACGTGCTCGGAGGCCTGAGCATCAAGATCAGCGCGCGCAACGGGCGGATCAACGCGGCCTTCCAGGGCGCCGACCGTGAGGTCATGAAGCTCCTGGAGGCCAACACCGAGCAGCTGCGCACCACCCTGACCGGGCGCGGCCTGACGCTCGGCGACGTGTCCTTTGAGGACCGCGCTTGAAGCCAGCAGGATCCGTGAAGACCGAACGAACCCAGATGGTGGTGGCACCCGAGTTCGGGCGCACGGGCAGGGCCTGGCGACCGGCGCGCCTGGAGGGGCTGCCCCGGCTCACCCGTGACGAGGCCGCGTTGGCCCTCCGCCTGGAGGGGGTGTTCCCGGAGGATCAGCGCGACCGGCTCGTCGAGGCGATCCGCAGCCGCGTCGAGGACGTGGCCCAGGAGAAGGTGCGGTTGGACTTCGAGGAGATCGCCCTCAAATCCCACGCCGCCCTGCAGAAGGAGCTCTCGGATCCGGCCCTGCTGGCGACCCTGTCGATCGCCCCCCATCTCCCCCGCGCGCTGCTCGAGGTGGAGCTGGGACTCTCCCACGCGCTGGTGGATCTGCTGCTCGGCGGGGCAGGGGAGACGGTCGCGCTGCGGGCCCTCTCCGACATCGAGGAGGGCGTGGTCTCCTTCGTCCTGCTGGAGGCTTTGCGCGCGGTGTCCTCGGTCCGGGGAACCGACGTGGCGACCCTCCAGCTCGAGTCCATGTTGCGGACGTCGCAGGACGCCATGGCGATGCTCTCCAGCGACGGGCCCATCCTGGTGTTCCAGGTCCGAGTCACGGTCGGGACGCAGCCCGGCCACGCGCGTCTGGCGATCCCCCTCGCCGCCCTCCCGGAAGGACGTCCCGCCCTCAGCGGTCCCCGCTTCGAGGCCGCGGTGGGGTCCCACCTGGGACGCCTGTCCTCGGTGCGCACCGAGCTGCGCTGCAGCGTGGGGTACGCGGAGCTCACGCTGGGGGATGTCCGGGCGCTGAGGCCGGGCGACGTCGTGCTGGTCGAATCGCCCACGGCGCGGCCGGACCGCGGAGAGGGGGGCATCGGCTGGCTGGAGGTGGGCCGCGGTCGCCGCGCCCGCATCGAGTCGGAGCTGGCGCTGGCCGAGCGCGGCTGGCAGGTCACCCTCAAGGCTTTCCATCCCGGTGAGCGGGGCTGGGCCGGAAAGGCGCCGGGCGCCGCCGAGGAGGCCGCGGAGGCAGCCCTGGAGGCCGGCGCGGAGGCCATCGCGTCGCCGCAGGCCGAAGCGCCGGAGGTCAGCGAGGTCACGCATCCCCAGGAGGAGGGAAGCATCATGAGTGGGAACGGTGGAGAGGGATCCGAGCTGCTGGGAGATGTCCCGGTGCAGCTCTCGGTGGAGCTGGCGCGCATTCCGATGACCGCCGATCAGGTGGTGGCCCTGCGGATCGGGCAGGTGGTGGAGCTCCATCGCGGTGCGAACGAGCCGGTGGAGCTGACCATCAACGGCAAGGCGGTCGCCCGGGGGGAGCTGGTCGAGATCGAGGGCCAGCTCGGCGTCCGCGTGCAGTCGCTGGTGGGCTGAGGTCCGCGTCGCGGGGAGCGGGGGCGTGCCGTCCTTGCGGCCGGTCGCTCCCCGGACGTGCCACCATGTCGCAGGGATCGCCGCCGGGTCGTCATGGCAGCGACGCGCGGGATCCACTAGCGTGTCGAGCCGTGAACGGAACTCTCTGGAATCCGGCGGCCCCCCCGCTGCCGGGACTTCGTGCCGCGGCCCTGGTGATGCTGTGCCTATGGGCCGGCCCCGCCCTGGCTGAGACCGCCCCTTCCGGCGATGCGGCCGGGGGGCCCACCTCCACGCCCCCGACCTCCTCCACGCAGGTGGCGTCAGCGCCGGCGGCACAGGAAGGCGTCAGGACCCTCGAGGCGACCTCCCGCTCCGACATGCCTCCCTCGGCGCCATCGGTGGCGAGGGCGGGAGCGTCCGAAGCGCCTCCGGGCCTGATCACCGAAGAGGTTGCAGGTGCAACGGCCGCAGACGTGGCCGCCGCTGAAGCCCCGGGCGCTGTCAATGCCGCCCCGGTCGACGATGCGCGGCCGGTCGCAGACATGGCGAAGGCAGATCCCGTCGAGGTCCCCGAGTGGCGGCCCGAGGGGATGGAGGAAGAGGAGGACGTGGGCGCCTCGGCGGGGGCGATGCTCCTGCGCACGGTGCTCGTGCTGGGCGTGGTGCTCGCCGCCATCTACCTCACCCTCAACGTCGGGCTGCGCCGCCTCATGGGCCTGAGCGCGGTGGGCGGCCGTGGCAACAACGCGCTGCTGCAGGTCGTGGAGCGCCACCCGGTGGGGCCCCGCCACGCGCTCCTGGTGATCCGTGCGGGCGAGGACCACCTGGTGGTGAGCCAGTCGGAAGGCCAGATGAACCTCATCAGCCGGATCGACCCTGCCCAGGTCGAGGCGCATGCCGCGGCCAGGGCCCAGGCCGCCCCGGCGGTCGCTCCGGCCCTCAGCCCCTTCCTGCAGAAGCTCCTCGCTCGCAGAGGTGAGCCGGTGCAAAGTCCCGAGCCGGCGCCGCCTCCCCCCTCCACGCCTCCGTCCGTCTGAACCGCGCCGTGTCCATCGACACCCAGCCCTGCGACCCACCGCACCACGAGGAAGCCCACCCGGTGAGCCCGCCTTCGATTCTCCGCTCCGTCGCCCTCACGGCGCTGGCCCCGCTCTGCGTGGTCGGGCCGCTGCTCGTCCCCACCCAAGCGCTCGCCCAGGCCGGGTTTGGAGGGCAGGAGAGCTTCGCGAGCCGCCCGCTCGTGCTCATGCTGGCGCTCGCCGCGCTGGCGCTCGTCCCCTTCGTCCTGATGATGGTGACGAGCTTCGTGAAGATCTCGGTCGTGCTCTCGGTGGTGCGCTCAGCGCTCGGCACCCAGCAGATTCCGCCGACCCAGGTCATCACCGGGCTGGCCATCATCCTCACCGTCTACATCATGGCGCCCGTCGGTCAGCAGATGTACCGCGCGGCCGAGGTGGACATCTGGGCCAAGGGGGCGACGGTCCTCTCCAGCGAGTCGGTGGGCACGCTCCTCGAGGCGGGCGACAAGGCCAAGGAGCCCCTGCGGGACTTCCTCGCCAAGAAGGTCACCAACAAGGATCGCGCGCTCTTCTACAACCTCGCGCGCAAGCTGCGCACGCCCGAGGATCGCGTGTCGGTCGGTGAGATGGACTTCATGGTCCTGGTCCCGGCGTTCGTGGTCAGTGAGCTGAAGCAGGCGTTCCAGATCGGCTTCCTGCTCTTCGTCCCCTTCATCGTCATCGACATGGTGGTCGCCAACATCCTGCTCGCGCTGGGGATGCACATGCTCAGCCCGACGACCATCTCGATGCCCTTCAAGCTCCTGCTCTTCGTGATGGTGGATGGCTGGTACCTCATCGCGAAGGGCCTCGTGGTCAGTTACCTCTGAGAGAGGAGGGCGCATGAACCAGCTCATCTACGTCACGCAGGAGGCGCTCTTCCTGGTGCTGATCGCCTCGGCGCCGCCCATCCTGCTGTCCCTGCTGGTCGGCTTCCTGATCTCCGTGTTCCAGGCGACCACGCAGATCCAGGAGCAGACGCTGACCTTCGCACCCAAGGTGGTGGTGGTCTTCGGTGTCCTGGCCCTGACCGGCTCCTGGATCGGCGCGCAATTGCTGCGCTTCACCTTCCGCCTCTTCGATCAGTTCCCCGCCCTCATTCAATGAACGTCGCCGATCAGCTCGGCGCGCTCCTGGCCGAGAAGAACCTCTCCCTCGTCATCTTCGCGATGGCGCTGGTCCTCTCGCGGATCCTGCCGGTCATCATCCTCTCTCCCTTCCTGGGTGGAGAGTCGGTGCCGGGGCAGGTGAAGATCGGCCTCGGGGTGATGCTGGCGTTGGTGCTCTTCCCGGCGGTGGAGGGGCAGGTGACGTCGCTGCCCACCGGGGCGCTCCCCTACATCGCCCTGATGCTCAAGGAGATCTTCATCGGGATGTCCCTGGCCTTCGTGGTCTCCATGGTCACCGACGCGGCGATGATCGCCGGTCAGATGGTGGACACCATGTCGGGCGCGGCCATGGCCAGCGTCATGGTTCCGCAGATCCAGCAGAGCGTGACGCTCTTCAGCTCCCTCAAGGTGCAGCTGACGATCGTGCTCTTCCTCACCGTCAACGGTCACCACATGGTGATCGAGGCGCTCGCGGACAGCTTTCTCATGGTCCCCCTCGTGGAGTTCCCCGCCTTCAGCGGCGGGACGTGGGCGTACTTCGAGCTGATGATCCGCGTCTTCGGCGACATGGTGCGCCTGGGCCTGGTGCTCGCCGCGCCCATGTTCATGGCGACCTTCCTCACCGATCTCTCGCTGGGCATGATCAACAAGGTCGCGCCCCAGGTTCAGGTCTTCTTCATCTCCATGTCCATCAAGCCGATGATCACCGTGCTCATGGCCTTCATCGCCCTGCACCTGATCGCCGACCGGCTGGTCCTGGAGTTCCGCACGATGCTGGACGTCTTCCAGCGCGCGGTCCGCATCCTGAGCTGATGCGCGTCCGGGTCCGACCATGAGCGAGTCCAGCGGAGAAAAAACAGAAGAACCCACACAGAAGAAGATCAACGACTCCCGCAAGGAAGGGCAGGTCTGGAAGAGCAAGGACCTCTCGGGCGTCGCGGTCTTCCTCGTGGGGTTGGCCACGGTCCAGATGATCTGGCCGATGGTGGACCGCGAGGTCCGGATGCTCTTCAGCTTCGGCTTCGATCGGCTGTCGCACCCGGAGGATCTCGAGAAGGCGGCGCTCGAGATGCTCACGATGGGCCTGCGCTCGGTGATGATCCTCTCGATCCCCGTGGGCATCGCCTGCGCGATGATCGGCGCCATCGTCGAGTTCCTGCAGGTGGGCGCGCTCTTCAGCCCCAAGGCGATCATGCCCAAGTTCGAGAAGCTCGACTTCATCAAGGGCATGAAGAACCTGGTGGGCAAGAAGCAGCTCGTCGAGCTGCTCAAGAACCTCCTGAAGATGGGGCTCGCCGGCTACGTGGTGTGGGGCGCGGTGAGCTCGCGCCTCACCATGGTGGTGGAGACGGTGCGCAACGACGTGCCGGCCATCATGGGCGTGCTGGGCGAGCTGGTGAGCGCCATCGCCATGCGGGTGGGCCTGCTCTTCGCCGCCTTCGGGATCTTCGACGTGTGGTGGCAGCGCCGCACCTATTACGAAGACCTGAAGATGACCAAGGACGAGGTCAAGAAGGAGTACAAGCAGAGCGAGGGTGACCCGCATCACAAGGCCAAGCGCAAGGAGATGCACCAGGAGATCCTCGAGAGCGCCCAGATGGAATCGGTGAAGGACGCCGACGTGGTGGTGACCAACCCCGACCACGTGGCCGTGGCCCTGCGCTACGACGCCGCAAAGGATGGCGCGCCGCGGGTGCTCGCCAAGGGGCTGGACGGACGGGCCGAGGCCATCAAGGCGCTTGCCCGGCAGGCGGAGGTGCCGCTCATGCGCAACGTGCCCTTGGCCCACGCGCTCTTCCGGGTGGACGTCCACGACGAGATCCCCGAGGCGCTGTATGATGCGGTGGCCGAGGTGCTCAACTTCGTCCACGGGCTGCAGGAGCAGCGCGCGGCCTCGAGCTGAGGCATCCTGACAGCAGACGCGGCGGCCCTCCCGGAAGGCCGTCTGGTTCCGCGTCCCCACACCCTCCGGATGGGAAGCGTGATGGCTGACGACCCCGAGCTGGCGATCGCCCTCAAGTACGACTCCGACAAGGACGGGGCGCCGCGGGTCATTGCCAAGGGCATGCGCCTGAAGGCGGACAAGATCCGCGACATCGCCAAGGCCTACGGCGTCCCGGTCATGCGCAACGTCAACCTGGCCAACGCGCTGTTCCGGGTGGACATCGGTCAGGAGATCCCCGAGGAGCTCTACGACGCGGTCGCCGAGATCCTCAATTTCGTGAATGAGCTGCAGGCCCAGGCAGGCAACCCTCCCTGAGCGCTGGGGGAGACAGCGGCCCCCTCCACGCTGCTACACTCGGTGAGCCATGGCGAAGATCTCCCAGCAACCTCCTGCTCCACTCTGGCCCTGGGGTGGGCCGCGCTCGGTCCGCGAGCGGCTCGTCGATCCGAAGCAGCTCGATCGCAAGAGCCGCAAGGGCGATCCGAAGAACCCGGCGCTGGCTTCGGCGGCGCTGCTCGAGTTCCTCGCACCCGCTCACTCCAGTGAAGAGGTCCGCCTCCCCGAGCCGCCGCCCCCTCCCGGTGGTGGCGGTGCTCCACTCGAGGCCTTCACCTCGCGCCCGCATCTGGACAGCGTCTCGGCCCGCGACGACGAGCGCGGACACCAGGAACTGCAGGGCGCGCTCTCGCGGTTGAGCGCCTCTCCGGATCGCATCGAGCGCCTGCAGGGCATCCTCGCGCGTGAGGCGGAGATGCTCTCGGTGGTCCGCGCGCTCAACGACGACGTGAAGGCCATCATCTCCCGGATGTGGTGGGCGCAGAACGAGGAGAGCTACTGAGATGGCGCCCCCTCCGGCTCCCCGCCCACGTCCACCCGGCGCCGCCGCCGGCCGTGCGCCGATGTCTCCCGAGGCCCGCCAGCAGCAACTGCTCCAGGCCTGGGCGGACGGAAAGGCCACCCTCAAGGACGTGCGCGGCTACTCCGACGCGGAACTCCACGCGGTCGCCCAGGCGGCGCACACCTACTTCTACCAGGGGCGTCTGGATGAGGCGCGGACCCTGTTCCACGGACTCTTCGCGGTGGATCCCACCAACGCCTACTATGCCCGCGGGCTGGGCGTGGTGGAGCTGGCGGTGGGCAACGCCGAGGGCGCGCTCGCCGCGTTCGATGTCGCCGCCAAACTCTCCCCCCGCGAGGCCGGCATCTATGTGGGGCGGGCCGAGGTCCGGTTGACGCTCGGACAGCGCCAGCAGGCCGTCGAGGATCTCCGCCGGGCGGTGCAACTGGGGCCTCCGGACGAGCCGGCCGTGCGCAAGGCGCAGGCCATGATGCAGTTGCTTTCGAGGCGTTGAGCGGGCGGCGCGGAGATCTTTTCCGGCTCCGTCCGATGGCGTCTAGGGTGCTAGAGTCTCAACAGCTTTCCTCGCCATAGGGCGAGCACGTGAGAGGACGATCCGGATGAGCGACCAGACGCAGAAGCCCGTTGTGCCCGATGAGATGCCCCCCGAGGCGCCCGCTGAGCTTCATGCCAAGCGTGAGACGCTGATGACGCAGCTGGAGTCGGACGCCAAGACGAGCTCCGGAACCGTCCAGCAGTCCCTTCGGGTCATGGTCCAGCTGCTCAACAGCTGCCGTCCCGGCGGAACGATGGAGCCCGAGCTCGACGCCTCCATCCGCCGCGTCTTCCAGCAGCTCGAGAAGGAGGGCGTCACCGAGTGGCCGCCTTCGCTGATGAGCTCGGTCCAGTGGATGCAGGACTACCTGGTGGCGCGCGGCCTCCCGCGCTCTGAGGGCGGTGCCGAGGTCGGCGCCAATGTTCCCGGCGCGGGCTCGAAGGATGTCTTTGAGCGGGCGCAGTCGAAGATGTCGCTCACCGGTGAGCAGGCGCCCCCCGCGGTGACCGGCAACGCCCCCCAGGAGGGCGGCGTGAAGAACTGGCAGCTGAATCCGGGGCTCGGCAAGGTTCGCGGCTGATCCTGCTCGGGAGGCCTTTCGTGGCGCGTCTGGCGCGGTGAGAGGCAACTCCCCGGCCCCATTCCTCGATAATGGTGCATTGACCCAAGCTGTGAGGATTCAATGACCGCAATCGGAAATCTGTTCTCGGCCGGTGCCACGCTGGCGCGTCAGCTGGGTGTGACGGCCAACGAGGCGAAGAACGCCATCGACGGCATCCTTCAGGAGAACCGGAGCCGCCTCGAGGCGACGAAGGGCACGCTCGACTTCCTCGGAGACGGCCGCATCGACAACATCGGCAAGCGTGTGAGCGAGCAGATGAGCAAGTGGCTCAGCGCGAACCCGAACGCGACCCTGGAGGACGTGGAGAAGGAGGCGAAGAATGCCACCGCCAAGGAGTCCTCCATCGAGATGTTCGACAAGATGGCGATGGATCGCTTCTTCCAGCGGCTGATGCAGCGCCGGAAGGAGATGATCCAGGAGATGTGGGGCTGATCAGGCCCTGATCCGGTGTCGGCGTGAAGCCGACGCCGCCTGGAAGGAAGGTGGGTGCCTTGAAGGGGCGCCCACCTTTTTTTGTGCGCAGCGCGGGCGGGAGGCGCCCCACGCGACCTTCGTCAACCGGCTTTTCAATCGGGTCGGCGCCGAGGCTGCGAGGTTCACCGCATGGCGGACCTGTGTGGGCCGGGGCGGACGACGGGCCGGGCCACACGTCACCGGAGCCGCGAAACGCGTTCCCGCTGGTTGGAGGAGGGGAGAGGGGCCGGGCGGCACACGGCGGCTTGGGGCACGCCGCGTTCCTGAGCGGAGAGGGCCTCCCGCAGCACGCCACGTGGCGGGGGCCGGGGCACAGCAAGACGCCTGAAGGGGCGGGTACGCGCGACGGGGCTGGCCGCCGGGGAGGGGGCACCGGCCATCGGGCGACGCCGGGACGAGACCGCAGGGCTTGGCGGGCGCGGGCCGCCCGGACGGGCCCGCAACGCAGAAAGGAGCCAGACCCGAGGGCCTGACTCCTTTCCGAGACAGCTGAGGTTCAGATTAGCGGAGGACGCTGATCTGGGCCATCGCGGTGTCGTGCAGCTTCTTCATGGTGTTGGCCACGAACTGGGTGACCTCCGCCTGCTTCTGAAGCATGAGCTGCGCGTAGGCGCGCTTGTACTCGGGGCTGCCCTTGTCGAGGCCGGACAGGCTGTCCTGCTCGAGCTTGGTGAGGCCACCGGAGATGTTGCGGACGTCCTTGAAGGCATTGTTGACAGCGCTGGTGACGGACATGGCAGGGCTCCTTGAGGTGCTGCGTGCGAGGATTGAACCGAGGTCGAACAACCGACCGACCTTCTGAATGGATTATGGGTGATCGGTCGCAGAAGTTGCGTGCTCATTTTCGATTTCATTTTCCGCCCATATAGGACGGTTGAGCACAGTGCAGGGATCAGTGGTCGGTAGGATCACATCCCGCGACCTCGGGAGCAACGTCCCCCCGGGCGATGACACCCTGCAGTTGCGCGGGGCGTTCGGGTGAGGAGGACGGACCCCGCGGCGCCGAAGCGGGCAGGCTTCGGGCCTGATCCACGGAAGGCGCTGGGAGTCCGGGGCCCGGGTGCCGTAGGATGCGCGAACCCGATGAGCTCCTCGACCCTGTCCATCAAGAAGTATTCCGACATCGTCCTCGCCGTGGTGGTGGTCGCGATCGTCGGGATGATGCTGGTCCCCCTGCCCACGTGGCTGCTGGACGGCCTGCTGACGCTCAACATCAGCATCGCGGTGATGTTGCTGCTCATCTCGATCTACGTGCCGCACGCCCTGCAGCTGAGCGTGTTCCCCACGTTGCTGTTGATGACGACGATGTTCCGCCTGGCGCTGACCATCAGCACCACCCGGCTCATCCTCCTCACCGGTGATCCCGGAGAGGTGGTCGTCGCTTTCGGTAATTTCGTGGTTCAGGGCAACTTCGTGGTCGGTGCGGTGATCTTCGTGATCCTCACGATCGTGAACTTCATCGTCATCACGAAGGGCAGCGAGCGCGTCGCCGAGGTGGCCGCCCGCTTCACCCTCGACGCGATGCCCGGAAAGCAGATGTCGATCGACGCGGACCTGCGAGCCGGCGCGATGGAGCAGGACGAAGGCCGCCGCCGCCGCCGCGATCTGGAGCGTGAGAGCTCGCTCTTCGGTGCCATGGACGGTGCCATGAAGTTCGTGAAGGGCGATGCCATCGCCGGCATCATCATCACCCTCGTCAACATCGTCGGCGGCCTGGTGATCGGCGTCATGCAGCGCGGGATGGAGATCGGCGCCGCGGCGCAGAAGTACACCCTGCTGAGCATCGGTGACGGCCTGGTCAGCATGATCCCCGCGATCCTCATCTCGACCTGTGCGGGCATCATCGTGACCCGCGTCGGTGGCGAGGAGGAGGGCTCGGACCTCGGCGCGGACGTCACCAGCCAGCTCATGGCCTACCCGAAGGCCATTGCCATCACCGGCGCGATGCTGATCGTGATGGCCATCATCCCCGGCCTGCCGACGATCCCGTTCCTCGTGCTCGGTGGTGTGGCCGCCGGCGGCGCCTACGTGATGATGCGCAAGGAGACGGCGGACATCGTCGCCGAGGAGGCCGCCCCCTTCGAGCCCACGGATCTCGGGACGCCTCCGAGCGTCGAGCCCAAGCCCAAGGAGCCGGTCAACCCGGACAGCGAGCTCTTCGTCCCGGTGGTCACCCCCATCGTGCTGGAGGTCAGCGACGCGCTGGTGCCCTACGTCGACAGCCGTCAGGACCAGGGCAAGTTCCTCTTCGAGCTCATCCCCTTCATGCGTGAGGGGCTCTTCGTCGAGCTCGGTGTCCGCTTCCCCGGTGTGCGCGCGCGTGGCAACCCGTCGCTTCCGCCCGGCAGCTACCAGATCCAGATCAACGAGGTCCCGGTCGTCACCGGACAGGCCACGCTGGGCCACGTGCTGGTCAACGACACGGTCGACCGGCTGAAGCTGATGAACGTCCAGGGCTTCGAGGCGATCAACCCCGCCACGCGTCAGCCCGCGGCGTGGGTGCCCGAGCAGCACAAGGACATGCTCGAGTCCTCGGGGCTCACGACCTGGGATGTCCCCGGCTACATCATCCTGCACCTGGCCGCGGTCCTGCGCCGCAACGCCCGTGAGTTCGTCGGCGTGCAGGAGTGCCAGTCGCACCTGGATCAGCTCGAGAAGGCCTTCCCGGCGGTGGTCAAGGAGACCGTCCCCAAGGTCGTCAGCGTCCTCAAGCTCACCGACATCCTGCAGCGGCTCGTGGAGGAGGAGATCTCCATCCGCGACATGCGCGCGGTGCTCCAGGCGCTCGCCGAGCACGGGCAGGTGGAGCAGGACGCGGTCATGCTCACCGAGCACGTGCGCGCCAGCATGCGTCGCTACGTGAGCCACAAGTACGCCCGCGGAACCGGCACGCTGGTGGTGTACCTGCTCGATCCGCAGATCGAGGAGGCCATCCGCGGCGCGATCAAGCGCACCTCGGCGGGCAGCCATCTGGCGCTCGAGCCCGACATCGCGCAGGAGATCGTCCAGGCGGTGAAGAACGAGTGTGGGCACCTGCCGCCCAGCGCGCAGCGTCCCATCATCCTCACGGCGATGGACATCCGGCGCTACGTCCGCAAGCTGCTCGAGTACGAGTTCAACCCGTCCTTCAGCGTGGTGAGCTATCAGGAGCTCGCGCCGGACCTGAACATCCAGCCGGTGGCGCGTATCTCCTCGCGCTGACGTCGGGCGGGGACGGCGCGTCCGTCTGTGCTCCGCCGCTTGGGCGGAGCCTCATGCGGCTTCGGACGGATCCTTCAGGATGGGCGCGACCGGGCGGCCTGCGTCGTCGAAGAAGGGCGTGGGGCGCACCCTGCGCGTGAGTTGGAACCGGAGCATCAGGAGCGAGGCCTGGAGCATGTGCCGGGTCGAGAACGCCTTCTTCGTGCCCGGTGGCGGCGTTCCCACGGCGTCGGCGCCCTGAAGGCGATAACGCACCGGCCCGAGCACCCGCTGCAGGGTGTGCGGCTCCCCGCCCAGGATTCCAACGAAGAAGCCCATGATCGGCACGCTGGGGGTGTCGGGCGTGTTCGCGATGGGCGTCCGGCAGCAGGCGGTGAACCACCTCAGGACCCCCTTCTCGGTCAGCTTCACGCAGCGGAGCGCCTCGTGCCCCGTCTCGAACCGGAGCCGGCTGGGCGCGGTCTGGACGAGGTCGGTGCCACCTGCCGCATCCAGCAGGTCCGCCCTGTCGAGACGCTCGGCCCAGGTGCGACAGCTTCGGCAGTGGCAGACCACGCGGATGCCTGATGTCGGCTGGAGATCCGCCAACGTTCCGCGGACCTCGCCGCAGCGGCAGCGGAAGGGAAGGGTGGTGGAAGTCATTGCATCCTCAGGTCGAAGTGCCGGAGGAGGGACGCCGGCAGCGTCCCTCAGCATCGGCGATCGGCGTGAACGGTCCCCTGAACGTCGGACCACCAGAGAAGGAGGCGGCGTTCGGTGAGCGGGCGGGTGTCGTCCGCCTGCGTGTCACATCGCCACCGGCCCCGCAAGCTTCGCGAAGCCTGGGCCGCGCTGAGCGCCCGCAGGAGGCATGCGCGGGCCCTTCGGGGGACAACGGCGTCCATGGCCTTGAGAGCCTGAAACGCAGAGACGCCGCGCCCGGTGAAGGGAACGCGGCGTCTCATGCGACTGCTGGGCGCACCGGGATGCGGTGCTCCGGCAATGGACGGTCAGTGCCCGCCTGGATCCGGGAAGGCTGCTCCGGCCTGGTAGAGCGCGAAGATCGCCCCCCAGCTCATGGCGAGGAGCACGAGGAAGAAGATCACCATCACCACGTCCATCCGCTTGAACGCCTTCTTCTCGCCCCCGGCCAGTCCGAACTGCCAGCAGAACGTCCACAGGCCATTGGCCAGGTGGAACGCGACGCCCAGCGTCCCCAGGAGGTAGACGATCAGGGTCGGGGTGTTGTGGTGCATGAACGCCGCGATGTCGGCGAAGCGCTCGGGGTGTCCCAGCACCAGGCGCGGGTGCAGGAAGGCCTGCCAGATGTGCGCGCCGAGGAAGAGGAGCACGCCGACGGCCGCGAGGCGCTGCAGGACGTACTTGAGGTTCCCGTAGGTCTTGTAGGTGCCGAGGTTCGGGCGGGAGGAGAAGAGCCGACCGATGCCCCACACCGTGTGGATGAGCAGGGGCAGCAGCACGATGATCAGCGTCACCAACTGGGTGAACGGATTGTCGAAGTGCGTGACCTCACGCTCCCAGGTCTCAGCGCCCTTGAAGGCGGACAGGTTCACCCACACGTGGTGGATGGTCCAGACGCTCAGCGGCAGGACCGCCAGGAGCGAGCCGATTCGGGCGAACCAGAAGCTCGAGCTGGTGCTCGAAGGTGCGGTGACTGCGGCGGGTTGGGCTGCCACTCAAATCTCCTCCTCGACGCCGGTCCGATGGCGTCGTGACCCAAGCGCATATATCGCAGCGCGCTGGACCGCCAGTATGAACAGCGATCCGGACATTTTCCGGAGCTTATGTGCTCATGGACGCCATCACTCCCGTCCCGGAGTGGCGCGCAAGGGCCCCGGCGCACCGGGATCGGGCGGCTGCCGGATGGAAGCCGGCCCGAGGCACCGGGAGCAGAAGCAGCTCCACCTGCGGCCCCGCTCGGAGCCCCCGTGAAGGGGCCCCCGTGAAGGGGCCCCTGGCTCGGGGCTGCGGGCTCAGGGCTCACCCCGGGCGCCGAACGGTGCCGGAATCAGGCGCCGACCAGCAGGGCGATCATCATGATCAGGGCAAAGAGGCCCACGAGGCCCAGGCCCGCCATGATGAGCGTCTGGCTGCCGCCAGGAATGGCGACGCCGCCGATGCGCAGGGCCGCGGCGCCATCGTCGGCAAGCTCCTCCGCCCCTTCGGGTGCTCCCCAGCCGGGCGCGTCCTCATCGTCCGGTGCCCCCTCGGGGCCCTCGTCCTCCACGCCCTCTTCATCCGACGCTGCCGCCTGATCTGCATCCCCGTCGGGCGCTTCCGCAACTGCGCCATCCCCGGCGGGCTGCGCCGTGGCCTCGGGTTCGGGTTCGGGGGCCGGCGAGGGCTCGGCGGACGTGTCCGCAGGTGCCGCGGTTGCCGCAGGCGCATCCGGTTCGGCCTTCTTCGGCGGCTCCTCCTTCGGCGCTTCCCTGGCCCCCGAGGCCTCGGTGGGGCGGCGTGGGGCAGGGGGCCGGGGGGCCGGACGCGGCAGCTCGACCTTGGGCGCCTCGCCGATGGCGTTGGGATCGACGAAGAGCAGGCGGGCCGCACCGATCTCGACCTCGTCGCGGTCCTTCAGGGTCCGGCGACGGGTCTTGCGCTTGTTGACCTTGATCCCGTTGCGGCTGTCCAGGTCCTCGACGTGGACCCCCGCGAGGTCCCGGCGCAGCTTCGCGTGGCGACGCGAGACGAGATCGTCGGTGAGGCGGATTTCGGCGCTCGGATCCCGGCCGACCAGCAGCTCCTGGGCCTCCGAGATGGGGATCCGCTCGCCCTCGCGATCACCGTTCATGAAGCGGAAGTAGGGATCCTCCGCGCTCAGCACGCCCCGCAGCGCCCCGCGCACCATGGCGCGGGAGACGTAGGAGGTGCTCTCCTCCCCCCCGGGTTCGGGGATGGCGCGCTCCTGGCTGAAGGTGATGTCGAACTGCGCGATGACGATCAGGTCACCGGACTTGAGCAGGCGCTTCTCACCCTTGGGGAGCGGCTCGCCGTTGACCTGGGTCCCGAACGAGCTGCCGAGATCCTCGATGAAGCCCAGCTCGTCATCGAGGCTGATCCGGGCGTGCTGTCGGCTCACGGCCTGACGCGGGAGTACCACGTCGCAGCCCTTGTCACGCCCGAGCGTGATCGAGGGGCCCTCGAACGTGTGGTCCACAGGCTCGGCCTGCGCACCCGAGGTGCTCTTCTCGTGAACCGACAGCCGAATCTTCATCGCGACTGACTAGAACGTCCCCGACGCCATGAAGCGATCACAGTCCTCGAAGCGCTCCGGGAACTCCTCGCGGCTGGCGGCGCGCATGAAGTTGGCGCAGGCGGTGCGGGCGCCGCGCTCCTGGCGATCCTCGCGGAAGAGCAGGAACAGGTCGAAGTGGCAGAGGGCGAAGCGGGGGTTCTCCGCGGCGCACTGCTTGAGCGCCTTCTCCTGCTCGACGCGCAGGCCCTCGGCGGCGAACTTCTGCGCCTGGGCATAGTGGCAGGCCGCAGCCTCCTCCGGGGCGCTGTTCTCCGAGCACGCCTTGAGCGCGGAGGTCGCGTTGTCCACCGGGGTCGCCAGGGCCGCCTTGCGGTTGCAGACGGTGATGTTCTGGCGGCAGGTGATGTTGTTGGGATCGACGTCGATGCAGGCGCTGTACGCCGCGGCGCACTCCTCGTAGCGGCCGAGCTCCATCAGCGAGCTGCCAAGCCCCTGGTGGGGGGCGCCCCACTCGGGCGACAGCTGGACGGCCCGGGAGAAGTTCTCGGCCGCGCTCTGGTAGGCGGACTCCTCGAAATCCATGATCCCCATGTCGTTGTAGGGATCGGCCAGGTTGGGGCTGATGGCCAACAGGGTCTTGTATTCCTTCCGGGCGTCCGCGAAGCGGCCCATCTGCTTGAGGGTCAGGGCGAGGTTGTATCGGGCGTCGAGGGCGTTCGGATCGATCTTCAGGGCCCGCTGGAAGGAGTCGTGGGCGCGGCCGAGGTTCTTCTCGGTCCGGTAGATCACCCCGATGTTGTTGTGGGCTTTCGAGAGGTCCGGGTCGTGTCGCAGGGCCCGCACGTAGGACTCGCGCGCGGCCTTGAGGTTCCCCTTGGTGTAGTGGACCAGGCCCATGTTGAGGTGCGCGACGGCCCACTGCGGCGCGAACTGCAGCGCCAGTTCACAGTGGATCTGCGCCCGCTCGATGTCCCCCATGTCGAGGTATTGGGCACACTGGTCCGCGTTCTGGAGCGCGTGCTCGTTGGGGGGCGGCGTCCGCAGGCAGGCGGTCGTCAGCAGCAGCAGCGGGGTGAGACGGAGGAGGGTGCGCATCGGGGGCGAGTGTAGGCGACGCGTCAAGGGGGGGGCAATGCGAACGCGCCCTCTTCGAGGTGCTGGGACGGAGGGCAGGTTGGCTCTAGAGTGCCGACCGTCATGAGAAAGCTCCTTCCTCTTGCAGCCTTCCTCCTGGTGCTCGGTTGGGCCCAGACCGCTCAGGCGCAGTACGCGAACAAGAGCATCACCGTCGCCGGCGGCTACCTCTTCACCGACAAGGGCGTGGACTTCAACGGCGCCATCCCCCTGTACATCGGCGGTTCGCTCTACCTGGAGGGAGGGCTCGAGCTCTACACCCACTTCCCCCTGGCGATCGTCCGGGACGAGCGGACGCAGCAGAACGTCTTCGGGTGGGGGAACCACACCGGGGTCCGCTACCTGCTGATGCAGGACTACCTCCGGCCGTACGTGGGCGTGGAGCTGGCGTTCCTGCAGATCCTCCGGCAACCCGAGTCCCATATCAGCGTCGGGCCGGGGGCCATTGCCGGGGTCGAGTACTTCGTGAGTGAAAGCGTCTCGGTCGGGATCCGCGGCCAGATTGACTTCTTCATCTCCCTCAACGACCCGGTGCTGATCGCCTACGGCGGCGCGGCCACGCTCGGGTTCTGGTTCAACTAGCGGCGCGGCCCATCCACCGCACCCGAACGGGCAGCCCGGTTCGGGTGGCTTCAACCGGGCGTGGTGGTGGAGGCCTGGGCGGGCTTCACCAGCGTCGCGGCGACCCAGCGGCACCAGTTCTCCGGGGACAGGTGCGGCGGACGCGCGAGCGCCAGACTCGCCTCGAGCCTCGCCGACAGCGGGTCGAACAGCTTCAGCCGCGCCTCGAGATCGAGGGCGTCGGAGCGTCGCACGGCATCCAGGACGAGCGCTCTCTCATCCTGGGTGAGCCGGGTGACGCGTTGAGGGAGCAGGGGATCGGGGACGGTCCGTGCGTCTCCGGGGGCCTGCACCGCCCTGGGAGCCGCCAGCTTCCGCTCCCGGATCACCACCGTCCCTGCGAGCAGATCCCCCAGTCGCTGGTGGCGACGGCTCAGCAGCGCCGCCACCCCTCCCACCGCGTAAAGCACCGGCAGCCCATCCACGGCGCGCGCGAGGTTCCGCAGGAGCACCTGTTCGAAGCCCACGCGGACACCGCCCTCCTGCAGCACGCGCAGCCCCAGCGCGCGTTTGCCCGGCGTCTGGCCGGCCCAGAGCGACTCGAAGAGGACCATGTAGCCCCAGTCGAGCAGGAAGTAGAGGAGCAGCGCGCTCACGACGCCGAGCTGGCCCAGGCCACCCATCAGCAGCCCCAGGATGATCGCGAGCAGGAGGTACACCGCCAGGATGATCAGCCGATCCAGCAGCCATGCGACGGCGCGGCCGAAGACGCCGGCGAGCACGAACTCGAACTCGACGGACTCAGGCGTGACGACCCGGTGGATCGCATCGAGGACGGAGGGGGCGGGACGGTTCATGATGGGCGCAGGGACGGCGGAGGACGATGATGGACGAGAACGGCTGGGTGCGCGACCGGAGCCCGCGTTGGCAGACGTTGGAGCGGCTGCTGACCCGGGTCGAAGAGGGAGGCTTGCGGGCGCTCCGGCTCGAGGAGGCGCGTGCGCTCGCGCGGCACCACCGCGAGGTCTCCGGCGATCTGCTCCGCGCCCGGGCCCGGGGGCTGCCCGCGGAGGTGACCGGCTACCTGAATGATCTGGTCGGCCGTGCCTACGCCCTCACCGCGCCCCGTCGCCGCATGCGGTGGCATGACATCTGGCGCTTCTACTGGTTTGAACTCCCCGAGCTGATCCGGCGGGAGCGCTGGATGATCCTCGGCGCCGCGGCGCTCATGCTGGCCGGAGGCCTCTTCGGCTGGCTGGGGATGGCCATGGATCCGGAGGCTGCGCCCTTCCTGATTCCCGAGGATCATCTGAGCCTGGAACCCATCCTGCGCGCGCAACAGGAGGCCGAGGCGCAGGCGGCATCGGTCGACGAGCAGGCAGCGTTCGCGACCTGGCTCTTCACCCACAACATCCAGGTCTCCTTCCTGGCTTTTGCACTGGGGATCACCGCGGGCGTGGGAACGGGCGTGGTCCTCTTCTTCAACGGCGTCTTCCTGGGAGGGCTTGCGCAGGTGTACGCGGCGCGGGGGCTCGCAGGATGGTTCTGGGCGTGGATCCTCCCTCACGGGATCCCGGAGCTCACCGCCATCTTTCTCGCGGGCGCCGCGGGACTCATCCTGGGCCGCGGCCTCATCGCCCCGAGGGGGCTGCCCCGGAGTCTCTCGCTCAGACAGGAGGCGACGGTGGCGCTCAGACTGCTGTTGGCCACCCTCCCGATCCTGGTGGTGGCAGGGATCATCGAGGGCACCATCTCCCAGATCCATCCGCCGCAGCTCCCGGTCGGCTTCAAGATCAGCTTCGCGCTGGTGATGGGGGGCGCGCTCTACCTCTGGCTGGGGGCCGCGTGGCTGCGCGGACCCGGTGCGCTGACTCAGAGTGTGCCCCGGGCCTTGAGCTCCAGGTAGCGATTCACCGCGACGAGCCCCAGCCGCTCGGGATCCGCATCCAGCACCCCGGTGCCTCCCCGGGCGACGCGGGTGTGCAGGTCATCCCGTTCGATGAGGGCCTCGCTCGCCGCCGCCTGCAGCCACGCATCGTCCGGCTCCTGTGGCTCCCGCATCGCCAGCGACTCGAGTCCCTCGTCACGGAGCGTGAAGCAGAGGGGGACGTGACGCCGCGACAGTTGGAGCAGCGGACCTGCCAGGGCGTCGGCCTGCTCGGGATCGTGGAGCTCGGTGAAGAGGCACACCAGGGCGCGGTGGGGAAGGCGCAGCCCGATCTGCCGCGCGAGCTCGGGGTAGTCCACGAAGCTGCGCTCGGGGTGGGTGGCGTAGAGCGCGTCCAGGATGCGGCGGTACTGCTCGCGGCCGGCGGCCGGCGGGATCCACTGCTTCACCGTGTCGGCGAAGACGGCGAGCCCCACCCGATCCCCGTTGCTCAGCGCGACGAAGGCGAGGAAGAGCGCCGCGTTCACCGCGTGATCCAGTCGGCGGAGTCCGTTGAGCTCCATGGTCATGGTGCGGCCTGCCTCGACACAGAGCAGGAGGGTCTGACTGCGCTCGGTCTCGAGGACGCGGGTGACCGGTCGTCCGCGTCGGGCGGTGGCCTTCCACGCCACGTCCCGCACGCTGTCTCCCTGGCTGTAGTCGCGAAGGCGCGCGAACTCGCTGCCCCGACCATCGCGGCGCAGGGAGCGCAGTCCGAGGTTCACCAGGTCCAGGGCCGCCCCCGAGAGGAGGAGCCGGCTCGCCCCGCGCATGTCCGGGTAGACCGGGACCGAGGTCCGCGCCGGGAGCACACGCTCATGCCAGATGAGCCCCAGGGGCCCTCGGACCCGGACCCAGAGGTCGCCGAGCTCAAAGCGTCCGCGCTGCTCGGGGACCACCTGCTGGATGAGACGGACCCGCTCACCCGGATGGAAGCGCTGCTCGAAGGTGGCGGGCGTGGTGCGGAAGACCGCCGGGTGGCTGTCCAGGATGCGGACGCGAAGCGGGCGCCGTCCGCGGAAGTGCACCTCGAGCGCGAACGGGTTTTCCACCCCCACCGAGAGACGATCGGGGAGGTGCCGCTCCACGGTCACCGCCGGAGCGCGTGCCGCCCAGCCATCCAGCACCGCAAGCGCCACCAGGGTGACGTCGAGCACGAGGATCCAGGGCCAGAGCCCCGGCTGAAATCCTGCGATCAGGGCCGGAACGCCCAGCGCAAGAAGCGCGACATAGAGCCGCGCGGAGGGGATCACCGCGGAACCTCCACCGAATCCAGCACCTCGGCGAGGACCTCATGGACCGTGGCCCCGTCGAGCTCGGCATCCGTGGAGAGGCGCAAGCGATGCCGGAGCACCGGGCCGGCGAGGGTCCGGACATCGTCAGGCGTCACGAACGCGCGCCCACGCAGCGCCGCCAGGGATTTGGACGCGAGCAGCAGGTGCACGCTTCCTCTCGGACCTGCGCCCAGCCGGATGCGGGGGCTGTTGCGCGTCGCGCCCACCACCTGGCGCACGTAGCGCAGCACTGCGGGCTTCACCATCACGGTTGAGACCGCGCGACGTACGTCCGCGAGCTGCTGCAGGTTCAACACCGGCGCGAGGCCCGCCCGCTCGAGGTTGCCGGCCTCCATGCCGCCGTGGACAGCGGCGAGGATGGCGTCCTCCTCTTCCTCGCTGGGATAGCCGACCTCGATCTTCAGAAGGAAGCGATCGAGCTGGGCCTCGGGAAGGGGATAGGTGCCCTCGGATTCGATGGGGTTCTGGGTCGCGAACACCGTGAACCCGTCCGACAACGGGAGGTGGCGCCCGTCGAGGGAGACGCTGCGCTCCTGCATCGCCTCGAGCAGCGCCGACTGCGTCTTGGCCGGGGCGCGGTTGATCTCGTCGGCGAGGAGGATGTCGGTGAAGATCGGCCCCTTCACGAGGCTGAACTGCTGCGTCTTCAGATCGAAGATGCTCGTGCCGAGGATGTCCGCGGGCATGAGGTCCGGGGTGAACTGGATCCGGGTGAACTCCGCCGCCAGGGTGCGGCTGAGGGCGCGCGCCATCAACGTCTTGGCCACCCCCGGGACGCCCTCGAGCAGGACGTGGCCCCCGGAGAGGATCGCGCACAGGAGCAGCTCGAGCGTGGCGTCCTGCCCGACGACCACCTTGCGGACTTCGGAGAGCACGCGCTCGCGGAGGGCGTTTGCTGCGCGGAGCGCAGGGTGATCGCTCAGATCGGGCTCGGGACCGGTGGGCTCCGCTGTCCGTGGCACGGCGGTGTCGGAGGTCCGGGACGCGGCGTCCCCGACAAGGGTGGCTGCCGATTGCAGGTCTCGGGTCATGCGGCGTCTCTCTCGCGGTGAGAATCGTTCGACAAAGGCCGGCCCGCATCGCGCGGGAGGCGGAAGGTACGGGATGCGGCGCGGGCGGTCTGAAGCAGCTCCGCCGGACGGGTGGACGCGTGGGCTGCGGACTGCACCTCTTCAAGCCCCTGCGCCAAACGCTCGAGTCCGCGCGCCCTGAGCCCGGCGATCACCTCCGTGGGCTCGGCGTGGATCCGGACACCGGCGGTGGGCGCAAGCGAGCGGGTCAGCCATCGGGCGATCCTGGACGCACACCAGCGGGCGTGGCCACCTTCCCGGTACAGCCGCGCCGACGCCTCCAACAGCTCGATGCGGTTGTTGCGCGTCTCCACCTCCGGGGGTCGGGGGGGGCCGAACCGGCGCAGAGAGAGGGCCCACACGGTGAGTCCGAGGAGCAGCTGCAACAGCGTCCAGTGCAGTCCGTAGCGCGCGCCGAAACGGACCAGCGAGCGCTCCGATTGGAAGCCGTGGTGGTACTCGTCGAAGGCGATGCGGCCCTCAGAGCCCGCAACCCAGGCCAGCAACTGCAGCGCCCAGGTGGCGTTGTCCAAGCGGACGAGGTGCTGGTTGTCGAAGAGCGCCGGCGCGGTGACGACCACCACGGCCCCTTCACCCGCAGGCACCCATGCGGCGACGGGCTTCCCGGAGACGGCGTCTTCGATAAGCGGGATGGCGTCGTCCGGCAGGGCGTCCAGATGGCCGCTCACCGGGGCAAGCAGCTCCCCGATGCCGTGGGTCAGCGGGTGCGGGGTCGCGGGCACCAACCTCCGCGGCGCGCTCCCCGGACCGGCCACCATACGGACCCCGAGCGCATCCAGCAGCGCATCCTCCGCCAGGGCCGGTGCATGGAGGGCCCGCTGCCCGCGGTAGAGGTGGTTCAGAAGCGCCCGGAGCTCCTGTCCCGAGACGGAGGCCACCGAGGATGGGGGGACACCCGATTCCACCGCGCCATGTACGTCCTCGGCATCGTCGTCGTCGGCAGCGGCCGGTTGAGAACCCGGCGCGAACGTCACCGGGGTCGCTGGTGTGCCGTCTTCGGAGTCCACCGCACCGTCCTCCCCGGAGGGCCCGGGCGGATGCGCGTCTGGCGGAGGTTCAGCGGATGCATTCTGCGGTTCAAAGGGTCGGGCGGTTCCGGGCGTGCTGACGATCTTCCAATGCTCCGGAGGCGCGTTGAACCGGACGCCGAAGAAGACCAGCCCCATCCCCGGCTCCAGGTGCAGCAGCTCGCTCGTCCGGCGCGTCACGGGGAGTCCCTGCTCGGAAGCCAGCAGGTAGAGTGCGCGGGTCCCGCCCTCTCGGGAGCGATAGGTCGAAGAGACGTCGGCGTAGCTGCCACGCTGAGCGCTGCGGATCAGCAGCACCCCGAGGAGCGAGGCCAGCAGCAGTCCTCCCAGGACCAGGACGGGAAAGCGATCACGCACCGGCCGCCTCCAGCTGGAGCTCCGGGCCGATGAGGTGGACCGCGTGTCCCCGGACGCGCTGCCAGGTCGCGACATCCACGTTTCCCTCGCCGTACCAGGCGCCATCGAAGCGATGGGTCAGCTCCCTGAAGATCGCCCGCGCGCTTCCATCCCCCCGAAACCCCATGAGGTGATCCCAATTGCTGTGGTGGGGATCGTATCGGATGCGTCCCTGATGGTGCAGACCGGCCAGCGTTGCCAGGTAGGCGCTGCGGATGGCCTCCCGATGCCGTCCGGCTGCCGCGAGGCCATCGGCGAGTTGAAGCCAGGTTGCCGGAGGTCGGGAGAGCGCGGTGGGAGCCGCCTCGGCGGGGGGCGCGTCCAACGCGATGTCGCGGCCCGGCGCCGGAGGAGCTCCCCGCATCGCCCGGGCACTCAGGTGACGGCCCAGGACCCGGATCGCGACGCCCAGTGCGATCACGGGCAGCACCCAGATCAGCAGTTGGGAGAGACCGAGTCCCGAACCGAAGGAGGGCCGGGGGGCGCGATCGACGGAGCGCTCGCGGGGCGCGTCGTCGTGGCCAAACCACGCCTCGAGCAGCTTCTCCAACCAGGTCCAGAACGAGGAGGTTCCGGGAGCCTCCTGCGCCTGAACCTGCGGCGGCAGGACCTCGAACTCGGGCCGCGAAAGGATCTCCTTCACCGTCGAGGCGACGTCCTGATGGGGCGGCTCCGGCGGCGCGGGCGTGGAGAGTGCCGAGAGATCCCGCTGAAGGGCCGGAAGCGCCTGGGCGCAGCCCTGCCGCTCCACCACCCGTTCCTGCCGATCCAGCCAACGGGTGAGGGTGGCCGACCCACGCGCCTCCCACTGCGCCAGCGCGTCACGGGTGGACGGCTCGAGGTGTCTGCCGGAGCAGCGCACCATCAGCGCTTCGAGCCTCGCCACCTGAGTCTGGCGGGTGCGCTCGAGCGGCGTTCGGGCCTGCGCCGGAAGGGAGAGCGAGACGAGCCCGATCACCCACACCAGCTTTCCTGCGGCTGCCACCTTCGACGCGGGACGCTGCCCGCGGGCCAGCCGACGGGGGGAGGGGAGCGCCTGAAGCCGCGCGTGCAGGTCCATCCCCTCGCGGCGCACGCGGGCGTCCAACAGGAGCAGCACGGCGATGGCCGCACGGATCGGCTCCATCACCGCGAGGGTCACCACCCCCAGCAACATCCACCAACCCGGGTTGTCCAGGGAGGTCAGCCGCGAGAGCTGGGCGACGTCCAGGCCGAAGAGAGAGCGCGCGAGCGAGAGCGCGAACCGGACGGCGACGTGGAGATTGATCAGGAGCAGCGCCTGGAACGGGAGGAACCAGCGGATGCGGCCTGCCAGCGCCCCCGAGGGGCCCAGCGCGAGGGAAGCCTCGCGCCACAGCAGATGGAGCGGCCCACGGCGATGCATGGCGACGGCATAGGCCACCTGCGTGCTGCGCCACATCAGGAGCCCCAGCCCCAGTGTGAGCACGTTGCGGACGAGGGAGAGGGGCCCGAGCACCGTGGCCGTGAAGAGCAGGGAAGGCGCGCGCCGGATCGCTGCGCGGATGGAGGCGCCGAGCGGGGCGGGTTCGGAGGACAGGAGCTGCTGCTCGAGGTGATGTCCGGCGGCGCCCTGACCCAGTCCGCGCAGACACCACGCCAGGCCCAGGATCCACACCGCCGCCCCGGTGGAGGCTCCCTTCTCGGCGGCTTCGAGAAAGACGATGAGGCCCACGCAGAGCATGAGCGAGGCGGGCAGGGTGAGCAGCCACGCCCCGCTGCTGCGTCCCCCGAGCCGGATCGCCGCGTCCAACAGCCCCACTGCAGAGCGGGGGCGCAGCTCGAGGGGGGAGACCGCCACCTGCTCAGCCTCCCCATCCGGCCAGAAGGCTCAGCAGCCCGAGGAACAGCAGTACCCCGAGGCCGGCCGGGATGACGACCCGCGCGGACCACTCGGGGATGTCGGGTGCCTGGGCCAACGCGGCTTGTCGCTTGGCCAGACAGGTGGTGCAGCGGTTGATGCCCTCGAAGCGGGTGGTGCACTCCTCGCAGACCACCTTCCGGCACTCGACGCACACCCCGAGCCCATGACGGTCGGGATGGTTCGCGCAGCGGCCGGAGGTGATCGACATGGGTCCCCCACACAGCAGGCGCCCGGGTGCAGGGGGCGCTGTCTCTTCAGAGCTCGTCGAGGAACTCGTCGTTGTACGTCGAGCGGCTCAGGCGCTTGACCAGGGCCTCCATGGCCTCGATGGGCTTCACGTTGAAGAGCATCCCACGAAGCTTGCGGACCTTCTCGTACTCCTTCTGGGTGAAGAGCTTCTCCTCCTTGCGCGTGCCCGACTGCGGGATGTTGATCGCGGGGAAGATGCGCTTCTCGGCCAGATAGCGGTCCAGGGTCACCTCGCTGTTCCCGGTGCCCTTGAACTCCTCGAAGATCACCTCATCCATGCGGCTTCCGGTGTCGATGAGCGCCGTTCCGATGATGGTCAGGGTCCCGGCCTCTTCGGTCGCGCGGGCCGCGCCGAACAGGCGCTTGGGCCGCTCCAGTGCGCGGCTGTCGACGCCGCCGGTGAGGGTCCGTCCCGAGCTGTCGCCTTCCTTGTTGTAAGCGCGCGCGAGGCGGGTGATGGAGTCGAGGAGGATCAGCACGTCACGACCCGACTCGACCATGCGCTTGGCACGCTCGATCGCCATCTCGGCGACCTTGAGGTGATCGATCGTGTTGCGGTCGGAGCTCGAGGCGAGGACCTCGGCGCCCTTGATGCTGCGGCGCATGTCGGTGACCTCTTCAGGCCGCTCGTCGATCAGCACCACCATCACGTGGATCTCGGGATGGTTGGCGACGACCGATTGGGCGATCCGCTGCAACATGATCGTCTTGCCGGTCTTCGGCGGCGCGACGATGAGCCCGCGGGTGCCCTTCCCGACGGGCGCGACCAGGTCGAGCACGCGGGTGACCATCTCCTTGTGGCCGTTCTCCAGGCGGATGCGCTCTTCGGGATCGATCGAGGTCAGATCGCCGAAGTGGGCGAGTCTGCCGACGCGATCCAGGGGAATGCCGTCGGCCGCCTCCACCCGCTGCACCTGGCTGCGCTGACCGCGGGGCTGGGCGAGCGCCTGGATGTGCTGCCCCGGCCGCAGCCGCAGCTTCTGCACCAGGTTCTTGGGGATCTCCGGATCGTCCGGCGCGGCGAGGTAGGACTTCTTGAGCTGCCGCAGGTAGGCGTTCGGCCCCTTGACGTCCACGTCCAGGACACCCTCGACCGGCTGCAGGTTTCCCTGCTGCGCCTGCCCCTGGCCTCCCTTGTGACGACGGTTGCGGCCCTCGCGGGGCTCCCGCGCCTGGGGCCCCCCCCCCGGCTCCTCGCCCTGCTGCGCTGGGGTGTTGGGCTGACGCGCCTGGTGGGCGGCGAGCTCTTCGGGCGTCAGGAAGACCTGCGACTGGCGGCCGTCCGGACCGGCCACCATCCGGTAGGCCTGGCCCTCCGGGGTGAAGAAGACCTGTCCCCCGCGACGGCGGCGACGGCGCCGACGCTTCCTGCCGGCGCCTTGCTGCTGACCGGAGTCCTGGGCATCACCCTCATCGTCCCCGTCATGCTCATCCCCGTCATGGGGGGCTCGGGCGGAGGCCTTCTCGGAGGGGATGTCGTCAGGGGAGGGAGGACGGGGTTCGGAAGGATCGCTCATGTTCGGGCCTGGATGACCAGCAGATGGAGAGGGATGAAGGATGGGGCGGGTGCTCGCCGCTGCTCTCAATCCCCTCTACGTGGCGGGGTTCTTGGTGCGCGACGACGTTGCGGGGGCTCGAGGTCCAGCTGAGGGCGGGACGAGACGACCCACGCCCCCACGCTTCACGAAAAGCCGGCGGGGACTCGGATGGGTCCGCCGCGGTGCAGCTGGGGTCCACCTATAGCAGGGGCTTCAGCGGACCTCCAAGCCGAACGGAAGGCGCGCCTGCACACCGGACATCTCGAGGAGCTCGAGACCGGCTCCCAGCTCCTGTGCCACCGCGCGCATCGCCGGCGGGAGGGTCGGGTGGGACGAGGGGACGCGGGTCTGCAGCACATCCGGTGCGCCCGGGATGGGCATGAAGAGGCCCGGGGGCTCACCTTCGATGACCAGCTCCACCCGGGTGTGGGGGGCGATCTTCGCCCGATGGCGGGCCGCGGCGATCGCCGAGGAGAGATCGCCCAGCTGGTCCACGAGCCCCAGACGCTGCGCGGCGACACCGCTCCACACCCTCCCGCGCGCCGCCGCATCGACCGCGTCCTTGTCCAGGTTCCGCGAGCGGGCGACCTCGGTGATGAAGGAATCGTAGAAGGCGTCGATCCAGGCCTGGGCCCGGGCCGCGCCCGCTTCGTCCCAGGGCTCCCACAGGCTCAGGAGGTCCGCATGGGGCGCCCGCTTGAGCGTGGTCACCGAGACGCCCAACCGCTGGCCCAGCCCCTCGATGGCGGGCTTGACCAGGAAGACGCCGATGCTGCCGGTGACGGTGGTGGGCAGGGCGTGAATCTCATGCGCCCCCATCGCGACGTAGTAGCCGCCCGAGGCCGCCACGTCGCCCATGGAGGCGATGACCGGCTTGCGCTTCCGGGCCTCGAGCACCGCCCGGTACATGAGATCGGAGGCCAGCCCATCCCCACCCGGCGAGTCGATGCGCAGAACGATGGCGCGCACCCCCGGATCCGCGGCCGCGCGCTCGATGGCCTCGATGACCGGCCGCGCACCGACCGAGGTCTGCACACCGAAGGGATCGCCGCCGCCATCGCCCCCGACGATCGAACCGATGACCGGGATGATGGCGATTCTCGGGGCCGCGCCCCAGAACGGGCGCCGGTGTTGGAGCGGCTGGTAGTTCGGGCGCCATGCCGCACCCGGGACCAGTGCCCCGGCCGCCTTGTCGAGCGCCGCGCCGATGAGGATCTCATCGACCAGGCCCAGCTCGACCGCGCGCGCGGTGGTGAGCAGGCCGTCGGAGAAGGCTTCCATCACCCGGGACTCGGGGATGCCTCGCGAGGCGGCGATCCGCTCCACCAGGAGGCGGCTCTGATCGTCGAGGAGCGCGTTGACCGTCTCCAGTTGGGCCTCGCTCGGAGCGCTCTCGGCGAGCTGCTCGGGCGCGGTCTTGTAGCGGCCCTGGCGCGCGACGTCCCAGCTCACGCCCAGCTTCTCCATCGCGCCGCCCAGGTGGGTGAGGGAGGCGGAGAGGCCGTTGATGAACAGGGTGGACTCGGGCGTGACCCACACGCGGTCCGCCGCCGAGGCGATGAGGTAGGCGGGGTCGTCCGCACGGAGGATCAGTGCGGCGATCTTCTTTCCGCCCGCGCGCAGGCGACGCAGGGCCTGCGAGAGCTCGAGCGCGCGCGCGAGTTCCATTCCATGCGAGCCGTCGATGCGCAGGATGATTCCCCGCAGCTGCGGATCCCGTTCGGCGTGTTCCAGCAGCCGCATCAGCCGCAGGAAGGGATCGGTGGTCTGGCCCAGGCCGAGCAGGGATCCGATCGTCACTCCCTCCTCACGCATGAGCTGGGGCAGATCGAAGAGGGCCACGGTGCCGGCCGCAAGCGAGACCGCGGGGTAGCCCTGCCCCCCGAGCCGCGCACCGAAGGTGTGATGCAGCCCCCCGGTGTGGCCGCCCACCGCGTACGTGGCACCAAGTGCCCTCGCGTCGAGGCTGAGTCCCGCCTGGGCCCTGAATGGCACCCCCGGTTGCAGTCCGTGGGAGACGCCGGCCAGGGCGTTGAGCCCGGGCACGATGGGCGCCTGGACGGTGTAGGTGAGCACGCCGCGGTCGACGGTGGGCTCCGTGGGCGTCAGGGCGTAGTCCACCGCGAGGAGGCCATCCCAGGAGGCGAACGGGCGCACGCCGATCCCGCCCTCGAAGCTGCGCTCGAGCGTGGCGGTCCCGCGACCGGGCGCGCCCACGTTCCGGACCACCAACCCATAGCTCAGGAAGTGGAAGGGGCGCCCGGCGATCCCGAGGTCCCACGAGGTGAGCCCGCCGAAGTCGTCGTTCCCCGAGTACGTGTCGAGGGTCGCGCCCAGCGAGAATGCCTGGGAGCCGAGGCTCAGGCCGACACTGGTCTGGCGGAAGAAGCTGCCCCCGCCTCCACTCATCCACTGGTGACCCACCGCGAGGCCGAGCGCGCCGAAGAGGCTCGTCCCCGCATAGAGCGCGTCCCCGTGCAGGCGCGCGCGGGTGTCGATCTCGTGGAAGTACTGGAGCTGCGGCCCGCGGGTGAACGTGAGCGCCGCCGGGTTCAGGCTCAGCGCAGTCGGATCATCCACCAGCGACAGGGAGGTCGGCGGGAGCGTGACGTCACGACCCGGAGCACGGGGCGCGGAGATGCCGCGGGTCTGCGCCAGCGTGAGACCGGGCAGCAGCACGAGGAGGAGAATGGGGGCGATTCGCATGCGGCAGGGGACCTTAGCCCCGGCCGCACACCTTCACGAGGTGCGAAATCGCAGCTGACCGGCGCCTACCAGTCCTCCATTCCGCTCCGGGCATCGAGAGGGTCGCGGCCCTGGTAGCGCTGACGCGTTTTCTCCTTCTTGGCGTCGCGACGCTGACGATCGCTGTCCCAGTCCGAGGTCCCGCTCACGTTGTTGAGCGGGTCTCCCGAGCGGCGGACCTTCTCGCGCGAGCCGGAGACGTCGGCGAGCAGCTGGTGAATCAGGCGCCCCACCTCCTGGCGCAGCTGACCGTACTCGTCACCGCGGAAGGTCATCACCCGCTGTCCGAGGCGCCGCCCGCCACGGACGTCAAAGAGGGCCACGGACAGCTCATGGCGACCGGTGGCCACGTCCTCGCGCAGGCGGCCGATGAACACGCGGTCGAGATCGAAGCGGGGGCCGAGGCTCTTGGCGGCGTTCGACGTCGGCTGGTCGATCTCGCGGACGAGCTTCGAGGCCAGGCCGTTCCAGGCCACCTGGGCCTGGGTGGGGGTGAGCTCGGCGAGCACGTCCACCGGCTCCGGGGAGACGTCCACGAACGCGCCGAAGGTCTCGTGGCCCGAGCGCTCCACCTGGATGAAGTGCCGACCCATGGTGAGGCCGTGGATGCTCTGCGGCGCGAAGCCCTTGAACTCGCCGTCCACCAGCACCCGGCCACCGCTGGGAACGCTGGCCACGTTCACCGTCCCGCGCAGCTGGGCCGGGGGGGAGCGCCGGACCGACTCACGCAGGGCCAGGTACTCCTTGGAATAGCGCTTGGTGGAGAGCTCCCATTCGGGGTTGAGCGCGTTGAGCTCCAGCAGCTGCCACCGCGCCTCTTCCACGTCGCCACGCTCGAGCATCACCGCGCCGTACATGGCCGTGACCTCGGCGAGGATCTTGGCGTCGGGCAGGGCCGGGGTGGAACCCTTGAGCTCCTTCAGTGTGGCGCGCAGGAAGCGCTCGGCGTCGGCGAAGTTCTTCTTGTCGAAGGCGCGGCGGCTCTCCTGGTAGCCCTGGGTGGCGCGGCGGAAGCTGTTGGAAGCTCCCTGGGGCACCTCGACCGGGAAGAGCGTCTCGGGGCGGCGGTGGATGATGCCCTGGTACTCGGCCACCGCGTCGTTGAGGTAGAGCTGCACCTCGAGTTGGCGGTCTTCCGAGGCCCGGTCCGCGGCGGTGACGATCGCCGAGAACTTCACCGCGTTGGGCGCCTTGGAGGCGTTCGCCTGCAGCGGGAGCGCGATCAGAAACAGCGACGTCAGCGTGAGAAGGAGGCGCATGAGGGCTGAGAGTCTAGCGGGCCTCCCGGGTCCGCGTCTTCCCCTCACGTGGGGACGGGTCCTCGGGGTGGCGCAGATGCTGCCCGCTCGCCCTCCGGGACGCATGCATCCGGGGGCACGGTCAGGGAGCGGGCGCGCAGGCGGGTGGAGCGCTCAACCCTGACCGTTCGCCCAGTTCGATCGACTGGGATAGGTGTTCGCGCCATCGCGGCCGCAGCAGGAAGCGGGCTTCCGGCATGCGCGCGTGCCGCGTGGACCGGACATCAGGAGAGCATCAGCGTGGGCGACACCGGAGCGATGATTCAGGGCAGCATGTTCGAGGCACTCTTCGAGCGTCGCCTCAAGCCGGACGGGGCCTTTCTCCAGGACCTCGTTCAGGCCGGATACGATCCCTCCCACCCCGAGGTGGAGTATCCGGAGGCCGTCCTCATCCGGTGCATCGAGGTCGCGCGCCGGCATGCGTTTCCCGAGCTCTCGCCCAAGGACGGGGAGTTCCGGGTGGGCCAGGAGCTCAGTGACGGGTTCCTCGGCGACACGCTGGCCGGAAAGGTGATGGCTGCGGCCATGCCCCTGGTGGGCCCCGAGCGCATCATCCGCTCCCTCCCCCGGCGTTTCAAATCCGGCACCGACGGCGAGGCGCCGGACGTCCAGCAGATCGGTGACCGGCAGTGGCGGGTCGAGATGGGCCACAACGCCACGCCCTACATGGTGGCCGGAGCGATCCAGGCGGCGCTGGCCCGCACCGGCGTGGAGGCCCGGGTCGAGGTCGAGCGGGCGCATCCGAAGTGCGTCCTCCTCGCGACCTGGTCCCCCAAGGCCTGAGCCCGGAGTCAACGGGCCTTCACCCGCTCTCCGGCAGGTCCTCTTCGCCGAGAACGGTGACGCCCCGTGCCCGGAGCAGGGCGGTGGTGATGCCCTCTCCTTCGGCGAGCCGGCCGTCGATCCAGACCTGGCGGCTGCCACACGAGGGGCTGCGCTGCTTGAGCACCGCGAGCTTCGCGCCGAAGGCAGCCGCTGCTGCCGCGGCCGTCTCTGCCCCCTTCCTGAAGGCGCCGGTCCGCTCGTCTCCACCTTCGACCGTGTGGGCTGAGGCCCGGCCCGCCCAGACCGCCCGGCCGTCGCCGCCCATGAGTTGGGTCGCAGGACGCGGCGTCCCCAGGCCCGCCGCCGCTTCCGGGCAGACCGGGACCACCGCCTTGCCGGCCAGGAGCGCGCGCAGGGCGGGCGCCGCCTTCGATGTGCCGTCGTAGCGGCAGGCCGCTCCCAGGAGGCACGCGCTCACCAGCACCACCTCCTGCTCCGCCAGGAGCGCGGCCGCATCCGTGGCGTGCCCGTCCGACGGGGATGCCACGGTGGCCGCTCCGTGCACCTGCGGCAGGGGATGCTGTGAGGGACGGTCAGCGGACATGGGCGGCTCGCGGAAGGGGCTTGGTTCAGACGTCGAGCGCGGCTGCTTCCGCCTCGGAGGCACCTTCCATGATGAAGCGGAAGCGCGCGCCGACATCGCGACCCATCAGATCATTGATCACCCGATCCGTCTCGAGCGCATCCTCGATGGTGACCTTCAGCGACATGCGCTTTCCGGGATCGAGCGTGGTGGTCTTGAGCTCCTCGGCGGTCATCTCGCCCAGACCCTTGAAGCGCATCACGTTGGGCTTGGCGTTGCCGCGGGCGTGCTCCTTGATGATGCGATCCCGATCCGCCTCGTCCAGGGCCCAGTGGGTCTCCTTGCCGATGTCGACGCGGAAGAGGGGCGGCTGCGCGAGGTAGATGTGGCCGCCTTCGATCAGCGGACGCAGGTGCCGGTAGAAGAAGGTGAGCAGCAGCGTGGCGATGTGATGGCCGTCGCTGTCGGCGTCCATGAGGAGGAAGATCTTCCCGTAGCGCAGCCGTGAGATGTCGAAGTCCCGGCCGATCCCGCAGCCCAGCGCGCTCACGATGTCCTGGAGCTCGCGGTTGTTGGTCACCTTGTCGCTGCTGGCCTGCTCCGCGTTGAGGACCTTGCCGCGCAGCGGGAGGATCGCCTGGGTGCGGCGGTCACGGCCCTGCTTCGCCGAACCTCCTGCAGAGTCACCCTCCACCAGGAAGAGCTCGCTCTCGGAGGGCTGCGTGGAGCTGCAGTCGGCCAGCTTGCCCGGGAGGTTGAGCCGGTGGCTCACCGCCGACTTGCGGGTCACCGCCTGGCTCGCAGCGCGGCTCGCCTCACGCGCGCGGGCCGCGAGGATGATCCGGGCGATGATGGCCTCGGCCACCGACTTGTGATCGTTGAGCCACTTCTCCAGCGCCGGTCGCACCGCACCGTCCACCTGCGCCGTCACCTCCGGGTTGTTGAGGCGCCCCTTGGTCTGGCCCTGGAACTGGGGCTCGGCGACGTAGGTGGAGAGCACCGCGGACATGCCCTCGCGGATGTCCTCGGCGGTGAGGGACACGCCCTTGGGCGAGAGGTTGTGGGTCTCGAGGTAGTTGCGGACCGCCTTGACGATGCCGCTCTTGAGCCCCGACTCGTGGGTCCCGCCCTGCGGGGTCGGCACGCCGTTGACGTAGCTCTTGATGAACTCGTCGGTGGCCTCGGTCCAGACCAGCGCAAGCTCCATGCGCGGGCCCTCGTCGCGCGTGAGCTGGAAGACCGCCGAGTCTGCCGGGACCATGGGCTTGCCGCGCGCCTGCACCAGCTTGGGCAGGTACTCGCCGATGCCGCCCTCGTGCAGGAAGGTGACCTCGGTGGCCGGCCGCTGGGTCTCGTCCCGGAAGGTGACGGTCATCCCCCGGTGCAGGTAGCTCTTGGCCTCGAGACGATCGCGGATGAGCGCGGCATCGAACTTCAGCTTCTCGCCGAAGATCGCGGTGTCGGGCTCGAAGGTGGTGGACGTGCCCGTCGCGCGGGTGTTGTCGCCGATCTCCATCGGCCCCAGTGGCTTGCCGCGGGCGAAGCGCTGATGGTGGCGCTTGCCGTTGCGCTTCACCTCGACGTCCATGCGCGCCGACAGCGCATTCACGACCGAGCTGCCGACGCCGTGCAGACCTCCGGAGTGCTGGTAGTTGCCGGCCTCGAACTTCCCGCCGGCGTGCAGCGTGGTGAGGATCACCTCGAGCGCCGGCTTCTTGTACCGGGGCATCTCCTCGACGGGGATGCCGCGCCCGTCGTCGACCACGGTGATGCTGCGCCCATCCTTGTGAAGGGTCACGTCCACGCGCTTGGCGTGCCCGTTGATCACCTCGTCGACGGAGTTGTCGAGGATCTCCCACAGCAGGTGGTGGTAGCCGGTGGCGTCGGTGCCGCCGATGTACATGGCGGGGCGCTTGCGCACCGGCTCCAGGCCCTCGAGGACCTGGATGTCGCTGGCGTCGTATCGGGTCTTCCTGGTGGCCATGGCTCTTGTCGCAATTCGGTTCTTCGGGCCGCAGTGGCCGCTACTGAGGAAGGGGGACGTAGATGAGGTCGTGCACGATGGAGCGGACCTCGTCGCGCTTGGACATCTCGTGGCCCTTGCCCCCGCGTCCGGTGACCCCGTACTTGCCGGGCGTGAGCACGAGCTTGCGGCCCTTGACCGTCTCGAAGTGCAGCTCCGCGTCCTTCTGACGGGGCGCGCTCACCATGAAGGCCAGGACGATGTCGCCCTCACCGGGCTTGATGAGGGAGACGCCGCGACCCGGGCCGGAGAGCACGTTGATCTCCTCGACCTTCGCCACCAGTGCGGCGGTCCGGCGGGTGAGGACGGTGACCAGGTCCCGGTCCCCCGCGGGACGCACGCCGACGATCTGGTCTCCCGACGCGGGGCGCGCGAAACGGCGCCCGGCACGGGTGGAGAGCTCGGTGTGGGCGTCGAGGGGGAAGCGCAGCGCGTACCCGGACTCGGAGACCGCGAGCATCAGCTCCGGGCGCTCGAGGCGGGGATCCAGGGAGCAGGCGCCCACCACGCGCTCGCCGTCGCTGAAGCGGAAGAGCTTCTGGATGGGATCGCCATAGCCGGTGGACGACTGCACCTCGTTGAAGCGGGTGACGTAGGCCGAGCCCAGGTTGGTGAAGAAGACCACGTGGCTCTTGAGCGAGCCGGCGAGGACCGCCATCACCTCGTCTCCCTCGCGCAGGCGGGTGGTGGTGGGATCCCTGACCTCGCGCACGCGCTTCACCCAGCCGTCGCGGGTGAGGATGATGTGGGCGTCCTCGTCGATGAGGAAGGCGTCCGCGGTGACCTCCACGGTCTTGATCCCGGTGCCGCCGATGCGCGTGCGGCGCTTGTCGGCATAGGTCGAGGAGACGCCGAGCAGCTCGTCCTTCACCGTGTCGCGCAGGCGCTTCTCGCTCTTGAGGATGCTCTCGAGCTTCTTGGCCGCCGCCCGCTTCTCCTTGGCCTCGTTCTGGATGACCAGGATCTCCAGGCGCGCGAGCTTGTAGAGCTTCATCTCGAGGATGGCGTCGACCTGCACCGCATCCAGGGAGAAGCGCTTCATCAACTTGCCGGCGGCGTCCTGCTTGCCCTCGGAGCGGCGGATGATCCGGATCATCTCGTCGAGCGCGTCGTAGACCTTCTCGAAGCCGTCGAGGACGTGGAGCCGGGCGCGGAGCTTCTCGAGCTCGTGGGTGATGCGCCGCCGCACCGTCTCGACGCGGAAGGCGAGGAACTCGGCGAGCAGCTCCTTGAGACCGAGGCGCTGGGGCTGGCTGACCTCGGGGTTCTCCGCCGAGGGCACCAACACCGTCATGTTGACGTTGAAGTTGGTCTGCAGCGGCGTCTGCTTGAAGAGGTAGGCCATGACCAGATCGGGGTCGGCCTCCTTCTTGAGCTCGAGCACGATGCGCACGTCGGTCGTCGACTCGTCGCGCACGTCGACGATCAGTGGGACCTTCCGCTCACGCACCAGATCGCCGATGCGCCCGACCAGGTTCGCCTTGTTCACCGCGTAGGGGATGCTGGTGATGACGATCTGCTGGCCGCTGCGGCCCAGGGGCTCGAGCTTGTACTCGCCCCGCATGCGGATGGCGCCGTGGCCGGTCTCGTAGATCTGCCGCAGCTCGGCCTTGTCGTTGAGGACCCGGCCGCCGGTGGGGAAGTCCGGGCCCTTCACGTGGGCGAGGAGATCCTTCGTGGTGAGGGACGGCGTCTCCAGCAGCGCCACGCAGGCGTCGATGAGCTCGCCCAGGTGGTGCGGAGGGATGTTCGTGGCCATGCCCACCGCGATGCCGGTCACGCCGTTCATCAGCAGTTGGGGCAGGCGCGCCGGGAGGACCACCGGCTCCTTGCGGGTGCCGTCGTAGTTCGGGCGGAAGTCGACGGTGTCCTTGTCGAGCTCGCCGAGCAGCTCCTCGGAGATCCGCTGGAGGCGGCACTCGGTGTAGCGGTAGGCCGCCGCCGAGTCCCCGTCGAGTGAGCCGAAGTTTCCGTGCCCGTCGACCAGGGGGTAGCGCAGGGAGAAGTCCTGGGCCATGCGCACCAGGGCGTCGTAAATCGCCGAGTCACCGTGCGGGTGATAGGGGCCCATGATGGCGCCCACCACCTGCGCGCACTTCTTGTACTTCGCGTCGTGCGAGAGGTTCAGGTCGTTCCACATCCCGTAGAGGATGCGGCGCTGAACGGGCTTGAGGCCGTCGCGGGCGTCGGGGAGGGCGCGGGACGTGATGACCGACAGGGCGTAGGTCAGGTACCGGCGCCGGGCCTCGTCGGCGAGGGAGGCAGGACGGTCTCGGAGGCCGTCACCCCCGTTCGGCGGGCTCTTGGGGGGACGCTTTCCCCCCCGGGTCTTCGTCGTGGAGCGGGTGGCCATGGGCCCCGAGCGATTAACAGGGGGCCCGCACCGGAGGCAAGAACTCCAAGGGAAACGCAGGGTTGCACACACCTCTGGACGGGTGAGCAGGTGTTCGGGCAAACCGCTCCGGGGCCGGATTCTCGGCCCGCGCGCGATTTGTCCCGGGTCCCGTGAAGGCCCGGGCGTGCGTCAGAACGGCGGGGGCAGGTCCCAGGTGAGGCGCTTGCCGGTCACGGGATGGCGGAGTGCGAGCCCCGCAGCGTGCAGATGCAGCCGCACATCCTCGCGTCCGTAGAGGCGGTCTCCCAGGATCGGGACGCCGAGCCCCAGAGGATGGGAGGCGTGCACCCGCAGCTGGTGGGTGCGTCCGGTGTGGGGCCGCAGCTCCACCCGGGCCTGTCCCTCTTCAATGGCCAGCAGCCTCCAGGTGGTGTGGGCGGGCTTTCCATGCACCGGGTCGTGGAGCTGGCGGGGACGCAGCTCCGGGTCCCCGCGCAGCGCGAGGTGGATGTCTCCACCGCCATCCGTCCGGAGGTGGTCGGGCGCGCCGTCGAGGATCGCGAGGTAGCGCTTCTCCACCGTGCGCTCGAGGAACTGCCGTTGCAGGTTGCGGTGCACTTCCGGGGTGAGCGCCGCGACGAGCAGGCCCGAGGTGTCGAGATCCAATCGATGCACGAGCAACGGTCCGCGAGCCTCGGGAAAGAGCGCCTGCAGACGCGTGCGCACCGAATCGTGGAGGGCAGGCGCCCGTCCGGGCACGGAGAGCAGCCCCGCCGGCTTGTCCACCACGACCAGGTGCGCGTCCTGATGCACGATGCGGAGGGAGAGGGCGCCCGGGTCCGGAGGCGCGAACCGACGCGGGGGGGCCACGTCCAGGCCCTGCAGCATGAAGTCGAGGATGGGGCCGCACTTGCCCTTGCAGGCGGGGACCCAGGAGCCGTGCACCTGACCTCCGGACGGTGGCGGCGCGCCCCAGAAGAACTCGGCCAGCGCGACGGGCTGAAGCCCGCGGCGGTATGCCTCGGCCAGGAGCTTGGGCGCTGCGCAGTCGCCGGCTCCCGAGGGGGGCGCCGCGGGGGCGAAGAGTTCCCGAAGTCGCCGACACGTCCCCAGGCTGTTGCTCAGCCGATAGGTGTCGTGAAGCCGGCGCATGAGCGTGGCCGAGACGTGGCGACGCAACCGCGCCGAGGCCTGGAGGCGACGCTGCGTCCGGCGCTCGGCTTCGAGAAGGGGGGCGAGCGCACGCTCCTGGGAGGCGAGCAGCTCACGCTTCTGTGCCTTGTCCGCGCGGCTCTCCTGATCGAGGGCATGGAGGGCCCGAGGATCCACTGCTCCGCCTGCGGAGGGGAGCGCAGCGCGTCGCGACCGGCGATCATCACGGCGTTGCCGATGCAGCGCCCGCAGGGCCTCCCGTTCCCGGACGTGGGCGGCGCGGAGCGTCTCCAGGGCCCGCGAGGCGGCCGTGGTCTCCGGCAGGGTGCGCAGGGCGCGGTGGCGTGCGTCCAGTGCCGCCACTGTCGCGGCACCGGGACCTTCCAGGGCGGCGCGGGCCTCGTCATCGAAGAGAGGAGGGCAGTAGCCGGGAAGCTCCCATCGCCCCGCGACCATCCCCGAGAAGGCGTGCAACGCACCCAGCCGTCCCTCTGCGTCCCGAGCCACGAGGACGCCGAACATCTTTCCACCCTGGGGGCCCTCGAGGATCGAGGAGGGGAGGCCGGGGGCAATGGCTCCTGCCTCGAGCCGCTCGCGGAGCATCTGCGCCGCATGCTGGGCCAGGGGATGCGGTCCCAGCTCATCGAAGGGGCTGGGGAAGCGCGCCGGGACGGGCGGGTGGGGGCCGTTCAGCAGCCGGAAACCATCCATGTCCGCGCGGCCGGCAACGGCGTCGGGCGCGGCAGCGCTGGGGGTCGACACGGTGGTGTGAGGCGCGTCCCGGCCTGCAGGAGCGCAACAGGCCGGATGGAGGGCGTGTCCTCAGCGGTTGGTGCGGAAGACGCGATTGCGGCGGCGGGATCCGGACTGCATTCCCGCGGTCGATGCCTCCAGCGCCTCGGCGCCGGGCGGGTGGTAGATGACCCGCGCCTTGCGGCCCGAGGGCACGTTGAGCTGGGACATGTTGACGAGGATCCACACCGTCTCGGCATCGGTCTGGAGGTTCGCGGGATCCTTGCGGTGGTCGAGCTCGATGCGGACCTCGCCATCTCCGGTGCCCGCGCTGCCGGTGCTCAGCTGGCGGACCTTGACCCGCAGGTAGTGGCGGGCGCCCCGCTCCAGGTACTCGGCCGCTCCCTGCACGGTGACCGCGAGATCCGCTCCCGTCTCCTTGGCCTGCTTGCCGAGCTGGAGACCGGTGCGCTTGTCGTCATCCAGGTCGACGAAGACCGTGGCGTTCGCGCAGCGGGGACGGCAGGTCTCCCCCCAGGGGGCCTTGTCGAAGGTGAGCTCGAAGGCGAAGGCGTTGCCCTGGGGCCCGGCCTGCAGGCGGGTGATGAGGGGGCGCTCCTCTCCCGGCGGAGGGGTGAAGGTGATGAGGGGCTTGGCGGCCAGCGCGGCCGGCGCGACGAGCAGCGCCACGAGCGCGATCGGGAGTCTCAAAGTGGGGCCCTTCCTGGCGAACCGTTGCTGGGGCGTTCCCGGTGGAAACGCGCGGACGCCGTCCATTCAACCGGTTCGGGGCCCTCCTTCACAAGCGCTTGCATCCGGCAGCCGACCGGCCACAGGTTGAACCCGACGGTCAGACCCTCCGTTCGGCCCAGCAGACAGGCGCTCGGGCAGAGGGCTCAGGATCCACCCCGAAGCATCAGGAGAGCCTCCATGTCCGCCCCTCTGTACGTCCGGCAGCTCCAACTCGGTCCCATGCAGAACTTCGTCTACCTGGTGGGGCCGGGGCAGGGAGAGGAGGCGGTGGTGGTCGACCCGGCCTGGGACGTGCTCGCCATCGAGGCCGCCCTGGCGGAGGATGGCCGCAAACTCACCGGCGCCTTCGTGACCCACAGCCACGGCGATCACATCAACGGTCTGCCGGAGCTGCTCTCCCGGCACGACGTGCCGGTCTACTGCCAGCAGGAGGAGTTGGACTTCTCCGCCGCCCTGCAGGCGCACCGCGGCGCCATGCGTCCGCTGAAGCACGGGGACACCTTTCAGGTCGGCGCGCTCGAGGTGAACGCGCTGCACACCCCGGGGCACACGCCGGGCAGCCAGTGTCTCCACGTCGCGGATGCGTTGATCTCCGGCGACACCCTGTTCGTGAACGGCTGCGGACGCTGCGATCTGAAGGGTGGGGACCCCGAGCGCATGTACGAGACCATCCAGAGCGTGTTGCTCAAGCTCCCCGAGCGCACCTGCCTGCTGCCCGGGCACGATTACGGGCACGTCCCGCGGGCACCGCTCGAGGAGGTCAAGCCTCACAATCCCTACCTGAACTTCACCTCCCGGGAGGCGTTCGTGAAGTTCCGCATGCGGCCCCGGACCTGAGCGGGTGCGGTCACCGCCGCGCGGGCACACGCTGCGGCTTGCGGCGGATGATCGACAACCGCAGCGCGGTTCCCACCAACGCAACGGAGAGGACCGTCCAGATCGCCGCCCACACCAGGGCCGGGATCCAGGTCAGCTCCGCGAGCAGCGCGGCATCACTCCGGGCGCGCACCTCGGAACTCCACAGGTCGAGCCGCAGATCCACCAGGGCGTAGAGCGCACAGAACCCCGCGAGGAAGAGGTTGAGGATCTCCACTCCGGTGGACGGCAGCCAGCGCGCGGCGGCGGCGAGGGCGAGCGCGGTCCCCACGCAGAAGATGACGGTGAAGAGGCTGCCGCCATAGAGCACCGCCATCACCACGAGCCAGATGGCCGCGGCGACCAGGATCGGGCGGCGCAACCGGAAGCGGAGCGTGGCCAGCAGCAGCACCGAGGCCGCCAACGCGCTGCCGACATACCCGGCGGAGTAAACGGCGATCTGGCCGAACTTCGAGAGGGGGATGCGTGAGAGGCAGTGACCGCTCTCGTTCGCTGAGATGACCACCCGATCCACGCTGCCGCCCACCAGCAGGGTGGCCACCGCGTGGCCGGTCTCGTGGATCATCACCACCAGGACCTTGAGCGGCCAGAGCAGGGGCGAGTGCCAGAAGACGATGCCCAGCGCGAGGCCGATCCCCAGGATCACCCAGCGACCTGCTCCAAGCTCCTCTCCTGTCCGGGTCTGCATGCGGGTCGGGTCTTTCCAGAGGGCGGCAAGGCTCGCGCGCGGCGTGAGGGGCAGTGCCCCCCCAGGAGCCGGAAGCGCGCGCTGCTCACCCGTGCGAAGGCTCATAAGGGCCCGCGCTATGTACGTCCGGCCCTCTTTCGATTTCAGGGGGCAGGATGAATCCTGCCGGACCCATGGCGCCCTGCGGATGAGACGGCTGGAGCGTGGGATCGCCCGCGTTGTGCGCAGGGCCTCCCGGAGCGGGGGTGAAGTCGAGGAGCTGGTCGTGCCGCGGCGAGAAGTCCACCGGGTGGAGGAAGAAGCCCTCCTCGAACAGGGGAGGCGCGCTGCCATAGCTGCAGGTGGCGATGGTGTTGGTCTCTCCCGCCTCGCAGTGGAATTCACCGCCGGACCTCCAAGACCAGACGAGGTTGTTGCGCGCGTCGATGTCGAGCGGGGCGGAGACCATGCCCACGAGGATGTTGTTGTGCAGGTGCAGCTCAGAGGGCGCGCCCACGTCCGAGAAGCCGTGGACGGAGAGCGCAGATTCGTAGCGGTAGCGCCCGTCCGGCGTGGGCGCTCCATCGTCCCGGAGCCGGTAGCGTCCGACCAGGAGGTTGTTGCGGATGGTCACGCGGCGGCCCACCCCGTACAGACGCAGCGGGTAGGTGTTGTTGATGTCGTAGACGACGTTGTTCTCGATGAGGACGTCGCTGTAGCTGGCGACCTGACCGTGATCCCCGTCGTAGAGCATCAGACCCGACGAGCCCCACCCGTCATGGAACATGGAGTTGCGGACGGTGACGTTGCTGCTGCGGATGGCGACCGCGCTCCCATGCGGCGTGTTCCCATCCCCGCGCGGGCAGTAGTCGTCGGCGACGTCCCAGTTGAAGTCATGGCAGTGGACCGCATCCACGACCACGTTCTCGTTTCCCGGCTGCAGGCGGATGCAGGAGGACACCCCCTCGTGCACGCGGCTATGGGCCACCCACACGTCCCGGCTGTCGGCGATGAAGATCCCGCGATTCATCCGGCGCGCGTGGACCCCATAGATCTGCACGTCCTCCACCTGCTCCAGCTCGAGCGCCGCGGGCGTCAGGTACTTGTTCGTGCCGGTGATGCTGCTTCGCAGCAGTCGCACCTTCGACGCATTCGCGATGCGGACGGGCAGCGCCGAGGATGTCCAGGTGCTCGAGGTGGCATTGGGCGTCTGGGGATCCGCGCCGGGGTCGACCCACTCAGGCTCGATGCGCAATCCCTCCAACCGCAGCCAGGCGGGTGCGGGCGCGTCGTACCGGATGGAGACGTGGGTGAGGATCGGCGTGGCGCCCTCGTCGGCCTTGAGGGTCACCCAACCGGAGCGCGCAGGGGGCGTCCGCTCGATGAGGGCGCCATGGTTCCCGCTGGCGAGCAGCAACCCATCTCCTCCCTGGAGCCGGGTGAGCGCGTGGGACAGCGTCTTCCATGCGGTCTCGCGCGTCCGTCCATCGCGTGCGTCGTCGCCGGTCTCGGCATTGAGGAAGTAGGTGTCCCCGGTGATCTCCGTGTCCCAGTCGGGGTCGGGCAGGAGCGCATCTCCTGGGCCCACGTCCTCGTCGGGCGGTTCCTGCTCCGGGGGCACCGCACATCCCGCGGCCCACAGGGTGATCAGCAGCAGCAGGCAGCCCCGCGCCCGCTCCGTGCCCCATTTCAAGCTCGCCTGCGTCATCTCACGCTCCCCACCGGATGTCGCAGAGCACCTTGTGACAGCGTTCAGGGCGATGGCAAGGCGACGCGGAGCGTGGGGGCAGACGGAATGGCGGGTCACACCTGACGCGGTCGGGGCAGTCGCCCGTCAGAGCGGCTCGTTGAGGTCCTCCTGACGGGTCATGCCCCAGTCCTTGAGCTTCTTGAAGAGGGTGGAGCGCGCGACCTTCAGCTCCTTGGCCACCCGTTCCCGGTTGTTGTTGAAGCGCGCCAGCGCGGCCTCCACCAGCTGCCGCTCGACCCGCGCGAGCATCACCTCGAGTCCCTCGCCGGGGACGTAGGGGACCTGGGCAGGCACCGGCTCGCTGGAGAACTCGCTGTCGAAGGTGAGGTCGTGCGCGTCGATGAGCTCGCCGGTGCGCAGGAGGAGGGCGCGGTGCACCACGTTGCGCAGCTCCCGGATGTTGCCGGGCCAGGGGTGGGACTCCAGACGCGCCAGCGCCGCCGGCGTGAAGGCGTTCTTCTGCCCACGCGGGGAGAAGCGCTCGAGGAAGGTCTCCGCCAGCGCGCGGAGATCCCCCTTCCGGCGGCGAAGAGGAGGCAGGTGCAGGGGCACGACGCACAGGCGGTAGTACAGATCTTCGCGGAACTGACCTTCGCGGACCCGGGCGAGCAGATCCCGGTTGGTGGCGCAGACGATGCGCACGTCCACGTGGAGGGGCCGCGCGGCGCCGACCCGTTTGATCTCGCCGGACTCGAGCGCGCGCAGGAGCTTGGCCTGAAGCTCGAGGGGAAGCTCACCGATCTCGTCGAGAAACAGCGTGCCGCCGTCTGCCTCTTCGAAGGCCCCGCGCCGGACGGTGAGTGCACCGGTGAAGGCGCCCTTCTCGTGTCCGAAGAGCTCGCTCTCGATGAGCTCGCGGGAGATGGCCGCGCAGTTGACCGGGATGAAGGGCCGGGCGTGGCGGTGGCTTGCGGCGTGGAGTGCCTGCGCCACCAGCTCCTTGCCGGTGCCTGACTCCCCGAGGATGGTCACCGCGGCACTGCTGGGCGCGACCTTGGAGATGATGCCGGTGAGCTGCCGGATGGCCGGGTCCGCACCGATGATGCCGTGGAAGGGCGCGGCGTCCTCCTGCCCCTTCTCGGGGGCGGGTTCGAGCACCAGCTCGGTGCTGCCGGCGGTGAGGGTGGTGTGAAAGGGGACCTCGCCTTCGAACAGGCGCGCGCCTCCGAGCCAGACGCCGTTGGTGCTCGAGAGGTCGGTGACCCGGAAGTGGTTCTCCCGGCGGCTCACCCTGAAGTGGCGGGAGGAGAGGAAGCGGTCGTCGATGACCACCTCGTTCTCGGGCGCTTTGCCCACGGTGAAGGGGGAGCCGGTGAGGCGGATGACCCGCTCGCCCTCTCCCTGCCGGACCCGGAGCTGCGCTGCGCGGAAGCGCCCCTGGTGTTCGGGATGACGGCCGCGGACCTCGGTCTGCTGTTCCGAGGCGCGGGTTTCCTCGGTGAGGTGGGCTTCCGGGGGACCACTCTCCCGATAGACCGCGCGCCATTGCCCGAGCTCCAGGTCCTCACCGTCATCGAGGACGCCCTGGCTTCGCGTGGTCCCCGAGATCGTCGTCCCCGAGCCGCTGAGATCCTCGAAGCGGACCCGGCCCGCGTCGCGGATGAGGGCGAGCTGCTGCCTGCTCACGGCGGGATCGGGGATGACGACGTCGCTGCGCTCGCCCCTCCCGATCACCGTGCGCACAGCATGGAGCTGGACACGGAGGACCTCCTCGCCCCGACGAAAGAACACCAACTCCGACATGACTCCCCCCGGGCCGGGAGGACCGGCCACTCCGCACGTGGGCGCTTCACCACCCGATCAAGGACCCGCTTTGCACGTCACTGCGACTGACGCACCCGCAGGGCTGAAAGCTCCCGGACCGGTGGCAAGCGCCGTTCAGCGCCCGGGAGTGAACGACAACCGTGACAGCGTGCCTCCCACGCGCGCGCGACGGAACGTCGGATCGTCCGGGTCGGCCGGCAGAGTGTTCAATCCCATGCCGATCATGGGCTGCGCCTTCGCGAAGGCCTCGCTCGCGCGCAGCTTCACCATCAGGTCCACCCGGCTCGCATCGAGCCGCCGCGCCAGGTTGAGGGTCCCTTCGCCCTGAAGCTGCAGATCCTCCCCATTGCCGGAGAGGGTGAGCGTCCCGACGCCTTCCTCGATGGGGAGGGTGAGGGTGAGGTCGCCGAGCCGCGCCGAGGGGAGATCCAGCGGGAGGGCGCCGGGAAGGGTGCCGCCGTTGAGCTGGGTCCCGGCGAGCTGCAGGGCCAGCTCCCCGTTCGCCTTGGAGAAGTCGGCGGCGCCGGTGTCGAGTTTGGGCATGGAGAGGTCCAGCTCCCCCTGGAGCAGCCCTTCCAGATCGAGCCCGGTGTAGCCCAGGAAGTTGCCCCGCTGGGGGTTGAGCCCCTCGAGCGAGACCTGCAGATCCGCATCGCCCAACAGGCCCCAGGAGCCCACCGCATCGCCGCCCATGAGGTCGGCGTGGACGCGGACGCCCAGCGGCAGCAGCGACGGACGCACCGCGACCCGGTCGATGAGCAGCGCCCGGGTGGTGTCCGGGATCCCCTCGGGGCTGTCCGGGATGAGCTGCACCGCCTCGAGCTTCATGCCGAAGAGGGCGGGACCCGCACGCCGGACCGCCAGCGCCATCCCCGCCTGCTCAGCCTGGATGACCAGGCGCTGGCGCAGCACCTCATAGGGGAAGGTGAGCCAGAGGAAGAGCAGGAGCGAGAAGAGGGTGAAGGCCAGGTAGCCGATCGCGGTCAGGCCGCGGGTGCTCAGATTCTTGAAGCGCATGCGTTCTCCCCTGGGAGGCGCCGGAGGCAGGCGTCGGTCGCCGCCCTCACGGAGAGGTGGTGGGTTCCGCCGCCTGCTGATCCAGGCGATAGGCAGAGACGTTGACGTTGGCGGTGAGGTTCTCCGCCTGTGGGCGGGGTTCGATGCGCAGGTAGGTGGTCTGCACCACCCCGGGGCCGCGCTCCACCGCCGAAAGGAAGTCGACGAGCTCGCGCACGGTGATGTCGGCGAGCGTGAGATCCACCCGCGACTCCAGCACCCGGCCGTCGCCCACCGGCGCCTCACCGCGCGGGTTCATGGTGGGGATGGTCAGCCCGGCCTGGGTGGCGCGCTGCTCGAGGAGGCTCAACAGCCGCACGTTGCTGGCAGAGAGCTGCTGCTCGGCCGCACGTCGCTGGGCCTGAGCCTGGCTGTAGTTGCCGGCAAGCGCCCGGACCTGCTCGAGTTGATCGCGCTTGGCCTCGGTGCGGGAGCGGATGCTGCGCGCGCTGTTGTCGAAGGTGATGATCAGGATGAAGAAGAGGACGATGACGAAGACCGGGATGAGCGCCAGCACCATGCGCTGCTCGCGCGTGGAGAGAGCCTCGAACTTCGTCTGGAGCTGCGCCCAGGCCTGCTTGAGGGATTCCATGATGTCGTCTCAGCCCTGGGGGGCCGCCTCCGCTGCATCGCACGCCACCTGGATCTCGAGCCCGAAGCTGGTCCGGTTGTCGCGCGTGGTCTCCACCCGCCCCGGCTCCACCTGCGGGAAGCACCGGTGCTTCTCCAGGGCGGCGGACATGTCATCGACGGCCGCGCGGCTGCTGGTGGTCCCGCGCAGGCTGATGCGATCGAGGCCCACCTCGACGCGATCGAGGGTGATGTCCGGGCCGTCGGGCAGGGCGGCGACGACCTCGGCGAGCAGCTGGGTCGCGGTCTGCTTGGGAATGCTGCTGATGGGGCTCTCCTGGCCGGCCATGAGGTTCAGGGCGCGCGCATAGTCCTTCTCGCAGGTCCCCAGGGTCCGCTGGGTCAGCGCGCAGAGGGCCGCATCGACCTTCGCCTCCTCGCGCCGGAGCAGGGAGTTGCGGACGAGCCCCGAGAAGACGAAGAGCAGCAACAGGGTCGCCGCAAAAGCCACCAGGAGCCCCACGCGATCCTTGAGGAAGTCGAAGTCGCCCTTGAAGGCCAGGGGCCCGCGGCGGAAGTTGAACCGCGGGGAGCGCGCGGTCGGTGCCGTGCCCCGCAGGACCAGCGCATGGACCTGGCCCGCGGAGATTGCGTGGTCGGGTTCCAGGCCGCGGGTCCGGGCCAGGTCTCCTCCCGTCGGCAGCCGCTCCACCGGCATCCCGAGCTCGCGGCTCAGGTAGGTGTCAATCGCCGCGGCTTCGGCGCTGCCACCGCAGAGGTAGAGGCGCCGGATGGGGCGCTGCGCACGGGTGGACATGGCGCGCAGGGTCGGACGCAGCTCGCGCAGCAGTGGCTGCAGCCCCCGGACCATGGCCTCATGGACGCGGCGGGCATCGGCGCGCACCGCAGAGGCATCGAAGGTGCCCTGGGCGTGTTTGAGCTCCTCGGCATCCTCGGGGTCGAGTTGCAGCTCGTTGCAGACGGCGCGGGTGACGTCGAATCCACCCGCGGCGAACGTGCGTGCGCCCAGCAGTCCCTGCCCGGGAATGCCCACCGCGACGTTGGTGCGGCGGTGCCCGATGTCCACGACGGCCACGAGCCCCGCCGGGTCGTCGCCGACCTCGAGCAGAGGAGGGGTCTGGGTATAGAGGTTCTGCAGCGCCACCGCCGGATGGGTGACCACGCGCGGATCGATCCCCTGCTCCTGCAGCATCGAGAGCAGGGAGATCAGCTCCTCGCGCCGCACCACCCCCACCAGCAGCTCGTTGCCCCGGGGACCCGGCGCGCCCATCGGCTGGTAGTCGTAGAAGACCGCGTCCAGATCCACCGGAAGCACCCCTTCGATCTCGAACGGGAGGGTGGCCTCGATGCGCTTCGGATCCGAGAAGGGCAGGTTGATGGGGTGGGTGGCCAGGGACGGGCCGGGCAGCGAGATCACCGTCAGATCCGGCACGCCCCCCGGCACCAGCTCGATCAACCGGGCCAGCGCGGCACGCCGGGCGGCTTCGGGGTCCTCGACGTTCTGGGGCAGCGGCACCTCGACGAACGTCCGCGCCGACGACGCCTTCTGGGACGTGTCGTGCAGAAGCGCCTTGAAGGACCAGCTGCCGAGATCGAGCCCGAGAATGCGGGCCATGGCTATTCCTCTCTCCAGTAGACCAGCCGCCCGAACGTCCCATCCTGGGCTCCGTTGCGGACGACGGCCGTAAGGGTCTTGGTCACGTTTCCGGATTCTCCAACCGAACGGATGGAGAAGGTCTCGCTGGTGTCACTGACCAGCCGCGCGACCGAGCTGCTGTTGGTGATGGCGGGGTTCACCGTCAGGCCCGAGGCCTGGAGGATGGTGATGAAGTCCTGCACGGACATGGCCAGGAAGCTGAACATGCGCGCCCCGCGGATGGTCTCGATGAGCTCCTGCACGAAGAGCGGGTTCTGGAGGTTGGGGCTCAGCCGACCGGTGGGGCTCACCGGATCCAGAACGGTCAGGATGGCCGCATAGAGCAACATGGGGTCATCCGAGTTGATGTTCAGGTTGCGGTTGACGTCCGGAAACACCGTGAGGCGGTCTCCGAAGGCCGCCATGAAGCGGTCGTTGACGCCGTGGACCCTGTAGAGCTCCTGCAGCGAGTCGAAGGGCGCGTTTTTGGCGACGTAGCGCGGCTCGAACGACTGGTAGGGCCCGTTCTCATCACCGAAGCCCTGGACGAAGGGGGAGGTGAGCAGCGTCTGCGGATTGATCGCATCGCCGTTCTCGTCCGGGTCAATCCAGTCCTTCATGGCGATGATCACGTCCTGCGGGGTGACGCGGACGCGGTTGCTGTCCTCGCCCTCGAAGAGGAACTCGAACCGCTCGTCCCCCATCAGATCCAGCAGGGCCTGCACCGTCGCCGCATCCGCACCGCCCAGCGCGTTGAGGCGCTGGACGTTGATCTTCTGCTCCTCATCGGCGAGCTCGGTGAGGAAGCACCCGTTGAAGGTGCCGAAGTTGCGCTGCGCCTGCTCCTCGGCCACGCCGGGGAACTCGGTGTCGAAGCTGTTCTCCAGGCGGGTGGGCGCGCGCCTCGGGGCCGCGGCGCCCGTGTCCGCTTCGGGAACCAGCCCCTTGAGGAGATGGCAGTCCACGCGGGCCATCTTCCACAGCTGGATGTTGAGGGTCTGGCTCTGCGCCTGGCCGCCCGCACCCGCAGCGCCGCCTCCCATTCCGAGCATGTCACCCAGACCGGGAGGCAGCTGGATCTGGTTCACCTGCTTCTGGAACGAGAGCAGGAGCCGTGAGAGCCCCACGCCGCTGCGCGCGAGGTAATAGGCGCGCACCTCATCCCGCGCGTTGACCGCCATCTCGAACTGGACCCGGCTGTCGTAGGCGAACTGGGTCCCCATGATGGTGAGCAGCGCGATGGAGACCGTGACGATCAACAGCGCCACCCCGCGCTTCGCTCCCGGACGCAGCACGCCCTTGCGCCGGCGTGGCGTAGGAGAGGCGGGCTTCTGGGACGTGGGGCGGGTCATGGTCGAGGTGCGGTGGATGGTCGTCGGCGGAAAACCGTGGGAGGCGGGCTGATCAATATCTGGGCAGGACCGTGTTGAGCATGATGCGGGCCTGGGTGGAGTAGCGGCGGTCCTCGCCGTTCTCGTCCTTGGCGCGCAGGGTGACGCGCACCCGCGTCGGCAGGGTGTTCATGCGCTCGACCCGGCGGGTGTCCCACTCGTCCTCCCACTCCTGGCGCTCGCTGTCCCAGTAGGAGAGCTCGAGCGCGTCGATGTTCTCGAAGAGCACGTCCTCATCGCCGCCTCGAAGGATGTCGCCCTGCACCAGCGGGTTCACCCGGCGGATGAGATCACGCTGACCGCGTCGCTCGGTCTCCCGGGCCGGTTCCACGCGGTACTCCACCACCGCCTGATCACTCTGCTTGGAGTCGGTGTAGAGGCGCTGGTGGGCGAAGGTGGTGAAGGTGATCCGATCCCGCTGGCCGATGAAGTTGGTGGGCCGGTCGTTCTGATCCCGGTACCGGTTGGGGTCGTACTTGTCGGAGACGAAGGCCGAGCCCAGCTCGCGGGACATGCGGGTGAGGCTGATGCGGATCTGGCGGTAGAGGATGTTGTCCTGGACCACGATGTCGCGGGCGCGCGCGCTGGTCTGGAAGGCCACGGCCACCGTCATCCCCATGAGCGCCACCACCGCGGCAGCGATCATGACCTCCATGAGGGTGAAGCCACGAGAGCGCCGCCTCATCTCAGCCCTCCACGCGGCTGCGGGGTGCCGGCGTTCTGCCCCGGGATGGGCACCTGCCCGCCACCCTGCGCGGGGGGAAGCGGCGTCCCACCCGGACCGGTCGCGCCGCCGGGAGCTGCCGGCGCGTTGCGGTCGCCGCCGGTGCCTTCGGCCACCACGTGGGTGACCACGTCCAGGGTCTCCACCTGGTCTCCATCCTTCCAGGACACGGTGAGGTGGATCTCCCGGACCTGCTGGGCGATCTGCGCGAGCATCTGGTCGAACTGCTGCTGCATGAGTCCACCGGCCATTCCCGCGAGGGGGCTCATGCCCGGCGTCGCACCGGGGGGGAGGCCCGCGGCCTCTGCGGCGCCTTCACTCCCTCCCATCATCTCGGCGAAGGCCGCCAGCGGATCGCCGCCGAGGTCACCGATGGGCAGGTTGAACAGGGCGCCCATGAACTGCTCGGGAGAGACGTCACCGGTCTCGGGCGCGATGATCCGGGCGCGCCACTTGAACATCTCCCAGCCCTCCTCCTCGAAGCCGCCGGAGAGCTCCTGATCGTCGATCTGGAAGCCCTCGTCGTAGAGCTCCTGCTCGATGTCGATCATCTTCGCGCGCGCGAGCATCGAGGCGACGGTGAGCCGCTTCGTGTACGCGTGCATGGCCACCGCCTGCGAATTGAGCTGGAAGATGGCCATGAGGGACATGCCGAGGATCGCCAGCGCGATCATGACCTCGAGCAGGGTGAAGCCCTTCTGTCGCGCCTGGGCACGCATCAGCGGGGCACCTCCAAGGCCTCGGGCACGACGCGGACCTTGCCGGTGAGCGGCTCGAGCACCAGGGTCCAGCTGTCGTCCCCCTGGGTGAAGCGGACCTGCGCCTTCTCCGTGTAGCCCTGGGGAAAGAAGTAGAGCATCGCCAAGCCCTCGGTCGTGTACCCGGACTGGCCGCGCACCCAGACCTCGAGGTCCACCGAGGAGGGAAGCTCCCGGGGCTCGATCACCGCGTTGGTGTAGGCGCTGAAGGCACCCGCCGCCTCGACCCGCTGACGTTCCGCCGAGAGCAGCTCCTCGAGGGAGGGCGTCGCTCCGGTGCCGCCACCGGTCAGGATGCGCGGGTCACGGCGCTGGGCCTCATCGGCGGCCGCGTTGGCGCTGCGCAGCGCGAGGTCCCGGTCACGCGCGGTGGTGACCGCACCTTCCGCGCACTCGGCGCGGTAGACCACGTTCTGCTTCTCGGCACGCTCCGAGGGCAGCTCGAACACCAGACGGCAGGTCTTGCCGGAGAGGGCAGCCTGATCGAAGAGCGCCTGGGCTGCACCCGCGAGCGCACCGGCGGCCGAGCGCGCCTCGGCCCCGGTGAGCGCACCCACCCCGATGACGGCGGCCGACATCAGCACGGCGACCACCGCCAGGGTGATGGTCATCTCGATCAGGGTGAAGCCTGCGCGCACGGTTCCTGCCGCCTCCCCTCAGCGCTGCAGATCGGGGTGATAGACGTCGCGGGCCTCGCCCTCACCACCGGGCTGCCCATCGGCGCCGTAGGAGATGATGCGGCCGCGACCCTCGATGATCTCGTACCGGTAGGCCGTGCCCCAGGGATCGGTGGGCAGCTCGGTGATCATCCGCGCCTCGACCAGTGCCTGCAGGCCGATGCCCTGGTCGGGGATGTCACCGGTGACCCGGGCGTACTGCCGGACCATCCGCTCGAGGTTCACGATGTCGGCGCCGGCCCGGGCGCGCGGCATGTCCGTCTGGCTGAGGTTGTCAGCCTTCATCATGACCGCCCACAGCGCGATGAGCGCGCCCAGCAGCAGAAAGAGGGTGAGCCCGATCTTGATGCCCAGCGTCCGGCGGAAGGGAGGGACCTCCGCCTCGGTGGCCGGGTGCTTCTCGGTGGCCTCAACCATGGATCACTCCGCTTCGATGGAGGGGAGACATGCAGTGGCCGCGCGTCACCGCTGCGGACGGTCCTTGCTCGACACGTCTGCCGCGGTCCCCTCGCCACCCGGCGCACCGTCCGCGCCGTACGAGATGATCACCGGCTTGCCGCCCTCGTTCAGGTACACGTAGTCGTTGCCCCAGGGATCGATGGGCACGTCCTGAAGGAACTGGCCCTCGGTGAGGGCAGCGAGCCCCGTGGCGGTGTCGGGGTAGCGGCCGCGCTTGGCGTAGTACATGTCCAGCGCGGTCTTGATGGTGTGGATGTCCTGGCGGGCGGTGTCGACGCGGGCCTCGTCCAGTCGCGGGATGATGGCCACCGCGACGCCCGCCATGATGAGCGCCATGATGGTCATCACGACCATGATCTCGATGAGGGTCATGCCGCGCCGGCGGCGGTTCATCCTGCGGTCATTCTTCCGGGGGTGCGTCATGGGATTCTCTCGCATGTCCTTGTCGGTGTTGGGGCCCGCTGCAGAGGCTTCAGCGGGAAGTCGGGGAGAGGGGGGCGGCCGTGGCCGCCTCGGCAGGAGCGCCATAGAGGATGAGCCCGGTGCTCGCCAGGGCGAGGGCGAGGGCCAGGAGCGTGGCCACCGCGGCGCGGCGGATCCAGCGGTCGAGGGGCGTGTCGATCAGCGACTCCGGACTTCCGGAGGCCACCTGTGGATCGAGTGAAGGGGAGGAGGGCGCGATCATCGGATGGCCGAGTTGATCTGGAGGATGGGCATGAGGATGGCGAAGGTGACGAAGCCGACGGTGCCGCCCATGCCGACGATCAGCAGGGGCTCCATGAGCGAGGTGAGCGCGGTGATGCGGACATCCGCCTGTTGCTCGTAGCTGTCGGCGACGTTGAGGAGCATCTCCTCGAGCTGGCCGCTTTTCTCGCCGATCCCCACCATGTGGTAGACGAGCGGGGGGAACTCGCCGGAGCGCTTGAGGGGCGCGGCAAAGCTTTCGCCCTCCCGGATAGCGTCGCGGGCCTTCTCGATCACGGCGGCCAACACCGTGTTGCCGATGATCGCCCGGACGATGTCCATGCTGGCGAGGAGGGGCACGCCACTCTTCATGAGCGTGGAGAGGGTCCGTGCAAACCGCGAGATGGCGATCAGCCGCACCAGCTCGCCGAAGATGGGGATCGAGAGGACGATGCGATCCCACACCGGCTTGCCGCGTGCGCTGCGCGTCCAGGCGAGGAAGCCCGCGCCCAGGGCGATGATCAGCGGGAAGACGAGGAACCACCAATCCCGCACCAGGTTGGAGACGAAGATGAGGCCCCGGGTGGTCGCCGGGAGCGTGGCGTTCACCGAGTCGAAGACCCGGGTGATCTGCGGCACCACCACGGTCATCAGCATCACCAGGATGCCGCCGCCCACCAGCACCATGATCGCCGGGTACATGAGGGTGCCGATGATCTTGGTCTTCAGCCGGGCCTGGCTCTCGGTGAAGTCGGCGAGGCGCTGCAACACGGTGTCGAGGGCGCCGGAGGCCTCACCGGCGCGGACCATGTTCACGTAGAGCGCGCCGAAGATCTTCTGGTGAGCGCCCAGCGCATCCGCGAGGGAGCTGCCCTCGTTGACCCGCTGCTTGACGTCGGAGAGCACGCGCTTGAAGCGCTCCTTCTCCACCTGCTCCACCAGCGCCGACAGACCGTCGACCAGGGGGACGCCGGCCCGGAGGAGGGTGGCGAGCTGGCGGGTGACGACGGCGATGTCCGCGGTCGAGATGCGGCCGCCGGCCAGCTTGCGCAGGTCGACGTCGCGCCGGGCGATCCCCTTGCCCGAGGACCCGTCGCGGGTCCCCACGACGTCGGTGAGGAAGACGCCGTTCTTGCGCAGCTGTGCCCGCAGGGCCTTGGCCGAGTCCGCCTCGAGCAGGCCGCTGACGTTCTTCCCGGCCTCCGAGAGGCCCTTGTATTCGAACACGGGCATGGGCGTGCTTCCCGCTCACCGGAGACCGGCTACAGGTCCTCCTGCGTGACGGTGAGGACCTCGGCCACGGCGGTTTCCCCGGTGGCGACCTTGCGGGCACCATCGTCGAGAAGGGTCAACATGCCCTTGGCGATGGCGGCCTTCTTGATGGTGTTGCTGTCCACGTTCTCGAGGACCAGGCGGCGGATCTCCTCGTCCACGAGCAGGAACTCGTAGATGCCGGTGCGGCCGCGGAAGCCCTTCATGTTGCAGTTGGGGCAGCCCACCGCGCGGTAGATCTGCGCCACGCCATACTCGGAGAGCAGCTCCTGACGGCCTTCGAGGCCGATGTTCTGCAGCTCCTCGTCGGTGGGGGTGTAGAGCTCCTTGCAGTCGGGGCACAGGCGCCGCACCAGTCGCTGCGCCAGCACGGCGGTCAGCGAGCTGGCCACGAGGAAGGGCTCCACGCCCATCTCCACCAGGCGGGTGACCGCGCCGGCAGAGTCGTTGGTGTGGACGGTGGAGAAGACGAGGTGACCGGTGAGCGAGGCCTGGATGGCGATCTCGGCGGTCTCCTTGTCGCGGATTTCGCCGACCATGATGACGTCCGGATCCTGGCGCAGGAAGCTGCGCAGCCCGGCGGCGAAGGTGAGGCCGATCTTCTCCTGCACCGCCATCTGGCCGATGCCCTTGAGCTGGTATTCGACCGGATCCTCGGCGGTGAGGATGTTGAGCTCCGGGGTGTTGATGCGGCTGAGCGCTCCATACAGCGTGGTCGTCTTGCCGCTACCGGTGGGGCCGGTGACCAGGATGATCCCGTGGCTGCGCTGAATGACCGCGCTCATCCCATCGAGGGCCTGGGGGCCCATGCCGATCTCCGCGAGGTCGAGCAGGGTGGCGTTCTTGTCGAGCAGACGCATGACGATCCGCTCCCCGTGCGCGGTGGGGATGCTGCTCACGCGGATGTCGATGTCGCGGCCGGCGAGCTTGATGCGGATGCGGCCGTCCTGCGGGAGGCGCTTCTCGGCGATGTTCAGCTGCGCCATGATCTTCACGCGGCTGATGATGCTGGCCTGGTAGCGCTTGGGCGGCTTGATGACCTCCTGGAGAACGCCGTCGATGCGGAAGCGCACCACGAGCTCGCGGTCCATCGGCTCGATGTGGATGTCGCTGGCGCGCTCTTTCGCCGCCCGGAAGAGGAGGCTGTTGACGAGGCGGATGATCGGCGCCTCATCGTCGGTGTCGAGGAGGTCCTGCGGCTCCTCGAGCTCCGAGGCGAGCTCGTCGAGATCCGCCGACTCCATCTCGCCGACGAGCTGCTCGGCCTCGTTCACCGAACGGTCGTAGACCGCGTTGATGGCGTCGACGATGGTGCTGCCGAGCGCGACCCGCGGGCTCACCGCGCCACCGAGCAGCAGGCGCGCGTGATCCATGGCCGCGGTGTCCAGGGGATCGGCGATGGCGACCGCGATCCCGTCCGGCTCCTCGGTCAGCGGGATGATCCGCGTCTGCTTGGCGAAGTTGATGGGGATCTTCTTGAGGAGCTCGACGTCCACGTCCTCCGGGAAGATCCGCGCGAGGTAGGGGAGATCGAGCTGGATGGCGAGCGCGCGGGAGACGTCCTCCTCCTGCACCGCCTTCATCCCCACCAGGATCTCACCCAGGCGGCCACCCCGATCCGGCTGGGCAGCCAGAGCCTCTTCGAGCTTCTCCTCGGTGAGCCCCGCCTGGGCGCGGAGGATCTCGCCGATGGGGCGGCCCACCATCCACACCTCGGCCTCCACGGCCGGGACGGAGGGGATGTCGGTGACCGTCACCGCCCGATCGGGCAGGTGCGGCTGCGAAGGACCATCACTCATCGCCATCCCCGTCGCTGCCCACGTCCACCGGCTCCGGCGCGTCGCTCCCCGCGGGGTCGGACGCCGGATCGGGCTCGATGATCACCGCGTCCGAAGCCGCGTCATCGTCGACCTCGACCTCCACGTCGCCCCCCTCACCGGGTGCGTCGGAGGCCATGTTGCGGTTGCGGCGCGAGCGGACCTCGCCCGGGCTGATGACGCGGCTTCCCGGCTCGCCGGGTCCACCGTTCTCGAGCTTCCGGGACTCCTCGGTGATGGTGCGCGTCATCCGCGCCAGCGGTCCCACCTTCCGGCTGAAGTCGAGCGAGACCTCATAGTCGGGGATCTGGCCGTAGAACTGCTCGACGAAGGCCTCACGCTCACGCAGCTTCTTCTCGAAGATGCGCTGGAAGTCACCCTGGTCGCGGATGATGTAGGGCGTGAGGATGAGCAGCAGGTTGGTCTTCACCTTCTGCTTGGACGACTCGCGGAACAGGTGGCCCACGATGGGGATGTCCCCGAGCACCGGCACCTTGGAGACCGACTCGATGGTGCGGTCCTGCATGATGCCGCCGAGCACCACCGTCTCCTGATCCTGCGCGACCACCACGGTCTTCACGCTGCGCTTGGAGGTGGTGGGTCCGAGCACGGGATCGTTGCTCGCGATCTCCTCGGTCTGCTGGGTGATGGCGAGGCGGATGGAGTCGCTGTCGTTGATCTGCGGCTTGACCGTGAGCTTGAGCTCCACGTTCTGACGGCTGATGGGCGCGAAGTAGCTGCCCAGGCCGCCAAGCCCGCCAAGCCCGCCCAGACCCCCGAGGCCTCCCAATCCGCCGAGCCCGCCCGTGGCGCCGGTTCCGCCCAATGAGGTCGGCGAGAACCCTGCCTGGAACGGCACGTTCTGGCCCACCGTGATCTCCGCCTCCTCATTGTCCGAGGTCAGGATGTGGGGCGTGGAGAGGACGTTGACGTCCGACGAGGTCTGCAGGGCGTGGAGCACCAGGCCGAACTGCGGGATCGAGAGCCCCAGGCTGGTGAGTGCCGGAGAGGTGACGGCCGGGCCGGAGAGCCCCGCCACGAACCCGCTGAAGTTCACGAGGTTGGTCAGCGAGAAGGAGGGGGGGAGCCCCGAGCTGTATTTGGTGCCGACGAGGCCCGCCCCCTGACCGGCGGGCGTGTTCACCGGGACGCCGGAGTGCAGCTGGATGCCGAACTCACCGTTGCGGTTGAGGTTCACCTCCATGATGACCGCTTCGATGAAGACCTGGCGGCGGGGGATGTCGAGCTTCTCGAGGACCAGCCGCATGTTGCGGTAGTCGTTCTGGCTCGCGACGATCACCAGGGAGTTGGTGCCCACGTCGGGGGAGATCTTGACCTCGCCGCTGAAGAGCTCTGCGGCCCCGCCCCCACGGGTCGCGGTCGCTGCCGCCGCTCCGGCTCCCGGACGCGCGCCGGCGCGGCCCGTCGTCGCGCGGTTGGCCGGCGTGGCGCTGCCCCCGCCCTGGGTGAGGCCGGAGAGGGTGTTGGCCATCTCCTCGGCGTTGGCGTGGCTCAGGTAATAGACGTTGATCCGCCCCTCGCCCGAGATGGGGATGTCGACCTCACGCACGATGGTGTCGATGCGCTCGAGGGCCGCGGGGCTGGCGACGATGATGAGCTTGTTGGTGCGCTCGTCGGGGATGACCTGGCTGAGCGTGGCCGGGCCGACGCCATCACCCGCGCTGGCGGAGGTCGCGGGCGTGGTCTGGGCCTGGGCGCCGCGGCGGCGGACCGACGGACGGGCGGGGGTGGCAGGCGCGCTGCTCGTGCTCCCCGACGACTCGAAGAGCTTCTGGATGGTCGCGGCGACGTCCTCGGCGCTCGCGTACTGGACCTGGATCACCTGGATGTTGGACGCGGTGGAGGGAACATCCAGCTGGTTGACCACGCGCTGCAGACGCCGCACGTTGCTCGCCAGGTCGTTCACGATGATGGTCTCGGGCGGATAGGCGATGGTGTCGCCGTCCTTGCTGACGAGCTGTTGGAGCACGCCCCGCAGCGGCTCGAGCTCCACGTTCTCGACCTTGAACACGGCGGTGACCATCTGCTCGGCGTTCAGGGGCGTCTCTCCCGGGCCCAGCAGCGGGATGGGCGTCTGCTTCGCACCGCGCTTGTCGACGATCTTGAGGTAGTTCCCGCTCTCGTAGAGCGCGAGCCCGTTCGCATCGAGGGCGGCGAGGAAGGCGCGGTAGAACTGGTCGGCGTTCACCTCGGCGTTGCCGTTCTCGGGCCCGAGGATGGTGATCTTCCCGCGCACGCTCTCGGGGAGGATGAAGGTCTTGCAGGTGGCGTCGGCGACGGTCTGCACCAGGTCCTCGATCGCCACGCCCTTGAGGAAGATGTTGAAGCGCGCGTTGCGGCGGACCTCCTGGCAGGTCGGCTTGGGCCGCATGGTGGTCGAGGGCTCGGAGGCCTGGGCCTGCGTGTTGCGCACCGTCGACGGACGGGCGGCGGGACGCGGGCGCTCGGACGCGGCGTCGGACGGAGCGGCCTGGCTCTGCACCTCGCTTCCACGCGACGGACGTGCCGGCTGGGTCTGCACCCGGGGGCCATCTTCGGAGGGCGTGGCCGGACGTGGGGAGGGCGCGCCGGACGACGTGCGGGGCTGACTCCGCGGGTTCCCGCTGGGCGGGCGCTGGGCGAGGACCGGCAGCGCCAGCAGGACACTCAGGAGGAGAAGGATGCGCGGGTGCGTCGTCATGGCAGATTCAGAGGTGTGCGAGGGGCGCTGCGCCACCCGGCGTCGGGCAGGAGCGGATCCGGGTCGGTGCGTCGGGTCCCGGCGGGGCCGGCGGAGGACGAGGTGGCGGCTCCAGGGAGGTCACCGCACGTTGAAGGTGTTCTTCACGACCGAGCCATTGCGTTCGAGCTCGATGTCGATGCGGTTGGCGTTCTTCATCTTGGCGTAGAGCTCGAGGGCCTTCTCCGGGCTGTTGAGCTCAAAGCCGTTGATGCGGCGGACGATGTCGCCGTTCTTCACGCCGATCTGCGAGTACAGCGAGTTGGGGCGGATGGCGAAGAACTTGAAGCCCTGCACCTTGTCGTCCTTGAAAGCGGGGACGATGCGGGCCTGCGTGGCGAGCTTGTTCAGATCGTTGAGGTGGCGGTCGATGGCCGCGCGATCCACCTCGTAGGTGTTGTCGTTGATCTGGCGGATGCCGGAATCCTCGGCGTCCTCGCGCGCCGCCGGGGTGGGGCGGGTGACCGCCGCGGTCACCGGCGCGGCGCCGGAGCCGGCCACCCCATCGATGTACTCCTTGCGCCCGTTGTTGTTGATGATCACCCGCTCGCGCTCGATGTCGAGGATGGTGGCGCCGAGGATCGGATCCCCCACCATGTAGGTCGCGGTCTTCTTGGAGCTCGCGTCCTGGATCGACGCGAAGGACCACATGGGATCGCTCGAGACCAGCGTGCCGAGCAGTTGCACCCGCAGGTCGCTCTTCACCGGCGCGGCATTGGGATCGATCGCCGGGATCTCCGGCTCGCGGATGGGGGCCGGCGGCTCGGGGAGGGGCAGTCCCAACAGCGAGGCGAGGGCTTCGAGGTTGAGCTGTGTCTGCGGCCCGGAGACCGCGCGCACCGATCGCGCCGCCGGCTCACTGGAGGGGGCGGGGGCGAGGGCGCTGGCCACGAACGCATTCACCGTCCGCGCCACCAGCCAGGTGGCGAGCAGGATGAAGGCCAGGTTCACGGCCCAGAAGTGTTTGCGGAAGAGGGAGTCCATGGCGTCCGGGGGACGAGCCGCTCTTTGAGGGATCGCCGAAGGGGGAATGAGCAAGCGAGGTGCCAACCACCACCGCGCGACCGGCACCGGGGTGCAGACGTCTAACCCCTCAAGTCCATTCCATTTTCAGAGCGGACCGGGGCCGCCTTCGCCGGGATCAGGGGCGGGGCGTGACAAGTTGTCACGCCCTCAGGCGGGGCGGGTGACGGGCTGTCACTCAGGGTGATCCGACGCTCTGGCGTCCGGCGCCGGATCGGATGCGTCCGCCCGCCGCTCGAGCTTGCGGTAGATGGTGCGGACCGAGATGCCGAGCAGGCGCGCGGCGAGGGCCTTGTCGTCCTGGGTATGACGCAGGGTGCGCTCCAGGACCTGCCGCTCAATCTCTTCCAGCGGGGTGCCGATGGGGATGAAGAGCTCGCGTCCGGCCCCGCGCGGCCCCTGCACCACCGACTCGGGAAGATCGGTGACGCCCAGCTCCTCGCCGCGCGCCAGCACCACCGCACGCTCCACCGCGTGCTCGAGTTCCCGCACGTTCCCCGGCCAGGCGTAGGCCTCGAGTGCCTGCAGGGCCTCGTCGGTGAATCCCCGCACCGCCTTGTTGTTGCGGCGGGAGGAGCGGCGCAGGAAGTGATCGGCGAGCAGCCGGATGTCCTCGTGGCGGCTGGCGAGGGAGGGGATGCGCAGGCTGACCACGTTGAGGCGGTAGTAGAGATCCTCCCGGAAGCGTCCCTCGGAGACGCGCGCCTGGAGATCGACGTTGGTGGCCGCAACCACGCGCACGTCCACGCGGATGGGACGCTGGCCGCCCAGGCGTTCGAACTCGCCCTCCTGCAAGACCCGGAGCAGCTTCACCTGTGCGCTCAGGGGCAGCTCCCCCACCTCGTCGAGGAAGAGGGTGCCTCCGTCGGCGCGCTCGAAGCGGCCTTCGCGCCGGGCCACCGCCCCGGTGTAGGCGCCGCGCTCGGCCCCGAAGAGTTCGGCCTCGAGGAGGGCCTCGGGGATGGCGCCGCAGTTGATGGCGACGAAGGGCCGCGATGCGCGGGGGGAGAGGGCGTGGACGCGGCGCGCGGCCAGCTCCTTGCCGGTTCCCGACGCCCCCAGCAGCAGCACCGTGGCCGAAGCCGGGGCCGCCTGTTCCAGCAGATCCGCAAAGGCGCGGAACGCCGGCGACTGGCCGATGAGGGCCCGATCCGTCCCCTCTTCACCGAGGGCCGCCAGCCGCTGTTTCAGATCGCGGTTCTCCGCGAGCAGGGCCTGCTTCTCCAGCGCCTTGGCCACCGACTTGACCAGGGCATGTCGCTTGAGGGGCTTGGTGATGAAGTCGTAGGCCCCGTGCTTCATCGCCTCGACCGCGGTCTCCACCGTGCCGTAGGCGGTCATCAGCACCACCTCCACGTCCGGACGCAGGCTGCGCGCCGCCCGAAGCAGCTCCTGCCCGTCCATGCCCGGCATCATCAGATCGGTCACCAGCACCCGGACCTCGGCTCGCCGCAGCAGCTCGAGCCCGGCCTGTCCGTCCGGCGCCGTCAGTGTCTGGTGCCCTTCGCGCTGGAAGATGCGGGCGACCGACTCGAGGTTGGCCCGATCGTCATCGACGATGAGGATGGTGGGCGCGGTGTCGGCGGTGGTGACGTCCATGGGGTCTTGAGGCCGCCCGGAGGGGGGCGGCCGGCTCGTGCTCAGCTCCCGGCGACGGTCAGCTCGCGGAAGCGCAGGGTGGGGGCGCCGGTGCCGCCGCGGAATTGGAGATCGGAGCCCACCGCGTCCACGTCCCGCAGCATCTGCAGGAGGTTGCCCGCGACCGTGACCTCCTGGACCGGATGGCCCAGCTCGCCGTCCTCGATCCACAGACCGTTGGCGCCGCGGCTGTAGTCTCCGGTGACGAGGTCGGCTCCCTGACCCAACATCGAGGTCACGTAGAAGCCGTTCTTCACGCCTGCGATGAGGGACTCGGGTGACTCGGTTCCGGGCTCCAGGTAGAGGTTGTGCGTGCCGATGGAGGGCAGGCTCGAGTAGCCGCGCGCGGCGTTGCCGGTGCTCCGGGTGCGCGCCTTGCGGGCGGTGAAGCTGTCGTAGAGGAAGCCCTCGAGCACGCCCTGCGAGAGGATGGGCGACCGCCGGGTGGGGACGCCCTCGCCGTCGAAGGGGGCGCTGCCCAGGCCCCGCTCGAGCAGCCCATCGTCCACGATGGTGACGTGCTCACCGGCAAGTCGCTCGCCCTGACGTCCGACGAAGATCGAGGCGCCGCGCTCGATCGACTCGCCGTTGGCTGCCCCGGCGATCGCGTTGACGAAGGAGGCGGCCATGAGGGGATCGAAGATCACCGGGACCTTCTGCGAGGGGACCTTCCGGGCGCCCAGCATGCGCGCGGCGCGGCGCGCGGCCTCACGGCCGATGGCCTCGGGGCTGTCCAGATCGGCGAGGAAGCGCTTGGAGTCCGACCAGTAGGAGGTCTGCAGCTCCCCGTTCTCGCTGGCCACCGGGACGGCGAAGAGGAAGGCGTAGGTGCCCTCGTAGCTGCCGGTGAATCCCTCGCTGGTCGCCAGGTGGACCTCGTGGACCGACTCCCCCGCACCCACGCTGCGGAAGTTGCTCACCCGCGGGTCATAGGCGCGACCGGCCTTCTCCACCTCGAGCGCGGTCTTGAGCTTCCAGTCCGGCGCCAGCGCGGCGATGTCCTTGTCGAAGAGTCCCTTCACCCGGGCGTGTCCGCGCAGCTCCTCAGCCGGGGGAAGGCCATGGTGCCGGTGTTTGGCGGACGCCTCGGCGAGCGCCACCGCGCGGCCGGCCAGTGCGTCCAGCGCCGCGTTGCCGAAGTCCGATCCGTAGGCGAATCCCAGCCGGCCGCGAACGAAGACCCGCAGGCCCACGCCCTTGGCGGTGGACTCGGTGAGCTCCTCCACCTCGCCGTCGCGCACGCGCACCGAACCATTGCGTCCGCGCTCGAGCCACGCCTCGGCCTGGTCGGCGCCGAGCTTGAGGGCCTGACGGATGAGCCGCTGGATGACCTTCTTCTCGCCGCTCACGCGCCACCTCCCACGCGGGTTCCGCCCACGGTCACATCGTCGATGCGCAGGGTGGGCAGACCCACGCCCACGGGCACGCTCTGCCCGTCCTTGCCGCAGGTGCCCATCCCGGGATCCGGCATGGGATCGCAACCCACCGCGCTCACGTTGGCGAGCGCCGTGGGGCCGACGCCGATCAGCACCGCGCCCTTCACCGGCCGTCCAAGCCGGCCGTTCTCGATCTGGTAGGCCTCGCTGACCTCGAAGACGAAGTTGCCATTGGTGATGTCCACCTGGCCCCCGCCGAACATGGCGCAGTAGAGGCCGCGTTTGACGCCCTTGAGGATGTCCTCCGGCGTGTCGTCACCGGGGGCGAGGAAGGTGTTGGTCATGCGCGGCATGGGCAGGTGCCGAAAGGACTGGCGCCGTCCGCTGCCGGTGCTCCGCTGCCCCATGAGCTTGGCGTTGAGGCTGTCGAACATGTAGCCCTTCAGCTCGCCCTTCTCGATGAGGACCTTGCGCTCTCCGGGCTGACCTTCGTCATCCACGTTGATGGCACCGCGACCGCCGGCGACCGTCCCGTCGTCGATCACGGTGACCAGGTCGCTGGCGACCTTCTGGTTGAGCTTGCCGGCAAAGAGGCTGGTGCCCTTGCGGATGAAGTCGGCCTCCAGTCCGTGACCCACCGCCTCGTGCAGCAGGATGCCGCTCCAGCCCGGCGCCAGCACCACCGTCTGCGGGCCGGCGTGGGCCTCCACCGCCCCCATGGTGGCAATGGCCTGGCGGGCGGCCTCGCGGGCGACGTGCTCGGGGGTGAAGGTGTCGAAGTGGCTGAAGGGCACGCGGCCCCCTCCGCCGAAGAAGCCCCGGCGCCGCTCACCCTTGGCACTCTCGGCGACCACCGAGACGTTGATGCGGCAGAGGTTCTGGGTGTCCTCCACCAGGTGACCGGTGCTGTTGGCGACCAGGATCCGGCGGGTGTGGTCCGCCCAGCTCGCCTGCACCACCTTGATGCGGGCATCGAAGGCGCGGGCCTCGCGGTCCGCCCGCCGCAGCAGCTTCGCCTTGTCGGTGAGGGCCACGTCCATGAGCGGGATGGGCACCTGATAGTGGCTGGGAACCGGGGCGCGGCTCACCCGGATGGCGGCCTCGCTCCCCTTGCCGTGGGCGATCAGCGCCGCGGTCTGTGCGGCGCGCATCAGCGCCGGCTCATCCAGGTCGTCCGAGTAGGCGTAGCCCACCTTGGCGCCGTCGATGACGCGGATGCCCACCCCCTGCACCAGGCCCGACTGCGCACTCTCGATGCGCTGATCGTTGAGGACGACCGCGGTGTTCACCGCGTGCTCCGCGAAGACCTCGGCGAACTCCGCTCCGCGGGACATGGCCGCCGAGAGCAGCCGCTCGATCTGACGGGGGTCGAGCAGGGGGGCCGGCCGGGCGGGGAGGGCGATGGGGGGCGCGGGAGGCGTGCGGCGCCGGGCGATGGAAACGGCAGGGGGGACCATGGACGGAGGGGGCTCCTCGGGGCTTTGGGG
>DATGQN010000087.1:0-8680 GCA_035304185.1 Myxococcaceae bacterium
GCGCCCATGTTCCAGGCGCCGGATGGAGGCGGGGTGCGCGCCGAGGTCCGGGTGATGCTGGTGCGGCCGCCGGACGCGCCGTCGCTGGTCCCCCTCCTCAACCTGGTGCGCATGAGCCGTGGGTCGATGATGGGCGTGGATCAGAACGCGAACATCAACTGGGTGGGCGGCTCGGTCGCCATGTGGAAGGCGTAAGACGTCCGGATCAGGGCGTCGCGAGGAAGGCGTGGAGCTCCCCCCGAAAAGCCCAACACCGGCGATCCCGCCGACGTCTTCGCCGGAGGGTGCGGAGGAGCAGGTCCGGGTCATCTCCTCGGCGAACCTGAAGCCGCCGAAGCTCGGCCGGTGGGTCGTGCCGGTCCTGCTCGCGACGTTCGGGCTCCACCTGCTGGATCGCCAGTGGCCGCTGCCGATGGCGCTCTCGCTCCTCCTGGTCTTCGCCGGCGGCATCTCGGCTGCCGCGGCAGCGTGGTGGAGCGAAGCCAGGGTCGACCGCTGGGCCCGGGGCCTGCCCCGCTTCGGCCGGGTGCTGGTGCACTTCTTCCAGCCACTGGTCATGCTGGTGCTCACCGGCCTCTTCACCGCGCTGAGCGTGCGCTATGTGCCCGACTGGGCCACCCGGTTCATCACCCCGCTCATCGCCTTCGGAGGGCTCTGGCACACGGGGGCGGCCGTCGGAACGTTGGTCCTGGTGACTGCCGACTCCCTGGTGCGCCGGATCTTCCTGACCTTCCGCAGCCGCCTCGTCACGGTGAGTCTGGTGCTGGTGCTGATGGGCTATGGCGCGGCGCTGATGCTGGGACTGGGCGCCTTCGAGCTCTACTCCCTCGCCCTGGATGATCCGGGGAGCGTCAGCCAGCGGGTGCTGCAGTTCGCGGATCCCTCACAGCTCCTGGAGCTGGGAGCGTTTCTGTCGGTCCCGACGCGCCTGTGGACCGGCCTCATCGGACTGATGGGTCTGCTCGCGCTGCCCGCGGTGGCGAGCGCCTGCAGCAAGCTCGCGGAGACGGCGCTCGACATGCTCCGCCCACTCACCACCGCCATCCGAGAGGTCGGTCGCGGCGCGCGCGACGTGCGGGTGCAGGTCAACGGGAGCGTGGAGTTCGTGGAGGCCGCGCACACCTTCAACGGGATGGTCCGCGCCCTGGCACTCGCCGATCGGATGGAGCGGGCCTTCGGCGCCTATGTGAGCGTGCACCTGCTCGAGCGCATCCGGGCGCAACATGGAGAAGCCGGGCTGCCGCCGTTGATGCGCGAGGCGACGGTGATGTTCGCGGACATCCGCGGGTTCACCCGGCTCAGCGAGCGACTCTCTCCCCAGCAGATGGTGGACGTCCTCAACCGCTACTTCCAGCACGTGGTGGATTTGATCGACGTGCACCAGGGCTACCTGAACAAGTTCGTCGGCGACGCGGTGATGGTGGTCTTCAACGGTCCGGTGGATCAGCCCGACCACGCCGAGCGCGCGGTGCGCTGCGCCTTGGAGCTGCAGCAGCTGGTCGCCGAACTCAACGCCAAGGGGGCCTTCCCCGAGGTCGGTGCGCTCCAGGTCGGCGCCGGGGTGAGCACCGGCCCCATGGTCTGCGGGAACATCGGGGGCGCCCAGCAGATGGAGTACACGGTGATTGGCGATGCGGTGAACCTCGCCTCACGCCTCACCGACCTGGCGCCTCCTGGTGAGGTCTGGGTCAGCGAGCAGACCACCCACTCCCTGCCCGGAGACTTTGAACTGGAAGCGCTGCCCCCGCTGCAAGTGAAGGGCAAAGAGGCGCCGGTGCGACCCTCCCGGGCGGTCAGCGCACCGGAGGGCTGGTCACCTCTGCGCTTGGCTGCTCCCCAGGCGGCTGGCTGAGGCGCGCGCCCTCGTCTGCGTGCCTGGCTGTTGGGAGTGGAACCGGGATGTTCCGGCCCCCGTGCGTAGGTTGTCTCCTGAAGAAGGAGTGATCTTTGCCTGACGGACATCCTGCATCCCCCCTCCCCGGGCACGGCCGCAGCGTGCTGTTGGTCGATGACGACCCGGATTGGCGAACATGGTTGCGCGACCACCTCGAAGGTCTCGGCTACCGGGTTTCAGAGGTCTCTGACGGAAGCGCAGCCCTCGAAGTCCTCGAGGAGGAGGCGTTCGAGCTGATCCTCCTGGACCTGGTGATGCCGGGCCTGAGTGGCGAGGACGTGGCGCGCCGGGTCGGAGCCGACGGCCCGCAGGTCGTCTTCGTCACCGGTGCGGACGGTGAGGAGCTCGCCTCGGCCATGCAGACCGGCGCGCGCTACTACCTGCCCAAGGGCGCCACCTCAGACCACCTGGCCCTGATGCTCCACGCGTTGCATCTGCAATGATGCGCGACACGGCGAGCGAACGGCTCCTCCCGTCAACGTGCCGCGAGTCGGGGTGGGGCCCCCGCGAGGACCGTCGCCAGCCGTTGGGCTCCCTCCGCCGCCTCCCGCCGCCATGCCAGGCGCCAGTGACGGAGGAGCGGACGTTGATGTAGTCGACGCATGACGAGGTCCGCATCGCGCAGATAGGGACCCGCGATCCACTCCGACAGCACCGCGATTCCCTGGCCGGCCCGTGCCGCATCCACCACGGCCTCGGTCAGCGGATAGCGGATAGCGGAGATGCGCGGGCGGCGCCGACCGTACACCTGTTGGATGAACCAACGGGAGGCCTCGGCAGGTGTCTGTGACAGCGTGATCCACCGCTCGTCCTGAAGGTCGTCCGGCCGCAATTGGCGCTTCGCCGCGAGTGGATGGTCCGGCGCCATCAGGAAGATGAGTTCGTCTTCGAAGAGGGGTGCTTCCTCCAGGCCCTTGCGGATGCTGGAGGTGGTGAGGAGGGCCACGTCGAGCGCCCCCTCGACCATGCCGCCCACCGGATCTGCGGTGTGCTCGATCGCGAGTTCCACCTCGAGCTGCACCCCTCTCTGGCGCAGCTGCTCCAATGTCGAGGGCAACCAGCGGTAGGCGGTGTAGCACTCGCAGGCCAGGCGCAACTTCACCGGTGCAGGCGCTTCGGTGGCATGCTGCTCCAGCTGCAGCAATCCCACGAGGATCTGCTCGGCGCCCGCGACCAGGCGCTTCCCCGCGTCGGTAGGCACCAGCCCTCGCGGCGTTCGATCGAACAGCCGGGACCCCAGCCGCTCCTCGGCAAGCAACAACGCGCGACTCACTGCGGACTGGGTCAGATGCAGGGACGCCGCCGCCCGTGCCGTGCTCCCCACCCGCGCCACGGCGAGAATCACCTGCAGATCTCTGACTTCCAGCCTCGGTCTCGGCAGCCCTATGCGCATGACGCATCCATCTTACGCCAACGATGCGTTGGACGCATTCCCTGGCGGGCGCCACATTCAGCACTCCCCTTCTCCCGAGGAGATGTCCCGTGCAGCTCTACTTCTCTCCCATGTCCAGTTCGCTGGCGGTCCGGATCGCGCTGTATGAAGCCGGGCTTCCGGCCGAGTTCATCGAGGTGCACCTTGGAACCAAGCGCCTCTCCAACGGCGGTGATTACCGCGAGGTGCATCCGCTGGGCCTCGTCCCGCTGCTCGAGCTCGAGAATGGAGCGCGCCTCACCGAGGTGGCCGCCATCCTGACATGGATCGCCGAGCGCTCCGGGGCGGTTCCGACCGACCTTCACGAACGAGCGCGGCTCAGCCAATGGCTGACCTTCACCGCATCCGAGCTCCACCTGGCGCTCTTCTCTCCCTTGCTCGATGCCACCGCGCCCGAGGCTGTGCGCGCCTACGCCTGTGCCCGGGGCGAAGCGCGGTTGGGCTGGTTGTCAGGTCAGCTCGAGGGTCGTGAGTGGCTGGGGCAGACCTTCAGCATCGCCGATGTGTACCTGCTCACGACCCTCTCCTGGTGTGCCTATACCCCCATCGAACTTCATCGCTGGCCGACACTCCTCGCCTACCTCAAGCGGGGACTCAAACGCCCTCAGGTGGCACGCGCCCTGGCCGAGGAGAAGGTCCTGTACATGGCGGCGCAGACGAACGAAGGCGTTTGGGCGCCGAGAGCAGGGTGACGCAGCACGCCGCGGCGTGAGGGCTGCCGCACATGCGCGTCCCCCGTGCTCCGGTGACAGCTTCAGCGCGGGCCGTCCATGGCGGCACCTTCATCGTTGCATCTGCAATCACATTCCCCCTCGTTGTCGAGCGTCCGCGTGCGGCAGGCTGAGAGAACGACGGCATCACCCGGAGCCCGTACCGTCGCTCGCTCCTCCTGTCCGAGCTGCTACACTCACGCATTCGCTCTGGGGGAGAACGGATGAACCAAACGGAGTGGACGGTTGGCGCCCATCGGCTGCGCTTCGAAGAGCCCGACCTGGTGATGGCCGAGCTCATCGGGCCGGTCGGCATGGGGGATGCGAAGGAGTTGGTGCGTGTCCTCCGGGAGATCGGAGCCTCGCGGCCCTACTACTTCTGCGGGGACGTGAGCAGGTCCACGATCAAGGGGGAGGCCCGCCGCTACGTCGGAGAAGGCATGTCCGAAGCGTGGCTCAAGGGCCTCATCTATTACGGGGTCGGGCCGCTCCATCGCGCGATGGGCAAGGCCATCATGCTGGCGATGTACTTCTCGGGGCACGTGGGGATCGATGCCCACATGTTTGCCACCAAGGCCGAAGCGCTCGCCCACATCGAGAAGATGCGCCTGAAGGCTTCGCAGTCCGAGCTCGGTGGCGCCGCAGGCGGGGGCTGACGTCTGTCGGCGGTGCCCGGCGGTCAGCGGGCGTGAGGTGCCCCGACGCATCAGTCCACCGCCGCAAACGAGCGTCGCCGCCCCCTCCGAGACGCTGCGCTGCGGGATCGTTGTCAGGGGCGGGAGCCGCTGGCCTGCCCCGTCACACGCACTGACGAGAGATGCCTAACGCAGCGTGAGCGCGTCGATCTCGAACACGAACGCGCCCGGGGCCGGGCCACCGACAAACGCGATGGCGGTGACGTCCTCTCCGCGCGACCCTTCGAAATCAGCCCAGCGGAAGGTGTGTTCGGACCACGCGTCCGACGCCACGAAGGTCCGGACGATCGGTGCGTCGCCTCGGCTCGCCGTGAAGAGCATCACCCCAACGGTCTTGCCATCTCCACGGGCCTTGACACTGAAGCCCTCGACTGCGGAGAGATTGACCGGGGAGAGAGGCTCGGCTCCGGGGCTGAACGTCGCGCCCGCCCACGGGTAAGCCGCTCCGGGCTTCACCTCACCGCTGATCCTCAAGGCTCCGGAGGAATCCTCGGCGCCGCCTTCCACGCGCTCGATGGAGGAGGTGGAGCTGCCACCCTGAATCTGATCCGTGGTCACGGCCCACGAACCGAAGACCGCGTCCACCTCCGATTCGAAGTCACTCACCACCAGCCCGGGGGCGACCTCCACCGAGGTGACGGGCTTCGGCCGCGAGGCCGCCAAGAAGCCCTCACGGTCCACGGCGGTGCCCCCGATCCAGACGCCGACGATCCTCCGCGTGGCCCGGATGTCGGACGTCGGGTCCCCCTCGACGAGGAGGAGATCGGCCCGGAGCCCCGTCTTCACCCTCCCGCGGTCATCCATCCGGAACGCATCCGCCGCGGACGACGTCGCGCCCCGAAGTGCATCGACCGGGGTCAAGCCGACCTCGGTCAGCAACGCCAGCTCGCCGTGCATGGTCAGGCCATAGGTGGTGCCGGGGTTCGGAGCATCGGTCCCGACGAGCACGCGGGCTCCAGCATCGGCGAAGGCCTTGGTCGTGCGCTCGGCGAAGGGATAGCGCGCGCTGACGCCCTCTTCGCGCTGGGGAAAAGTGCTCAACAACCCCGGGCGGGAGGCAGCAGGCAGAAATGCGGTCAGCGCCCCATCGTCCAGGAGCTCGGCATTGCGGAGGCCGACCATGCTGCGGGTGACCGAGAGGGTCGGAATGAGGAATGTGCCGTGGGACGCCGCCTGCGCGGCGAGAGGCGCGTCGGCAATGCCATCCACCGGCACGTGCGCCAACCCATCTGCCTTCAGCGCGATGGCTTCGGCGGCGGCTCGGAGCGAGCTGACGTGCACCACCGCCAGCCGATCCTGCGCGTGGGCGGCACGGATCGCCGCTTCCAGCATCCCGCTGTCGAGCGTGGGCATCGAAAGGCCCAGCGTGGTCACGTCGTCATAGATGATCTTGATGTGATCCGATCCTTCGTCGACCCGGGCGCCGACGAAGGCGGGAAGCTCTGAGGCCTGCGTCACGGTGGGCACGGAGAATCCGAACTGCGTGCAGTGGCCGCCGGGGACGGTGACTGCATAGCCACCGAAGCGGAGCTGGGCCAGTTGGGATCCCGGCGCCTGAGCGGCCTCCCGGAGCTGGCGCCCGACCTGCGGATTGCCACAGCCCATGTCGAGGACGGTGGTGACCCCGTAGACCGCAGATTGCGCCAAGCCTTCGGGCTGGAACACGTGAGCGTGGGCGTCGATGAGTCCGGGGAGCAGCGTCTTCCCGGCCCCGTCGATCGTCGCGGCGCCCTCCGGGATGGAGAGCTCCTCACCCACCGCATGGATGAGGCCATCCACCACCAGCACATTGGTGGAGGCGTGGACCCGCTCGCCGTCGAAGAGGCGAACCTTCTCGAAAGCCAGGATCTCCTTGCCTTCGAGCGCCGCTGGGGCCGGCACCGGCTTGGCTCCGGAACAGGCGACGACCACGGAGCTCAACAGCAGCAGCGCCGCGCGTCGGCGCATCATCGCCTGCCCCAGCCGACGCTCCTCGTGCCTCCCGACGGGGATCTGCACAGCGGCCTCCTCCCTCATGGCGTCTCCCATCTCATCCATGCCTCTGGCGTATCAGGTCCGGCCGCCCGGCGTCCCTCCCGTCGGTGTCTGCACATCGGGATCGGCGCGTGACACCGGGCTTCTCCGCCTCCCTTCCGCTGGCGGTCCGGAAGACCGACGTCCGCCGCATTGCGACCGGCGCGACCAGGGCACGGCGGTGTCGCGCATGTGGACTGCTTCAGTCAGCCGGGTAGCGCGCTGGGCCGCATGTCCACCGGGCACAGGAGCAGGGTGGCCCCCATGCGCGCTGGCACCTCCGTCCCCAGCGTGGTGTTTCGACCGCGAACGCTCCGGGCCTGCATACCGGAGGCGCACGCCCACCTTCGAAGGAGCCTTCAATGAGTGACCAGCTGACCCTGGACAACCCCGTGGATCGCTATCCCTCCATCTCCCCGCCCAAGCAGCACCAGGAGGAGCCGGGCCTGGATCGGGACCTGAAGCCCCAGACCGACCATGGCGAGACCACCTACCGGGGAACCGGGCGATTGGAGGGACGGAGGGCCCTGGTGACCGGCGCAGACTCGGGGATTGGGGCAGCCGTGGCCATCGCGTTTGCGAGGGAAGGCGCCGACGTGGCCCTCTCCTACCTCCCCTCCGAGGAACCCGATGCGCGTCACATCGTCGAGCTCATCGAGAAGGAAGGACGGAAGGCGTTCGCCTACCCCGGCGATATCAGCCAGGCCCAGTACTGCCGGGAGCTGGTCCAGGCTTCACTGGAGGCGCTGGGCGGACTGGACATCATCGTCAACAACGCCGGACGTCAGATCACCCAGGACCGGCTCGAGGACGTGAGCGACGAGCAGTGGGAGGACACCTTCCGCGCCAACATCTTCTCGATGTTCTGGATCACCAAGGCCGCGCTGCCCCACCTGCCTCCGGGGTCTTCGATCATCAACACGACCTCGATTCAGGCCTACAAGCCGTCCCCCACGCTCATCGACTACGCGACCACCAAGGGCGCCATCAACAACTTCACCAAGGGTCTCGCCGAGCAGCTCGCCCCGCGCGGAATCCGCGTGAACGCGGTGGCCCCGGGCCCCATCTGGACGCCGCTCCAGCCCAGCCATGGCCAGCCCAAGGACAAGCTGCCGGAGTTCGGCAAGAGCACCGCCCTGGGCCGCGCCGGACAGCCTGTCGAATGCGCGCCGGCGTACGTCTTCCTGGCCTCGGCTGAGTCCAGCTACGTGATCGGGGAGACCCTCAACGTGAATGGCGGGATGCCGAGTCCCTGAGTGGGCTCGGGGGATCGCCATCTGACGTGGCACGCGCGGCCTCTTAAGCTGGGGGCCGCGCGACACCCGCCTCGGGACAGCTCCCTTCCGTGTCCTTGTGCCCTGGGCTCTCGGAGGCGTTGCCGTCCCTCCCTCCGGGCCCTTCCACCGGATGTGCCCACCCGGGGAGCGCTGAGACCATGGCCTCTGCCCGACCGGAGGGAAGGATGCGCCTCCCGCAATCAAGCGGGAACGGTGCTGCAGCTCACCGGCGCCCCCTGCATCGACTGACCGCTCCCTCACGTCGTCAGCAGCCGCCCTGTCGGAAGCCGGTTCACTGCCCGTCGCGAGAGTGCCAGGACGCATGCGTCTTCAATGGCACCCGCGACGGCGGTCGGAAAGACGCGCTGCAATCGTTTCCGGGCACTGAAGGAAGCGGGGAGCGCCACCAGGGCGGACACCCCACCGAGGAACGCTCCAAGCCGCCCTCGCTGCCCGAACGAGCGCGCCGCAGTGCGGCCCAGCCACGCTCCGATCAGGGTCTTACCGGCGACGCTGAGAATCATGGTCCGGTCCGGGGTGCTGTCGACCTTGTCGAGCGCGAACTCGGTCAGCGTCCCCATCCGCAGCAGGCGCTGGACCCACCCTGGCCGTCCTCGGGCCGCGGCCATCGCTGCCACGGGCGCCATGCTCCGGACGCC
>DATGQN010000088.1:0-62833 GCA_035304185.1 Myxococcaceae bacterium
CACGCCGCATGCGCCTCATCGTCATGGCCGACCTTGTGGTCCTCGCCGCCGATGATGGCCCAGCGCTTTCCCCCCATCTCGTGGAGGCGGACGTAGTGGTAGGGCTCGGCGTCGTCGAACATCAGCGCGGCGGGAAATCCCGCCAAGGCCTCCATCGCGATCGCGTAGGTCCGGTAGGCCGGAAGCCGCGGGATCATCCGCACCATGAAGGGCATCTCGTGGGTGGCGACCACCACCTGCTCGGCGCGCAGCTCCACCTCTCCGGCATCGACGCGGCACGGATTCCCCTCGTGGAGCTTGCGCACCGACACGCCCTCGAAGAAGCGCCCCCCCTCTCCCAGGAAGGCACGCAGCAATCCATCCAGATAGGCGCGCGGCGCGAGATACCCCTGGTGCTCCCAGCGCATGCCACCCTGCGCGCCCTTCCAGGGCAGCCCCTGCTCCTCCCAGGTGAGGCCCTTCGCGCCAAGCCCCTGAAGCGCCTTGAATTCCTTGCGCAGCGAAGAGCGCCCCGAGGGATCCTCGGTCAGGGAGATCGCCGGCACGCGCACGAAGCTGCCGGGGGCGAACTCCCGGGCGTTGGCCTCCAGCCGGTCCAGCGCGGCCAGCTGGGCGTTGAAGATCCGGGCGGCATCCTCATGCCCGTGCACTCGCAGCAGCTCGGAGTACCCCTCGTCGAGCATCGCGGTGCAGTGCGCGGTGGTCTTGCCCGATTGCCCTTCCCCGGCGCCCTGGCGGTCCACCAGCACCACCCGGCGACCGCGGCGTTGGAGGTTGAGTGCGGTGGTGACCCCGGTGATTCCCGCGCCCACCACGACCACCTCGGCATGGGTGACACCGGGAGGCGCCGTCTCTCCACGGAGGACGGGGGTCCGCATCCAGAGCGAGTGCGCATCGGTCAGGCTGGCCATGGGCCCGAAGGTGGGAACGGAGGCCGGTGATCGCAGGGCTCAGCCGACCATTCCATCGGGGTCGACGCATGCCCGCCCGCTGGGGGGCCGTCCTGCCCGGCGCGACAGCTTGCCGCACCTCGAAGCGGACCTTGGGGCTGGTATCAGGAGCCCACCTCGCGCGGTGGGCTGAAGAGATGACCTGCCGCGTCGTCCTACGGCAGGGTGCTCTAAAGCGAGTCACCTCCGCCCCTCACCCGAAGGAGTGCAGCCATGCCCGCCCTGTTGGTCCTCCTCGTCCTCGCGCTCTTCCCCCTCCAGGCCGCCGCCAAGGACAACGTCCTGCCGCCGAATGCCCCCACCAGCTGGCGCAAGCAGTGCACCTCCTGCCACGCGCGCAACGGCAGCGGGCAGACCTCGCTGGGCCGGATGCACCGCGCCCAGGACTTCACCTCCACCGCGTGGCAGAAGAGCCGGACCGACGCCCAGATCCGCAAGGTCATCGCCGAGGGGTCCACGAAGAACCGCATGATGCGGGGCTACGGGAAGGCCATGAGCGATGCCGAGATCGACGAGCTGGTGGCGTTCATCCGGACCCTGGATCCCGCGAAATCCCCCGCTCCGAAGGCTTCGACCTCCGCCCAGAAGTCGAAGTGAATACCCGGGGACTTGCGCCGTCCCGGCCCCCAGCGCCACAGTCAGTCCGTTCGCCCCTCACCAGGAGCCCGTCATGAAGTCTCTGACCCTCGCCATGATCGCCACCTTCGCCCTCGCCTTCGCCCTCCCGGTGATCGCCCAGGCAGCCGGCCTCGACAGCGAGGTCGCCCTGACCGGCGACAAGAAGCGCAAGAAGGGTGGCCACGGAGACGAGGACCTGCGCCTCAGCCTCCGCTGATGTCTCCCCGCTGACCTGATCCCGGGCAGTTGGCCCGAAGCGCCGCGTCCTCTTCACGAGGGCCGGCGCTTCGTCGTCTCTGGGGGGCAGGCGGGCTTCAGTCCCGGGTTCTCCGTTGACCCCACCCGGGGAGGTCTTTAGAGCCTCCCCTCACGCATGGCCGATTCCTTCCAGCAGCTGTCACAGGCCCTGACCTCCGGCGCGCGGGTGCGGACGGTGGGGCTGGTCGGAGCGGCCCGCGGGCTCCTCCTCGCCCACCTGGTCCGGGAGCAGAACCGCCCCGTCCTGTGCATCACCGAGGACGACACCTCGGCTGAGGCCCTCGCCGCGGACCTGGCGCTCTTCCTCGGGGGCCCCGGCTCGCCCGAATCCCCGCACGTCCTGCGCCTCCCCGCCGACGGCGTCCTCCCCTACGACGCCCTCACCCCGGATCGCGCCGTGGTCGCCGAGCGCCTGGGCACCCTCTTCCACCTTCAGCACGGCACCTCCTTCTCCGCACTGGTGGTCCCCATCCGCCAGGCCGTGCGGCGCATGCTGCCCCCGCGGGTGCTGCAGGAGCTCTCCCGCAAGGTCACGGTGGGAGAGGACGTGGATCCTGCGGAGCTCGCCCGCCAGCTCGAGCGCATGGGTTACCAGTCGGCGCCGCTGGTCGAGGATCCCGGCACCTTCAGCCTGCGCGGCGGCATCCTCGACGTCTTCAGTCCCCTGCTGCCGCACCCGGTCCGCCTCGAGTTCTTCGGCGACACCATCGACGCCCTGCGCACCTTCGATCCCGAGACCCAGCGCACCCTCAGCCCCATCGCATCCCTGTGGCTCGGCCCGGCCCGGGAGACGCTTCTCACCTCGGAGACCCTCCCGCTCGCCGAGGCCGCCGCACGCGAAGCTGCCGAGCGCATCAACCTGCCCACCACGCAGCTGCGCGCCCACCTCGACAGTCTGCGCGAGGGCATGACCGGCATCGGCCTGATGCCCCTGCTCCCGGCCCTCTTCCCCGAGGGCCTCGCCTCCCTCTTCGAGCTGCTGACGCCCTGGTCCGCCGAGCCCCTGATCTACCTGGACGATCCGGTGTCGCTGGCCCGCGAGCTGGAGACCTTCACCACCGAGCTCCACTCCAGCCACGCCTCCGCCCTGGAGCGTCAGGAGCTGGTGCGCCCACCGGAAGAACACGCGTTGGACGTCGCGGCCTGGGAGTCCGCCCTCGCGCAGCACACGGTGCTGGAGGGTGGCGGTCTCTCGGTCGGTGGCGCCGGCGATGCGCCCCCCATCCACCTCCCCTTCTCCACCACCCACGAGCTTCGCGATGCCATCCGCGCCCAGAAGGGCGACGAAGGCGCGCTGCAGCCCCTGGTCGATCGGCTTCGGGATTGGCGCAAGGAGGGGATCCTCACCCTGGTGGCCTGCGGCACCCTGTCGCAGGCGGATCGTCTGCGCCGGATGCTCGAGGAGCGGAAGGTCTCAAGCCGCATCCGCAAGGAGCCCATCGAGGATCTCGAGACGCTGCGCGATCCCGCCGTCGCCGCTCACCTGGTCGTGGCCGAAGCCAGCCACGGCTTCGTCTCCCAGGCCCGCCACGTGGCGGTGCTCACCGACGAGGAGATCTTCGGCGTCCGCGCGAAGACCCGGCCGCGGCGCAAGAGCCGCGCAGAGGCGTTCGCCCAGACGTTCCGGGAGCTGAAGGAGGGGGACGTCATCGTCCACACCGACTTCGGCATCGGGCGCTACCGCGGCCTGGTGAAGATGGAGGTGCGCGGGATCCCCGGCGACTTCCTGCTCCTCGAGTACGCCGGTGGCGACAAGGTCTACCTGCCCGTCGCCCGCATGGGGCTCGTGCAGAAGTGGAGCGGCGGCAACCCAGAGAGCGTCACCCTCGATCGTCTGGGGGGCGTGAGCTGGGAGCGCACCAAGAAGCGCGTCCGTGAGCAGCTCCTCAAGATGGCCGCCGAGCTGCTGCGCCTGTACGCCGCACGCACCGCCCACCCCGGCTACGCCTTCTCCCCTCCAGACCATCTCTTCCACGCGTTCGAAGCCGACTTCCCCTACGCCGAGACCCCGGATCAGGCGCGGGCCATCGAGGACGTCCTCGCCGACATGCAGAAGCCGACGCCCATGGACCGCCTCATCTGCGGTGACGTGGGCTACGGGAAGACCGAGGTCGCCATGCGCGCGGCCTTCAAGGCGGTGCTCGACGGCAAGCAGGTGGCGGTGCTGGTGCCCACCACGGTGCTGGCCCATCAGCACACCCTCTCGTTCAAGAAGCGCTTCGAGAACACGCCGGTCTCCATCGAGAGCCTCAGTCGGCTGCACAAGGGCGAGGCGGCGCGACAGGTCCTGGAGCGCCTGCGAAAGGGCACGCTCGACATCGTCATCGGCACCCACAAGCTGCTGGGCGGTGAGCTCGCGTTCAAGGACCTGGGCCTCATCATCGTGGATGAGGAGCAGCGCTTCGGCGTGAAACAGAAGGAGGCCCTCAAGCGCTTCAAGACGCAGGTGGATGTGCTGACCCTCTCGGCCACGCCCATCCCCCGCACGCTGAACATGGCGATGAGCGGCGTGCGGGACATGAGCGTCATCACCACCCCGCCCCGCGACCGCCGCGCCATCCGCACCTTCGTCCAGAAGTACGACGGCCAGACCGTGCGCGAAGCCATCCTCCGCGAGGTGGCCCGCGGTGGGCAGGTCTTCTTCGTCCACAACCGCGTCGAGTCCATCCGCGCCATGGAGCAGGAACTGCGCGAGCTGGTCCCCGAGGTCTCCCTGGTCGTGGCCCACGGGCAGATGCCGCCGGGACAGCTCGAGAAGGTGATGGAGGACTTCGTCGCGCAGCGCTACCAGGTGCTGCTCTCCACGACGATCATCGAGAGCGGCATCGACATCGCCCGCGCCAACACGATGATCGTCGACCGCGCGGACACCTTCGGGCTCGCCCAGCTCTACCAGCTGCGCGGACGCGTCGGCCGAAGCCGCGAGCGCGCGTACGCCTACCTCATGATCCCGGCGCGCAGGCCGGTGACCCCGGACGCACAACGGCGCCTGGAGGTCCTGCAGACGTTCAGTGAGCTGGGTTCGGGCTTCAGCATCGCCAGCCACGATCTGGAGATCCGCGGTGCGGGCAACCTCCTGGGTGGCGAGCAATCCGGCGCCATCGAGGCCATCGGCTTCGAGCTCTACACCGACCTGCTCGAAGAGGCGGTGGCGGAGCTGCGCGGAGAGCCGGTGCAGCAGCACGTGGAGCCCGAGGTCCAGCTTCCCATCGCCGCCCTCATCCCCGAGGACTACGTGCCGGACGTTCACCAGCGGCTCGTCTTCTACAAGCGCTTCAGCCAGGCCCCGGACGAAGAGGCGCTCGAGGAGCTGCGCGCCGAGCTGGTGGATCGCTACGGAGAGGTGCCCGACGAGGTGGACGGGCTGTGCCACCAGACGTCCATCAAGCTCGCTTTGCGGGACCTGCGCTTGCGCAACCTCGACACCGGAGCGGCGCGGCTGGTGATCACGCTGGGGCCGGATGCCGCGCTCGATCCGGTGGCGCTGACCCGGATGGTCCAGAACAGCGGTGGCATCTACAAGCTGACGCCCGACATGAAGCTCGTCGCGCGCGTCCCCGCAGACACCCGGGGGGATGGCTTCGTCACCGAGGCGCGGAAGGTCCTGGCGGATCTCCGGCGCTGCGCGGTGTGACGTCTTGGGTCAGGCAAAGACGTCCGAGAGGGAGTTGGCGCTGAAGGACCGGTCGAAGATCTGCTCCAGTTCGCTGGCGTTGAACGCGAGCACCCGGGCGCGATGCGCTTCCGTCAGCGGTCCGAATCGCCGCTCGAGGGCCCGGATGACCATCTCCCGGCGTCCTTCTTGACGGCCTTCCTGACGACCTTCCTGACGGCCTTCCTCGATCGCCGTCTTCCGCGCGGCCTCGAACTTCCGGCTGAAGTAGCCGAGCTGTTCGCCATGAGAGTCCATGTACGCCTCCAGCGCACGGGCCCCCTCATCCCCGAGGGCCCGCTCCATCATCCGCCAATATAACTCTTGCAGCGGCTGCTCCAGGACCTCCAGGGCATGGACGGTGGCATCGCCGAGCCGCACGACCTGCCGCAGGTCGGCCGAGCTTCCGTGCGCCATCAACGAGAGGAGCGCTCGCTCGGGTGAGCGCTTCGCCTCCTCCACATCGACCACCTCCGGAATCTCTTCGGGGCCAATGACGAGGGGAGACCATGCCGCGCGCCGGATTGCGATGCCCGGACGGCGAGCCCAGCGCGCGACCTTCGGGTCAAGTGTCAGGATCAGGAGATCGGCCGGGCACCGGAAGCGTGCGGCCACGCTGGCCACGTAGACCATCCACGTGAAGCGCTTCCCGGCAACCCGGCGTCGTTGCACCTCGACCACCAGCGCCAGGAGGGCCTGGCCGGCAGCATCCCGAAGGACAACGACCGCGTCGGCGTGAAACGTCGCCGGATCCAGTTGCGTCAGGTTGGAGGACTCGACCCGCGCCTCGACGAACGCGGGTGCCCCGGGCCCTCCGGACAACGACAACAGCTCGGCCGCCAGCGCCGGATTCCGCTCGATGAGCGTGACCAGACCTTCGTGTTCGGCGGACGGCATGCGGAGCAGTCTCCGCGCGCACCCTGGCATTCAGGGTGCACACGCCTGCCCTGCACGCGGGTGTGCCCCGGCACCTGTTCGTTGGCCATCAGGCGCAGAAGCGCTGGATCGCCGCCGAGAGGATCTCCTCGCAGCGCACCAGCTGATCGAGGGGCACATACTCCCCGGTCTGGTGCGCGACCTTGATGTCGCCGGGTCCCATCACCGCCGCCTCGGCGCCCAGTGCGGTCAGGTAGGGGAGCTCGGTGCCGAACGCGACGGTGTCGACCGGCTTGCCACTCTGCTCCGAGAGGAAGCTCAGGATCTCCGCGTCCGGCGAGACCGACACGCCCAGGTCCTCGCGCACGAACCCGAGCGTCACCTCGTACGCCGGCTCCTCCTCCTGCAGCGCCGCGACGATGCCGCGGATCATCCCCTCCACCTTCTCGGGATCCTGTCCGGGAATGGGCCGCCACTCGATGCTGAAGCGGCAGCTTCCCGGGAGCACGTTCTTCGCCTTGCCTCCCTGGATCACCCCGACGTTCACCGTGGTGTAGGGCGGGCTGAAGGCCGGATCGGTGTCTTCGCGCAGCTTGGTCAGCGCAAGCTGCTCGAGCCGATGGAGGAAGCGCCCGGCCCGGAAGATCGCACTCGCCCCGGTGTCCGGATAGGCGCTGTGTCCCTCCTTGCCGAGCACCTCCACCTCCGCCAGGCAGTAACCCTTGTGCCCCCGGATCGGCTGCAGCGAGGTCGGCTCGCCCACGATGGCCCGCTTTGCACGGCCCAGCCGCGCTTCCACCAGCTTCTTGGCGCCCACGCAGCCGGTCTCCTCGTCCGCCGTCAGGAGCACCATCAGCCCCTTCTTCACCGCGTCCTCCGGCGCGTTGAGGGCGGCCGTCAGCGCGCAGGCGATGAACCCCTTGGTGTCGCAGGATCCGCGGCCATAGAGCTTTCCGTCGCGCTCGGTGAGCGCCAGGGCTTCGGTCCACTGGGGATCGAAGGGAACGCAGTCGGTGTGACCCACCAACGCCAATGCCGGCGGCTCCCCCGCCGTCCCCCCCTTCGTCGCCAGGAGGTTCACCTTGGTTTCACCTGAAACCGCATCGACGTAGGTCTGGCGCTCGAGCGAGAACCCCGCCTTCTCCAGCCTCGGCGTGATGTGCTCCAGAAGCGGGACGTTGCTTCGCGCGCTCGTCGTGTCGATCGCCACCAGCTCCCTGAGGAGCGTCACCAACTCTTCCTGCCGGCTCGTCATGCGCGGCAGTCTAAGCCGTTGCCGGCGGAACGCTCAGGGGTCTTTCGGCCCCCACCCTCCCGGACGCACCCGGCGTTGCCGCATCAACCAAAGAGGCGGTTCACCACTGCATCGAACGCATCGGCCGCCTGCACCTCGATGGGGTGCCGACCCTGCTCCACGATTCTCCTCCCGGCGACCCAGACCTCCCGGATCGCCTCCCGGGGAGCACCGAAAATCACCGTCGGCAGCAGGCTCGCCTCGTTGAACCCACGCAGTGACGGATGGTGGAGGTCCACGGTGAAGCCGTCTGCAGGGACTCCGGTCGCGCCGACATCCTCCCCCAGCGCACGGCTCCCTGCAGCCGTCGCCGCATGCAGCAGCCGGGCGGCAAGTCCTTCGACCTTTCCGCCACCCGCATCCAGCACCGCCCGCTGCTGACGGATCAGCCGCAGGTGCTCCTCGAGGCGCCGGGCCTCCTCCAACAGATCGATCCGCGCCTGGCTGTCGCTTCCCAGGCAGACCTCGGCACCGGCAGCCAGCAGCTGGTCGGCAGGGATCACCCCATCTCCCAGATTGGCCTCGGTGGTGGGGCAGGCGCAGACGTTGGCCTTCGCCTCCCCCAGCAGTTGCACCTCTGCCTTGCTCAGGTGGATGCCGTGCACCGCGGTGAAGCGTGGGGTGAGCAGACCCAGCTCGGCGAGCAGCTCCACCGGCCGCAGCCCCGTCTCCCGGAGACAGGCGTCGATCTCCGCGGGCTGCTCGGACACGTGCATGTGCACCGCGGACAGCGACGCCTGCGCCTGGGCGAATGTCGCCAGCCACTCCCGCGGCACCGCGCGCACGCTGTGGGGCGCCAGGCCGACCTGCACCAGCGGGTCCCCGGCATATGCGCCCTGAAGCGCGGTGACGTCGGCGAGGACGTCCTCGGGCCTGGGATCGATGAAGCGTCGCTGGCGGGGGTTCTGCGCCACCTCAAACCCGCTGCGCGCGTAGGCCACCCGGAGCAGGTGGATGCGCAGGCCCACCTCGCGTGCCGCTTCGATCACCGCCCGCGAGAGCTCCAGGCGATCCGCGTACGGCCGCCCTTCCGGGTCGTGGTGCACGTAGTGGAACTCGCCCACCGAGGTGATCCCCGCCCGGGCCATCTCCACGAACGCCTGACGGCTCACCGTGTGGAGGGTGTCGGGTTCGAGGCGCTCGGCGGCGCGGTACATCAGCTCGCGCCAACTCCAGAAGTCATCCTGGCCGGGCCCGGTGGCGGCGTACTCGGTGCGCCCCCGCAACACCCGCTGGAAGGCGTGGCTGTGCGCGTTGACCAGGCCGGGGAGCAGCAGCTGGCCCGGGAGGCGCTGGAGGGTGTCGTCGGGGCGCAGCGCCTCCAGGGCTTCGAAGCGCCCGTCGGCGGTCACCCCGAGCAGGAGGTCACGCGCCAGGCTGCCCTGCCACCAGGTGAGCTCAGCTTGAAGGACTCGCATGCCCCATCCTCTCCCCTGTCCGGAGGCCCCCGTCCAGCCCTTGCCGTCGGCTCCCGGAACGGCGATGTAACCGCTCCATGACTGAGCTTGCGCCCCCCGCGCCGACCACCTCCTCCGAAGCGGATCGACGCTTCTTCATGCTCACCGCGATCATCAGCGTGGTGGCGCTCTCCCTCCTCGGCTACCTGCTGATCCTCCATGAGGGCGCCGCCGACACCGGCCTCGACCTGCGCTTCATGCCCGCGGTCAATACGGGCTTCAACGCCGGCGCCACCCTGTGCCTCATCGCCGGGTTCGTGGCCGTTCGTCGCCGCCACCTGGATGTGCACCGGCGCTTCATGCTCGGCGCCTACGTCTGCAGCGCGCTCTTCCTGGTGGGCTACCTCGCCTACCACTACGTGCATGGCGACACGAAGTTCGGGGGCGAGGGCCTGGTGCGCGGGATCTACCTGGTCATCCTCATCACCCACATCGTGCTGAGCATGTTCATCCTGCCCATGGCCCTGCTCGCCTTCTGGTTCGCCTGGAAGCAGCAGTACCGGCGCCACACCCGCACCACCCGGATCCTGCTGCCCATCTGGCTCTACGTCTCCGTCACCGGCATCGTGGTCTTCCTCATGCTGCACGGCCCCCGCTACTTCGGCAGCTGAGCCGCCCGGGACCTGCGTGCGGCGCCACGGGCCGACTGCGGAATCCGCACCCCACCGACTGCGGATCCCGCACGCCCGCGCCGACGGCACACCGGGAGAGCGGATGCCAACCCTCTGAAATCACGTCGTTATGCGGCTGGCACGGGGCCTGCTCTGGCTCATCCACGTCCAACCCACACCCAGAGGTGAACGACGTGAAGATCAAGATGATGATGGCAGCGCTGGTCCTGGGAAGCACCGTGGCGGTCAGCGGCGTGGCGATGGCGCAGGAGGCCGGCCAGCAGGACGCCCGTGCCGAGAAGCGCGCCAAGATGCAGGAGAAGCGCGAGGCCCGCCGCGCCGAAATGCTGGCGCAGTTCGACACCAACCGTGATGGCCAGCTCGACGAGGCCGAGCGCCGCGCCATGCGGGATGCCCGCGCCACCGAGCGCTTCAAGAAGCTCGACACCAACGGTGACAACGTCCTGTCGCTCGACGAGTTCAAGGCGGCGCAGCCCGAGGGACGCCGCGGCAGGGGCTTCGGTAAGGGACGTCACGGCGGGCGCTGAGCCCACCCGCGCCACTTGACCGGATCACCCGGAAGCGGCCCGGACACGGCAGAGGGTGCGCCCCTCGCTGCGTCCGGGCCGTCACGTGTCAGGATGCCTTCCCATGCTCGAGCTGCAGTCCCAGCCCCGTGATGCGCCTCCCCGGCGACGCGTGTGGGTGCGTGGTCCCTGGGGCGTGCTGATCGCCGCGGTGCTGATGGCGACGGTGCTCTTCGGCTCGGCCCTGCTCATCCAACGCCGGGTGCAGCACGCCTCGGACTGGGCCGCGCGCGGAGAGGCGGAGGCGTTCGTCGTCTCCATCCGCGACGCCCTCCGCGTGGCCCCGGAGCGTTCCGCGGAGACCCTCGAGATCATGCTCGAAGCCTTCGAACCCGATGGCCTGCGGCACCTCTCCCTGGTGCGTTCGGATGGGGTGGTCATCGCCACCGCCGGCAGCCCCCGGGGACGCTCGCTCGAGCCGGAGGTGCTCGAGGCATTGTCCGAAGGGCGCGTGCGCTGGGTGTCCGAGCTGGGCACCCGCGATGGCCGCCGACGCCCCCGCTCCTGGCGCAGAAGCCCGCGGCCCCGGCCTCCCCCGCCCCGGCTCCAGGAGACCCTGCTGGTGGTGGAGCTCGAACCCCTGGCCGCCGCGGCCCTGCAGCGTGAGGCACGCACCCTCCTCGGGGTGGCTGGCGTCGCAGGCCTGGGAATCCTCGCGCTGGCAGTCGCCTTTGCACGCCTGCTCTCGCGGCAGGAACGGCTGCGGGAGGAGCTCACGGCCGGACAACGCCTGGCGGCGCTGGGGACCATGTCCGCCGTGCTCGCGCACGAGCTCAGAAATCCCCTGGCGGCGCTGAAAGGCCACGCCCAGCTCCTCGCCGAGGACGTGGAGGACGATCCCCTCCGCGCGCCCCAGGCACGGCAGATGGTGGAGGGTGCCGAGCGTCTGGAGCGCCTGCTGGACAACCTGCTGCGCTTCGTGAAGACCGGCACCATCGAGCGCAGCCCGGTGGATCCGAACCTGCCCCTCCTCGCGGCGGCACGTCCCTTCGGGGAGCTCATCGAGGTGGAGCCCGGACCCCGGGCGCCGGTTCCCCTGGATGCGGCCCGCCTGGAGCAGGCCCTCGCCAACCTCCTGCAGAACGCCGCCGAGGTGACCCCGCAGGGTGCCCGCGTGGAAGCCTCACTCCGCCGGGAAGGCGCCCAGCTGGTCTACCGCATCCGCGATCACGGCCCCGGACTGCCAGCGGGCGCCGAGGCCTCGCTCTTCGAACCCTTCACCACCCACAAGGCCCGCGGCGTCGGACTGGGGCTCTCCATCAGCCGACGCGTCGCCGAGCTCCACGGGGGGACGCTCACCGCGCAGACATTGCCCGACGGCGGTGCGTGCTTCACGCTGACCCTGCCCCTCTCCCATCTCCCGACGGAGGTCTGAACAGCAGCCATGGCGCGCATCCTGGTGGTCGACGATGACGCAGGTGTCCGCAGCTTCCTGGTCGGCGCGCTCGTGAAGGCAGGCCATGAGGTCACCGCGGCCGAGGACGGGGAAGCGGGACTCGCCGCGCTCGCGCGTCAGGGCTTCGAGCTGCTGCTGACCGATCTCAAGATGCCGGGGATGGATGGCCTGACGCTGCTCACCCGCGCGAAGGCGGAGCAGCCGGAGCTCGAGGTCATCGTCCTCACCGCGCATGGCAGCGTGGACACCGCGGTGGCCGCGATGAAGGCCGGCGCGTTCGAGTACCTCACCAAGCCGCTGGAGAGTCCCGCCGAATTGCGACTGGTGGCCTCCCGTGCGCTCGAGCGCCGCGCGCTGCTCACCTTCCGGGAAGCGAGCCAGCCGGATGCGGAGGATGGCCCCACCCTGACCTGGAACGCGCCGGCGATGGCGCCGGTGGCCGAAGCGCTGCGCAGGGTGGCGCCGACCCAGGCCGCGGTGCTGCTGCTCGGCGAGAGTGGGACCGGCAAGGAGGTCGCCGCGCGCGCGGTCCATCAATGGAGCACGCGACGCGACGGTCCGTTCGTCGCGGTCAACTGCGCCGCGCTCACCGAGATCCTGCTGGAGAGCGAACTCTTGGGCCACGAGAAGGGTGCCTTCACCGGCGCGACCACCACGCGCCGCGGGCGCATCGAGCTCGCACAGGGCGGGACCTTCTTCCTCGACGAGATCGGCGAGCTGAAGCCGGAGCTGCAGGCAAAGCTGCTGCGGGTACTGGAGGAGAAGCGCTTCGAGCGGGTGGGAGGCGCGCGCAGTCATGTCGCGGACGTGCGCTGGATCGCCGCGACCCACCGCGACCTCGCGCAGATGATGGAGGCCGGGACGTTCCGCGAGGACCTCTACCACCGCCTCGCCGTGTTTCCGGTCCGCCTGCCACCGCTCCGGGATCGCCCCGAGGATCTGGCGCCTCTGGCCACCGTGCTGCTCGCCCGCATCGCCGCGGAGATGGGGCGGCCCGGGCTCTCCCTCAGCGAAGCCGCCGTCGCACGCCTGCAGGAGCAGCCCTGGCCCGGCAACGCCCGCGAGCTGCGCAACGTCCTCGAGCGCGCCGCCATCCTGGCGGAGGGGCCGCTGGTGGAGCCCCGTCATCTCTGGCTCGATGCGGGTCGCGCCGCGCCCGTGCCCGGGGCGTCGACGCGCCTCCCCGAGCTGAACCTCGAGGCCCTGGAGCGACGGGCCATCGAACAGGCGCTGGAGGCCGAGTCCGGCAATCGGAAACGCGCCGCTGCGCGCCTCGGCATCGGCCTGCGGACCCTCTACGACAAGCTGCGCCGCATGGGCCTCCACGCCGACGACGAGGGCTGACGCGTTTGAAAGCCCGTCCCGCAGACAACGCGAGGGCCCCCGTGCCGGCTGCACACGGAGGCCCAAGCGTCATCGGTCGTCGCGCTTACTGGTGTCCGGGGGTCGCCGGCATGCTGGAGACGATGTAGCGGCGCACGCTCATGGATGCGCCCTGGCCGAAGAGGCGGCTGGACTCGAGGCTGGAGTTGTCCACGAAGTTCTCCTCGAACGGCTCACCCAGGTCCGGGTTGAAGTAGGTGCCCGGGACCTCCGAGAGACGCACGAGGCTGCGCTGACCGGGCCGGCGCGCGTCGAGCAGCGTGAACAGCCCCATGCCGCAGGACATCTGCTTCATGTCGACGATCTCCTCCACACCACCGTGATCGAGGGTCACGTACTGGCGGTCGAGGCGGTAGCCGATCTTGTCGACCTGGAAGACGCGCTTGTTGTCGATGTACCAGGAGACCGTTCCGGCCTCGCGGTCGTAGGAGATCTTGAGCTTGTGGCTGTCGCCCGGCTTGCGCGACTTCACCGGGATCTGGTGGCTGAAGGAGGCGTAGTAGCCGAGGTCTTCGCGGCCGAACGGGAGGCGCTCGTAGAAGACGTAGATGTTCTCGTTGGTGATGAAGAAGTCGAAGACCATGAAGGTTTCGAAGTCCACCGTGTTGATGGCGAAGGAGCCGAGGCGCAGATCATCGTTGGCGTTGATCACGTCGTTGCCGAACGGATGGTTCTGCGTCCCGTAGGTGCGCCCTTCATCGAGCCACATCTCGCAGGAGAGGACGCGGCCGGGCTCGGCGTCGAAGCCGGGCACGCCGCTGCTCGCGAGGTGGTTCATGTAGACGAGCCACTTGGGGTGATCGAGCCCACCGGGCAGACCGCTCAGGCTCTCGGGCGCCACGGTCTTGGTGAACGCGGGCTGACCCGTGCTGGAGTTGGTGCCGGCCGCGCGGACCGAGAGGCCCCGGTTCGAGGTGGTGGTCACACCATCGTCAGCCACGAAGGGACCGGCGTTGAAGTAGAACCACTTCGCGTCCGGCGCATCGACGGTGAAGCCCTGCCGGAAGTCGTCCCAGACCGTGTGGTACGGCTTCGACGGCTTGGGAGGCTTCGGCGGCTTGGGAGGCTTCGGCGGCTTGGGGGGCTTCGGCGGCTTGGGAGGCTTACCCTGGCCGTTCTGCGCATGTTCCGGCGGCCCCGCATACGCAGGGGTCCCGACGAACATGAGTCCGGGGAGAGAGAGGGTGACGAGTGCGATGACGAGTGCGCGCAATGTTGGACCTCCAGCTGGGGACGAACACGCCCGCGACCTTCGGATGACGCACGCCCCCACCTGGGCGCCCTGTCTCTGAAGCCGCTCTGGATTGGCCCACCGCTGTGACCCGGTCGGAAACGACCGCCCATCACACCGACGCCATCAATTGGTGATGGTACAACAATTCCCGCGCGGAGATCCAGACGGCCCCCGGATCTGCGGAGGCCCTCCGGATCCGCGCGCACAACGCCTCAGCCGCCGGCCGGCAGCCAGCGCTCGTCGTTGGCGGTGGTGTCGATGTGGTAGACGCAGACCGGATCACCCTTCCGGAAGCACTTGGCCTGGGTGACGGTCACCGGGACGTTGATGGCCCGCAGCGCCTCCGCCACGATCCCCTCCTCCATGTGGCAGTGGTGCGGGGTCGCCTTCTCCATCACCGCACGCCCGGGCTCCATGCTCAGAAGCTTCCAGCCACCGATCTGCGTGCCACGGTTGCCCTCGTGGTACATCGCGTTGAAGGCCTCCAGCAGCTCCTTGGCGTTCTTGAACTTCCCCTCGACGTGCTGCCGGTGGAACTTGTTGAAGATGGTCCAGCCCACCTGGCGCAGGTGGAAGCTGCCCAGCTTCTGGTCGAGCTTCTCGAGCACCTCGACCAGGTCGCCGATGGGGTACCACTCCTCCAGCTTCACCTTGCGCATCCGCGCCGCGAGATCAGGCCCCAGGGTCTGCTCAGGAAGGTGGATCGTCTGCATCACCGCGAGGATGTCGCCTCCGCGGGTCGTGTGATTGATGCCGACGTAGCCCTTCGGCTTGCGGTTCTGCGTCATGTCTTTCCTCCCCTTTTGCGCTGCGTTCAGCTCTCGGCGAGCAGCTCGACATTCAGCGTCAGCTTGACCTTCTCGCCCAGGTACGCGGCGCCGGTCTCGAGCTGTGCCTGCCAGGTGATGCCCCAGGCCGTGCGATCCAACTCGGCGGTCGCGCGGAAGGCGCGCATGTTGACCCGGTTGAAGGGCTGCGGCGCCTCGCCCACCGGCACGATCTCGAGCGTCACCGGCTTCTCGATTCCGCGGATGGTCAGCAGGCCCTCGGCGCGCAGCGTCTCCCCCTCGCCCCGGGAGATGGCGGTGCTGCGGAACTTCATCCGGGGATGGGTCTCCGCCTGGAAGAAGTCCTCGCCCATCATGATGTCGTAGAACCTCCCGACCGGCGCCGAGAAGCTGGTCACGTCCACCTCCGCCTCAATGGAGCCGTTCCCGGGCTCCGCATCATCCAGGACGACCGAACCGGAGACGTTGTTGAAACGGCCCCGGTAGGTGGAGATGTGCATGTGCTGCAGCTCGAACTCCACGGCGGAGTGGATGCCATCGATCTTCCAGCGGGACTGGCTCATGGGGACTCCTTGTCGTTCTTCTGTGATGAGGCGTGGGACAGGGCGCCGATCGAAGGCGCCGGAAAAGCCTGACGCACGTCCGCGCCGGTCAGCAGCCCCTTCTCCAGGAGGAGCTCCACCAGCATCCGGACCTCGGGGTGCTGCGGACCGGCATCGGAGTCGGTCCGCTGCGCGCGCTTGAGCTGCACCACGTCCGCCCCACGCCCCTGCGGACGCTTCTCGCGCGACGATGACTCGGCCTCATGCGCCTCCGCAGGGGGCGGTCCGTACGACGCGAGGATCGCACGGCGCAGCGCGGACTCGGGCGCGAGACGGGGCACGACCCAGCACCGCGCGCTCGATCGCACCTGCTCCAGCCGATCGCCGCGCAACGGCCCATCGATGGCCACCACCAGCACCCGGCCCTCTTCGGCCAGCTCGAGCGGCAACACCGAGGCGTCATGCGCCAGGGCTGCGGGGATCCGCGCCAGCACCTCCGGTTCCGGGGTCGGCAGGGGGTCGAGAGGAGCGACCGGGAGATTGAGCTGTTGGGCCAGGGCTTCGGTGACCTGCAGCTCCGTCACCAGGGAGAGGCGGACCAGCACCTCGCCCAACTTGCCGCCGGTGCGACGATGCTCGAGCAGACCCCGCTCCAGCTCGGCGGTCCCCAGCGCGCCGGCCTGCACCAGCAATTGTCCCAACCTTCCCATTTCAGTCAGTTCGTCCCGGCTTGAAGTTCGACAGCATACGTCGCCCTTTCCGCGAGGCCAGTCGTCTGTAGCTGATCCGTCAGTCCCATGCCTCACCCCCGAGGGGGGATTGACTTCCAGTCATCGGACGTGGCCGCCGCCAACGCGCCTTCTGCTGCCCCGGTTTTCCGGAGAGCGGGATATGAGGCGGCATGACCATTTCCACCGGAAGCACGTTCCCCGATGCCACGCTGTATGAGTCCACCCGCTTCGAGGGCAGCTGCCCCGTCGGCCCCTCCCCGGTACAGACGTCAGAGGCGCTGCGCGGAAAGCGCGTGGTGATCTTCGCCGTTCCCGGCGCGTTCACCCCCACCTGCTCCAATCAGCACCTGCCCGGCTACGTGGAGCAGGCAGAGGCCTTCCGCGCGCAGGGCGTGGACGAACTCTGGTGCATCGCGGCCAATGACGGCTTCGTCATGGCCTCCTGGGGCCGCTCGCTCGATGCGCTCGGCAAGGTGCGCATGCTGGGAGACGGGAGCGCGGAGCTGGCGAAGAAGCTGGGCCTCGAGCTGGACCTCACCACCAAGGGCATGGGTGTGCGGATGCAGCGCTTCTCGGCGTTCGTCGACGACGGCGTGGTGAAGGTGCTCCACGTCGAAGCGCCCGGCCGCTTCGAGGTCAGCGACGCGGGCACGATGCTGAAGTCGCTCGCGTCCCTGTCGGCGAACGGCTGAGTGGAGAGACTCTCCCCCCGACCGCGCAGAGCGTTCGCGTTGATGGGGGGACTGCCGGCCACCGCCTCCCGCGTCCTTTCCGGAGCCCTGAGAGCACCTCAGCTGCCCCCATTCGGTGACGGCGGTGCTGCGGCAGCGACCGCCTCCCCGAGTCCTCTCCGGATGCCCCGAGAGCACCCCAGCTGCCCACGTTCCGAGGCAGCGGTGCTGCCGGCCACCGCCTCCCCGCGTCCTTTCCGGATGTCCCGGGAGGGCCTCAGCTGCCCACGTTCTCGACTGCGGTGCTGCCGGCAACGGCCTCACGCCGCTCGTTGGTGAAGTGGACCGTCATCCCCTGGCCCAGGAAGGTCGCGTGCCACCCTTCGGGGACCTGGTGGGAGCTCCACTCGTAGAGCCAGCGTGCATCGAGGGGCGCGAGGTTGGTGCAACCGTGGCTGCGGACGCGCCCGAAGTTGTTGTGCCAGTAGGCGCCGTGGATGGCGTAGCCCCGGAAGTAGAAGAGCGCCCAGGGCACCTCCTCCACGTCATAGACGCCGTCCACCGGGTCTTTGCCCCGCATGGTCTTGGTCAGGTAAATCCGGTCGGTCCTCCAGGTGCCGGCGGGCGTGCGGAAGGGATCCCGGCCCGAGGAGATGAGCGTGGCCATCACCGGACGGTCGCCCTCGTAGGCGATCATCGTCTGCTCGGCGAGATCCAGGTGGACCCACTTCTCATCGGCCCCGACACTTTCGGGCCGCGGGATCTGACGCGCCACACGCACGTGCTCGGCGTCGACCCCGAAGCGCTCGCCCCGCACCAGGGTCACGCCATTCACCTCGCGCTGCCCCACGACCTTGAAGCGTGCGTGCTTCTCGGCGTGGCCGCAGACCTCGGCCCCATCCTCCAGGCACCACAGGGGAACCTCGTCATCAAGAACGAAGGCGATGGGGAGGGTCATCCCGCCCTCCCCCAGGAGCTCGCCATGCATGGCCGACGGAGGAAGCTCCTCCAGATACTTCTCCTCCACATAGTGGCCCCGGACGGTGCGCACGAAACGGCGGCCGGCGACCTCCTCGACCCGATCGATGCCGACGAAGTAGTCGCCCTCCATGACCTCCTGCACCAGGCCCGAACCGGACAGGTTCCCGAGCTGCGCCTCGGTGGGCAGCGCGCTCAGGCGCAGGACCGGTTGGCCCTTCTTCACCGAGGCGAAGCGATAGGGGAGGACCTGGGAGAGATCCGGTTCCCGCTGGTCCTCGGGTGAGGGGTTCTTTTCCACGCGGAAGCCCAGGCCTTCGCAGATGAAGCCGCCACCCTCCAGCTCGATCCAGCGCCCCTTCGAACAGCGCTTGCTCTCCACCTGGCCCACGATGGGCAGCGTCGTTCCCCGGCGGATGGTGCCGATGTGGTAGCGGCCGCTGCGCACGCGGTTGAAGACCACCGCGTCGAAGTTGGTGGCCATGGCGACCTCCCGGTCGGCGTGGGCCGCGGGCACGGTCTTCCCCTTCAGGGCTTCTGGAGCCGAGGGAAACGGCCAGGGATCCTCGAAGCTCGGGCCCGGCAGCACGACCGGCCCGGCACGCTCGGCCACCGCCGCCGCGGTGCGCTCCGCGGCGACCGAGGCGACCTCGGAGAGGGACTTGGCATCCGAGTCAGCGGGACATGCCGTGAGCAGGACGAGAAGCGGAAACAGCAGGGGCGTCAGGAGGCGTCGGTGCATGGCGTCTCTTCGAAGCGGAAGGAGAAGGGGCGCGTTCACCCGCATCAGGTCGCGAGGGCCTGATCGAAGTCCTCGATGAGGTCTTCGATGGCCTCGATCCCGAGCGAGACGCGGATCATGGCGTCGGTGACGCCGAGGGACTCACGGGTGGCTGCTGGGAGCCCCGCGTGCGAGGTATTCGCCGGCCGGCAGATCAGCGTCTCCACGCCGCCCAGGCTCGGCGCGATGCGCGGGAGGCGGAGCTTTTCGAGGATGGCCTGGGCGCGCGCCAGTCCGCCCTTGGGCGTGAACGTCACCACCCCTCCGAAACCGCTGAACCAGCGTCGCGCTGCGGGATAGGCCGGGTCCCCTTCAAGGCCGGGGTAGCGGACCCGCTCCACGTCTTCACGCAGCGAGAGGTGCTTCGCGAGCGCCAGTCCGTTGGCGTTCTGGGCCTGCATGCGCAGCGGAAGCGTCTTGAGTCCGCGCATCAGCAGATAGCAGGCGCGCGGATCGAGGCAGACGCCCATCCGGTTCATGAAGCGACGCACCCGCTCGATGGGGCCCTGCGCGCCGACGATCGCGCCGGCCACCACGTCCGAGTGCCCGTTGAGCGACTTGCTCGCGCTGTGGACCACGACGTCGAAGCCGAGCTCTGCCGGTCGCAGGTTGATGGGCGTGGGAAAGGTGTTGTCGATGATGGACACCAGCCGGTGACGGCGGGCGAAGGCGACGGCCTCATCGAGTGCGGCGATGTCCAGGCAGGGATTGGTGAGGGACTCCACGTAGAGGACGCGCGTCTTCTCCGTGCGCGCCTGCTCCCAGGCCTCCACGTCGTCACCGGCCACGTAGGTGACCCGGATGCCGTGCGTGGCTTCCAGACTGTCGAGCAGCTTGCGGGTGCCTCCGTACACGCCCTCCTGGGCGATGACGTGATCGCCGCGCTCCAGATGCGCGAGCAGCGCCATGGACACCGCCGCCGCACCCGAGGGGGTGACCAGCCCGGCCTCACACGATTCCAGCGCCGCGAGCTTGCGCGACACCGCCTGCTGGTTCGGCGTGTTGTTCAGACGCACGTACCGGATGTCGTCGAACTCGAGGTCCTCGCCGAGCTCGTAGGTCGAGCTCTGGTAGAGCGGCATGGCAATGGAGCCGTGCGATGCATCCCGCCCTTCGCCGGCGTGAACCGCCGCAGTCCGGAGTCGTGCGGACGACTGGCTCGTCTTCATCTCATCCCCGTAGGTCCGATGGCGCCACCACGCGCGGGACGACCAGCATTGGAGCGGCCCGCAGCGCACCTCTGGAAGGTGGACGCGCTGTTGAGTCCCGCCGGGCGCATGACCACGGAACAGGACCGCGGCCGACACGCCACCGATGCGAGGGGAGGCCTGAGTCTGGCCCAATTACGGCTGTCGGACAAACCTTCTGTTGCTCTGTAGCGACTTCAGCGCGCAGCACCCGGAGCCGCTGAATTGGTTTGAGCTCCTAACAGATCCGCTTGATGTCGGCGGGGCGACACCGCGGCGGTGAGGCCAGCTGCGGAGCGGGCGGGCTTCCGGGCGTCCTCCCGTGCGGTCCCCGAGCCTCGGGCGCGCCCGCTGCGACGAGGGTGCGCGCCGCCGGGAAAGGGTGCTGGAGCTGTCCTTTCGGACAGAGAAAGCGCCGGCAGACGGGCGTCCCGTTTGGGCTTTGCGTCACCCGCATCACCGGTGATAGGTCCGGCCTCAACCCCTCGCGAATGCCGCGGCCGAGGCGCCATTCGCTCCCGGAGGTCTCCCCTCATGTCTCAATGTCTGAAGCAGTGGGCCCGGCGCCATCGCGTCGCGCTCCTGGCCTCGATGTGCTCGTTTGCCCTCGCCGCCTGTGGCGGAGACGTCCTGGTGGAAGGTCGGGTCCCCGCGGACGGCGCCTCGTCCGCTGCATCGGGGATCGTCCCGTCCTCCCGCGCCGTTCCTGAAGGCTCCCTGGTGGTCGCCGAGGTCTTGGTCGAGGGTCGCGCCGGTCCCGGCGATGTGATCGCCGAGACCACGCTCCGTGCGGATGGCACCTACAGCCTGAGCGTCCCGCGGGATTCGCGCCGCCTGATCATCACGGTGTACGCCGACGAGGCTGCGCTCGAGGCGGGAGCGGCCCTGCGCGCCGGCGTGCTCGACGCCACCGTGGGCGCGGTGGGGGGCGTGCGCACCATGCACCCCCTCGACGTGGAGAGCACCCTGGAGGCCTCGGTCTTCGCCGAGCTCGGCCGTCAGCACGGAGCCGACACCGTGGACACCGTCGACCTGCGGGCGCGCATCGATCCGGCGATGGCTTCTGCCTGGGCCTCCATGGAAGCGGAGGCGGCCACCGAAGCCACCGTGACGCTCGCCGAAGCAGTCCTCCTCGCCCAGCGCACCCGCCTGGAGTCGTTTGCCGAGGCCGGCGTCAGCGTCACCCAGGAGGCGTTGTTCGAGGCCTCACTCGAAGCGGCCGCGGCCCTCGACCTGGCGCTGGACGCCGGAACCACCGCCGAGACCGCGTGGGCCGGCTTCCACGCCTCCCAGCGTGAGCAGGTCACCGAAGAGACCCAGGCGGACGATCAGGCGGTCAGTGGCAGCGAGCAGGCGGCGAGCGTCGCCTTCCGGCTGCATGTCGAGGCGGAGCTCGACACCCAGGCGCTCCGGTTCGCGGCCTACCGCCGCGCGGCCATCCTCGAAGCCCGGGCCGCGAACCTCACCCTCGAGGCGCTCCTCACCGCGGGCGGGGCGGGCCAGACGGTCATCGACGCCGTCGTCACCCAGGGCGACCTGCTGGTCACCGCGCTGCTCTCCGCGTCTCAGCGCGCCGAGGTGCCCGCCGCCTTCTCCACCTGGGCGCTGAGCATCAGCGGCGGCTCTTCCCTCTCGGTGCTGGGGACCTACCTGGAGCTGGATACCACCGGAAGCGCGTCCCTCGAGGGGCTCATCGCCGTCCAGAACACTGCGCGTGGCACCCTGGAATTGGCGCTGGAGACCGCCTGGCTGACCGCGGGCCTTCTCAATGTGGAGGTCCTCGCCGGGAAGACCGCCGACGCCTTCGCCGCCTACCGGGCGACCGTGATCGCCCACCTGGATGCAACCGGGGCCTTCGGTGACCGCGGGCCCACCGCGGTGGGCATTCTGCTGACCACCAGCGGCGCCCTCACCCTGGGCTGACGTCGAAGGCCGGATCGCGTCGCGCCCATTGGGCCGGCGCGGTCCGTGCCGCATGCACCCACCCGGACGGTGGCCGTGTCCGGGAACGCGGCTGAGAGCTGACGTCTCTTCTCTCTCCCTCTCCGGGGGGGGGCGTGTCTGACGGACGGACGGAGCGGAGGGCATCCGACCGGAACCCCGGCGACGCGGAACGCCTCTCCTCCTTCAGGATGCGACGCGGCTGTCGGCCCCCGTCGCCGCGCTCCGTCCGCGCCGGCTGGGACGTGACGGCTCGGCCACCACCTCATCGGTCCGCGCCGCTCCTGCATCCGGAGACGGAAGCGGCACCCCATCCAGGTAGGTGATCCACTGGCCGGGCTGGGCCGCGATGCGGGGCCCACTGCCGACCACGCCGGTGAGGTTGAGGGGATCGACCGCCGCGATCCGGACCCGCTCGCCGTTGGGCTTCTCCCGGCGCACGGCCCGCGCCAGTTCCACGGCCTCGGGGAGCGCCCACTGCTCACCGGCGACGCCGGCGATGAAGCGTCCACCACGCAGCTCACCCCGCGCTTCCATGCGTCGCAGGATGGGGACCAGCTCCCGCCAGGACGGCGCCAGCGGCTCGCGCATCACCAGCTCGCGCACCAGGATTCCCCAGCGCTGCAGGAAGAGCTTCACCAGCCGCTCGCGGACCTCGGTGTCGGAGACCGGCTCCACCGGCTCGAGCAGGCTCCAACGTCCCGGCCCTCCGCGGTGCAGCAGCTTCTGTCGGCGACGCTTCGCCGGAGACTGGAGGACCCGCAGGTTCTGCACGGCGTCGGCGGTGACCACCCCATGGGCCACCAGCTCCCACAGCGCGTCCTCCACCTCGGCAGGAAGGCGGCGGGTGCGCGAGACCAGGTCGGCGAAGAAGCAGGCCCCGCGGCGTTCAAGCACCTCGGCGACCTCGCGCGCGGCGACGCTCAGGCCTTCGGGCCAGGCCGGCCCGGCATCCTCTCCGCGACGGGGGCCCCGGGCGGCGGTGAGCCAGACGTCCACGTCCTCCCGGAGCGCGAAGGTCAGGCTCGCGGCGCGGGTGAGGAGTGGACGCACCGGTGCGCGCGGCGCCTCTTCCACCGGTTCCGGAGGTGTCACCGGCCTCCCCCTTCCGACCGGGATCGCCGCGGGTCGCGGCTCGCGCAGCGAGAGCCGTCCCCAGACCAGCGCGCCCGACCAGGCCTGCTGCTCGAGCAGCTCGGGGCGGTAGTCGGCGACGCGCGAAGGCAGCAGCGCCTCCTCCCAGGCCGCGGCCGGCGCCTCGATCCCCTGCAGCAGCGCGATGGCGCGCAGCACCCCACCCGGCCCCCGCATCGGATCCCCGTGGCCGATGCGATGCCACCGGAAGAGGAAGCGCTGATGATCGCGCGTCTCCAGCGGTTCGATCTCCCGACGCAGGCGCCCCACCGTCAGGCGGTGGATCCGCTGCAGCAGGCGGCGGTCACACCACTCCTGCGCCGGGCTCCCGTCGGGGGCGGCGCGGAAGGTCCCCTGCAACACCTGGCCGTCGGCCTCCAGCCGGGCCAGCGCCTCCAACACCCGGTCCTCGGAGAGCCCCGTCCAGGCCCCGAGCGTGGGCACCGCGACGGGACCACACACCTCGAGCCGGCCCCGGATCAGCTGCTGGGCGACCGGTTCAGGCTCTTCGGGAACGCCCACCTCCCATGGAGGAAGGGGCGGGGAGACCTGGAGCGGCCCGAACAGCCGCTCGAGCCAGGCGCGGCGCTCGACGGGGATGAGGCAGCGCCCCTGAGGGAGCGCACACCAGCCGGCGCGACCCGCCTGCACCAGCGCCTCGGCGATCGCCGGATCCACCTCGGCTTCCCGCAGGGCCATGAACGAGAGGAGCGCATCGTGGAGCTCGTCAGGGTCGCGCATCGGTGGGCGCGCCTCCTCCACGACCTGGGCGATCGCCGCGTCATCCAGGGCCCCCAGCGCAACCGCATCTTCCGGCGCGAGGGTGCGGCGCAGTGCCACGGCGCGTGCCCGGCGCTCCTCGAGCGGCGCCCCATCGAGGAAGGTGTAGGGCTGGCTGTTGAGCATCTGGTGCGCCAGCGCGCTGGGCTCGGGGAGATCGCGGGCGAGCGTCTGGATGTGCCCTCCGCGGATGCCGCGCAGCACCTGCTTGAGGCCCTCGAGGTCCATCGCCTCGTGAAGGCAGTCCTCCATCGCCTGGCGCACCAGGGGATGGTCGGGCACCTCGATGGGCGCCCCGCCGTGGTTGTCCTGACAGCCCACGCCCTCGGGGAAGACACTCGCCAGCAGGTCCTCCGCACGCGCGCGTTGGAAGATCGGCGGCACGCGCCGTCCGTTCTGCATCCGCTGCATGGCCAGCGCCCGCGTCGCCACCCAGCGGAAGCGGGTTCCGAAGAGCGGCACCTGCAGGACGGCCTGGACCAGGACATCCTCCACCCGGTCCGGATGCAGGAAGTCGAAGATGTCGGCGAGGGGGAAGCTGTGCTGCTCGGAGAGGGAGAGCAGGATGCCGTCCTCGGTCGCGGCCGCCTGCAGCTCGAAGTCGAAGGTCCGGCAGAAGGTCTTGCGCAGCGCGAGCCCCCAGGCCCGGTTGATGCGGCTGCCGAACGGGGCATGGATGATGAGCTGCATGCCGCCGGCATCGTCGAAGAAGCGCTCGGCGATCACGCACTGCTGGGTGGGGAGCGCGCCCAGCGCGGTCCTGCCGGCGCGCAGGTACTCGAGGAGTGCCCGCGCCGATCCTTCGGAGAGGCCCAGGGTGTCGGTCAGGTGCGCGGGGGCGTGGGCGTCGTCGAGAAGGCGCTCGCGATGCGCGCTCACCCGGCGGCTCACGGTGTCGGTGCGGGAGGGCGCCTCGCCCCGCCAGAAGGGGACCGAAGGCGGCGCGCCGTGGGCGTCTTCGACCCGCACCGAGCTGGTGCTCACCCGCAGCACCCGCCAGGAGGTGCTGCCCAGGACGAACACGTCGCCGGCCATGCTCTCCACCGCGAAGTCCTCGTCGAGGGTCCCCACGAGCCGGCCATCGGGCTCCGCATGCACCGCGACCGTGAAGGTGTCGGGGATGGCGCCCCCGTTCATGAGCGCCACCATCCGCGCGCTGCGACGCGGCTTGAGGGTGCGGTGGATGGGATCATGGTGCAGCAGGGCGCCGGAGCGTCCGCGCCGACTGCTCACCCCCTCGGAGAGGACCCCCACCACCTCGTCAAAGGCCTCCCGGGAGAGATTGCGGTAGGGCCAGGCGCCGAGCACCTGCTGATAGAGCGCGTCGGTCTCACGCGGCGCCGCGGCGCAGGCGGCCACGAGCTGTTGGGCCAGCACGTCCAGCGGTGCCTCGGGGATGATGAGCTGGTCGAGGTCGCGCTCCCGCACACCTTCGAGAAGCGCGGTGCACTCGGCGAGCTCATCGCGGGTCATGGCGAGGATCACCCCGCGGCTGATGCCCCCCTTGTGGTGACCGCTGCGCCCCACCCGCTGCATCAGCGCGTTGACGCTGCGGGTGCTGCCGACCTGCACCACCACGTCCACGTGACCGATGTCGAGCCCCAGCTCCAACGAAGCCGTGGCGACCATGACCGACAGCTCGCCGGCACGCAGCCGCTGCTCGGCCGAGAGGCGCGCCTCCTTCGACATGCTGCCGTGGTGGGCCGCGACCCGTCCTTCGCCCATCCGCTCGGCGAGATCATGTGCCACCCGTTCGGCGAGGCGGCGGGTGTTCACGAACACCAGGATGGTGCGCACCTGGCGCGAGAGGTCCTGCACCAGCGCGTAGGCCTCGCCCCACATCTCGTGGCTGGCGACCGCCCCCAGCTCCCGGTCCGGGGTCCACAGCGTGAGCTCCCAGGGCCGCGCGGGATCGACCTCCACCCGATGGCAGCCCTCATGCCTCCCGGTGAGAAAGCGCGCCACCAGCTCGGCGGGACGCACGGTCGCCGAGAGCCCCACCCGTTGCAGCCGCCCCTCCACCAGCGCCTCCAGCCACTGCAGGCTCAGCGCGAGGTGGCTGCCGCGACGGTCCGGTGCCAGTGCGTGGATCTCGTCCACGATGACCGTCTCCACCGTGCGCAGCCGCTCCCGGCTCTTCTCGGCAGTGAGCGCCAGGTACAGGCTCTCCGGCGTGGTGATGAGCAGGTGGGGCGGGTGCTTGAGCTGACGGGCGCGCTCCGAAGCGGGCGTGTCCCCGGTGCGCAACCCCACCCGGATGGGTTGGGGCGTCAGGCCCTGCGCGTGGGCGCGGCCCAGCAGCGCCTCCAGCGGCGCGATGAGGTTCTTCTGGACGTCATTGCCCAGCGCCTTGAGGGGGCTGACGTAGACCACGCGGGTGGCATCCGCCAGCGTCCCCTCCAGCGCCTCCCGGAAGAGGGTGTCCAGCGCCGAGAGGAACGCGGTCAGGGTCTTGCCGCTCCCGGTGGGCGCGGTGATGAGCACGTCCTCGCCCGCGGCGATCCTGGGCCATCCTCTCAGCTGCGGCTCGGTGGGCTCCCCCAGCGTCTCGGAAAACCACGTGGCGACCAGCGGGTGAAACGCCTCGAGCGCCGGGTGCACCGGAGCGGCCGGAGCCGGGGCGACGTCGGAGGCCTGCAGGGGCGGAGACATGGGCATGGCAGCGTTGGGGTGCCCCGGTTCAGATGCGGCCACGGGGCGCGGGGACCCTGAACAGATTGGCAGGAGGCCGTCGCCGATGCCACCCGCAGACCCCGGACGCTTCGGTGAGACGCAGCGCCCATGGCACCTCGTCCGCCTCCCGGGCAGGCATGGCGACGTGGTTCTGGGAGGGATGCCGGCCTGCGGCTCAGGCCTGCGCGACCGGGGGGCGCAACAGTGCGAGCTGCGCCTGTGCGCAGAGGTGCTGGACCGCGGCCGAGAGCTCACGCGCCGAGGGCAGTGCCGGGGTGGGTCCCAGCAGCGCCGAGGGTTCCCAGGCGCGCTCCTCCGCCCCCGAGGCGGTGTGCAGCCGGGCGCCCCCTTCGTGAAGGACCAGCCGCATGACACCCGGATGCCTCCGTCCCAGCAGGCCCAGCAACAGGAGGACCTCCTCGTCCGGCGCCCGCGCGTCCACCACCACCACGCAGGGCAGGGGTGAGCGGACCGCGCTGAGGAGCGCGTCTCCATCCGCGACCTCGCGGCAGCCGAATCCCGAGGACTCCAGGAAGAGGCGCAGGAGGCGTCGGGCCTTGGCCTGTCGGCTGTGGATCAGGAGGGTCGGCTGCATCGCGGGACTCGTTGGGATCTTGGGTGGCGCAGGCGCCTGTGACAAGCGCCGCCGGGCCGGCGCCCGCCCGCTCCCCTGCTTTGCACACAGGATCCCCGTCTCCAGATTGGCGCCATGTCCATCGAACCCCAAGGTCCGCTCAATCCCCTTGATCCCCGGCTCGGTTGGATCAACGCCCCCGTGCACGTCCACGATCTCCGCGGGCACCCCACCCTCTACATCTTCTTCAACCGCCATCAGCCGCACGCCCAGGCCCAGTGGCAGGGGCTGATGGAGAAGCTCGAGCCACACATCGAGCGCGGCCTGATGGTGATCGGCATCCACGTCCCGATCGTCCGCGAGGACCTCGACTCCCAGGTCATCGAACGGTTCGCGCGGGAGGCGGGCATCCCCTACCCCATCGCCATCGACGATGGGCGGCGGCGGGATGGCATCGCCGTGGCGCACGAGATCGCCGAGCTCCCCACCTTCCTCATGTTGGACAAGCGGGGGACGCTTCACGACTCCATCGTCCGGCCGGACAACCACGACGTCCTCGATGAGGCGTTGGAGGCGTGGCTCGGGGAGGATGCCGGAGGCCGGACGCTGCACTGAGGGCGTCTTTCGGTCGACGCCGGTGACGCGCTCAGGCCTCCGTGCTCGGGCGTTGCGCGCGCGCCGCCGTGCTCGGGCGTTGCGCGCGCGCCGCCGGGACGTCAGCCTTCGGTGGGGGGCGTCGTCGACGCCTCCATGACGCCGTCCAGATCCCCATCGGACACCTGCTGCACCCGCTCCTCGGCAACCCGGAACACCCGGGGCTTGAGCTTCTTGCGACAGTCGGGCGCGACGTGGAAGAGCTCGGTGGTGACCCCCCCGGGGGCGCGGGCCGCGAACCACGTCTGCCGGATGAGGCAGCCCCCGTAGGCCTCCTTGAGCTCGTCACGGGAGGATCCGACCGTCACCGCCTCCGCGCGCGCGACCTCGTCAACCGCGTCGGGAGCCGGTGCGTCGTAGGTGACCTTGCCCCGGCGGGTCAGGTTCAGGTCTTCGGTCCGCGACTCTGCGCGCTGTGCCCGGAGGGCCAGACGTCGCTTCGCGAGGATCAGGCCCCGCAGGCTCGCCGCGTCCTGGTCCCCGCCGCGCGCGAGCGCCTCGAGTTCGACCAGGAGGGGATCCAGGGAAGGATCGGTATAGGCGTCCTCGCCCTTCTGCTTGTACAGCGCGTCGACAATCCTCCGGATCTCCGCCCCGCTGCGGGGGCCGCGCGCCTCCTGCGTCTGATCCTCCCCGGCCGGCGTCCGGGGACAGCCGGGGAGTGCCAGGAGCAGGAGGAGTCCTGCTCCCAGCACGCTGCACTTCAGATTCAGATGCCACAAGCTGCCGCTTCCGCGGTGTGCCGACACTGGTGCTCCTGGTTGGTGAGTTCGAGCTGGTAGATGGGCTGGAGCGGATCTGCGTTGGTGAAGCCGCGGATGAAGCGGGGGCTCTGACCGGGTTCGGTGGTCATGAAGCCTGAGGCCACCGAGCCCGCGCCGATGACGGTGGCCGGCGTCGGCTCGGGGGGCGCCGAGATGACCGACCGGGCCACCGCGCGCTGTCCCGGCGTGAAGTCCTGGAGGCACGACGCGCCACCCGTCGCGAAGTCCGCCTGGATCAGGTACGCCTGCTGCTCTCCGGCCCCGCCGCACACCTCGGCCTCCTCCTCACCGGGCACCAGCGAGTTCCACACCACGCACAGCGAGTCGCCGGTCAGTGAGGCGGCCATGCCGGCGGGCGAAGCGGTCCGCTCGTTCACCTGCTCGTAGTCCAGGTACCAGCCGGGTCCGAGCGGGTCAGCCTCGGTCGTCGTGTCGCCTCCGCGGGTTCCCAGGGAGGTGAGCTCGCTCTCCGTTCTGCGGTCCGCATCGAACGCCGCCGCGCCCGCTGCGTTGGCAAACGCACGCTCCGCATTCCCGCCGTAGACGTGCGCCCCGATGAAGCGGTGCTTGACGTTGGCGCCGCTGTCCGAAGCCAGGTAGGCGACCTCGAACGCCGCGTCGTTCCGCAGGACCGTCGAGCCACAGCTCCGGGTCGTGTAGGTGTGTGGCATCGTCGCGTCCTCGCCCCCGTCGGGATCCGGCACCATGATGGTCACCTCACGCTCTCCGCAGCTGGAGTCGATGGCGCGGACCATCGGCGTATGGCCCGGCTCAGGCGAACACTGGGTCACACTGACCAGCGTCATGAGCCCCATGTTGTTCCGGGGCGTCCCGTCACAGGGCGATCCGCAGCTCTCGCGGGCCAGAGCGATACATGCGGCGCGCCCGGCGGCGTGACTGAACCCGGAGCCGGCGCCGCAGCTCGTCTCGGAGCACGCGTTCACGCAGGCCTGGATCTTGGGCTGCGCACAGTCGGCAGCGACGCACGCGTTGCTGACGGTCTCCGCGGCCGAGGTGATGGCCCCACCGTTCCAGTAGGTGCGCCGGTGCGTGCTGAGCGGCAGGCGGTCACGCCACTCGTCCACCTGCACGTTGCACCCCATCGCGACACAGGCCTGCAGGTTGGAGAGGCTGCACTTGCCGGTCGTTGGGTCGAGCAGTGACCCACGGTCACCGGTCCCGAAGAAGGTCCGCATGTACCCCGTGGTCCGCTGCAGGGCGTTGCTGGTCAGGTTGGTGATGGGGCGGCGCGCGCGGGCATCGGAGGCGTCGCGCTCGGTCTGGAACCCGCGCGCCACGTGCCAGTTCTCCACCATTCCGCCCTCACCGATGCGGCCGGGATGGTGCATCCGCGCCACCCAGAGATTGCCGCCCATGTCGCCCACCGTGAGCGTGTCGAAGTAGCCATCGAACGGGGGCTCGGAGGTGAGCTGACCGGACCCGATGTCCATGAGGGCGAGGCCCGCGGGGATGGGATGCAGCATGTCCTTCCGGGCGTCCGACGCGTCCGGAGCCCAGAACTGCTCCCACACCGTCTGACCGGTCCAGACGTCCACCAGCGCGAATCCGCGACCCCGCTGCAGGGTGGGATCCACCCCGCCGTTGAGGCCGACAATCCAACGCTCCTGCGCCTGGACGGTCTGCTCGGCGTACTCGCCACTGTCCGACACGTCCTGGAACCTGAACTCGAAGCTCGCGTCCCCATCCGCCTGGAGCAGCACCGGGCCGATGGGCGGGGGACGCGGGTAGAAGTTGCTGAAGGTCTGCCCCATGTCCGCCACGCGCGGGCTGTTCGCCTCGGGCCACATCCACCGCACCTTCGGCTGGGGTCCCTGGGTGACCAGGCTCTCGTGGCTCGCGGGCAGGTTGAGGCTCGCGGTCAGATCCAACCCGAAGAAGTGGGAGCCGCCGCTTCCGGTGCCGACCACGGCGACGGTGCGGAACTCCTCGGCCTGCTTCTTCCCGTCCGGCGCGCCGCCGGAAGAACCGTCGACCCAGACCTCACGGACCATGGCGGTTCCGTCGACCATGAAGGTGTGGGAGCGCATCCCATCCTTGAGGGTCCCCAGGATGTCCGGGGGCATGAACCCCCACAGCTCGGTTCCGGTCCCGTGGTCCGCCAGCGGAAGGCGACCGGTCAGCAGATCACGGGTGCCGTCGGGATCCGGCACCCCCATGTCGAAGGCGTGGAGGAAGCCGCCGTTGCTGCCGACCAGCGCGATGACCCGTCGCTCCTCACAGGACGGGCTGCCGCAGTAGGGGCCCTCCACGAAGTTCGTGTAGGCCTCCCGGGGCGCCGGCGCCGCGAAGCTGCCCTCCTCGACCCACAGCGAGGCGACGCACTGGGAAGGGAAGTTGGCGCAGCTCTCCGGCTTGACCGGCGGCTCGACGACGATGGGGCTCGAGTGGAAGATATCCGCGAGCAGCCACTCCCGCGGCTTGTTGCGCTTGTCGGGATCCTGGTGGGTCGCCGACTCACCACGGTAGTGGCGGATGATGATCTTGGCGCACTCCTGTCCCCAGTTGGAGAGCAGCGATTCGAGATCGGAGGTGATCCCCATGCTGGTGGCGATCTGGCGGCAGGTGGGCTCTCCACGGACGTCGTTCTGAAGTCCCATGGCGTGCATCAGCTGCGCGGCGTTGTCCGGATGGAAGCGGACCGGTTCAATGCCTTCGCCGTCCGAAGCGACGGCCGTCCAGAGGTTTCTCCGCTGGGCCGCCGTGGTATCGGGAGGCCGGGTGTTGTCGTGGACCGCCTGCCCGCTCTGCACCAGCTGCGTCCCCGCCTCCCAGTAGGGCCTGGCCGGGTTGCCGTCGATGGCGCGGACGAAGTCGCCGCTCACCGGATCCTCCACGACGACGTATCCGTCCCGATCCACGTACGCGATGGAGTTGCAGTAGCCGTCGCGGTCGACGTCGTTCTCCCCCGGGTTGCCGGGATCCCCCGTGGCCACGCACCCGTTGGTCAGCTCGTTGGCCAGACCGAACCGGTAGAGGAAGCCCCTCCACGGATCCACGTCGGAGCCGGGGCGGAAGCGGGGGATCAGCGTCGTGGTCTCACTCCCCGCCTGGAGGGACGCGATGGACGTCGATCCGGCCGTGGTCGAACGCTTGTTGATGTCGTTGACGATGGTGGTGATGGCGGTGGCCAGGGAGGTCCCATCGTTGGCCTCCTGGTAGGTGCCCCCGCCCGCCGCCGCCGCACTCTCCATCAGCGGCAGGCTGATGCCGAAACCAATGGTGTAGGTGGCGATCCGCTGTGGCCCGGACGCGTCCCATGGCGAGCCGGCAGGGAGGTCGGGCTGGACGTCCCGCTGGTAGAAGAAGGCCGCGACGTCATCCAGGTACTGGTCGCTGCAGCCGGTGCCGCTGCAGGTGACGTTCATGTCCTTGATCGCCTGCGGCACGCTGCCGTCCTGGGTCGGCTCACCATCGCTGATCAGGATGATCGCCGAGACCTGGCATCCGAAGCAGATGGGCCGGTCCTCGGAGTCCACCGCCGCCGGCTTGAGCGAGTTGTTGCGCCGGTTGTGGCTGGCGCCGAACCACGACGCGAGCTGGTCGTCCTGAACGAAGGAGCTGGCGACGTCGAAGAGCGACTCGGCCAGCGGCGTGTTGCCGTCGAACGGGATGGCGTTGACCTTCTCGATCAGCGCCTTGCGCCCCTGCTCCCACTGGTTGCTGTCCGGGTTGAGCGAGGCGGTGCACTGGGGCGCGAGCTTGCTCAGGATCTTCGCGCCGTTGTTCCCGTCGAACTCCGCCAGGCCGATGCGCACGCGCTCGGTGTTCCAGATGGCGTTCTTCACCACCGTCCGCGCCGTCACGAACTTGGGCGGATAGAAGTTCAGGAACTTGCCGCTGAAGGCCTCCCGCTTGGAGCCCGAGCTGTTGTGGCCGAGGAAGTACCCCTTGCTCGCAAGGCAGCTCCGACAGTTGGACCGCTGGCTGGAGCGGAACGTGTCGCAGATGCTGTTGGCCGAGCTGTAGACGTAGCTGCTGTTGACCGTGCTGTAGCTCTGCATCCCGTCGACCGCGTCGTTGCCGCTCGAGGAGTTGACGTAGAACCGGTCCTGCTTGAAGAGATCCGGAAAGCCGGGATCAAACGAGGCCACCCCGAGATCCGGCGGCGGGTAGTTGCCGCTCATGGTGAAGCCGCCGGCGCTGATCACCGCGTCATAGGTGCTGTCCGAGCAGGAGCCGTTGGTCGTGTTCCGGCTGCGCCCGTAGGACGAGACGACCAGCGACATCATCGAGCCGGAGCTGTCCACGATGAACACGAGGCTCGGTGGCGCCCCCTTGACGCTGAAGAACGCCTCGTCCGGATGCGGATCCGCGGCGTTGATCTGATTGGCGGCGGCCGACGACAGTCTCAGGACGTCCGCCCGTTCTCCCGTCTGTGCCCAGGCCGGCACCGCGAACAGGGCGAGGAGCAGCGCAAGGCTGGTGAGGGGACGCTTCATGGCGTGTCTCCTTCGGCTCGACATCAACATCAGAACGCAATCCTGAGCTGGAACTCGACCTCGCGGCTGGCGCGCGTCTCGAGGTCCTCACAGCTTGCCACAATCGAGTAGCAACGGCCGGCGCCGGCCTTGGGCGCGTTGGGATCCACGATCGTGTTCGTGAGGTCCATCGCGGCCCAGGCGCTGTTGTCCGAATCATTGGCACAGAGCGACACGCCGGGCGCGCCGCCTTCCACGTCGTCATCCAGGTGCCCGGTCCGCATCCGGAACTGGCCGGTGGAGGCCTCCCCGCGGATGCTCCCGAGATCGAGCGCCGAGCCGGCGGCGCCTCCGCGGAGCTGTGAGACCACCACGTTGCGTGCGGCCTGGACACAGCCGTTGAGCGCTTCGCGCCGCAGGTGCTGCGCGGCGCTCTTGCGCTCCTGTCCGGTGAAGGTGATGGCCGCGGCGACGATCACCACCAGGACTCCGATCACGATCATCGAGGCGACCATGGAGACGCCCCGCCGCTGTGACGGACGGAAGGATGGGAACCGGGAAGCGGGCATGGAGAACTCCAACGTGTGGAGAGGCGGTGAGTCGGGGACGCTAGGGAACTTCGCCTCCGGCGGGAGGCGGGGCGGCGACCATCAGCTCATCGCCCTGGATGAAGTGCTTCTGCTGCAGCATGTTCTTGAGGGAGATGGTCGTCTGGACGCGGTGCCGCCGGTGACGCGACGGCGGGGGCAGGTCGGCGGAGGTCAGGTTCTCCATGGGCCCCTCACCGTTGGCGGGATCATCGAGGACGAGCTGGGTCTCCGGGATCAACGCGTCGTAGTCGGGGCGCGCGGAGCGCGAGGCCAGGCTCACCCGGACGCCGCGGATGTTGCCGGGGTGGCCGGTGAAGCGACGGCGCGAGCCATAGCCACATCCGTCCAGCGGATCGGCCTGCTCGGCCTGGATGCACTGCACCCGGTCGATGTCGAGCAGGGGAAAGGGCGCCGCGGCGTCCTGTCGCTCCAGGTGGGGGACCTCCCGCGTCCCCGGATCGTCACCGAAGATCCAGTTCTCACGGGTGAGCGTCCCCCCTCCGCCGTCCGGCGCCACGTTGAGGATCGCGGGCGCCGCCGGTCCCGGCGAGTTCATGATGTAGGCGACCTGGAGCTGCTCGACGTCGAGGGCCAGGATCTGCGCATCGCCCAGATTGTTCGCGCCCTGCCCACCATCGATGTCGGGCGTCTCCACGCCGTAGGTGTTCGGGAACAGGTTGTCTCCGGTGCCCCGCGAGACGAGCAGCGCCGGACGCGCCTCGGTGCCCGGCCCGGTCCGCAGCCAGGAGATGAAGAAGTGACGTCGCTCGATCCGGTAGGCGCGGGCGCTCCCGTCGCTGAAGCAGGGATTCGCCAGCAGGTCCTGCTCGTTGAACGGGAACTCGCCCGGTGCCAGCCCGACCACCGCCCCGTCGGGCGCGGCATCCACGTTCGAGATCCGCACGTAGGCGCTGCGATCCGCGTCGGTGAGGCCGGTGCTGCAGAGCACCAGCAGCCGCTCTCCAGGCACCAGGCGGCGCGTCCCCGGGGTGAGGAACTCCAGGGTGAGCTGCGCCGGGTCGGCCCCCTCCACGCGCGCATCGAAGCCCGGATCCCGGTAGTGGACCACCAGCTCGTCGCTGCCAAACGGACCGGACCCATCCCGGATGGCCTGCAGGTCGCCGGTGTCGCCGTAGGTGGCCGTCATGATGGCGTAGGCCGGGTCCATCCCGAAGCCCGCCCTCGTGAGCGCCTGCTCAATCTGAGAGAGGCCCATGCGCAGCGCGCTCTGCGCCTCGGTCTGCGAAGACAGCATCCCGACCTGCCGCTGGGTGGCGATCAGCGCGGCGGTGATGCCGGCGAAGATGATGCTCAGGATCGCCGCCGTGATCAGGGCCTCGACGAGCGTCAGGCCCCGCGAACGGGCGCGCCGGGGTGCCTTGCGGGCCATCACCACGCCTCCATGCGGGCCGCGTCGAACATGCCACCGGGGAGGATGACCTGGGGATCGTACTGCATCACCTGCCCCACGTAGCTGCGCCAGTTGTCACTCTGGCCGACCTGGAAGCGCACGGCGAACTGGATGATCCGTGCCTCGCAGGTGCCATCGCCATTGGTGTCCACCGGGACCACGTTCCACGCGAGCTGATAGCCGCGGCTGCCCAGGCCGGCGCCACCCTCGCTGACGGGCATGAACGCCTGCGCCGCGAGTCCCCGGTAGGGACGGGCATCATCCATGACGCCCAGGGCGCCGGTCCGGGCGCCCACGGATCCGGCGTGGGGATCGCTCGGGTGCAGGGCGGTGAACTGGAACAGCGCGTTGGGGACGACCTCGTTGCCGACGGTGTCCTCGTCGAACGCCTCGAGCGAAGCGAGGGTGGAACAGCCGCCACCGGGAGCAAACCGCGGATCATCCCAGGGGATGCTCCGCGCGGACTCCTGGAAGTCGCGCAGCAGGGCCGCGGCCTGGGTGGTCCGGCGCGCGATGCCGTTCTGAGCCGATGCGAGCACCTGCATCTGCAGGACGCCCAGCAGCCCCACGGCGAGGATCGACATGGAGACCATCGCCTCGATGAGCGTGAAGCCACGCCGCCGTGCGGCGCGGGGCCGGTGCCGTCTCCGGTTCTGAGGTCGTCGCCCGTTCATCCTCTGCTCCCGCGATCGATCATCAGTAGGTCAGCACCACGCCCGCGGGCTCGCTGTAGGCGAGACAGAAGGAGCGTTCATCGTTGTCCAGGTTCACGATGCGCAGGGTGCCGCCGGCCCCGAGGCCGCCGGTCACGGTCTGCAGCATCCCGTCTGCCGAGAAGCGCAGGGCACCGATGCAGCGGCCGGCCTGCACCTCGCAGAAGCTGCACCACGACTCCGTCGAGCAGCGGTTGCCGTTGAGCCGGGTCAGGTTGAGCAGCTCGCGCAGCTGCGGGACCTCGCCACCGTCGTCCTCGCAGCTCCTCACCGTGACGGTCTCCACCATTCCCTCCACCAGCGTCGGCGTCAGCCAGCCGTTGGCGTAGGAGATGCCGCCGCCGGTGATCTCGTCGACGACCCGCAGGCGATCGGGGTCCGTCACCGCGTTGATGTCGTTGATGAGGTCCGAGGAGCCACGGAGCAGGCCGGCGCGGTCCTCGACGACCAGGATCCGCACCGGGTCGCCGATGACCGGCGCCTCCTGGCTCTCCAGGTTGTCGAAGATGAGGTAGGTGTCCACGCCGCGGCTCATGGCGTGCAGCCGCGCTTGATCGAAGGTCGAGGTGATGGTGTAGCGCGCATTCGAGACCCGCGAGCTCCGGGTCGCCGCATCCAGCCCATAGAAGGCCATGCCGGCGAGGATCCCCACGATCGCCACCACCACCATCAACTCGAGGAGGGTGAATCCGCGCGCGGGACGCCTGGCTGTGGTGGAACGAGCGACCATGTGGGGACCCAACTGATCGGCGCGGGAGGACCCGGTCCGGGCCGATCGGAGCAGAGGAAGCCCCCGCATTACGCCCCATCGTCCGGTGGATCGCAAACCACGCTCCATACGACGATCAGCCCTCGCCGAGGATCCGGGCAGGCTTCTGGAGCTTGCGGCCGAGGGTCAAACCCTCCAGCAGGCGCGGATCCGGTTCGTCCGCGGTGAGGAGCAGCGCGCGCACCGTGGCCTCCACCACGTCCTCGGCACCGGCGCGGACCTGTCCCCGCCCGGCCGCGGCCACCCAGCGCGCGCGGTGCAGCTCGTAGCGCTGCATCACGATGTCCGCGAGGGCCTTGAGCGCCTCCTCGCCGAGCGCATTGCGCAGCTCGGTCTCCGAGCGCAGCTCCAGGGGGTTGGCCAGGATGCCGAAGCGCTCGTAGCCCCGGTGGGCGTCGTCCTTGCTCTCCACCACCGCCTCCCGGGTGACCGGGGTGGGGGGCACGTGCTCTGCGCCCAGCTCGGTGAGCTGGCTGGTCACCAGCGCGTGCACGCCCCGCCGATGGTGCTCCACGTCATAGATGTGCTCGGCGTGCATCGGCTCCTCCAGGGTGAGCGGCAGCCGCAGCAGCGCGTCCCGGGTGCGCTGGACCTGACGGCGGCTCGCCTCCAGCGTGGCCTGGGCGTGCTGCACCTGGGTCTCGATGGTCGCGGCATCCTTCCGGGCCCGCGCCAGCTCGCGTTCCTCGGAGGCGCAGAGGCCCTCACAGCCGCCGCGGCACTGCTCCGCGGCCTTCCTCATCTCCGCTCCTCCGTCGACCGCCTTCTCCATGCACTTCGCGTAGCGCTGCTCGCAGGACTCGCGCGCGCGCTCCCGGCACACCTCCAGGGACTGCAGGCTCCGGGTCACGTCCTGCCCGGCGGCGACGAAGCGGCGCACCTGCTGGGCCACCGCCGCCTCCCGCTCTTCGTCGTCCCGCTGCAGGGTGAGCAGCTCGGCCTCGGCGCTGGCCCGCTTGGGGTTGGCGACCGAGCGCGTTCCGGCCAGGTAGGTGTGGCTCTTCTGCTCCACCTTCTTGTCCTCGACCACCCACACCCGCTCGAGGGCCACGTCCATCAGCACCCCGGTGCCGCCTTCGGGGGCGGGCTCGGTGACCACCCGGATGGGCAGCTCCTTGGGCAGCACCGCGGCCACGCGCCCGGCGGTCAGCCGCTGCGAAACATCGGTGGCGTCCGCGCGGTCCTCCACCGGGGGCATCACCACCCACAGGGTGAGTTCACGGCGCAGGCCCTCGCGGACCTCGGCGGCCCGCTCCCGCGCGGGGGTCACCCCGGGGCGCTCCTCGTCGGCCCGCAGGTACTCCACCAGGGCGTTGCCGAGCTTTCCGCGGCGCTCCGCGGCCTCTCCCTGCGCGAAGTGGTAGCGCGCCCAGGCCGCCTTCACCCGCTCCATCCCCAGGCGGGCGTCCCGGTGGGTCGGCTGGCGCTTGAGCACCGCCGCGTAGCGCGCCTCGGCCCCCGGCAGATCATCCTTCCCGAGCGCCGCGTTTCCCAGCGCCACCATCCCGCCCAGGGCCTGGCCGTAGAGTTGCGGGGCCTCGACGTTGTCGGGATCCACGTCCATCGCCCGCGCCAGGTCATCAGCGGCGGCCTCCAGCGCTCCCGCCTCCAGGGACGCGCGCCCGCGCTGCACCAGCTGCGTGGAGAGCCCCTGCCGGGCCTGCGTGAGGCCGGTCCGGGCTTCGGTGCCGCGGGGATCAAGGGACAGGGCACTCTCGTAGGCCGCCATCGCCTCTTCGTAACGACCCTCCTCCAGCGCCTGTGCACCGGTCTGGATCGCGCGGTGGTAGGCGGAGCAACCCGCGAGCACGAGAGACAGGCCGAGGGAGAGGGCCATCAGCCCCCGGGACGACGTTCGCTTGGGTCCACGCATGGGAGCCCTAGCGTCTCGCGCATGCGCTCCGGGCTCAACTCTGCGGCGCGAAAACCCTGCCGTCCCGTCGGCCTCCTGCCGTCCAAGCGAGCACGGAAGTCAGGTCAGCGCCCTTGGGAGATCCCCTCCTCCTGGGATAGTCCCCAGGACATGGGCCGACCCCTTCCCTTCTCCCCCGAGCTTCCCTGCGAAAACCGCTACCTCCAGGCCGTGGCCCCCACGCCCCTCGTGCCGGTGCAACTGGAGGCGCAGGGCCCGTCCATCTGGTGCAAGCTCGAGTTCCTCAATCCCAGCGGTTCCACCAAGGACCGCATCGCCCGCTACATGGTGGAGAAGGCCTGGCGCACCGGACAGCTGAAGACCGGCGGCCGGGTGGTCGAGGCCTCCAGCGGGTCCACCTCCATCGCGCTCGCGCTCACCTGCGCGCAGATGGGCCTGCACTTCACCGCGGTCATGCCCGAGGGCGTCACCGGGGAGCGGGTCACCGCCATCCGCGCCTACGGTGCCCGGGTGGAGCTCACGCCCCGGGAGGCCGGGATGCAGGGTGCCCTGGAGCGGGCGGCGGTGATCGCCGGGGAAGAGGGGGCCTTCTACCCCCGCCAGTTCGAGAACCCCGACAACGCCGAGGCCCACCGGGTGTGGACCGGGCAGGAGATCCTCTCGCAGATCCCCGGCGGGCTGGTGCACGCGGTGGTCAGCGGGGTGGGCACCGGCGGCACGCTGGTCGGCCTCTACTCCGCGTTCCGCACCGGGGGCTGTCCCACGGTGGCGGTGGCCGCGCGTCCGGTGATGGGCGAGTCCTGGAGCACCGATCTGGAGTGCTGCAGCTTCTCCTCGCGCGTGCCGGGGGTGGTGGATGGCTTCAGCCGTCTCTTCCGGGAGGCCGATCTCGGAGAGCGCCTCGACGTGAACGTTCCGGATGAGGTCGCCGTGTGCACCGCCCGGGCGCTCATCCGCCGTGGCTTCCCGGTGGGTCCCTCCAGCGGGCTCAACTACGCCGCGGCGACCGAGGCCGCCAAGGTCCTGCCGGAGGGGGCGCGCATCGTGACCGTCTTCCCCGACCGGATGGACCGCTACTTCTCCACCGAGCTGGTCCGCGGGCTCTAGCGCGTCAGCGCCCGCCGGTGCCCCCGTAGCCGCTCTGCGCCAGGCGACTGGAGGCGAAGGCACCGATGAGGTCGTCGACCAGCATGTCGGCCAGCGCCCGGTAGCCCTCCCGCGTCAGGTGGGTGCCATCCGGCAACGCCCAGGGCGGCTGGTGGGCCTGCCACGCGCGCATGGAGCCGTCGCCTCCCATCGCCGCACGGGGGCTCCAGAAGGCGCACCCGCCCTCACGGGCCACGCGGCGCAGGGTGCGGATCACCACCTCCTGGCTGGGCGCGGGATCCCACTGGCTCTCGCGCGGGACCAGGCGGTCGGTGGGGCCGAGGATCAGGCAGTCCGCGTTGGGCGACGCGCGGCGCAGGGTCGCCAACACGTCGTGGTAGCGCTTGCTGTAGGCCTCGGTCTGGAACTGGCGGCTCACCGCCTCGTTGGTGCCCCAGAAGAGGATGTAGAGGTCGGGACGCCGCGCCGAGAGCTGCTCGCGGAAGGCCGCGGTCTGGTAGCCGGCGGGGACCCACACCGTCGAGCCCGAGAGGCCCGCGGTGTCGTAGATGAGGCCGGGGGTGAGCAGCTCGTGTGCCGCGCCCAGGACCACTGAAGGCCCGGGCCCCATGGCGCGCAGGCTCACCCGCTGCCGCCCGCCGAGCGCCGACAGGGTGTGGACGTCCACCCACTCGCCGCTGCGCCGTCTGCGCGGCAGGGTCGCCACCGTGCGTCCATCGAGCTGCACCTCGAGCTTGCCGTCTCCCGGCCGGTGCAGGGTGAAGATCTGCAGCTTCGCCGGGATGGGCGCGTCTTCGCAGTCGGTGCACAGGTCGAAGGTGATCCGCGCGCCCGGCTGGGCCTCGGCGCGGATCCCGGACAGACCCCACCGCTGCCCGAACTCCTTGTGGATGGCGCCCGAGACGGTCCACTCGCCCTCACGGATGCGCACCACGCCGGTATGGGGTCGGTCCCCCTCGGGTTCACCCGCGGCCACGAAGCCCCGCCCCGCGCTGCCGAACCGCTGCTGCAGCCGCTCGCGGACCCGGTCGGCGAAATACTGGCCGGTGGTGTGGCTGGCGCCGAGCTGGAGGATGGCGACGCGGTCGGTCTCCCCCTCTTCCAGGGCGCGCAGGCGGCTGAAGATCCGCGCCAGGGCCTTGCCTTCCGGATCGTCGATTCCCAGCGGGTCGTGCAGGACCGCCTCGGTCTGGCGGGCGCTCAGCGCGCGGGCGCCCTCGAAGACGCCCTGCCCCTGGTCCGAGCGCCGGGCGAGCCACCATCCGGCCACGCCCAACGCGGCAACCAGGACGGCCCCCCCGACCCGCCACGCCCAGCGACGGGAGCGCGGACCCGAGGGGGGTCGACGGGGGGACGGCTCCTGCCCGGCGCCGGGCGCGTCAGGGTCATGGACGGGTGCGGACATTGACCTCAGAGGTGAACAGCGAGGGCGTCACCGGGAAGTCCGCGGGCGTCGGTCGCGGCTTGGGGACAAGGCGCGTGGTCACCAGGTGCCACACCTTCTTCTTGAGGGGTGAGACGTAGCGCTTTCCCAACAACGCGAGGGGAACGGTGAGGGAGGTGACCGCCAGGGCGAGCAGCAGCCCCTGCGCCGGCGCCAGCGTCTTGCCCACCGTCCACGAGAGTCCCGGCAGGCCGATGCCCGGCATCAGGCTCCAGCCGTAGGTGATGGGCAGGTGCAGCACATAGGCCCACAGGGAGGCGCGCCCCACCGGAGCCAGAAAGTTGGCGACCCGCTCCGGCAGCGCCAGCACCACCGCGGCGATGAGCAGCAGCAGGGCGAAGCGCCAGAAGAAGATCTGCCGCGGCCCCCAGCCATGCTGCGCCGCGGTCCAGGTCAGCAGCAGCGCGAGGGTCCCGCCCAGAATGGCGGCGATGAGCGGGGGCCGCAGCCTGGGCAACGAGACCATCACCCCGCGCAGCAGCACCCCGAGGAAGAAGTAGGCCGACCAGGGGATCAGCGGGAAGTTGGAGCTGGGATCCACCAGGGGCTGACGCAGCACGAACGGCAGCGAGGCCTGCAGCCCCGGCAGGATGAACGGGGCGAGCAGGGGAAGCCCGATGCCGAGGAGGGCCACCAGCCCCAGCCGCACCGGACGGCGCGAGGTGAGCCCGAAGACCGCGATGGCGATGATCAGGCTGCCGGCGATCACGTGCAGGGCGTCGGCGGCCAGGAAGTGCGCCCAGATCTTCTGCTCGCCGGAGAAGAAGCGCTCCAATGCCCAACCCGGCCAACGCAGCAGGTAGCCGCAGAAGAGCAGGAGGGCGGCACGGGGCAGGTAGCGCCGGGCGATCGCCCACCCCTGCAGCCCCGAGCGCGAGAGGCTGTTGGCCACCGCCCAACCGGCCACCGTCAGAAACAGCGGCGCGGTCACCCCCCGGAAGCTCCAGTAGGTGGCCATGGCCGGAAGCGCGCGCGCCTCGGCGGAGAGGGTGGCGTCCAGGGTGTGGCCCATCACCATGGCCAGGACCGCCACGGCCCGCAGCGCATCGAGGCCGGCGATACGGGCCGGCGTGGAGGTGGGTACGAGGGTCGGCTGCATGGAGACGTCAGGGCGGGACCGACCCGGAAAGTCGGGACGGAGCCGCGAGGAGCGGCTTGTAGGACACTCACGTCGCGCATGCAAAAGCGCCATGCCCCCGGGGGTGACGCCGCGTTGCGCCTGCTCGAAGGGCTGCGGGAGGAGCGTCGGCCCGAGGTGCCACTCCCGCTGCAAACATCCGGGCTGCGTGCTGCAGAACCGGGTCAAACCCCGGCGTCTGTCGCGTGCGCGACGCCCCGGAGCAACCCAATGCATGCCCGCGGGCGGTTCTGACCGAAGCTGCTGCCCCAGCCATCAACAGTTCCCTCGACGTCCGGCGTTGAGGGCAGCCTCCCGCCCGGTCGGTTGCTGTCCGGTTTCCACCCCGGAAGCGGCCGACCGCCTCCTCTGCTTTCTCATCCAGACGCGCCCCGAGGCGTTCCACACCCATGAGCCGACTCCCCCGGCCCGGTTCCTCCCGGACACCGCGCGCCCTCGACCCCCACGAGACCTCCCCCGCAGCACCCGTGCGTGGAGATCGCCGCACCTCCACCTCCTCCGCGACCGCCCGACCCGCGCCGGCTTCCCGCTCCCGTACCGGGACCGGAAAGAAGAAGACGACCGCCAAGGTGGGTGAGCAGGAACCGAGGGACGACGGAAGACGTGCGCGCAGCGGGGGCGATCGCGACGGCAGCAAGGGTTCCGGTGAACGCACCGGCACCTCCCGGAGCAGCACCCGCAAGGCGGCCTCGGGCAACACCCGCAAGGCGGCCTCGGGCAGCACCCGCCAGGCGGCCTCGAGCAGCACCCGCCAGGCGGCCTCGCGCGCACCGGCCAAGGCCCGCAAGAACGGCAGCGACACCCAGGCGTCCAGCGCCACGAAGAAGGTCACCTCCACCACCTCCGCCCACCGGGGGCCCACGGCGCGCCCCCCCCCGCGCAGCCCCCCCACCCGTGGTCCGGCCGCGGCCTCCGGTCGCGCCACCCGGGCGGACGACGCGCAGGGGGCAACGCCTCCCCGCCGTGGCGCACCGGCGTCCGACGCGCAGGTCGCTCCGCACCCCGCCTATGGAGGGTACGCCGGCGCGGGGACGGTCCCGGGCGGCGGCTGGCTCCAGCATCCGGAAACGGGCCCCTCCTCCCCCTACGCCGGGGCCCCCGCCGCGGCGACGATGCCGCTCGAGGTCTGGATGGCCTCCCTGCGCGACGCGCTGGCGGCGGCCCGTCAGGGGGATCACGACCGCCGACTGCCGGTGATGCCCGGAGACGGGCTGCGCGCGGAGATCGCCCTCTCCTTCAACGCGCTGATGGAGAACAACCAGGCCCTCACCTACGAGCTGGGACGGGTGGCCTCCGAGGTCCGGGATCACGGCCGACTCAACACGCGCGCCTCCCTGGGGCCGGGCGGTGGGGGCTGGGCCCCTGCCCTGGAAGCGGTGAACACCACCATCGAATCGATGGCCTACCCGATCAGTGAGACGTCCCGGCTGTTGGACTTTCTCGCCGAGGGCGATCTCTCCCGCGACATGCCCATGCACGTGGGCAGCCGTCCGTTCCAGGGCGAACTGCGGGACCTGGGCGCCTCGGTGAACGCCACCGTGCACCGCCTGCGCCTCATGTCCTCCTCCCTCACCCGCGTGCTCCGCGAGCTGGGCACCGACGGAAAGCTGGGCGTCCAGGCCAGCAGCGAGCACCTGGCGGGGACGTGGCGCGACCTGGTCGACGACGTCAACCTCCTCTCCTCCACCCTCACCGGGCAGCTGCGCAACATCGCCCGCGTCTCCACCGCCATTGCCAACGGCGACCTGTCCCAGAAGGTCACCGTGGAGACCCGGGGCGAGATCCTCGAGATCAAGAACGCCATCAACGCCACGGTGGAGCAGCTGCGCAGCTTCGCCTCCGAGGTCATCCGCGTGGCGCGGGAGGTCGGCACCGAAGGCAAGCTCGGTGCACAGGCCGACGTGCGTGGCGTCTCGGGCATCTGGCAGGAGCTCACCGACAGCGTGAACCAGCTCGCGCGCAACCTGACCCTCCAGGTGCGCAACATCGCCCAGATCGCGACCGCCATCGCCAACGGCGACCTCTCCCAGAAGATCACCGTGGAGACCAAGGGCGAGATTCTCGAGCTGGCGGAGACGATGAACGCCACCGTGGATCAGCTGCGCAGCTTCACCTCCGAGGTGACCCGCGTGGCGCGCGAGGTGGGCACCGAGGGCCGGCTGGGGGCACAGGCGGACGTCGGTCACATGTCCGGCACCTGGAAGGACCTCACCGACAGCGTGAACATGCTGGCCGGCAACCTCACCGACCAGGTCCGCAACGTGGCCGTGGTGGCGACCGCCATCGCCAACGGCGACCTGTCCCAGAAGATCACCGTCGACGCCAAGGGGGAGATCCTCGAGCTCAAGGGCACCATGAACGCCATGGTGGACCGGCTGCAGACGTTCGCCTCCGAGGTGACCCGCGTGGCCCGTGAGGTGGGCACCGAAGGAAAGCTGGGCGGTCAGGCCGCGGTTCCCGGGGGCGCCGGTACCTGGAAGGACCTCACCGAGAACGTGAACACCATGGCGAGCAACCTGACCAGTCAGGTGCGCGGTATCGCCAAGGTCGTGACCGCGGTCGCCCACGGCGACCTGTCGCAGAAGCTGGTGGTGGATTCGAAGGGCGAGATCGCGGAGCTCGCCGACACCATCAACAACATGACCGACAGCCTGCGGACCTTCGCCGAGCAGGTGACGACGGTGGCCCGCGAGGTGGGCATCGAAGGAAAGCTCGGGGGACAGGCCCGGGTTCCGGGGGTCGCCGGAACCTGGCGCGATCTCACCGACAACGTGAACATGCTGGCCGGTAACCTCACCAACCAGGTGCGCAACATCGCCCTGGTGGCCACGGCCATCGCCAACGGCGACCTGTCGCAGAAGATCACCGTCAGCGCGAAGGGGGAGATCCTCGAGCTGAAGGGGACCATGAACTCCATGGTCGACAGCCTCCGCACCTTCGCCAAGGAGGTGACCCGCGTGGCCCGCGAGGTGGGCACCGAGGGACGCCTGGGCGGGCAGGCCGTGGTGCCCGGGGTCGCCGGCACCTGGCAGGAGCTCACCGAGAGCGTGAACCTGATGGCGAGCAATCTCACCAGCCAGGTGCGAGGCATCGCCCGGGTGGTGACCGCGGTGGCCAATGGTCAGCTCGACCAGCGGCTGGTGCTCGAAGCCCGCGGCGAGATCGCGGCGCTCGCCGACACCATCAACGACATGACCGACACCCTGGGCACCTTCGCCGACCAGGTCACCAACGTGGCCCAGGAGGTGGGTATCCAGGGCAAGTTGGGCGGCCAGGCGCGTGTGCCGGGCGCGGCAGGCCGCTGGCGGGATCTCACCGAGAGCGTGAACGTCCTGGCCAGCAACCTCACCACCCAGGTGCGCAACATCGCCATGGTCACCACCGCGGTGGCCAACGGCGACCTCTCCCGGAAGATCACCGTCGAGGCCAAGGGCGAGATCCTCGAGCTCAAGGACACCGTCAACGGGATGGTGGAGCAGCTGCGCCTTTTCGCCTCGGAGGTGACCCGCGTGGCCCGCGAGGTGGGCACCGACGGTCAGCTCGGCGGTCAGGCCGTGGTGCCGGGCGTCTCCGGGACCTGGAAGGACCTCACCGACAACGTGAACGTGATGGCCAGCAACCTGACTGATCAGGTGCGTGGCATCTCCAAGCTGGTGACGGCGATCGCCAACGGCGATCTCACCAAGCAGCTGGTGCTGGTGGCCAAGGGCGAGATCGCGAGCCTCACCGACACCATCAACATGATGACCGAGACGCTGCGCACCTTCGCCGAGCAGGTGACCAGCGTGGCCCGCGAGGTGGGGATCGAAGGGCAGCTGGGAGGTCAGGCCGAGGTGCCCGGCGCGTTCGGCACGTGGCGCGACCTCACCGACAACGTGAACCAACTGGCCGGCAACCTCACGACCCAGGTGCGCGCGATCTCCGAGGTCGCCACCGCCGTGACCAAGGGCGACCTGTCGCGCACCATTGACGTCGAGGCCCAGGGAGAGCTGTCCGCGCTCAAGGACACCATCAACCTGATGATCGCCAACCTCCGCGACACCACCCGCTCCAACAAGGAACAGGACTGGCTCAAGACCAACCTCGCCAAGTTCTCCGGGTGGATGCAGGGGCAGCGCAGCCTGGAGTCCCTGGCGCAGCTCATCGTCTCCGAGCTCACCCCCAGCGTCTCCGCGCAGCTGGGCACCTTCTTCATCGTGGATCGCACCGGCGATCGCCCCTCGCTCCGCCTCCTCGCGAGCTACGGCTACACCCAGCGCAAGACCGTCGCCAACCGCTTCGCCTTCGGTGAGGGGCTCGTCGGCCAGGCGGCGCTGGAGAAGAAGACCATCCTCATCGGTGATGTGCCCGAGGACTACGTCACGGTCACCTCGAGCCTCGGCGAGGCCGCGCCGCGCTACATCGTCATCCTGCCCATCCTCTTCGAGGGCAACGTGCGCGCGGTGATCGAGCTGGGCTCCTTCAACGCCTTCAGCGAGACCCACCTCAACTTCCTCGAGCAGATCGCGATGAGCATCGGCGTGGTCTTCAACATGATCAGCGCCAGCCGCCGCACCGAGGAGCTGCTCGAGGAGCTCAAGCGCTCCAACGCCGAACTGGGATGGCGCTCCAGCGAGCTGGAGGAGAAGGCGCGCGAGCTCGAGGATCGCAACCGCCAGATCGCCGAGGCGAGCGCCGACCTCGAGGAGAAGGCGCGTCAGCTCACCCTGGTCTCCAAGTACAAGACCGAGTTCTTGGCGAACATGTCCCACGAGCTGCGCACGCCGCTCAACAGCATCATGATCCTCGCCAACCTGCTCGCGGAGAACCCCCACGCGAACCTCACCGATCAGCAGGTGGATTACGCGCGCACCGTCCACTCCTCGGGCAAGGACCTGCTCTCGCTCATCAACCAGATCCTCGACCTCTCCAAGATCGAGGCGGGGCACATGGAGGTGGAGCAGCGGCGGGTGCGCATCGCCGACATCCGCGAAGGCCTGGAGCAGCGCTTCCGGCCACTCGCCCAGGAGAAGAAGCTGCAGTTCCGGGTGGATCTCGACGAGGACGTGCCGGAGTTCGTGGTCACCGACCGCCAGCGCCTCCACCAGGTGCTGCTCAACCTGCTCTCCAACGCCTTCAAGTTCACCAGCGCCGGAGAGGTGGCGGTGCACATCTCCATGGTGCGCGACACCTCCCGCTTCAGCGCGCCCGCCCTGACCTCGGCGGAGCGTGCGGTCTGCTTCGCCATCCGCGACACCGGCATCGGCATCCCTCCGGAGAAGCAGCAGCTCATCTTCGAGGCCTTCCAGCAGGCCGACAGCTCGACCAGCCGCGCCTACGGCGGGACGGGCCTGGGGCTCACCATCAGCCGCGAGCTCTCCCGCCTCCTCGGCGGTGAGCTGCATCTCCAGTCCGAGGCCGGCGAGGGCAGCACCTTCATGATCGTCCTGCCCCTTCCCACCGAGGAGGCCCTGCGCCAGCTCGAGGGTGGCACGCCGCCCCCCCTCCCCTCCCACGCGCCCCCGCCGCTCCGGTCGGAGGAGGGGTCGGAGGCCTCCACGGGCACGGAGCAGGCCGCCCGCCTGGCCGGCCGCTCCTTCCTCGTCGTGGACGATGACGTGCGCAACCTGTACGCCATGACCAGCCTGCTCGAGCGGATCGGCGCCACCGCGATTCCCGCGGCCAGCGCCCAGGAAGGGTTCAAGGTGCTCGAGCAGCAGCCCGGAGTCGACGCCGTCCTGATGGACATGATGATGCCGGAGATGGATGGCTACGCCGCCACCCGGAAGCTGCGGGAGGACCCGCGCTACGTGAAGCTTCCGGTCATCGCCCTGACCGCCAAGGCGATGCCGGGCGATCGCGAGAAGGCGCTGGAGGCCGGCTGCCTCGACGTGGTGCCCAAGCCCATTGATCGCAACCTGCTGGTGAGCGTCCTCGCCCGTTGGCTGCCGCGCGACGAGGACGCGCCCTCCGATGCCTGAACGCTACCGACCGGGACCGGTTCCCGTCCTGCTGGTGGACGACCGGCCCGAAAACCTCGCGGTCCTCGAGCACTACCTCGAGCCCCTGGACCTGCAGATCGTCCGCGCGACCTCCGGCGAGGAGGCGCTCCGGGCGGTGCTGCGTCAGGAGTTCGCGCTCATCCTGCTCGACGTGCAGCTCCAGGACATGAGCGGCTTCGAGGTGACCAACCACCTCAAGACGCTGGAGCGCACCAGCCACATCCCCATCATCTTCCTGACTGCCTACGAGGCGGACATCTCGCAGATCTACGAGGCCTACTCGGTGGGCGCGGTGGACTACCTGGTCAAGCCGGTCGACCGTCAGGTGCTCCGCCGCAAGGCCGAGGTCTTCGTGGACCTCTACCGCCAGCGGCGGGCGCTCCTCTTCCACGAAGCCACCCTCCGCCAGGCGGAGCGGCGGGAGCACGCCCTGCAGATGGCGGAGCTTCGGCTGGCCAGCGATCAGCGCTACCGCAAGATGGTGCAGGGCATCGAGAACGGCCTGGCCTGGACGGCCGATCGGAACGGCCAGCTCACCTTCGTCAGCGAGCGCGCCTCGGAGCTGCTGGGACTGAGTCCCGAGGCCCTCTCCGAGCCCAACGGGTGGATGGGCCGCATCCCGGAGCCGGACCGCCAGGAGATGTCCGCGGCGATGATGCGCGTCGCCACCGAGAACATCGACCTGGGCCTCAGCCACCGCTTCCTCGACGGAGCCGGGCGCGTGCTGTGGTTCCGGACCGTGATGAGCGGACAGCAGGAGCCGAACGGGGTCATCCTCCACGGGCTCTCGCTGGACGTCACCGAGCTCAAGCGCGCAGAGCTCAACCAGCGCTTCCTCTCGGACGCGGCCGCCGCGCTCTCCGAGCCCCTGGACTTCCACACCGCGCTGGAGAAGCTCGCCCACCTGGTGGTCCCCACCCTCGCCGACGCCTGCGTGGTGAGTCGGGTCCACCACGGACGGCTCCATTACCTGGTGGCGGTCCACCCCGATGCGCAGGCCATTGCGGACGCCAAGCAGGTGAAGCCGGACGAGGAGACCGCCGCCGCCCTCGGTCCCGCGCAGGCCCTGCGCGAGGATCGGTCGGTCCTCTCCGAACTCTCGACCTCCACGGAGATGGAGGCACGCTCCCCCACGCTGCGCGCGCTCAATGCCCACGCCTTCATCTCCATCCCGCTGCGGCCCCGGGGTGAGTTGCGCGGGGTGGTGACCCTGCTCTCGACCGGCCCGGAGCGGACCTTCGGACCGGCGGAGCTGTCGCTTGCCGAGGAGCTGGTCAGCAAGTCCGCGCTCACCATCGACAACGCCCGTCTCTACGAGGAGGCACGGGAGGCGACCGATGCCCGCGACGAGCTGCTGGCAATCGTCTCCCACGATCTGCGCAACCCCCTGAGCGCCATCGCGCTGGGCGCCCGTCGCATCGAGATGCTGGAGTCCACCCGCGGTGACGAGGCAGCCGACCCCAAGGTGCACGCCGCGGCCTCGCGCATCCGGCGCGCGGCCACCCGCATGGAGCGCCTGCTCAACGACCTCGTGGACCTGGAGCGGATCAAGAGCCGACGCCTCCACCTGGAGCCGCATCCCATTGCCGCCGGAGAGCTGGTCAAGGAGACCGTCGAGCTGCTCGCCCCGCTGGCCGCGGAGCGCAAGATCACGCTCTCCATGGAGTCGAAGCTCACCCGCAGCGTTCAGGTTCGCGGCGACGCCGAGCGGCTGATGCAGGTCTTCTGGAACCTGGTGGGCAACGCCATCAAGTTCACCCCCGCCGAAGGCACCATCGTGGTCCGGGTGGAGGAGCAGGGTGAGCGCGTCCGCTTCTCGGTCACCGACACCGGCCCCGGCCTGAGCGAGGAGACCATTGAGCGGGTCTTCGAAGCCCACTGGCAGGGAAGCGGCGAGGAGGCCCGGCAAGGCCTCGGCCTGGGCCTGGCCATTTCCCGGGGCATCGTCGAAGCGCACGGGGGCCGCATCTGGGCGGAGCGCCCCGAGGGCGGCGGTGGGCGCTTCATCTTCGAGTTGCCCGAGAGTGCAGAGGCCGGTCAGCAGGTCGCGTCCCCGGAGGCCGCCCAGGGGGCCTCGCAGACGATGCGTCACTGAGGCCTCAGCGCGCGCAGCGGGTGCCGTCAGGGTCATCCGGGGACGCCGCCGCCCATTGCGCGTCGGCGGCACCGGGTCGTCCCGGTCGGCATCGGTGCCTCGGTGCGTCGACCCGGCGCTCAGATCCGGGTCGGTCCGGCGCGGAGGACGGTCGTCGCCCCGTTCGCCCCCTGAGACGTCAGGAGGTCCCCCCCGTCGGCGTCCGCTTCCCGCGCCGGTTCTTGTCCAGGATGCCGATGAGCAACAGGATGAACCCCAGCATCCGGACGACGTAGAGCTGATACCGCGCGTCGTGTTCCGGGTCGGTCAGCGCCAACAACGTCTGATCGAGCGCCAGCACGAAGAAGGCCGCGGAGAAGAAGCCGAAGAGCCTCTCCCTGGTGAGGGCACGGAAGCGGGCGAAGAAGATCCCCGCGACCACATAGCCCATTGCGACAGCACCCCAGATGAAGCTCTTCATCCGTCCCTCGCTCCCTGAGAGACCCGGATGAGCCCGTAGACCAGGACCAGGATGGAGCCCATGGCAAAGATGGCCCGCAGCCGGGACAGGTCGATGGTGTTCGGAAGCACCACCAGGTCGATGAAGAGCGTGAGGTTCACAATCATCAACCCGATGAAGCAGAGGCTGCTCCAGAAGAGGAGCGGGGTGCGGGCGTGGAAGTACTGTCGCAGCAGCAGGAACGCGCACGCCGCACTGGTGAGCGAGCACATGAGGTAGACGGTCTCAGGCATCGTCCTTCTCCCCCTTCCTGAACAGGAACGCGTCCGCGAAGTCCTTGAGGGGCTGCGACGGGCGGCTGTAGATGAAGTCGATGACCGTGTGCATCCGGTCCCGGTAAGCGACGCGCAGAGAGGTGAGCACCTCCCGCTGCGAGTCGGTGACCTGGGCGAGCGCGAACTCCTCCGTCCCCCGCTTCCGTGCCAAGCCGCTGCGGACCAGGAGCTCCAGGTGGGTGCGCGTCCCCTCCACCGACCCCCGCAGCTCGTCCGCCACCGACGCCGGGCGCACCCATCGCCCCTCCGCGCCGAGAAGCAGGAGCAGGACCTCGAGCTGACCTACCGACGTGATGTGTTCGGAGAGCAGGCGGCGCGCGCCCTCCCCGAGTCGATCCGCATCCACGACCCGGGTGTTAAGGCACCTCCAGGACGGGCGAAAGGCATGCCTTCGCCCGTCTCGGGAGGGGGTTGACCACCCCACATTGTCGGGTCGCCCGCCCCGCACCACTGCTGGATGCGGAGCGGATGGCGCCTCAGTTCAGTGTGTTCGGGGCACCCGGGGTCACGGAGGTCGTCACGCGGAAGTCGGCCGCGTTCACGTCCGTATCCGCGCCGTCCGGGAAGCGGATGAGGGAGCTCACCGCATCTCCCCGGCTCTCCAGGAACACCTCGGGGTCCGTCGGCCCCTCCTGCATGGACTGCCCGTTCAGGAACGCCTCGCCCTCGTACGAGAGGCGATCCACCCACTCACCGAGGTCCGCATCCCAGATGGCCACCGCGTCCGGGGCGCCGTTCTGCGGGCTGGAACCGGCGGTCAGGAGCAGCGCACCGGCGGGCACCGTCACCCCCGACGCCTCCGGCTTGACCACCAGGAACTGACCGGGCTGCAGGACCGCCGCGGCCAGGGAGAGATCCACCCGGTCGTACTCCGAGCCGGTTCCACTGCCGTTGATGAAGACCAGCTCCTTCCCGGCCAGCGGGATGGGCAGCGTGCCCGCGTTGTAGATCTCGATGAACTCCGCGTCGTCCGTCTGGGGCTGGTCGTAGTCGATCTCGTTGATCACCAGGCCGCCCTGCGAAGGAGGCACCACGTCGACCTCCACCTCGAGCGTCACCGCGTCCAACGAGGCGCTGACCACGACACCCGAAGCCTGGGTCCCGGCGACCACCTCAACCGCCACCGCCTGCTGGCCGGCGGGCACCACGACCTGCGCCGGGACCGTCAGGCTCGCGGGGAGGGCGCTGGACAGCGAGACGGGGAGGTCGTTCAGCGTCGGCACGTCGAGCCCCACCGTGAGGGTCAGGGTGTTGCCCTCATCGATGATGCCGCTCGAGGCGCTGAAGGACTCCAGCACCGGCACGCGATCCGCCGCGAGGACCTCCACGGTGGCCGTGCGCGCCGGCGTCTCTCCGACGAAGACCTGCAACGAGGCGACACCCGCGGCGTGACCGGTGAGCAGCAGCGCCACCTCGGACGCCCCCGCCGGCACCACCGCCGGCGCGACCGAGAGCACCCCCGGCGCGTCGACCGTCACCTCGACCGGCGTGGCGACGTCGACCACCCGGTCGAGCATCACCGTCAGCGCGCCGGGGACGGTGACCGCGTCCACGTCGCCCACCCACAGGAAGGCGTGCTCGGGCGAGATGGCGCGCACCCGGACCGGACCGGCGACGAGGTCCAGGTCGTCGCGCGGCTCGATCTTGAAGTGGTCATTGCGCAGGGTCAGCACGCCGGTGATCGATGCGAAGGCATCTCCCAACTCCGGCATCCCGAGCCCGGTGTGGATGAAGTTGTCGATGCGGATCCCGCTCGTGGCGCCGGGCGCGCTGACCACGAACTCACCCGTGGGAGCGCGATCGCCACCGCCCACCGGCGGCGCGATGTCGGTCACCTCGACGTCGGTCACCTCGACCAGCACCCCTTCCAGCGACAGGGCAAGACCACTCACCTCGGCGAGATCCGTGGCCGACACCTGCACCGGCGCGGGAGGCGCCGAGCTTCCGGCCTTCTCCCAGGTCGCGTTGGAGAGCTGGACCTGACCGTAGTAGGTCTGCACCACCCCGGTCACGTTCACGATGTCGCCCACGTTCAGGTCGGTGGGTCCGCTCCCGGGCGTGGACCCGGAAGCCGCCTGGTACGGAGCGAAGACGAAGACGCCCTGCCATGCACGGCCCGCGTTGGGATCCGCGGTCGGCATCTGGACGAAGAAGCCGCCATTGGAGGCCAGCGCCACGCCGGTGACCACCACGCCGTCGAGGCGCACCTCGATGCCCTCCATGAGGGTGGTGTGGCTCACCTGCTGCTTGAAGTCGGGCACGGCGACCGCACAAGCCTCGCCCTCGACATCCGCGGAGGGGCAGAGGTCGCACGCATCACCGATGCCATCGCCATCGCTGTCGGTCTGGTCGTCCCACACCAGGGGGCAGACGTCCTGATCGTCGGGCACCCCGTCTCCGTCGCGGTCGCCCGCGGTCAGGCCCTGGCAGGTGTCCCCCTCATTGAGCGGGCAGGGGTCACAGAGGTCGCCCAGCCCGTCACCGTCGACGTCCGCCTGAACCCCGAAGTCCATGGGGCGGATGGGGTTGAAGACCGACGGGCAGTTGTCCTGCGCATCGGGCACGCCGTCGCCGTCGCGATCCCCCTCGGAGGAGACGCCGCTGTAGACCGAGGACCCGAAGGTCGACGCCGGCCACGAGGCGTTGGTCGAGACGCGGGAGGGCAGACAGGTCGGCTCGTTCTCAGGCTCACCACAGGCAAAGAGCGGGTAGGCGCTCTGCTGCGAGCTCTGCAGCGCCGAGAAGGACTTCGTGGGCTCATCCGCGATGCAGATCACCCGGGTGCTGCCGCACACGTCGACGGTCTCGCAGCCCTGCTCCAGCGCGTCGGCCACGTGGGCCTCTCCGAAGAGGATCCGGCCACCACGGACGGTGAGGACCACGTCCTCGGAGCCCGCGGTCACCACCGCGCGGTGCGGGTTGTCAGCGTGCTCACGCAGCGTGAAGAGCGCGAGGTCGGCGACGTAGCCCTTGCGGAGCCGGCCGAGCACGTGACCGACCTGGAGGGCGTCGGCGGCGTTGGAGGTCGCCATGCGCCACAGATCCTCGTCCGTGAACGGCTGTCCCCAGTAGTCGCGGTTGAGGCTGTCCGCGCACTGCAGCTCGCGCAGCATGTTCATCGAGCCGCTCTGGATCCAGTCGGTCCCCAGCGCCAGGTTCACACCCAGCCGGTGGAACACCGGGGCCGGCGCGGTGTCGCCGTAGAGCGAGATGTTGGTGCGGGGCGACCAGATGACGCTCGTGCCGGCCTCCGCGAGCCAACCCGCCTCGACGGCCGTGGCGGCGACCGCGTGGACGATCGCGGTGCGGGCCATCAGCGCGCGACCCTGCGCGTCCGGCGCACCGTAGAGGCAACGCAGCTCGTTGCGCGCGGACTCCTCGATGCCCTCGGCGACGTGCGGGGTGAAGGCGCCGGTGGCGCGATCCGGACCGGTCACCGGGTAGTTGCAGCCGTGGATGAGCTGGTCGTTGCTGCCGAGGGGGAAGGTCTCGTAGTTCACCGCCGCGACGTCGAGTCCCTCGAGGGCCTGGTCGCGATCGAGGTTGCGCACCAGCCCGTTCGCATGGCCGCTGCCGTTGAGCGACGTGGTACCGGCGACAATCTGCCGCAGCTCACCCCACACCCGCGCGTCAGTGCTCGCGCTTCCGCCGTTGTCCAGGCGGGTGTGGTTGTTCGCGCCCGTCCGCCAGTCGTGGCGGTGCTCGTAGCGCTCCTCGGTGCGGGGCGAAGGCCCGGCCTGGTAGGTGAGGTGATCGTGGGTGTTGATGAGCCCGGGGCTCACCACCACCTCGGGGCAGACCAGCTGGGTGGCCTCGGCCGCTGCCGCTTCGCTGTCGCAGCCACAGCCCACGCACTGGAGCACGCCCTCGGCGTCATAGAGCACCTGTCCACCGCGGTAGGTCGCGTCGCCGGAGAGCACCACGCCGGTGATCAGCACCGCGCCGTTGGAGCCCTCGGTGACGTCACAGGAGCCCTGCTGGGGCCTGGGGAGCTGGTCGGCGCCGGCGCACGTCGCCACCGCCCCGGGGAGCCGGCAGTCGCTGCCGCAGCCGTCACCGGGAGTGGTATTGCCGTCATCGCACTGCTCGTTCCCCTCGACCACGCCGTTGCCGCAGACCGAGGCGACCGGCAGCTGGCAGGTGTTGCTGCAGGCGTCGTCGTTGATGCGGTTGCCGTCATCACAGGCTTCCGGGGCTTCGACGATACCGTTGCCGCACAGCGGGTCCTCGGTGGAGGGACACGCGGTGAGCGCGACAGAGAGGAGCAACGCGAGCCAGGGGAACGCGGAGCGGGAGAAGGACATGGGGCCTCCTGGGCGAGCGACCGGAGATTCGGACTGGCCGGCCCCATGCCACAAGCCGGCCGTCGTCTTGAAACAATCCGGCGACACCGTGGTCGCTCCCCTGCTTCCGGAACCCCCGGGCGCAGATTTCGCCGGGCGTCAGCGCTGTGCGGGAACGAAGAGCACGCGGCCGGTGGACGTGAGCGCGCGCTCCAACGTCACGCCATAGAGCGTCCCCAGCCGCGACGCCTCGAGCACCTCGGGCGCCGGACCTGCCGCCACCACCCGGCCCCCACCCAGCAGCAACGCATGGGTGGCGAAGTCCTGCGCCTGGTTGAGGTCGTGCAACACGCACACGCTCGCGAGGCCCCCCTCCCCCGCCTCTTTCAGCCGTGCGAGCAGCTCGAGCTGATGGCGCAGATCCAGGGACGCCGTGGGCTCGTCGAGCAGCAGGAGCTCTCCGCCCTGGAACAGCCCACGCGCCAGGGACAGCAGCCGCTGCTCACCGCCGGAGAGGGTGTGGAGCGGGCGTCCCGCCAGGTGCGCGAGGCCGAGGTCCTGCAGCAGCGCCTTCGCGCGTGCTTCGTCCGCTGCTCCGGCCAGGCCCCACATCCCCAGATGCGCCGCGCGTCCGAGCAGCAGCCACTCCAGCGCCAGGAACCCCTCGGGAGGGTGGAGCTGCTGGGGCACCCACGCGAGATGTCGGGCGAGCTCACGCCGCGGCCAGTCCCGCAGAGCACGATCATGGAGCCGGACCTCCCCCGCTGCGGCGGGGAGCAGACCCGCCAGCGTCTTGAGCAGCGTGCTCTTCCCCACCCCGTTGGGGCCGAGAATCGCCCAGCGCTCACCGGGTCGGATGCGAAGGTTCACGCCGACGACGACGGGCGGCCCGCCATGGCCGGCGCTCAGGCCGGTGGCCTCCAGCACGCCCCCGTCCGACATGGCTCAGGACCCCAGCTGCTCCAGCGAGCGCCGCAGCTCGCGGACCTGCGCCCGGAGGGTGGCGTCATCGGTCTTGGCGTGGCGGACCCGCTCCGAGACCCGCTCGTAGCGCTTGCAGAGCAGGAACAGCGCGCCCTCACAGGTGCGCTCCGCGCGGAGGCGCTCGAAGAGTTCGGAGGTGCGCTGCCACTCCACCCCGAGCTCGCCCGGAGGGACCGCCGCAGTGCTCTCCGGTCGACGGGCGGCGGCGCGCTGGACCTCCAGACGGAGTGGCGCCACCAGGACCTTGGCGTCCTCGGCGGTGTCCACGAACAGCTGCCAGGTGGGGGCAGAGGCCTCCTCGGCGTCCGCCTTGAGCGCAGCATCCGCGCGGGCCATGGCCGCGGCAATGGCGTTCTCCTCGTCCTCGCGCATGGCCGCAGCGGCGCGCTTGGCTTCCTCCTCGAGCTGACGGCGCTGGGAGAGTTCCAGGGCCGCGCCGGATCCGATCCCGAGCAGGATCAGGGAGGCCAGGGTCATCCACAGGCCCGTCCGCCGTCGCCGATTCTGGAACGCGTCGGCCACCGGCTCCGGCGCAGTCAGGCGGAACGACGGATCGGTGCGCTCCTCGTCCTCGTCGTCCTCCGCCCAGCTCTGCTGGGTGGCGGCTTCCTGGAATGCGTCGTCACCGGTGGCAATCGGACGCGGTCGCTCCATGCCATCGCCGGAATGGGAGGCCGCCTGCGCCCGGGCCACCGGACGTGCGGAGGTGACCGGGGTGCCCGTCTTGGCGGGGGCCGGCGGTGCCGAGGGGGGCGGAACCGGGGTGGGCGCGGCGGCCTCGGGGATCGGCGTGGCCGCCAGGGCGGGAGCTGTGGCGCCGACGCCCGCGACGTCACGCGCCGTTGCCGGGGTCGGAGGCGGGGTTGCGACCGGCCGCGCCCGGGGAGGCGGCGGCGTGGGCGCCGCGCTGACGTCCTCCGGTTGCGGGGGCGGGACCGCGCGGCCGGACCCCGGAGGCGCAGGCTCCGAAGCGACGGACGCGATGGGGGTCGCCTCGGTCTCCAGCTCGCCTTCAGGCACCTCATTGAACCAGGCGGCCAGCGCGGCTTCGGCCTCGGGTTCGAGCGTGGGCTCCGCCGCGGCGGAGGCTTCGGCAGCGGTGCGGGCGTCGGCCGCCGAGCCCGAAGCTGCCGCCGTCTCTGCCGCCGTCACCGGCGCGATGGGCGGGGGCGTGGTGGTCCGCGGGGCCGGCGGCGGACGCGGCGCTGCGAACGTGGCCGCGGCCGCGCGTGCCGAGACCACCGGGAGAGGCTCGGGGGTGGGGCGCGGTGGAGGGGGGGCGCCCGGCCGCGAAGGGGGACTCGCCGGAACCAGCGCCCCGCCACTGCCCGGTGCCAGCCGCATGGGTGGCGGTTCCGCCCGCGCCGGGTTGGGCGGGAGCGGCGGCGGACGGGTCCCGGAGGCCGGAGTTCCCGACGGGGACGTGGGAGCGGATGCTGCCGGGGACGCAATCGCCGGGATGAGCTCAGTGTCCCGACGGGGGGCGCTGTCCGCGGAATCGCCGTCGGCCATCGCGGGGATCACCGCGGTCTCGGTGCGCTGCAGCTCGGCCGCGCTGTCCCGGCGGGGCGCCTCACCCCGGGGATCCTGGAGGCCGGCCGGAACGGAGATGATGGCCGTTTCTTCACGCGAGCGGCTCTCGCCACCCTGGAGCGGCTGGGGACTGCGTGCGGCCGCGAGCAGGCGACGCTCGAGCTGAAACTCCGCCGCAAAGAGGGTGTGCATCGCCCGCGAGACGCTCTCGGCCCCGGCGTCCGCGGCGGGGAGGTGCGCCTGCAGGGCGATGCGCAGCTCGTCCGCGCTCTGGAAACGCTGATCGGCGTTCACCGCCAGCGCCTTCATCACGACCTCGGCGAGACCACTGGGACAGGTGGGCGCGACCGTCGAGAGGTGAGGCAGGTCCGGCTGGCTGACCCGCGCCATGAGCGTCGCCGGTGCAAGCCCCTCAAAGGGATGTGCCCCGGCGATGAGCTCGTAGAGGCAAAGCCCCACCGCGTAGAGGTCGCTGCGCCGATCCAACGGCTGGTGTCGCGCCTGCTCCGGCGACATGTAGAGGAACTTGCCCAGCAGGCTGCGGGGATTGGTCCGGGCGGCCGACAGGCGACTCCGGGCGAGGCCGAAGTCGATCACCTTCACCTCACCCTCGTATGAGACGAGGATGTTGGGAGGGCTGATGTCCCGATGGACCAGCTGGAGTTCCCGGCCGTCGTCGTCGCGCTTGCGGTGCGCGTAGGACAAGGCCTCGAGCACCCGGCACATGACCTGGATGGAGACCCCCAGCGGGAGGGGCTGCCGCTGTTCCCGGGCGCGCTGCGCGACGCGACGCAGGTCCTTGCCGTCCACGTACTCCAGGGCCAGGAAGGGGGTGTCCTCGTGGTTCCCCAGCTCCAACACCTGGGCGATGCTGCCGTGGCTGAGCTTGACCAGCACCCGCGCTTCGTTGGTGAAGCGCTCCACGAACTCCGGATCATGCGCGAGCTGCGGGAGCATGCGCTTGATCACGCAGAGCTTCTGGAAGTCACGTGACTCCCCCAGCTGCGCGAGGAACAGCTCTCCCATCCCGCCCTGGGCCAGACGCGCGACGAGCGTGTACCGCCCGAATCGCACAGGTGAGAATGGCCGCAGGCGTTGCTGCGCGGGTTGCGTCATGGCTCCGGGCGCCGTCACAGGAGCTCCATTGAATCAGAGGCGCTCCCCGCTGACCACAGGCTGCGGATCAGCGGGCGCGCCCCGGGTCGGTGAAGTCCTCTTCCAGGACCTCGAAGACGGCGGTCCGGGCGGCCCCCAGCTGGCGCTCGCCGAGGGGCTGGACCTCGAAGGCCACCCCCACCCCGCCCAGGGTTTTTCCATCCAGCAGGACCTGCCCGGGTGCCCCCTCCTCGAGCAGCAGATCGGCCAGGCGTCCCGGAGACCCCAGGACCACCAACTCGGGACGGTCCACGGGGCCCAGCTCGCCCAGCCGGGCCTCCCCGGAGGTGATGACCGCCCTCAGGGGGCAGCGCTCCGAGGGCGGACGCTCCAGGGTGATCTCATCCCAGGCGCTGCGCAGCTCCAGAGCACAGCGCACCGCCCGGATGGCCTCGCCGACACTGTCCCCATCATGCCGCGGGAACACGGCGCGGAGCCGCTCCCCGTCGCTGCTCTCGATCAGGCCTCCGTGCTGGCGCACGGTACGGAAGAAGTAGACGTGCAGCGCATGGAGGACCTCTCCCGCCGGACCATCTTCCAACCCCTCCAGCGCCGCGCCGAGATCCACCGCCAGGGTGCTGACCTGCCGGGTGGAGAGCTGGCGGCCCGTTCCGGGAGCCTTCAGGGAGGCGAGCACCGGGGTCACGAAGGCCGGGTCCCCCAGACGGTCCGCCAACGTGCTGGCGGGCGGCGGAAGGTGTGACTCGGGGCTGCGCTCGAAGCGCTGAACCGCCGCGGCCAGCAGGTGCGCAGTGGCGGTGGCCGCATCCGCGAGCCGCTCGATCGGCGCGTCCACCCCGAAGGGGCCCTTGAGGTAGAGCGCGCCCACCGCGGGCTGGGCACCCATGGGCACGCAGATGACGGACTCGTCCCGGGGGCTCTCGGCGTCCGACACGGTCGACTGGACCACCAGCGCACTGGCGCTCCGCAGCGCGTCCTCCACGATGGCCCGCGAGACCTGCGCTTCCGCTGCGCTGCCATCGTGGCGGGCAAGCTCCACCGAGAGAGAGCCATCGGCCTGGCGCAGCAGGACCGCGGCGGTGTCCGCGCCGACGTGGGTGACCAGGGTGTCGCAGGTGGCGACCATGAAGTCGGCCAGGGAGTGGGCCCGGGAGAGGGACTCGGCCACCTGGTAGAGCATCAGCAGGGTGTCGTAGGCGATGTCCTCCGCCTGCGGCTCCACCGGCGACGGCGCACGCACGGCGCCGAGCTGTCGGGGAACGTTGCCCAGGGCGCGAAGCACCTGGCTCTCGCGGATGGAGCGGCTGACCAGCAGCTTGCCGTCGAACCCGAGCTGCTCGAGCTCTCCCGCGGCGACCTCCTGTTCGGGCGTCCCCAACCGCAACGCGAGCGCGTTCTCGCCGATGGTGAGGGTGTCCCCGGGCCGGACGTCCACCGTGCCGCTGAAGGGTTCACCGTTGAGGCGGCTGCCATTGCGGCTGCCGAGGTCCTCGACCCGGACCCCTTCGCCGATGCGGTGCAGTCGCGCGTGCCGCCGGGAGACCAGGTCTCCGGAGAGGACGATGTCGTTGTCCTCCGCCCGGCCCAGCGAGGTGATCCCCTGCGGCAGGTTGAAGGGCGTATCGAAGTACCCCGGTCCGTTGATGACGAGCTGCCACATGTTGATCGTTCTGCGTCGGTGTCCTGGCTGCGGGTGGGGAGGGAAAGCGTAGCAGAGCCATCCGCAGCAATAAGACCTGTCGCGGCACCCACGTCACCGGGGCGCTCCTTTTGCGATCGATCAGCCGAGCAGCAGCCACTCCCCGGACTCGCGCCGACGGGGCAGATCCATGAAGGCCTGGAGCTGCTCGCTGATGGCGCGGAAGAAGCCGGCGAGCAGCTCGGGGCGGTCCGCGAGGAGGTCGAGGAAGTCGCGCCGGTCGATGACCAGCAGGCGGACCGGCTCGGCGGGGACCATGTCGGTGGGCCGCGCGGCGCCGTCGAGGAGATTGACCTCTCCCAGTGTCTGGCGCGGTCCGAACCGGGCGACGTGCTCCCCGTGCCGGAAGGCATCCACGTGTCCCTCCACGATGACGCACAGCGATTCGCCGGGATCGCCCTGGCTCCACAGGCGCTCGCCCGCGGCGACCACCGTTTCGCGCGCCATGGCGGCGACGGCCGCGATGTCGTCCACGTCGCTCTGGGCGAAGGCGGCGACCTCCTGCAGGAGGAACATCTTCTCCACGGTGCTGAGGTCCATCACGTCTCCATCTTCGGGAAGGTTGAGCTTCCGCGCCCGGGCCTCGATCCGCGCGAGGGTGCGCAGGGTGAGGTCCTCGTTGGTGGCCAGCCAGCGCAGATGTTGTGCAACCGTGTAGGGGTGGCTGACGTTCCCGCGTGGGGGAGCCGGCTCGAGCTGGCCGCGGATGAGCGCCCACTGGGCCTCGGTGACCAGGTTCTGCAGCAGCTCCAGCGCCAGCGCCCGTCGGCGGGGATCCCCTCCGAGGTGCTGGTGGATGCGGCGCATGACGTCCAGGGGATAGAGCAGCCCGAGCAGGTAGAAGCTGAGCTCGAGGGTCTGATCCACCCGGTCCTGAACCGCGCGGGTGAGCAGATGGTGAGGCCCCAGCGAGGCCCGCAGGGAGGACAGCGCCGGGTGGAGTGAGGCGGCGAACTGTGCACGGCGCTCGATGGCCGCATTGGCCCACGCCGCGTCCACCGGGTGTTCGGGGTGCTCCTCGTGGAGCCGCAACAGCTCCCCCCCGATGCGGTAGTGCAGGCGCGCGTCGTCGCGCACGTTCGAGAAGAGGAGGCACTCGAGCGCCAGGGGCGTCCCGATCCCGCGCAGCACGCGGGGCAGGTGCAGGCGCAGGCTCAGGGGAATGCCCCGATCGTCGAGGAGGCCGGCCACCTTCCGGGTGACCGGGTCGCCCAGGGCGATGAGTGCGGCACGCGCTTCGGGCCGCTCCTCGCGGATGGCCAGCCCTTCGATGAGGCGGCCGGCCAGCGCGGGATCCCCGCTCTCCCCCACCGCGGCGAAGGCCGCCTTGCGCACGGCCAGCGAGGGATCGTCCAGGTAGGGGGCGAGCTTCGGGGTGTAGCGCGCGTCACGCAGCAGGCCCAGCAGCCGCGCCACCTCCACCCGCTCCTCCTCCGGTGCCGATTCCCGGCGTTGCAGGAGGGCGTCGAGCTCCAGGATGCCCCGGGCCCGGTCCGGCGTGCGCAACAGCGCCCCGATCACCGCACAGCGGAGGGCGAGGTCCAGCTCCGGGAGCTCGAGGAGGGTCGGCAGCAGCTTGGCGGCACGCTCAGGGGCCAGCCGCGAGAGGGCCCACACGGCCTCGTCGCGGGTGGAGGGAGGCCCTCCGTGGATGAGGCGCTCCAGGTGGGGAACGACCTCGGTCGCCTGAAGCTCCAGGGCCAGCTCGATCCCGCGCAGCACCACGTCCGGATGGCGGTGGTGGAGCATCGCCGGGAGCTGGGGCTTGAGGGGGACATCCCAGGCGACCATCACCTCGATCGCGCGCAGGGCCCGGACCGGGGAGCGCTCTTCGAGCGCGGCGGAGAGCAGCCGCAGGTCACCGACGATGGGGCGCCGCTTCTCCTTGGCCAGCACCGCCCCCACCTGGCGCCCGAGCGAGGAGAGGTATTCGGGCCAGAGGCGGATCAGCACCACCCCCACCACCGCGCAGAGCATGAGGCCCGCCAGCGCCACGCTCATGTCGGTGGCCCACGCGCCGCCCAGGATCAACACCACCGCCGCCGCCCCCAACCCCACCTTGCGGATGAGCCCGTCCATGGTGGCGCGGGCGGCATCGCGGGTGGCCTCGGGGACCGCGGCGTAGAGCAGCTGCATGCCCACCGGCAGCACGGTGTAGCCGATGGCGTTGTCGACGAGGCGGACGGCGAAGGCCGGCCACAATCCCGGCGAGAAGAGGCTCCACAGCAGGAGCGGGGTGAGCACCACCGGGATGAGCGCGAGGTAGCGCAGCACGCCGAGCCGCTCGAGGAGGCGCTCGGCGAAGACGAGCTGGAAGACCAGGCAGAAGAGGCTCAGCCACACCTGGAGCTGACCGAAGAGGGCCGCCAG
>DATGQN010000089.1:0-4294 GCA_035304185.1 Myxococcaceae bacterium
GTAGTTGCCGGGAAGCGTCAACCCATCCTCGGGGCGCACCGGCTCGGCGTCGGCGTCGGTGGTGCTGGGATAGGCGGCCTCGATGGCGCGTCGCCGCTCGGCACGGCGCTCCTGATCCTGAATGCGGGCGCGCTCCTGAAGCTCGCGCAGCTCCTGGGGGTCGCTCTCGCCGGTGACGAAGAGGAAGGGCAGCAGCAGCGCGGCGCCGATGAGGAGGACGGCGCTTCCCAGCCGCTGGAGGCTCCCACGTCCCACCGGGCGGTCGACCACGGACGGCGCGATGTAGAGCCGCAGGTCCTTGGAGGCCACCACCACCGAGATCGCGTCCCCGGCAGTCAGCACGAACGTGCGCTGATCCGGAGGGCCCTGGAGCTCCTCGGGAGGGACCGGCTTCCGGGGCTGCCCCCGCGCTTCCCGGAAGAGCTCGGTGCCGGGAGGCGGGTGGATGCGGTAGCGGCCGTCGCTGGTGCGCTCGGCCAGCAGCTGGCCATCGTCGGGCAGCTCGAAGCCATAGGCCGGTAGATCCGCGGACTCATCGGGGGCCATGCGGATCGTCTGCTGATCGGCGTTGAACGAGCGCGCCTCGGCGAGCTCCGGCCCCCAGCGGATTTCGCAGAACAGTCCATTGAGCGCGGTGGTCATGGTGGCGGGAGCCTAACGCGTCGGGGCGGGGGCCACAGCGTCGGAGGGCAGGCGCTGGTCGCCTGGTGAGCTGCCGGTTCCAACCCCGTCCAGAGCCTCCGCGGCCGCGCTGTCCGTCTCCCCCGCGATCGGGGGCGCAGCCTCCGCACCGGTGAGGGCGGGGGCGGTTGAACCTGCCGCATCCGGCCCTGCCGGCGCGGCTCCATCGGGAGCCGGGGCGTCCGCCGGTGCCTCGTCGGCGGCCTGGACCATTGTCGAGCCCGGCGGGTGGTGAGAGGCAGCCAGCCGCTGTCGCAGCCACAGTCCGCCGAGCGTGAGCAGGAGGAGGAACCCTGACACCGCCAGCCCCACCTCGAGGCCCGCCGGGAGCGGACGTCCACGTCGCCGCTGCACCAGGGCCAGCAGCGCCTCACCCGCATCGAGAGGAGGCAGGGGCACCAGGTGGAAGAGCATCAACAGCAGGCACCACAACGAGGCGGTGCGCAGGAAGGCGTCGAGGCTGACGTTGCTGCGATCGACGACCCGACGCACCCCCACCACCGGGCGCAGGCCCACCTCGTCCGGAGGCGAGAGGAGGCTGGTTGCGGTATCGGCGACCGAGCGGAGCTGATGGCCGACGTGGACCAGCGCGGCCCCCATGGCGGTTATCGGGCCTGCCTGCTCATAGGTGTACTGCTGGCTCCAGCCGAGGGCGCTCTCGCCCGCATCGGCAGCCGCCTCCGGCACACGCATCCGCAGCAGGGTGGGGGCCTCCTGTCGGATCACCGCGAGCTCGACGGTGCCCCCCGCGTGGTCGGCGAGCGTGAGATGGACGTCTTTCCACCGACGCGCCGGGACGCCGGCGACCGACTCAATCCGGTCCCCGGGCTGGACACCTGCCGATGCAGCCGCGGAGCCGTGGAGGATCTTCCCCACCGTCAACGGCACCGGCACGTGCGTGCCCGCTAGGTGCAGCCCGATCAGCAGCATCCAGGCGAAGAGGGCGCTTCCGAGGGGACCGGCCAGCGCCAGCAGCAGCCGGGCGCCGGGACGTTGATGCAGGGAGCGGGCGCCCTGCTCAGGGGCTTCGGCGGACGGCAGGAAGGGGTTGTCGCCCTCGACCTCCACGCGCGCCCCAAGCAGCAACGAGCCCAGGCTCAGCCGGGTCCCGCCCTTCTTCCAGCTCAGCAGGGGAGGCCCGAGCCCCAGCGAGATGTGTCGCACGCGCAGGCGGAGGGCCAGGGCCGCGAGCAGGTGGCCCAGCTCGTGGAGGACCAGGGCCAAATGAAGCGCGAGGACGAGGAGGACGAAGTGCACGGAGAGGTCGCTCGCGGATCAGATCCGCCGCCGAATCCCGGTGCGGCGGTAGGTCCGGAAGTCAGCGAGGATCTGCGCGTGATCGAAGCACAGGGGCTCCGGCAGCGCATCGAGGGAGAAGCATCCAGCCTCCGCGGCGTCATCGGCCGCGATTGGCTGCCCCTCGCCCCGCGCCAGGTACACCGTGGAGAGGGTGTGCTTGCGGGGATCTCGCGAGGGGTCGGAGTACGTAAAGAACTGCTCGAGGAGCTCGACCTGCATCCCGGTCTCCTCCCGGACCTCCCGCAGTGCGGCGACGTCCAGGCGCTCCCCTTCATCCACGAACCCGCCGGGCAGCGCCCAACCGAACGGCTCCCGGGCGCGGCGGATCAGGACAATGCGCGCATCGGGCAGCTCGATGATGCAGTCCACGGTGGGGATGGGGTTTCGGTACTGGGACATGGGGAACGGCTCGGAAGCCGAGTGTAGACGGGATGGCCGGGAGGCGTCCTCTTCCACACCCCGGCGCAGCGTGCACCCTGGAAGGACGTGGACCGGCGCTAGACTGCCTGCGTGCCCTTCGACCGACCGCCCTCGCAGCTCCTACCGTGGCTCTTCGCGCTCGTGCTCTTCAGCGCGGGCTGCCGCGATCACCCTCAACGCGAGGGGACCTATGCGCTGAGCGCGCTCGAGGTCGTCCGGGACACCTGTGGTCTGTGGGAGTCCGGGGCGCTGCGTCCCACCACCCTCACGCTCTCCAATCCGGGCAATGAGGTCTTCGCCGAACTCTCGCCACCCTCGATCGATCTGTGGGGACGCTTCCTCTGGGAAGGGCAGCGCTTCCGCGTCGCCGGCAGCCTGGCTGATGAGGTCCTGACCGTCGATGGCGAGCGCTGCGAGATGTCGCTGCTGCAGGCGGTGCTCGAGGCGGACACGGGAGATGAAGGCGTCGTCGTGGGGGCGCGCTTCACCGGGCGCCTCACCTTCGAGACGCACGGACGGATCGGCGACGCCTGCGACTGTCTCATCGAGGCGGACGTGGAGGGCGTGCTCGCGTCCGACTGAACTCAGAAGCCGTCGTGGGCCCGGAAGATCGGCGGGGGCAGGCAGAAGTCGACGACCTTGCGCCAGGTGCGCTCGAAGTCCTCGCGCAGGAAGCCTGATCCCGAGAGCAGCCAGTCCATGTGGTTGGAGCGGTGATCCGGATCATCGAAATGACCGATCACGTCCAGGTGGTCGGCCTGCACCACGTCGAGGACCTCGCCCCAGATCTGGCTCCAGCTCGGGACGATGCCGTCGCTGGAACGCAGGGAGGGAAGGGTGCCGTCCTTGCCGCGCATGCGCTCGGCCTGCTCGGGGGTGAGGCGGGGGCGGCGTGACTCGGGGAAGCTGCTGCTGCGCCCGTGCAGGAAGCTGTAGAGCGCGTAGGTCCCCTGGTCGTAGGGCGAGAGGCCGATGGCCAAGCGCGAGCGCAACGACGGTTGGGCGGCTTTGGTGATCACGGAGCCGTAGCGGACGCCGGGGCGATCACCGGTCCCTGCGTTGAAGAGATCCATCGCCTCCAGCGCGAGCTGGGTGACCAGGGACTGGTCCGAGCTCACCATGGCGAAGAAGGTGACCAGGTCCTGGCGGTGCTCCTGGTTGAAGTCGCCGAGCAGCTGGTTGAAGAGCTGATCGAGCAGGGTGGCCATGCGCTCATTGCTACGCGGACGCCGCAGGAGCGAGACCAGCTTGAGGGAGACGGACAGGGGAAGGCGCCCGTAGCGCAGGCTCACCAGCGTGAAGAGGGAGAGCACGCCGAGCATGCGCGCGCCGAGCATGCTGCTGAAGAGCGAGGCCAGCGGCGTCCCGTGGTGCGGGGTGGCCAGCGTCACCAGGGTGCGGACGCGGCCGACGAAGGGCGAGGGATCCAGTCCTTCTCCCAGCGAGACGCCTGGGGTCAGCAGCAGGCGCGCATCGAGGCCACCGGTGGAGTGGCCGATGAGGTGGATGGGGCCGTCGTCCCCACGCGCGCTCTGCTCGATGGTCTCGAGGAGGTCGCGTGCGCGCACCCGGATGGAAGCGGTGGGGTGCGAGGAGACCTGGAAGAGCTCGACGGGGACGTTGCGCCGCTGGAACTCCTTCTCGAGGAAGTGGCGGACGTGCCCGAAGTAGACGAGCTCACCCAGGTTCGCGAAGCCGAAGAATCCGGGGATGAGGTAGATGCGGTGAAGGGGCGCCATCTTGGAAAGGGCGACCTCTAACACGTCCCGCTGGCGCGCAGCTCACCGAAGCGCTCGAACGAGGCGCGGACCGGGGCGAAGCTGCGTCGGTGGATGGCGCAGGGTGCGCGCTCCCTGAGGACCGCCAGATGCTCGGGGGTGGCATAGCCGGCGTG
>DATGQN010000090.1:0-37255 GCA_035304185.1 Myxococcaceae bacterium
ATCGAGGAGTTTGGCGATCCCGAAATCCATCAGCTTGAGGGCCCCGTCCTCGCGCACCATCACGTTGTCGGGCTTGAGGTCGCGGTGGATGACGCCGGCCTCGTGTGCGCTGGCGAGGGCATCGGAGAGGCCGTGGATCACCAGCGCCGCCAGCTCCGGGGGGCGGAGGGGATGCTCGGCGACGAAGGCCTTCAGGGTGCGCCCGCGGATGTACTCGGTGACCAGGTACGCCTCCGCGGCGCTCTCCGCCGAGAAGTCGTACACGTCCAGGATGTTGGGATGGCTCAGCCTGGCCACCGCGCGCGCTTCCTGAACCAGGCGCTGCCGCGACTCGGGTTTCTCGGCCAGATGGGGATGGAGCACCTTGACCGCGACGTCGCGCCCCAGCGCGGTGTCGTGGCCGCGGTACACAACGCTCATCCCTCCCGTCCCGAGCGGCTCCAGGATCCGGTATCGCCCGAGTTGTCGGCCCTGAAGGGACATCGCGAGGTTTGACCGAGGAGAGCGACGTGAATGTCGCAGGATCGGGGGGAGGGGGCTGACAGTCGCGCCAGACTCTAGAGAGAAGGTCCGGTGGGAGCAATGGGGGCGGGGGGAAGCAACGCGGCGGATGGAGTGGCGCCTTCGTCCCCGGGAGCTTGCTTCGCTGAGGAGCGCTTCCGGCCCCTTGGCCGGCCCCCCGACGTACGAGCTGGAAGCGGCATTCAGCGGGGGATCAGTGGCGACGGCCCCGGGTCTGCAATCGCTCGAGGAGCTGCTCCAGGCGGGCCACCGGATCGTGTCGGTGTCCGCCGGATGGGTCCGCGCCGGGATCGGCCACCTCGGGGGAGGTGTGGGGGAGGGGCCCGGAGCGGGATGCTGCGTCGTCGACGGACGCCTCGGCCGCGGGCTCGGCGGAACGGTCCGGTGCGGACGCGGGGAAAGTCCGCTCGAGCGGCTCAGGGGCAGCCCGGGTCGTCGAGCCGGTGTCCGGACCCGCGCTGGCAACGTCCGTCTGGGAGGGGGCGTCGGAGGGCTCAGCCCCGAAGGGGTCCCCAGCCTGCGCGGCGGTCGTCGCTGTCGGGGTGAGCGGTGCGACCCCGATCGTGGTCGTCGCAGCCGAGTGCGTCGCGACGTCCGAGATGGCCGTCAAAGCGCCGGAGGGGGCACCCGGGTCTTCCTGCGCGCCCCGCTCCGGCACGTTGGCCTGCGCCCCGGCGTTCACGCCCGCGGATGCCCCGGCTTCGTCGGGCACTCCCGGAGCTGGTGCGGCCTCCATGCGCACCTGCTCGAAGAGCTCGGCAAGGCGCTCGCGGAAGAGGTCGTTCTCCGGGTGGTCCTTCACCGCTTGGCGGTACGCGGCGAGGGCCCCGGCGAGGTCCCCCGCCTGCACCCGTTGCTCGGCGATCACCTCGGGCGACTCGGGAAGGGAGGCTGGGGCCGGGGCGGCCGCAGGGCGGGGCGGAAGGAGCTCTCCGGGCAGGGCGGTGGATTCGAACGCCTCGAGCCGGCTCTTCAGGCGGGCGTCGTCGGGAAACGACTCCAGCAGCTCGACGAGGTCGGCCCGGGCCTGGGAGAGGTCGCCGCGGCGCACGGCCCGGTCCACCCGGGCTTCCATCTCAACGCGTTGATCGGGAGTCATGAGAGCGGGGCGAGCCTAGTCGTTGCCGGCGGAGGCGTCCAAAACGCGCGGGCGCCGGGTGACCGCCTCCATGGAACCCTGCAGCGGGCCCTGTTTTTAATGCGGGGCGTCACGCACCTCGAGGGCCCTGATCGGCGAGAATCCGGACATGTCCCGCGTCGACGCGACAGGCATGCCCCGGGTGCAGGCGCCCCGCACCCAGAACGGTCCGGAGGCCGAGCGTGGTGAGGGGCCCGAGGAAGGACGTGGGCGCGAAGGCCGGGCCGGCGTCCCGGATGGTCCGGTGCGTGGCCGTCCCGCCGCCGCCGCCGATCGGAGCGCGCCGGTTCCGAGGGCCTCGGAGGCGGATGGCACCACCCGGAATGCGGAGGAGACCAAGGCCCCCGAGCAGAAGCCGAAGGACGGCTACCAGTCACGCGGGCAGCAGCCGGAAGCAGGCCGCCTCCGGGATGGTGCCCAGCGTCCTCCCCGCGCCCTCGCGCTGCTCCTGCCGCAGACCGAGCACTTCCGTGGACAGGACATGAAGCAGCTCGCGCAGCGCTTCGGCGCGGATCTCGCGCTCCTGCGCCCGGACCTCACGCCCGGTTCCCTCTCGGGGAAGGAACAGGCCGATCGCCTTTGGCAGTTCTTCTCCGCCTACGGGCAGGCCGCGGCCGGCCGGGGATCCGAGGAGGGGCTGGAGGCCTTCCGTGAGGCACTGGAGCGGGCGGGGTTCCTCCGGTTCAAGGATCAGGGCACCGGGAAAAGCGGCCTCGACCGGGCGATGTGGGGCCTGAGGGCGCAGACTGCAGAGGCCGCCCGGGCTCGGATGGCGAGCGTGGAGCTGGTCCCCATGCACGAGGAGGACGGTCTCCCGGAGGGCTCCTTCCGCATCCTCCAGGAGGCGCGCGCCGAGCAGCAGCAGGCGACCCGTCAGCAGGCGGCCCAGCAGCAGCCCGGTCGCGAAGCGCACCTTCCGGATCGCCCCGGACACGAGGCCATGCTGGTCCCGGTCCCGGGTCAGGAGGCGCAGCGGGTCAACACGTTGGCGGCCCAGGCTGCCGCCGCCCACATCGCCCAGGATGCCCGCGAGGAGCGGCTCGAGCAGGATCGCGGCCGCCACCCCCGCGGGCGCCACGGTGTTCTCGGCAGCAACATGCTCTTCAATGCGTTGCATGAGCTGCGGGGGCAGGGGGAGGACTCGGTGGAGGCGAAAGATCGATTCAACCGCCTGGCCGTCGCCGCGGTGCTCCTGCTCGCCGGCGCCACCATCCTGGTCGTGGCGCTGGTCTCCCTCTGACGGCTTGCGGGTTCTGCCTCCATCCTCCCGGAAACGACGCGACGCCCGCCCCTGCGAGGAGGGACGGGCGCCGCGGACTGCAATCACTGACAGATGAGGCGCGGAGTGCTCAGGCCTCGGCGGAGGGGCGGTCGGCGCTGCCCTCCACGGCTTCGACCGGGGCCTCGCCCTCGGAACCGGCGCCCGGTCCACCCTTGAACGGGGAGGACTCCAGCGCGGCCTCGAGCACCTCGTCCATCTTGGTGGCGAAGATGAACTCGAGCTCGTTCTTCGCCTGGTCGGGCACGTCGATCAGATCCTTGCGGCAACGCTCGGGGAGGATGACCCGCTTGATGCCGGCGCGGTGCGCGGCCAGGACCTTCTCCTTGATGCCACCCACCGGGAGGACCAGCCCCCGCAGGGTCGCCTCACCGGTCATGGCCGTGTCGCTGCGGACGCGGATGCCGGTCAGGAGGCTGGTGAGGGCGGTGAGGATCGTCACGCCCGCCGAGGGACCGTCCTTGGGGATGGAGCCCGCGGGGAAGTGGAGGTGGATGTCCGTCTTCTCGAGGAAGTTGGAGTTGATCCCCAACACGTCCGCCTTGCTGCGCAGGTAGGAGAGGGCGGCGGTCGCGCTCTCCTTCATCACGTCACCGAGCTGACCGGTGAGGGTCATGCCGCCCTTACCGGCCATCTTGGTGGCCTCGATGAAGAGCAGGTCACCGCCCGCCGCGGTCCAGGCCAGACCCGTGGCGACACCCGGCACCTCGGTGCGCTCGGCGACCTCGTTGTAGAAGACCTCGGGCCCGAGGATCTCCTTGACGCGCTCGGCGTTGACCTCCTGCTTCTCCTCCTTGCCGCCGGCGACCTCCACCGCGATGGCGCGCGCCACGTCGGCGATGCGCCGCTCGAGGTTACGGACGCCGGCCTCGCGGGTGTAGGAAGTGATGAGGGTCAGCAGGGCCTCGTCCTGGATGGAGACGTGGTCCTCGGCCAGCCCGTGCTCACGCAGCTGCTTGGGCACCAGGTGGATCTTCGCGATCTCGAGCTTCTCTTCGAAGGTGTAGCCGGAGAGCTCGATGATCTCCATGCGGTCCCGCAGGGGCCCGGGGATGGGGTCGAGCTGGTTGGCCGTCGCCACGAACATGACCTTCGAGAGATCGAAGGGCACGTCCAGGTAGTGGTCGGCGAAGGTGTTGTTCTGCTCCGGGTCGAGCACCTCGAGCAGGGCCGCCGAGGGATCGCCCCGGAAGTCCGCACCGAGCTTGTCAATCTCGTCCAGCATCATGACCGGGTTCTTGGTCCCGGCCTTCTTCATGGACTGGATGAAGCGGCCCGGCAGCGCGCCCACGTAGGTGCGGCGGTGACCGCGGATCTCCGCCTCGTCGCGCACGCCACCGAGGGAGAGGCGCACGAACTTGCGGCCGGTCGCCTTGGCGATGCTCTGCCCCAGCGAGGTCTTACCGACACCCGGAGGTCCGACCAGGCACAGGATGGGCCCGCGCATGTCGTTCTTGAGCTTGCGGACCGCGAGGTACTCGAGGATGCGCTTCTTGACCTTCTTGATGCCGTAGTGATCGGCATCCAGCACGCCGCGCGCGTTCTCGATGTCGAGGTTGTCCTCGCTCAGCTTGGACCACGGCAGATCCGCGATCCAATCGAGGTAGGTGCGGGCGACGGTGTACTCGCTGGAGGCCGCGGGGATGGTCTTGAGGCGGTTGAGCTCCTTGTTGGCGACCTTCTCCACATCCGGGGGGAGGTTCGCCTTCTTCAGGCGCTCCTGGAGCTCGTCGAGCTCCTCCTCCTCCTCACCCATCTCACCGAGCTCCTCCTTGATCGCCTTGAGCTGCTGGCGGAGGTAGTACTCGCGCTGGGTCTTCGACATCTCGCCCTTCACGGCGGAGTCGATCTTGTTGGAGAGCTTGAGGATCTCACGCTTGCGGTTGAGGAGCTCGAGGACGAGCTTCATGCGCGCTTTGAGGTCGACGGTCTCCAGGACCGCCTGCTTCTCCTCGATGGGCACGTCCACGTTCGCGGCGATGAGGTCGGCCAGGTGCCCGGGGTGGGTGATGGACTCGACCAGCTCGGTGGCCGCGGCCGGGAGCTCGGGCATGAGCTCGATGACCTCACGGGCGAGCTTCTTGAGGTTGATGCCCAGGGCCTCGACCTCGACGTTCTCCTCGGCGGTGCGGTCCTCGACGGCCTCGACGCGGGCCTTGAGGTACGGGGCCTCCTGCACCAGGTCCTGGACGCGGAAGCGCGCGAGCCCCTGGACGACGAGCGAGTAGTTGTCCTCGCCCATCTTCAGCAGCTTCACGATGCGGGCGACGGTGCCCATGGAGTAGAGGTCCTGCGCACCCGGATCCTCTTCCTCGGCGCGGCGTTGGGTCACCACGCCGATGACCTGGTCGTCCCGCACCGCGTCCTTGATGAGCGCGATGGTCTTCTGACGGCCGACCGCCAGGGGCAGCACGCCCCCGGGGAAGAAGACGGAGTTGCGGAGGGGGAGGATGGGGAGGACCTGCGGGATGTCCTCCTTGTTGATCAGAACCGGCGGTGACATGGGCGCTGCCATGGGGCCCGCCGCAACCGGGATCTTCTTCTTTTCGTCCGACATAGGGGGGTCTTGCTCCGTTTTCCTGCCTGGAGGAGTTCGTCGCCGTCGTCAGCAGGGTGTTCGGCCAACGTAACAACCAGGAGGGGGGGCGCAAACGACCGCGTTCACAAATCTCCTGGGGTCGGCGGATGGTGGACCGGATGGCGCCAGAAGCGAATCGGAAAAGGGACGGGGGGCGCAGCGGCAAACAGGCGGCCCGCGGGGTTTGGTGGCACCATGGCGGCATGCGCCTTCCCTCCCTGCTCGCCTCCGTGGCCCTCGGCACGACCCTGACTGCCGCCCTGGCCTGCGGCTCGGTCGTCGACCGCGAGAACAGCGGTGTCCCCGGGACCTGCATCGGTGAAGCCCCGGCCCTGGAGCCGATGCGCACCGACATCCTCTTCGTGGTCGACAACTCCAACTCCATGCGCGAGGAGCAGGAGGGGGTGGCCACCGAGCTGCCCGAGTTCGTCCGGGCGCTTCAGGCCGGCGGCGGGCTCACCCAGGACTTCCGGGTGGGGCTGGTGACGACGTCGGTCTACCAGCAGGCCATCGTGCCCGGCGGGATCGACTACCGGGACTTCTCGGACATCGGTGAGGCCGGTCGCCTGCGGCCGGTTCCGGAGGCGGACGGGCGGATCCGTGCGGACGCGCCCCGTTGGATCGAGGGGACCGACCCCGAGCTGTTGCCGAAGTTCCAGCGTCTCATCCAGCAGGGGACCTTCGGATCGGGGCAGGAGACGCCCTTCGAGGCGGCCCTGCTGGCGGTGACCGATCCGCTGACGGCCATCGAGCCGGATGCCGGGGGCAACGCCGGCTTCCTGCGCGACGGCGCGCGGCTCCTGGTGGTGGTCGTCTCCGACGAGGACGACTGCAGCGAGCGCGCCCGGCCCCCCGCGGTTGCGGTGGGGACCGACCCGTCCCGCGACTGGTGCAACGAGCGGGCAGAGGATCTCACCCCGGTCTCGGCCTACGTGGACGCGTTCCACGCCCTGAGCGATACCACCGGCGCCCGCCGCGAGGTGCTCTGGGCCTCGATCGCCCCGGTGGCCCTCGAGGACAAGCGGGCCGAGGCGGTGGTGGATGGCACCCAGCTGCGCAACGTGGGCTGCCCCACCAGCCGCGGCCCCGGGCTCCGCCAGCGGGAGATGGCCGAGGCCTTCGATCCCAGCCTGCGCAACCTGGACTCCATCTGCCGGCCCTCCTACCGCGAGAGCCTGATCGCCATCGCGGCGATCGCCAACGAGAACCAGACCGTGGAGGTGCGCAACCTCCCGGATCCCGGTCTCCTCCAGGTGCGGATCACCCGGGCGGATGGGACGGTTCAGACCTGCACCGAGTCCAACGGGGGCTTCACCTACAGCCCGCCGCTGCGCGAGGACGAGAGCGGTCGCATCCACTTCACCGCTGAGTGTCCACGTCGCACGGATGATCAGTCCGTCGAGCTGATGCTTCTCTGCGCCGAGTGATGCGCTAAAAGCGCGGTCCATGCTCAATCGGACCCTGCTCTGCACCACCCTCGCCGGCGCCCTGCTGGCTTCCGGCTGTAAGACCGCTTCCACGCCCGCCGTGGAGACGTCCCGCGCCCAGGAGGTTCCCTCCAGCTTCGATGCGCTGGATCGGACGACCTTCAATCAGCGGGCGGTGACCCACTTCCTGCCGCTGTTCTGGGTGGAGGACGCCAACCAGAACGGGGCGCTGGATCCCCAGGAGCTGCGGGTCACCTGGGGCATCCCGGGCTTCGAGCGCGAGGCGCTGGTGGACGGGAAGGGCTTCACGCCGGCCTTCGCCGCGCACTACGCCCGCCTCCAGGAGGCGGTGGATCCCGGGTCCCTGGGTGAGGCGCAGCGCGCCCGCCTGACCGCCATCCTCCAGGAGCTGGCGCAGGGGGTGCCCACGCTGGCGGCCGCGCCCATTCAGAACCCCACCGAGGAGGACCTGGCGATCCTCACCCACGTCGCACGGGCCGCCCACGGGATCGAGCGCCTCTATGCACGCCAGCGGGGCGTCTTGGGTCTGGACGCCCGCATCCCCGAGGGCGACACCGCGAGCCGCGCGGTCTTCCTCCGCAACCAGGGGCCCTTCTGCGTGGCGCCCCAGACCGAGAACGATCCGGCGTGCAACGCCATCTCGCCGGCGCCGGCGCGGGTGGTGGGGCTCTATCCGGCGGCCCTCCAGCAGGCGGAGCAGGACTTCTGCGCGGTCCTGGCGCGCCAGCCCAACGCCCAGGCGCTGATGGATCACTTCAGCGTGGTGGAGGACGATCCCACCCGCCCCGGCGCCTACAAGGCGGTGCCCTACACCGAGGCCTGGCGCGAGGACATGGAGGCGGTGGCCGCGGAGCTGGACCAGGCGGCAGCCGCCATCACCTCCGAGGAAGAGCAGGCGTTCAAGGCGTACCTGACCGCGGCCGCCCAGGCCTTCCGCACCAACGACTGGGAGCCGGCCAACGCGGCCTGGGCGGCGATGGGCCCGGACAACAGCCGCTGGTACCTGCGGATCGCGCCGGATGAGGTCTACTTCGATCCCTGCGCCTGGAAGGCCGGGTTTGCGGTGAGCTTTGCGCGCATCAACCCCGAGAGCCTCGCGTGGCAGGCCAAGCTGGACCCGGTGAAGGCCGAGCTCGAGCAGGAGCTCGCGCGTCTCGCCGGACCGCCGTACCGGGCGCGCGAGGTGGCCTTCAAGCTGCCCGACTTCATCGACATCGTGCTCAACGCCGGCGACGCCCGCAGCGCGCATGGGGCGACCATCGGCCAGTCCCTCCCCAACTGGGGCCCGGTGGCCGCGGCCGGAGGGCGCACGGTGGCGATGACCAACCTCTACACCGACGCCGACAGCCGTGCGGTCCTCGCCTCCCAGATGGCCTCGCTCTTCTGCGAGGCGACCAACGCCCGGGCGTCCACCGATCCGGCGCCGGCGCTGCTCTCCACCGTGCTCCACGAGGCGGCGCACAACCTGGGGCCCAGCCACGAGTACCGGGTCCAGGGGAAGGTCGATGACGAGATCTTCGGGGGGCCGCTGGCCTCGACCATGGAAGAGCTCAAGGCGCAGACCGCGGCCCTCTACTTCTCCGGCTGGCTGGTGAAGAAGGGCCTGCTCAGCCCCGAGGAGGCGGAGGCGGCGCACATCCGGGACGTGGCGTGGGCCTTCGGGCACGTCTCGCGCGGCATGTACGGCGCGGACGGGACGCCGAAGAACTACAGCCACCTGGCCTCGATCCAGCTCGGCACCCTGCGCGAGGCCGGCGTGATGACCTGGAAGCCCGAGCAGAAGGCGGCCAACGGCGAGGACGTGGGCTGCTACGAGCTCGACCTCGGTCGCTGGGAGCCGACGGTGGACGCGCTCGCCCGCCGCGTCTTCGGCATCAAGTCCCGTGGGGATCGTCAGGACGCCCGGGCCCTGCAGGCCTCCTTCGTCGATGCCGAGGACGCCTGGGCCGCCGAGCGCGCGATCATCACCGAGCGCTGGCTGCGCGCGCCGCGGGCGAGCTTTGTCTACGTCCCCGAAGCGCAGTGACCTGGGAGCGCCCGCCCACTCAGTGATGGGTGGGCATCGGCTCGGGCTCGACGTCCGCCGCCTCCAACTGCGTACCGGGCGAGGTGACGATGGCGTCGAGCACCAGCAGGGCGTCGGTGGTGGTGAAGATGCCCACCACTTCGCCCGCCTCCATCACCACCGCCGAGCCGATCCGGCGCTGGGCCATGGTGTGGGCCACCTCGCCCAGGGGCGTGTCCGGGGCGACCACGTAAGGGGCCGGCTGCATGGTCTCCCGGACGGTGATGTCCGCGGGGTCCACGCCCCGGAGGCTCTGCAGCATCCGCAGGTCGCGGTCGGAGAGCACCCCCACCACCTTCTCCCCATCCAGCACCGGGAGGTGGCGGATGCGGTGCTGTTGCATGAGCGCCCAGGCGGCCGCCACGTGATGGCCGACCGCGATGGTGCGGGGACTGAGGCTCATGACGCGGCGGACGGGCAGATCGAAGAGGGCCATGGGCGGTTCACTCCGGCTGGCTCGGTCGCGCGGACACCCACCTGCTCCGGGCAGGCCGCGCGCTGAAAGGAGCCCCGGCCTCATGACGCGAAGGCTGTCCTCGCGTCCCGCCGTGCCTCCATTGCGGCGCCCCCGGGATGCACCCGCACGTACCTCGGTGAGGGGACTGCTCCTGCAACCTGGGGACGACCGGGGACATCGGCCACCTCGCCCGGAAGAGGAGGGTGGCCTGCTGCTTGCTCCTCCCCGCCGGCGGGTCCCGATGAGGGGACCCCGGCACCGCGTGGGCTGCCTCGCCACGCGCACGAGGGGTGGGGATGGTCGAGTGGGTCTTCTGGGGTGCGGGGCTGCTGCTCCTGCACACCTATGTGCTCTATCCGTTGTTTCTCAAGGTGGGTAATCGGCTGCTTCCGTCGCGGTACGCGCAGCGCCCGCCGGCGCTGGCCCCCGGGGAGCAGGATCCGGCGTCCCTCCCACGGGTGACGCTGGTGGTCGCCGCCCACAACGAGGAGGCGGTGATCGCCCGCAAGCTCGAGAACAGCCTCGCGCTCGATTACCCCCCGGAGCTGCTGGAGATCGTGATCGGCTCCGACGGTTCCACCGACCGCACCGACGCGCTGGTGCGGGCCTGTCCCGATCCCCGGGTGCGCCTGGATGCGGCGCCGCGGGCAGGGAAGGTGGGGGTGCTCAACCGCACCATCCCCCTGGCGCGGGGCGAGATCGTGCTGCTCTCGGATGCCAACACCCACCTCGAGCCGGACGCGCTGCGCCGCCTGGTGCCGCACTTCGACGATCCGTCGGTGGGGGCGGTCTGCGGTCGGCTGCGGCTCTACAACCCCACCAAGCAGGACTTCGAGGAGAGCGCCTACTGGAGCTACGAGTCGGCCATCAAGCTCGAGGAGGGGCGGCGCGGCGCGCTCATCGGCGCCAACGGCGGCCTCTACGCGTTGCGACGCATCCTCTTCAGCCCCCTGCCTCCGGACACCATCGTCGACGACTTCGTGATCCCGCTGCGCGTCCTGGAGCAGGGGAAGGCGGTGGTCTACGAGGAGCAGGCGGTGGCCCTGGAGGAGACCACCGAAGACTACGGCCGGGAGTTCGGACGTCGCGCCCGCATCGCCGCCGGTAACTTCCAGGCGCTGACCCTGGTGCCGCGGCTGCTGCTGCCTTCGGCGGGGTTTGCCGCCTACGCCTTCTGGTCCCACAAGGTCATCCGCTGGTGCGCGCCCCTGCTGATGGCGCTGTGCCTGATGACCAACCTGATGCTGCTGGGGGCCGGAGCCATGTACGTGCTGCTGTTCCTGCTGCAGCTGGCCTTCTACGGGCTGGCGGTGTGGGGCCACCGCAACGGCATCCCGGCCTCGCTCGGGCGCCTGGTGAGCGTGCCGTACTACTTCGTGTCCATGAACGTGGCGATCGCGGTGGGCTTCCTGCGCTTCCTCCGGGGGACCCAGAAAGCCACCTGGGAGCGCACCGCCCGCGCCTGAAGGCTTTCCGGCTCCTTCCGCCGGATCCGGGGCGCCCGCTCATGGGTGCTCCGGTTCACGCTTCTTCAACGAACCGGGAATCCCAAATGAATTCAGTCGGTTGAGTGCTATCTGCGGCCCCAGGCGACCGCAGGCCCGCGCGAATCGGATTGTCGTCCGATGAATGGAACGCGCGTCGGCATAGTAGGAGACCGACGTGAACGGAACCAGACGACAACCGAGGCGGGAGCAGGCAGTGGCGTGGCGTCGTCCGCTCCCCGGGACGTGGGCCGGATGGGCGGGGCTCTGGGCCGCGGCGGCCCTGTTGCTGATGTCCGCCGGAGCCCGCGCCCAGGCCCCCACCGCCACCCAGCCGCAGCTCGCCCCCCCTCCGCTTCCGGAGCGCACGGCTCCGCCGGAAGCGGACGCCCCGCCGACCCTCACCCTGGAGCAGGCGCTCGAGCGGGCCCAGCAGGTGGCCTCCAGCGTGGTGCAGGCCGAAGGCGGCGTTCAGGTGGCGCAGGCGACCCGGAAGGCGGCGGTCGGCGCGTTCCTGCCGTCGTTGAGTGCCAGCGCCGGGGTCAACTTCTCCAGCAGCGCGCGCTTCGATCCCAACACCAACATCACGGTCTCGGGGGCGGCCACCTCGGTGAGTGCCGGCCTCTCGGCCTCGTGGGACGTCTTCAACGGCTTCCGCCGCCTGGCCGACCTCAAGATCGCGGACGCCGGGAAGGTGAGCGCCCAGGCGGATCTCGAAGGCCAGCGGCGCAACGTGGTCTACGACACCACGGTCGCCTACTACGAGGCGCTGCGCGCCGGGCAGGTGCTCGAGGTGGCCGTCTCCCGCATCCAGCGCGCCGAGGTGGGGCTGATGGCGGCGGATCGCCGGCACGGCGTGGGCGCGGCGACCCGCTCGGATCTGCTGCGCGCCCGGCTGGAGCTCAACGCCGCGAAGACCGCGGAGCTCGAGGCGCGGACCCAGCGCCGCGCGGCGGAGCTCGAGCTGGGGCGCCTGGTGGGCGCGGAAGGTGCCGTCCGTCCCCTCCCGGGGGCACGCGATGGCCGGTCGCCCCGCATCGATGCCCGGGATGCGCTGGTGGACGAGATCCTCAGCTCGCATCCGACCCTCGCCGCACAGCGGGCGTCGGTGACCCAGGCGGATGCCTCGCTGGACGGCGCCTACGGGGCGTACTGGCCGAGCCTGCGGCTGTCGGCGGGGACGGACTGGTTCGGGCGCCAGCCGGACTTCTTCCCCGGGCAGGACAGTTGGTCGGTCCGGTTGGGCCTGAGCATCCCCCTCTTCGATGGATTCGCGCGCGACGTGAACACCCAGCGCGCGAAGGTGCAGACGCGCACCTCCCGGGCCCAGCTCGCCGAGGCGGAGCGCAGCGTGCGGACCCAGGCGGAGCGCGCCCTGGATCAGCTGGAGCTCGCCGCCGAGCGGGTGGCCCTCTCCCGCGAGGCGGTGGTGTCGGCGGAGGAGGACCTCCGGGTGCAGCAGGAGCGCTATGACCTGGGCGTGTCGACGATGCTCGAGCTGCTCACCTCGCAGGAGGCGCTGGTGGCGGCCGAGAACGAGGAGGTCGCCGCGCTCTTCAATCAGGATCTCGCCCGCGCCCAGCTCGAGGCGCTGACCGGGAGGACGCCATGAGCGCCGCCGAAGCCATCCAGTCCGGACCGGCCGTCCCCATCATCCGGGTGGAGGGGATCACCAAGGAGTACCAGGTGGGCAGCGAGCAGGTCCGCGCGCTGCGTGGCGTGGACCTCACCATCGAGCGCAACGAGTACGTCTCGGTGATGGGCCCGTCGGGTTCGGGCAAGTCGACCTTCATGAACGTGATCGGCTGCCTGGATGTGCCCACCGCGGGGCGCTACTGGCTCAACGGCCAGGCGGTCGAGACGCTGGGTGAGGACGCGCTGGCCCGCATCCGCAACCGCGAGATCGGCTTCGTCTTCCAGAGCTTCAACCTGCTGCCCCGGGCCACCGCGCTCGAGAACGTGCAGCTGCCGCTGGTGTACGCCGGCGTGCCGCGCCCGGAGCGCAAGGAGCGCGCCGCACGGATGCTGGAGCGGGTGGGCCTGGGGGAGCGGATGGATCACCGGCCCAACGAGCTCTCCGGCGGACAGCGGCAGCGCGTGGCCATCGCCCGGGCCCTGGTGACCGAGCCGGCGCTGCTGTTGGCGGACGAGCCCACCGGGGCGCTGGACACGCGGACCGGCGAGGAGATCATGGCCCTCTTCGGAGAGCTGCAGGCGCAGGGACAGACGGTCATGCTCGTCACGCACGAGCCGGACATCGCACTTCAGGCACACAGACAGGTCTTCCTGCGGGACGGGAAGATCGAGCGGGACGAGCGGAGGATCGGATGAAGGCAATCAAGTGGGTGGTCCTGGCCGTGGTGCTCGCCGGAGGAGCGGCCTTCTTTCTGCTGCGCGGGGACGGGGAGGCGCAGGGGCCGGCGAACACGCTGACCACGGCCGAAGCGACGCGGGAGACGATCGAGATCAACGCCGAGGCGACGGGCGTGCTCGAACCCATCCGCACCGTGGAGGTGAAGTCGCGGGCGTCGGGCGAGGTGCTGGACGTCCGGGCTCAGACCGGCGACCGGGTGGAGCAGGGCGCGCTGCTCGCCGAGATCGATCCGCGTGACGTGGAGAACGCCTACCAGCAGGCCGTCGCCGATCTCGAGGCCGCGCGGGTCCGGGCCCAGACCACCGGCGCCCACCGCGCCCGCCTGGATGCGCTGCGCAAGTCGGGGGTCATCACCCAGCAGGAGTTCGAAACGGCCCACGACTCGGCCGCGAGCGCTCAGGCCGCCCTGGTGCGGGCCCAGACCAACCTGCAGCTTGCGCGGGAGCAGCGGGCCGACTCGACCATCCGCGCGCCCATCAGCGGCACCATCATCGAGCGCACCGTGGAGCCGGGGGTGATCATCGCCTCGGCCACCTCGAACGTCTCCGGCGGCACCACGCTCTTCAAGATGGCGGACCTCTCCGCCATGCAGGTGCGCGCCAGCATCGATGAGATCGACATCGGCAAGGTCGCGCCGGGGCAGGCGGTCACGGTGCGGGTGGATGCCTTCCCCAACCGCACCTTCCGCGGCGAGGTCCTCAAGGTCGAGCCCCAGGCCATCGCCGAGCAGTCGGTGACCATGTTCCCGGTGCTGGTGAGCATCCCCAACGAACGCCGCCTGCTGATGCCGGGGATGAACGCCGAGGTCACCATCCAGGTCGCACGCTCGCGGGATGCGCTGACGGTGCCGGTGGGGGCGGTGGTGCCCATGCGGACCGCCCGGACCACCGCGCGGCTGTTCAACGTCACCGAACAGGCCATGGCGGAGGTCCTCCGGCGGCCCGACCGGGGCCCGGCAGTGGGGGACGCGCAGGAGTCCGACGACGACGCCCCGGGCGAGCTTGCCGGAAAGGCGCCCACGCTCACCAGCACGGTCCCGGCGATGGGGGCCACCGCGGCGGCGCCGCAGACGCAACCCGAGGCGGTGCTCAGCCCGGAGCTCGCCAGCCATCGCCCCAGCGTGGTCTTCGTGCAGAAGGCCGACGGGACCTTCGAGCCGCGCCGGGTGATGATCGGCCTCTCCGACTGGGATCGGGCCGAGGTGGTCTCCGGCCTCGAAGAGGGGGAGCGGGTCGGACTGGTCACCGCGGTTCAGCTGGATCGCAACGCCGCCGAGCGCAGTGAGCGCATCCGCTCCCGGATGGGCGGGGGCCCCATGGGCGGCGGCGGTCCGCGGCGGGGGAGGTAGCGGCCATGTCCTTCTTCGAGACCCTTCTGGTGTCCCTGGAGGCGCTGTTCGCGAACAAGCTGCGCTCCATGCTGACCATGCTGGGGGTGATCATCGGCATCGCCGCCGTGATCGCCATGATGGCCCTCGGCGAGGGGGCGCAGCGCTCGGTGGAGGCGCGTCTGGCCTCCATGGGGACCAACGTCCTCTCGGTGCGGCCCGGTCAGACCACCGGCCCGGGGGGCGTCCGCAGCCAGGCCGCGCTCACCATGGATGACGCCGTGGCCCTGCGCGACGGAGGGGAGCTGGTGGGCCTGGTGAGCCCGGAGCTCGAGAGCCGCCAGCAGGTCGAGTACCAGGGCCGCAACGCCAGCCTCTCGGTCACCGGCGTGTGGAACAGCTACTTCGAGGTGCAGAACTTCAAGCTCGCGGCCGGCCGGCTCATCAACGACTCGGACGAGGACGCGCGCCGCCGGGTGGTCGTCGTCGGCGCGTTGGCCGGGCAGGAGCTGGGCATCCCCAGCTCGCAGCTTCTGGGCCAGACCCTCCGGGTGAAGGGGACCTCCTTTGAGGTGGTGGGCGTGCTCGCCGAGCGCGGCGGGGCCGGCTTCAGCAACCCGGACGAGGGGATCTTCGTGCCCCTGTCCACCGCGCGCTACCGCATCGTGGGCACCGACAACATCCGGAACATCTCGGTGCAGACGGTGAGCGCGGAGGCCAAGCCCCAGGCGATGCACGAGATCGATCGCATCCTGCGGCGGGAACACCGGCTGCGCCCGGGGGCGGATGCGGACTTCAGCATCCGCGACAACGCGACCCTGGTCGAGACCATGCAGGAGACCACCCAGACCTTCTCCTTCCTCCTCGCCGGCATCGCCGCCATCTCCCTGCTGGTGGGAGGGATCGGCATCATGAACATCATGCTGGTGAGCGTGACCGAACGGACCCGGGAGATCGGCCTGCGCAAGGCCCTGGGCGCGCAGCGCGGCGACATCCTGCTGCAGTTCCTCACCGAGTCCCTGGTCCTGTGCGTGCTCGGAGGCGCGGTGGGAATCGGGCTCGGGGTGGGTGGCTCGATGATGCTCGAGCACTTCGCCGGCTGGGAGACCTTCGTCGCGCCCGAGGCCATCCTCCTCGCCTTCGGATTCTCGGCGGTGGTGGGGATCTTCTTCGGCCTGTGGCCCGCGCGTCGGGCCTCCGGACTCGCGCCCATCGAGGCGCTGCGATTCGAGTGAGTCGCCCGCTCCTCCGCGGCCCGACGCTGATGGAGGTCGGGCCGGTCGGGGACGGGCGGGGGCTCAGCGCTTCACGGCGCTGGCGTCCGCCAGGGGCGGGTGGTCGGAGAGCAGGGAGCCGAAGGCGACGAAGAGCTGGCCGGTGGTCGCCGAGGCCCGTCCGTGTCCGGTTCCCCGGAGGGCGTGGTTGAGGACCTTGCCGGTCACCGGGTCCTTCCGCTCGTCGGGGCGGCTGGGCGTCATCTGGTAGCGCACCACCCCGCGGCTCACGTGGTGGATGACGGTCACCGTGCCGTCCGCGTCGACCGACTCCACCAGGCCCACGTGGGTGAGCCCGTCGTTGGCCCGGGCATCGCGGTTCACGTCATACGTGTCGCGGAAGAACACCAGATCGCCGGGGAGGGGCGCGTCCTTGAAGATGCGTCCGTGCTGCTTGGAGGCGCGCCACAGCGCGGTGACCGCGTTGTCGCCGGGTCTGGCGACGCGGTGCAGATCCATCCCCATGCCGTGGTAGGCGGCCTCCACCAGACCGTTGCAGGCCGCGACGTACCGCTTGCCGTCGACCTCGAGCCGCTGCTTGCCGACGAGATGCTGGGCGCGGGCCACGACGGTGTCGCGCTGCCCGGGAAGGGGCGCGCGGGTGTGTGACCCCGGCAGGTGGGTGGCCGGAACCGGACGCGCGGCGGCGGGTGGGGTGGTCGGCACGTAGCGCCTGGCGCTCGCATCCAGCGCCGCCCCGAGGGGACGCCCGGTCGCGCAGGCCGAGAGTCCCAGCAGCCACAGCCATCCCCAACGCATCCGCACCTCCGGGTTCGACGTTCGCCAGCCGCCCGGAAGGAGCGCCGGTCACCGGCCCCGCTCCGGGCGTGGTCGAATGTAGGAGCCTGTAGCGGTCGGTCAATTTCCGGGCCGGCCCGGTGGACAGGCAGGGAGCAGGGGCGCCGGTCTGCTGCGGGCAACGCGCGGGAGCGCGCGTGGTAGCTTCACGCGCGTGTTCCGTCCCCTCCGATTCGCCGCCGCCACCGCCGTGTCCCTGCTCCTGGGCTGCGCCGATCCCGCCCTCCAACAGGCCCGCGCACGGGATGACGCCGCCGGATGGCGCAGCTACCTGGCCACCCAACCGGAGAGCCGCGAGACCGACGAGGCCCGGGACCGGCTGCGCGAGCTGGTCTACCAGGAGGCCATCGCCGCCCACTCGATCCTCGGCTACAAGCGCTTCCTCGAGGAGTTCCCCAACGCTCCGGAGGCTCCCGCGGTCACCAGCCGGTTGGCGGCCCTGCGGTTCCTGGCGGCCGAAGAGGCCGACACCATCGCCGGGTGGCGCGGCTTCCTGCGGGCCCATCCCCACGCGAGCCAGAGCGCCGAGGCACGTCGCCGACTCGAGGCCCTCGAAGGGGTGCAGGCGTCCGCCCAGCCCCGCGCGCTGGCCGACGGTGAGATCCTCACCCCCGAGGCGGACCGGGCGCTGTTCGCGTCCTCCCGCACCTCCGAGGCGCTGCTCACCTACCTGGAGACGCAGCCCGCCGGGCGCCATCGCGATGACGCCCGCCGGGCGTTGCTGGCGCGGGAACTCGACGGACTGCTCGCCTCGGACGCCCCCGAGGCCGCGCGGGCCCTGCTCGAGAAGAGCCCCCTGGGGGAGGCGCTCGAGGGGTATCCCGAGCGGATCGCCGCGCTCGAGGCGGAGCTGGCGCGCTTCGGCCCGAAGGATCCGGTGCTCCACGCCACCCGCTCCAGCGCCGGGCTGCGCTCCATTCCGGTGCTCACCGGGGAGCTGACCACCCGCGATCCCCTGGAGCGTGCCGAGGCCGCGGTGGAGCTCGGGCACCACGTCTCGGTGCTCGCCATCGATCCGCTCCTGCGGGCCCTGGATGCGTCGCAGCACCCCCTGGTGCGTCAGGCCGCCCTGGAGGGTCTCTTCCGGGTGCTCGCGGCGCTGCCTCCCGAGGTCACCGAGCATGAGGTCTCGGTCCGGGTGGCCCGCCGCCGTCCCGAGGCCGCGAGCGCGGGACGCAACCTCATCCTCGCCCTCCTGCTGGACGCGGGGGGGAGGCTGGATGACGCCACCGTCGACTACCAGCGGGCCTTCGACGCCGAGCTCCCGGACCCGGTGATCCTCCGGCGCTGGATGCGGGTCCGGGCCGATCGCGATGAGTGGTACGCCGCGGCGGTCTCCGCGCGTCAGCTGGCGCTGTGGGCCCGCCGGGTCGCCGAGAGCCACGATGCCCAGAGCATCGAGGGGGTGCCGCCCCTGGCGCCATCCCGAAGGCTGTGCGCGGCGTTCCAGGCCGCCCAGGAGGCGGACGCGCTGCTCCAGCAGGCGAAGGGGAGGGCGGAGACCTTTCCCGAGGACGTCGTCGCCTTCACCCGCGTTGCGTCCGATGCGCTCGCGCTCACCCGCGCCCGGCTCGGAGATGCCGAGCTGCGACTGCGCCAGCAGTCTCCGGAGGCACGCCTGTGCGGCAAGGCGGGGATGAACGACTTCCTGGCCCAGGCCGCCCAGAAGCGCCAGGCGGCCTACACCCGGGCGCTCAAGGAACGGCCCGCCCTGGCCGAAGTGCTGCGGGCCCGGGCCGCGCGCGATCCCTCGCCCGGGATCCGCAACCTGGCGCAGGCGCCGACCACCGCCGCGTCACCCGTCCCCTGAGGGCGGTTCCGGGGACCCGGGGACACTTCCCGGCCGATGGACGGTGCGCACAGGCGGCGGACTCGTGCTAGACACGGGCTTGGAGCGGGTCGCCCTGCCAGCCCAGCCGCGAAGATCGCATCCATCGCCTGCTCCCGGATCCATGGCCGAGAAAGCGCGCATCGTCGGAATCGACCTCGGGACGACCAACCTGTGCGTCGCGTCCGTTCGAAACCGCATCCCCAAGATCGTCCCCACCGACCGCGGCAACCTGATCCTGCCGGCGGTGGTGGCGCTCTCCGAGAAGGGGGAGATCCTCGTCGGCGGGGTGGCCAAGGACCAGATGGTCACCAACCCCCGCAACACGGTCTACGGCGCCAAGCGTCTGATCGGGCGGCCCTATGAGTCGCGGGTGGTGCAGGAGCTCAAGAACTACTTCTCCTACGAGATCGTCCCCGGCTCGAGCGGGGAGAGCGCGGTCATGCTGGAGGGGCGGACCTACACCCTCCCGCAGATCTCGGGCTTCGTCCTGGCCCAGCTCAAGACCATGGCCGAGCAGTTCCTCGGCGGTCCCATCGACGCCGCGGTGATCTCGGTCCCCGCCTACTACAACGACAGCCAGCGACAGGCGGTGAAGGAGGCCGGGCGGCTTGCGGGCCTGGACGTCCGCCGCATCGTCAACGAGCCCACCGCGGCGGCGCTCGCCTATGGCTTCAACCGGGGACTGGATCAGAAGATCCTGGTCTACGACCTCGGCGGCGGCACCTTCGACCTGTCGGTCCTCCACCTGACCGGCAACGTCTTCGAAGTGCTGGCCACCGGTGGCGACACCTTCCTGGGCGGGGTGGACTTCGACAATCGCATCATCGACTTCGTGCTGGAGCGCTTCCGCAAGGAGACGAAGATCGATCTGTCGCAGAGCCCCATCGCCATGCAGCGGATCAAGAACGCTGCGGAGGCGGCGAAGATCGATCTGACGCTCATCCCCAACGTGGTGATTGAGCTGCCCTACATCGAGCAGGTGAAGGGCAAGCCTGTCGATCTGCGCATCCCCCTCTCCCGTGAGCAGCTCAATGCCCTCACCGAGGATCTGGTGGAGCGCACCTTCGAGCTGTGTGACCGGGTGTTGGAGGAGAAGGGGATCGCCCGCTCGGAGATCGACGAGATCATCCTGGTGGGCGGGCAGAGCCGCATGCCCCTGGTGCAGCAGCAGATCGCCGCGCACTTCGGCAAGCCTCCGCGCAAGGGTGTCCACCCCGACGAGTGCGTCGCGCTGGGCGCCGCGCTGCTCGCCGACAGCCTGGACAACATCGACGCGGTGACCCTCCTGGATGCGCTCTCCATGCCCATCGGCCTGGCGCAGCCCAACGGGCGCTTCCGCCCGGTCATCGACAAGCACACCGTGCTGCCGGTGGTGAAGCGCATGCGCATCCCCCTGCCGCGTGACCCGGCCGACCGCGAGATCGTCCTCGACATCTTCCAGGGCGACAGCGAGGAGATCGTGGACAACGAGTTTCTGGGGTCGGTGCGCTTCCCCGCGACCTGGGCGGGCCGCAAGCTGGACTTCATCCTCAACGAGGAGTGCCTGCTCACCCTCAAGGTGGAGGACGGCTCGCAGATGCGTCCGCTGGAGCTGGCCACGCGGGACACCCCTGAGTCGCTCAAGCGTGCCCTGGCGGCGCTGCGCGAGAAGGCGCTCTCCACCGCCCCCCAGCAGGCCGCCGGGGCCGAAGGCGGCCGGGGGCTCTTCTCCAGCATCAAGAGCCTCTTCGGTCGCTGAACGTCCAAGCGCCGCCGGCTTCTTCCGTCGGGCCTTCGTGCCCACTCTCTCCCCATCCCGTCAGGTCGATTCCAGAGGAGTTCGCAGCAGATGCCGGTGTTTCCGTCCCGTGAGTGGTGTGAAGAGGCCATCCGGCTGGTGAATGCGGATCCGGAGATTTCGCTGGCCGGAGATGGCTGGGTCGGGGACTTCGGCCTGGTGATTGAGCCCGAGGGGGCCCTGTCCGAGCCCTTCGTGGTGCACGTGGTGCCCGAGGCCGGTCGCATCACCTCGTGGGAGGTGCTCGATGACCCCGACGATCTCGAGGATCTCGAGCCGGCCTACGTCGCCCGCGCCCCCTACGGCATCTGGAAGGCCCTCATGGTGGGCACCCTGGATCCCATCGAGGCCGTCCTCCGGCGACGGGTCAGCATGACCGGTGATCTTCAGCCCCTCATCGAGCGCCTGAGGTACAAGGCCATCGCCGAACGGGTCTTCGGGAGCCTGGGAACCCGGTTCGTCGATGACTGAAGCGTCGCAGGGAGGCGATGTGAGCATCCGTGGGAAGGTGAAGAAGCAGGTGCTGGAGGTCGGCAACCGCGCGGTGGAGGCCTTCATGGCCGACGAGCGCCGCGCGATGGCGGTGGCCGAGGCGGTGGGGCGGGCCCAGAAGGGCAAGCAGAGCCTGGAGCAGGGGCAGGAGGAGCTCCTCCGCGCCATGCAGTTCGCCACCCGCGGTGACTACGCGCAGGTCGGAAAGCAGCTCGCCGGGCTCAAGCGGCGGCTCCGGGCGATCGAGAAGCAGCTCGACGCGCGGCTCAGGGATGCAAAGGGCTGACGATTCTCTTTGACAGCCTGCGGTGGGAAATGGCATCTAGCCCGCCGCTTCAACGCAGCAAGGGCGCATAGCTCAGTGGTAGAGCACTGCCTTCACACGGCAGGGGTCCAAGGTTCAAATCCTTGTGCGCCCATCTCCCGTCCCTGCAGGGGAACCACGGGATGCAGGAAAGGCCGCTTCCCGACCCGGGGGGCGGCCTTTTTTCATGGCTGCCTGATGGGGGCCACGAGGCCCACCTTGAGCGGGAGCCGACCGGTTCGCGCCACCCCGCGGGTCGTGCGTTAGGCTTCCTTGCTGTCGGGCCGGCCGGCGTTCTCCTCCCTGAAGGCGCATTGCGACCCAGCAGGGACGGAAGGTAGAGGGTGCCTACACGATGGCTCGGAAGATCCTGCTCATGTCGATGAACGTCGGCGGAGGGCACACGGCCCTGCGCGACGCGTTCGCCACCTCCCTCCAACGGCTGGATCCGGAGGGGACCCGCTTCGAGGTCATGTCGATCGAGAGCCGGGACGAGGCGACCCTGGCCTTCTACAAGTGGGTGGTGCGCTACCTCACCCCCTTCCAGTGGGTCGTGCACCGCTTCTCCGACAGCGAGCTGGTCCTGCGGATGATGATGTTCAAGGAGCGCCAGGGCCTGGTGGTCGAGGCCGAGGAGCTCTTGCGCACCCACCAGCCCGACGTGGTGGTCTCCACCCACCTCATCCTCACGGCGGCGCTGGTGTACGCGCGCAACCGCCTGGGCAGCCCGGCGAAGGTCCTCACCGCCATCCCGGACTACGGCGAGCCGACCTCAGGCTTCTTTCCCGGCCGCCCCAGCATCCGTCCCGATGGCGCCATCGCCATGGAGGAGGTGGCCCACCGCGCGGTCGTCGGCTTCGGACACGCTCCCGCCGAGCGCATCCTCCTCGGCGGCTTCCTCCCCCGCCAGCCCTTCGAGCTGCAGGGGGCCCGACTGGGCGATCGCCGCCGTCTGCCCCCCGAGGAGCGCGCGGCCCTGGCCCGGTCGTTGGTCACGGAGTTCCCCCAGCTGGAGGCCTACGACGCGTCCCGTCCCACCCTGATCTTCCTGGGGGGCAGCGCGTGGACCGAGAAGACCCTGCCGGTGCTGGAGCGGGTCCTGGCGGATCGCGCCCTCGCCGACGCGACCAACCTGTTGGTGGTGGCCGGCAACAACCCCGAGTTCCACGCGGACCTGGTGCGGCGGACCCGGGGACACGCCACCGCGATGCCCTTCGGCTTCCTCGCGCCGGAGGTCCTCGCCACGCTCCTGGCCCTCTCGGACGTGCCGGTGCTGGGCAGCCTCGCGCCGGCCACGCTGCACGAGCTGCTCGAGCTGCGGGTCGGGCCGCTGCTGCTCTTCCACTACATCCCCGGGACCGAAGGCCCCCACGTGGACTACCTCCACGCCCAGCGCCTGGGGCTCTACGAGCCCGATCCGGATCGGATGATCCACCACGTCCGCGAGGCGCTGGGACATGCGCCGCCTTCCGGCCCCCTCCGCGCCCTGATGGACGGCTTCGGTCCGGCGGCCGCCGCGCTCCGGGAGGCGCATCGGGAGCGGGCGCTCGCCCTGGGACCCTTCCTCGAGCAGTTCGTTCCCGACCGGGAGGCGGCGGCGGCGGAGGGGTTGCGCGTTGCTTCCTGAGGCCCGATTCCCCGAGCCGGTGATGCGGGTGCTCACCACCCTTCAGGAGGCGGGCTACCCGACCTACCTGGTGGGCGGCTCGGTGCGGGACCTGCTGCGCGGCGTCGCCCCCAAGGACTTCGATCTGGCGACGGCGGCGCTCCCCGAACAGGTGCAGGCCTGCTTCCGCAGGGTCCTCCCCACCGGGCTCCAGCACGGCACCGTCACCGTGCTGCTCAACGGGCACCACGTGGAGGTGACCACCTTCCGCTCCGAGGGGCGCTACCTCGACGGGCGTCGGCCCAGCGAGATCGCCTTTCACGACGACGTGGAGGCCGACCTCGCGCGGCGCGATTTCACCATCAACGCCATGGCCTACGATCCGCGGGCGAAGCGGCTGGTGGATCCCTTTGACGGCCGGGGCGATCTCCTGCGGCACCTGGTGCGCTGCGTGGGCGAGCCCTCCGAGCGCTTCGGGGAAGATGGCCTCCGGGTGGTGCGCGCGGTGCGCATCGCCACCGTCCTCGAGTTCGAGCTGGATGGGCCCACCGAAGCGGCCATCAGCGGGGCGCTGGGCACCTTCGACCGGATCGCGCGCGAGCGCATCACCGAAGAGCTGGTGAAGCTCCTCCACGCCCCACGCGCGGACCGGGGGCTGCGGCTGCTGCGGCGCACCGGGCTCACCCGCACGATCTTCGGGGACGGCGCGCTGGAGGATGCCCCCGAGATCGACCACGCCGTCGCCCTCTGCCCGCCGGAGCTGGAGGGGCGGCTCGCCCTGTGGTTGGGGCTGGGGCAGCGTGGCGCCAGCGTCCCTGCGCTGATGGACCGACTGGTGCTCTCGCGTCGGTCGCAGGATGCCGTGAAGCGGCTCTCCGGGCGGCTGCGGCTGGCCGAGCTCGCCGAGGCCCCGGATGGAGCGCTGCGCCGGGTGCTCGCCGCGCATCCCGCGGAGGAGATCCCCATGGTGGCCGAGGTGGGCCGGGCCGCCGCTCCGGTGCTGGGACTGGATCCGGTGGCGGCGGTGACCGCGGGGACCCGCCTGCAGGATCTGCTGGCCGCGGACCCTCCGCTGCAGCCGCGGGACCTGGCGCTGGATGGGGCCGCCATCATGCGGGTCCTCGCCATCCCGCCCTCGCGCAAGGTGGGGGAGGCCACGCGCTTTCTGATGGATCAGGTGCTGGATGAACCCTCGCTCAACACCGAGGCCGGGCTCACCGCGCTGCTGGGCAGGTTCGCCGAAGGGGCCCCACGCTGAGTGGCCGGTTTCCGCGACGCCCCGAGCTGGGGTAGGGGAGGGCCATGCGCATCGTCGTCGCCATGAGCGGAGGGGTGGACTCCTCGGCTGCTGCCGCGCTCCTGAAGGAGCAGGGGCATGAGGTCATCGGGATGACCCTCCGGGTCTGGTCCTACGAGAGCCAGGCCCAATGCGGGAGCTGCTGCAGCCCGGACGACATCGACGATGCGCGCCGGGTCGCCGAGGCCCTGGACATCCCCTTCTACGTCGCCGGCGTGGAGGAGCTCTTCAAGGAGCAGGTGGTCCAGCCCTTCGTGCGCGACTACCTGCAGGGGCGCACGCCGATCCCCTGCGTGGCCTGCAACCGCGACGTGAAGTTCAACTTCCTGCTGCGCCGGGCCCGTGCGCTGGGCGCCAAGCTCGCCACCGGCCACTACGCCCGCATCGAGACCCATGACGGCGTCCACCGCCTCTTCTGCGGCGAGGACGTGGCCAAGGATCAGAGCTACTTCCTCTTCACCCTCGGCCAGGACGAGCTCTCGGATCTGATCTTCCCGGTCGGGCACCTCTCCAAGCCCGAGGTGCGCGCCATCGCCGAGCGCCACGGCCTGACGACCTCCAGCAAACCCGAGAGCATGGAGATCTGCTTCGTGCCCGACGGCGACCACGGACGCTTCGTGGAGAAGGTCGCCGGACCCCAGCCCGGCGGGGATGTGGTCGATGCGCGCGGAAGGGTCCTGGGACGTCACGCGGGCGTGCACCGCTACACCGTGGGACAGCGGCGGGGGCTGAACCTGGGAGGCTCTCCGGTTCCCCTCTACGTGCAGCGCGTGGACGCCGAGCGACGCGAGGTGGTGGTGGGACCGGTCGAGGATCTGAGCTGCACCGGCTTCGACATCATCGGCAGCCGCTGGGTGTCCACGCCGCCCCCGGAGGACCAGACGGTGCGGGTGCGCATCCGCCACCGCCACGGAGGCGCCGAGGCACGGATCCGGGTGGGCGCCTCCGGCCGCAGCCACGTGGAGCTTCTCGAGCCCGCGCGCGCGGTCACCCCGGGACAGGCGGCGGTGTTCTACCGGGGCGATGAGGTGCTCGGAGGCGGATGGATCGCTTGATGCTGCGGCCCACATCCGCTTAGCTCCGCCGCCACGAGGCGAAGGGGCGATCGCAGTGTCGCGGTCCCTTCGCGGCGAGGAGGTCAGACGACCGGATGGACCGACGTTCCGCTTGGGTGTTGGGCATCGTCTTTGGAGGCCTGTTCCTGGTCCTCCTGGCGTTCCTGTTCCTGGTGCAGGCCACCGTGCGCTCGGGATCGCCGGGCTTCGCCGCCGGCTCGCGCACGTCGGGATCCGGGCCCCTGGTCGGGGTGGTCGAGGTGCTCGGCCCCATCGATGACTCGAAGAAGGCCGTGGAGCAGCTCGAGGCCTTCGGACGGCGTGACGACATCCGCGCGGTGGTGGTGCGGGTGGATTCGCCGGGCGGGGCGGTCGGCCCCTCGCAGGAGATCTACGCGGCCATCGAGCGCCTCTCCGAGAGCAAGAAGGTCGTCGCCTCCATGGGCTCCACCGCGGCCTCCGGCGGCTATTACATCGCCGCGGCGGCCGATCAGATCTACGCCAACGCCGGCACCCTGACCGGCTCCATCGGGGTGATCTTCCAGTTCGCCAACCTCGAGGGCGTGATGAACTGGGCCGGCATCCGGATGAACACCATCACCGCCGGCGGCAGCAAGGACATCGGCAGCCCCTTCCGCGAGATGACCGCCGAGGACCGCGCGCTGCTGGAGACGCTGCTCCTGGACGTGCACGAGCAGTTCATCGGTGACGTGGCCCGGGGGCGTGGGCTCACCGTCGAGGAGGTGCGCCCCTACGCCGACGGTCGCATCTTCACCGGCCGGCAGGCGCAGGAGTTCAAGCTGGTGGATGCGCTGGGCGGGCTGCACGCAGCGGCCAAGGCCGCGCTGGCCCTGGCCGAGGTCGAGGGCGAGCCGCGCCTCGAGTACCCCAAGAAGGAGAACCCGCTGCTGATGGAGCTGCTCGGTGAGAGCCCCGCAGCCTCGGCGGGCAAGCTGTTGCGGGAGGGCATCGAAGGGGCCCGCGGCGAGGGCGGCGTGATGTTCCTGGCCCCCGGGCTCTGAGTCGGGACGATCAGGACCCGGCCTTCTGCTGTCGGTGAGGTCCCGGCTCGGACGTCATCGACGCGAAAGCCCAGGCGCCCGTGAGCGCGGCACCCGACCGCCTCACCACGGCGCACCTCAGGCGTCACCAAGCGGGGATCCGGCGGCGGAGGACGCCGCGCATCGAGGGGAGGGGAGATGCAGCCTCTGTGGGCGCCCTGGCGCATGGCCTACATCGACGAGGCACCGCCGGAGGGGTGCATCTTCTGCACCTTCCCCAACGACGCCTCCCCCGGTGCCGCACGACGCCACCGCCTGCTGGCGAGGACCGACGCCGCCTTCGTCATCCTCAACCGCTACCCCTACAACCCGGGACACCTGATGGTGATCCCCCACCATCACGGCGGGAGCCTGGTGGCACTGGACGACGCTGCGTTCCAGGGACTGCACGCGCTGTTGAAGGTCGCCGTGGAGGCGGTCACCGCGGCCTATGCCCCGGAGGGTCTCAACGTCGGCATGAACCTGGGGCGCGCCGGTGGGGCGGGCATCACCGACCACCTGCACTACCACGTGGTCCCGCGCTTCATCGGGGACAGCAACTTCATGCCGCTGCTGGCGGAGACCAAGGTGGTGAACGAGCACCTGGACGCCACCTGGGAGAGGCTGCATCCGATCTTCAGCTCGATCTTGGGAGCGACCCTTCCGGGAATTTGACCGGTCCCGACCCCGGACGTAGCGTCCCAACCCGTCGCCACAACATCCCCGTTGCACCCTGCAGGACGCGGACGCTCCACCCTGGAGCGCGTGCCGGCGGTGGGCAGCAGGCCCTCCTTCTTCAGGGGGCCGGTCCGGGATGGGGAAGCGGCGACACTGGGCGCTCGGCTCTCCTCGCCGGCGCCACGAGGGATCGGACGATGAGAGACAGCCACCGGATGAAGGAGAAGTACGATCTGTCCCTGGACAACCGGCAGATCGTGAGCCTCCTGATCGGCGCCCTGGTCGTGTTGGGTTCGGTGTTCGTGCTCGGCGTGGTGGTGGGCAAGCAGCTCACCGGCCCCGAGGGCGGGCCCGCGGCCCCGGATCTCCTCACCGCGCTGGACGCGAAGGCGAAGGAGCGGGCGAAGGTGATGGAGGAGGTGGCCGAGGTGCCCCCCCTGACCTTCCCGGACATCCTCACCGAGCGTCGGCCCAGGAGGGATCCCGCCGTCGAGAAGCAGCGTGAGGCGGAGCGCGCGGCCAAGGAGAAGATGATCGCCGAGCGCAAGGCTGCCGAGGAGAAGGCCGCCGCCGAGCGGGAGGCCCACGCCGCGAAGGTCGCCGAGCAGGAGAAGACGCTCCGCGAGCAGGATGCCGCCCAGCGTGCCGCGAAGGAGAAGCTGCTGGCCGAGCAGAAGGCGGTGGCCGCCAAGACGGGGATCGACGCGCCCGCCGACGACGCCAAGACCCGGGTCGCGGTGGCGTCCGAGCCGGCCGAGGTGAAGCCGGCCGCGGCCGCCAAGCCGGTGGAGGTCGCGGTAGCCGACACGCCGACGCCGACCCGCACCGCACCCAAGGCCAGCCTCAACGACGCGTTCGATCGTGCGCAGCCCAAGCCGGCCTCGCCGGAGGGAACGGCGGGGGAGGGCGACTTCACCCTGCAGCTCTCCGCGAGCCAGAACCCCACCGAGGCCGAGGCCTTTGCGCAGCGGCTGCGCTCGCGCGGGTACGCTCCCTACGTGGTCTCCGGTGAGGTCCCGGGCCGCGGGACCTTCTACCGGGTGCGGATGGGAAGCTTCCCCACCCGGGAGGCCGCGGCGCGCTACCTCGAGGACTTCAAGCGCGAGACCCAGATGGACGGCTTCATCGCCACCCGCTGAGGGGGGCCGCGCGGAGGGTCAGTCCACGTCCTCCGCCAGGGTGCGCTGGGAGCGGGTCCAACGATCCACCTGACCGTCGCCGTCGAGATCCTCCCCGATCCGATCGATGGCGTCGGCCTCCCAATACTCCCAGTAGTCGATCCGGCCGTCGCCGTTGACGTCCCGCTCCTTTCGCACCAGCTGGCCCTGTTCGAAGAGGTGCCAGAGATCCGCGCGGCCGTCGGAGTTCAGGTCCCGCTCCTTGCGGGTGACCTGACCCTTGGCGTCGTAGTGGTTCACCTGGTCGATGCGGCCGTCGAAGTCGAGGTCCAGCGCCTCACGCACCAGCCGTCCGTCATCGTCGAAGGCCTGCGCCACGTCCACGCGGCCGTCCCCGTTGAGGTCCAGCTGTTTGCGCACCAGCCGTTCGGTCGGAGAGCCGTCCGGACCGGTCACCTGCACCGAGAAGCTCCAGACGTCCGGCTTCCCGTCGGCGTTGACGTCCAGGGGGTGCAGGCGCTCGTCCTTCAGGGGGGCGCGCTCCAACGGGAGAATCTCGGCGAGCTCGGAGACAGCCGCCGCGCCCTCAGCCCGGGTTTTCGCCTGCTGGCTTCCCGCACATCCACTCATCAGGAGGCCCACCGCCCCCGCTGCGGCCCAACGTCTCATCGTGCGGACACCTTTCCCGGGAAACCCGGCCGCGGCCCAAGCCCCGGACCGACTTCTTTCTTTGACCTGCCCCCACACTGCACGTAGGGTCATACGTTGTCATGGCTCGAAAAAAAGTCAGTACGACGATCTACATCACCCCTGAGCAGAACGAGACGCTGAAGCTGCTCAACAAGAAGACCAAGGTCCCGGTCGCCGAGTACATCCGCGAGGGGATCGACATGGTCCTCGAGAAGTATCGCGCACAGCTCCCGGGCCAGTCGACCATGGACGAGCTCCTCGGCGACTGACCGTATGCGCGAAGCCTCTGCTCGTTTTGCGGGCCAGCGGGCCGTCGTCTTCGGCGGCGCCGGCTTCCTCGGATCGCACCTCTGTGAGGCCCTCCTCAACGAGGGCGCGCAGGTGGTGTCGGTCGACAACTTCCTCACCGGGCGCCCGGAGAACCACCACCACCTGCTGGCGCGGCCCGGCTTCCGCTTCCTCGAGGCGGATCTCAGCGAGGGTGTGGCGCTCGAGGGGCGTGTGGACGCGGTCTTCAACCTCGCCAGCCCCGCCTCTCCCATCGATTACGCGCAGCTGCCCCTGGAGACCCTGAAGGTGGGCTCGCAGGGGACCTGGAACGCCCTGGAGCTGGCCCTCCGCCACCGGGCCCGCTTTCTCCAGGCCTCCACCTCCGAGGTCTACGGCGATCCGTTGGAGCACCCCCAGCAGGAGGCCTACTGGGGGAACGTGAACCCGGTGGGCCCGCGCGCCTGTTACGACGAGGCGAAGCGCTTCGGCGAGGCCCTCTGTACGAGCTTCTCCCGGGTCCACGGGCTTCCGGTGCGCATCGCGCGCATCTTCAATACCTACGGCCCCCGGATGCGGCTGGACGATGGGCGGGTGGTCCCGGCCTTCCTGTCGCAGGCCGCCGCAGGGAGGCCGCTGACGGTGTTCGGCGATGGGAGCCAGACCCGGGCCTTCTGCTACGTCGACGATCTCATCGAGGGCCTCCTCCGGCTCTCGCTCTCCGACGCGGAGGGGCCGGTGAACCTGGGTCATCCCGGGGAGATCCCCCTGCTCACGCTCGCCGAGGCGGTGGGGGCGGTGGTGGGCAGACCTCCGACCCTCCGGCACCTGCCCCTGCCCGAGGACGATCCCCGCCGTCGCCGGCCGGACATCACCCGGGCCCGCGAGCTGCTCGGCTGGGAGCCCACCGTCCCGCTGGACGAGGGCCTGCGCGCAGTCTGGGCCTGGATGCAGACGCTTGAAGGCGACCCCGCGGCACCCTAGCTTCCCGCAGATTGCTGGAGGTCGGTGGACGGTCGATGCGGCCGACGCGAGGACCTCCATCATGCCGCTCAAGGCGGCTTCAACCACAGCGCACCTCGAGGGGGAGCGGACGTGAAGATTCTGGTGACGGGTGGGGCGGGCTTCATCGGCTCCCACGTGTGTGATGCCTTCCTGGCCGCGGGCCATGAGGTGCTGGCCCTGGACAATCTCTCCAGCGGGAAGCGGGAGAACCTCGATCCGCGGGTGCGCCTGGTGGAGCTGGACATCCGCTCCACGGAGGCGGCCGAGCTGATCGCCCGCGAGCGCCCCGACGTGCTGGCCCACCTGGCCGCACAGATGGACGTGCGCCGCAGCGTGGAGGATCCCCGCTTCGACGCCGACTCCAACGTGATGGGGATGCTCAACCTGCTGGAGGCGGCGCGGAAGGCCTCGGTGAAGAAGGTCCTCTTCAGCTCCACCGGAGGGGCGATCTACGGGGAGCAGGACGTGTTCCCCGCACCCGAGTCCCACGCCACCCGCCCCATCTCGCCCTATGGCGTCTCCAAGGCGGCCGGAGAGCTCTACCTGGGCTACTACCACGCGCAGTACGGGATGCCCTTCGTGGCCCTGCGCTACGCGAACGTCTACGGACCGCGCCAGAACCCCCACGGAGAGGCGGGGGTGGTGGCGATCTTCTCCGAGCGCCTCGTCGCCGGACGTCCCTGCACCATCAACGGCGAGGGGACCCAGACCCGGGACTTCGTCTTCGGCCCCGAGGTCGCGCGGGCGAACGTCCTGGCCTTCGAGTCGGACTTCGTGGGGGCGGTGAACATCGGGACCGGGATCGAGACCGACATCAGCCAGCTCTACGGCCACCTGGCGCGCGCCGCGGGCGCGGAGACCCCGGCCACCCACGCGCCCGCCAAGCCCGGCGAGCAGCAGCGCTCCAGCGTGGACCCCTCGCTCGCGGCGAAGGTGCTCGGCTGGAAGCCGACCGTGGAGCTCTCCGAGGGGCTCGCGCAGACCGTGGCCTGGTTCCGCGACCGCGCCGAGCCGCTCAAGGCGCGGGGCTGAACGGTGTGGCGCGGCGTCCTCTCCGGGGCGCCGCAACCCGCCCGGACGGCGCCCGGTTCTGAGGGGCGCGCCGGGCGGGACGCATGCGCGCATGGAATTTCGCCGCCCGGGGTGCTAGGCCACGCCGCGACCCTCCAGCCGGACACCCCGGTCCGCTGCAGCAGGGGCTTCGGGTTCCATGTCGGCCGATAACGCGCACATCCGTAACTTCTCCATCATCGCCCACATCGATCACGGCAAGTCGACGCTCGCCGACCGCCTGCTCGAGAAGACCGGGACGCTGAGCAAGCGCGAGTCCCAGGCGCAGTTCCTCGACAACCTGTCGTTGGAGCGCGAGCGCGGCATCACCATCAAGGCCCAGAGCGTCCGCATGGACTATCGGGCCCGCGACGGGAAGGACTACGTCCTCAACCTGATCGACACCCCGGGACACGTGGACTTCGCCTACGAGGTGAGTCGGTCCCTGGCCGCCTGCGAGGGTGCGCTGCTGGTGGTGGACGCGACCCAGGGCGTCGAGGCCCAGACCCTGGCCAACGTGTACATGGCCGTGGAGCACGACCTCGAGGTCATCCCGGTCATCAACAAGATCGATCTGCCCAGCGCCGACGTGGAGCGCACCCGCGCGGAGATCGAGGACGTCATCGGCATCGACGCCTCGGTCGCGGTGCCCACCTCGGCCAAGGAGGGCATCGGCATCGAGGACATCCTCGAGTCGGTGGTGAAGAACGTCCCCCCGCCCAGCGGCGATCCCAAGGCCCCGCTCAAGACCCTGATCTTCGACAGCTGGTACGACAACTACCGCGGCGTGGTGGTGCTGGTCCGGGTCATCGAGGGGACCCTGGAGCTCAAGCAGAAGATCCGGCTGATGGCCACGGGCAAGCAGTTCGAGGTCCAGGAGCTCGCGGTCTTCAGCCCCTTCAGCCGCCCCGTCAAGAAGCTCATGGCGGGCGAGGTGGGGGTGCTGGTCGCCAACGTGAAGGAGCTCGCCGACGCCAAGGTCGGTGACACCATCACCTCGGTCGAGACGCCGACCTCCGAGCCGTTCCCCGGCTTCCAGGAAGTGAAGCCGATGGTGTTCAGCGGGATCTTCCCGGTGGACAGTGACGACTACGAGGACCTCCGCGACGCCCTCACCAAGCTGAAGCTCAACGACGCGGCCTTCACGTTCGAGCCGGAGACCTCCACCGCGTTGGGCTTCGGTTTCCGCTGCGGCTACCTGGGCCTGCTCCACATGGAGATCGTCCAGGAGCGGCTGGAGCGTGAGTACAACCTCTCGCTCATCAGCACCGCCCCCAGCGTGGTCTACAAGGTGGTCCTCAAGGACGGCGACGTCCTCTACGTTGACAACCCCTCCAAGCTGCCGCCGGTCCAGAAGATCGAGCACATGGAGGAGCCCTTCCTGACCTGTCACATCCACGTGCCCAACGACTACATGGGCTCGGTGCTGAAGCTGTGTCAGGACCGGCGCGGCATCCAGAAGGACATCAAGTACCTGGGCTCGTCCGGCCAGCGGGTGCAGGTGACCTATGAGATGCCGCTGTCGGAGGTGGTGCTCGACTTCTTCGACCGCCTCAAGTCGGTGACCCGCGGTTACGCCTCCCTGGACTACGAGATGAGCGACTACGTCACCGCGCCCCTGGTGCGCGTGGACATCCTCATCAACGGCGATCCGGTGGACGCCCTCTCCATCATCGTCCACCGCGAGCGCGCCTACGTGCGCGGCCGCGAGGTGTGCCAGAAGCTCAAGGAGGTCATCCCGCGCCAGATGTTCGAGGTGGCCATCCAGGCGGCCATCGGCGGAAAGGTGATCAGCCGCGAGTCGATCTCGGCCATGCGCAAGAACGTGCTCGCCAAGTGCTACGGCGGCGACATCAGCCGCAAGCGCAAGCTCATCGAGAAGCAGAAGGAGGGCAAGCGCCGCATGAAGCAGGTCGGCAACGTGGAGATTCCCCAGGAAGCCTTCCTCGCGGTGCTCAAGTCGGAGGACTGAGGCGGTGAGCGAGCCGGCAGTCCAGAAGCCCCAGGAGTCCAGCCCCCGGCTCAAGGCGAGGCTGTTCGCCCGCCATGACGAGGCCGCGCAGCAGGGTCTGGTGCGCGCCGCGCGCCTCGACGCCCTGGCCTCGTTGTGGTCACCGGTGCTGGCGTTCGCCTTGGTGTTCCTGCCCTACATCGCGCTCATCGAGCTGATCCCCGGCGCGGTGACCTGGGCCCTCCCGGCGCTGCGCGGCGTGGCGGTCCTGCTGCTGGCGTGGTGGATCGGGCTTCTGGTGGGGCGGCTGGTGCGCCCCAGGATCGAGAAGGCGCGGCGGACCCGGCGGGACGCGCGCGATCTGCTCAACCTGCTCGACAAGCGGCTGGCGAAGCTCGGAGCGACCCTGCCTCCTGCGGTCGTCGAGCAGGTGGAGGCGCAGGGGACGAAGGTCCAGCAGGCCATCCTGGCGAAGGATGAGGCCGGCTTGAGCAGCGCGCTGGCCGGGTTGCAGAAGCTTGCCGCGGAGAAGGTTCCCGGCATGCGGGGCGATGGGGCAGGGGACTTCGTGGCCGGCCTGCTCAAGGCGCTGGTGCTCGCGTTGCTGGTGCGCACGGTGCTCATCGAGCCCTACCGCATCCCCTCCGGCAGCATGCTGCCCACGCTGCAGATCGGCGACCACGTCTTCATCAACAAGTTCATCTACGGGGTGCGCATCCCCTTCACCAACGTGGTGCCCTTCCAGATCGTCCGCGCGCCGGAGCGGGGCGACGTGGTGGTCTTCGAGAACCCGGTCACCGGCGAGGACTACATCAAGCGGGTGATCGGCGTGGGCGGGGACGTGGTGGAGATCCGCTCGGGGACCATCGTCATCAACGGCGAGCCTCAGCCGCGCGAGCTCATCGACGAGAAGGCCCTCACCATGAACCGCGGACAGGCGGGGTGGCAGGCCCAACCGGTCCGTGCTTTCGAGGAGTCGCTGGGCGACGTCACCTACACCACCTACCAGGCGCGGGGCTCGCTCTACCGCTGCCCCACCGAGGGGCCGTACCGGATCCCCGAAGGCGAGCTCTTCGTGATGGGCGACAACCGGGACGCGAGCGCCGACAGCCGCTATGGACTGGCGCCGACCGCGGTGAGCTGCGACGTGGACCTGGCGGCCTACGTCCCGCTGGGCCACGTGAAGGGCAAGGCGATGGTGATCTGGTTGGCGTGGGGTTACGACGGCTTCCTGAGCGGGTTGTTCGGAGGTTCGGGGCTGCGCCTGGAGCGGCTCTTCCTGCCGGTGCGCTGAGGGCCGGGACAGAGCGGAGTGAGGGCACCTGCCGCGCGAGGCGGCGGACGGCCCTTGGGAGACAGAGGAGCGATGGGTCACCTCTTGGCGATGACGGACTGGGATCGGCCCCGGCTCGAGGCCTTCTTCCCACGTGCCCAGGCGGCGCTGGAGGCCCTCGAAGGTGGCCCGGCGCCGGTGCCGTCACGGCTTGCGGGCCGGTGGCTCGCCAACCTGTTCTTCGAGGACTCGACCCGCACCCGTCTCTCGTTCGAGACCGCGGCCACCTCGCTCGGGATGCGTGTCGCGAACTGGAGCGAGGGCGGCTCGAGCGTCTCCAAGGGCGAGAGCCTGCCGGACACCATCCGCAGCGTGGACGCCATGGGGCCCGCGGCGATCGTCATCCGCCATCCGCAGAGCGGCGCGCCGGGGCTGGTGGCCCGCTACGCCAAGGCGGTGGTGATCAACGCCGGCGACGGCACCCACGAGCACCCGTCCCAGGCCCTGTTGGACACCTTCACGCTGTGGAAGCGCTGGGGGAGCTTCGAGGGCCGCCGGGTGGCCATCGTGGGCGACGTGCTGCACAGCCGGGTGGCGCGCAGCAATCTCACCGCGCTGCGCACCCTGGGGGCGGAGGTGGTGCTGGTGGCGCCTCCCTCGCTCCTCCCAGCGGGCGTGGAGGAGATGGGGGCGAGCACCACCTCGGACTTCGACGCCATCCTCCCCGAGGTGGACGCGGTGATGATGCTGCGGCTGCAGATCGAGCGGCAGAAGGAAGCCTTCTTTCCCTCGGTCCGGGACTATGGGCGCCGCTTCAGCCTCACCGAGGCCCGCGAGAAGACCCTGAAGCCCGAGGCCCTGGTGCTGCATCCGGGGCCCATGAACCGGGGCGTGGAGATCGCGAGCGCGGTGGCAGATGGTCCACGCTCCCTGGTCCTCTCCCAGGTGACCTATGGCGTGGCCGTGCGCCGCGCGCTCTTGGAGGTGTTGCTGTGACGGGCCCGGGCGCAATCCTGCTGAAGGGCGGACGGCTCATCGATCCCGCGAACGGCACGGATGCGGTGCTGGATGTGCTCCTCGAGGAGGGGCGGGTCGCCCGCGTGGCGCCGTCGATCGACGCGGGGCAGGGCGTCCGCGTGCTCGACGTCTCCGGCCGCTGGGTGACCCCGGGCTTCATCGACCTGCACGTGCACCTGCGTGAGCCGGGACAGGAGCACAAGGAGACCATCCTGACCGGGAGTCGGGCGGCGGTGGCCGGCGGCTTCACCGGCGTGGTCGCCATGCCCAACACCGCGCCCACCAATGACAGCCGCCTGGTGACCGAGCTCATGCTCACCCGGGCCCAGGAGGCGGATCTCTGCCGTCTCTATCCGGCGGGGGCCATCACCCGCGGGCTCGAGGGCAAACAGCTCGCCGACCATGCCGAGCTCGTGGACGCGGGCTGCGTGTGCATCACCGACGACGGCCACCCGGTGATGAGCGCGGGGATGATGCGGCGCGCGCTGCAGTGGGCGCAGCAGATGTCGCTGCCGGTGATGGTGCACGAGGAGGATCTCACCCTCTCGCACCGCGGCGCGATGACCGAGGGCGCGGTGGCCACCCGCCTGGGGCTGCTGCCGATCCCCGCGTCCGCCGAGGTCTCGATGGTCGCCCGGGATCTGGTGCTGCTGGAGGAGGTGGGCGGTCACCTGCACCTGGCGCACGTCTCCTGCCGCGGCACGGTCGAGTTGCTGCGTGCGGCGCGCAAGAAGGGGCTGCACGTCACCGCCGAGGTGACCCCGCACCATTTCGTCCTCGATCACGCGGCGGTGGGGGACTACGACACCCACGCGAAGATGAACCCGCCCCTGCGCCTGCCCGAAGACGTCCGCGCCATCCGTGAGGCCATGGCCGACGGGACGATCGACGCCATCGCGACCGACCACGCCCCGCATGGGCCCGCCGACAAGGAGGTCGAGTTCTCCCGCGCGATGAACGGCGTGGTGGGGCTGGAGACCGCGCTGCCGCTGACCCTGGAGCTGGTGCGGGACGGGGTGCTGACCCCGAAGCGGGCGGTGGAGCTGCTCTCCTCGCGCCCGGCAGAGATCTTCCGGCTCCCCGGCGGCCGACTGAGCGTGGGCGATCCGGCTGACGTGACCGTGGTCGACGCGGACGCGGTATGGACCGTGGACGCCGCGGCGTTTCACTCCAAGAGCATGAACACCCCGTTCCAGGGCCGCGAGGTCCGTGGGCGGGTGACCCACACGGTGGTGGGCGGCAAGCTCAAGTTCCTCGAAGGTGCGGTGGGAGCAGACCTGTGACGCAGGCAGTGCTGGCGCTGGCAGATGGCACGGTGTTCGTGGGCGAGTCCTTCGGCGCCGCGCAGAAGGTCGTGGGCGAGGTGGTCTTCAACACCTCGATGTTCGGCTACCAGGAGATCCTGACCGACCCCTCGTACGCGGGGCAGATCGTCACCATGGCCTATCCGGAGATGGGCAACGTGGGGACCAACGCGCTCGATGCCGAGTCGGCGGGTCCCCACGCGGTGGGAATGGCGGTGCGCGCGCTGAGCTCCCGACCCAGCAACTGGCGCTCGGAGCTGCCTCTGGAGGCCTTCCTCGAGAAGCACGGCCGGGCGGGGATCAGCGGCATCGACACCCGCCGCCTGGTGCGGCACCTGCGCACCCGCGGCTCGCAGATGGGGGTGCTGGCGTCCGGGGACAAGCTCGACATCAACGCCCTGGTCGACGAGGCACGCGAGGCGCCGGGGATGGAGGGGCAGGATCTGGTCTCGGGCATCTCGACCCGGGAGGCCTACGTCTTCGAGACTCCGACCCCCGACTTCCTGGCCGGCCAGGCGCCACGGATGGTGACACCGCGCTTCGAGGTGGTGACCATCGACTACGGCCTCAAGCGCTCCATGCTGCACCAGCTGGTCGACGTGGGCTGCCGGGTCACGGTGTTGCCCTCAGGGGCGAGCGCGGAGGAGATCCTCGCCCGCGGGCCGGACGGCGTCTTCCTGGCCAATGGTCCCGGGGATCCGGCGGCGGTCCCGGGCGCGGATCGCACGGTCGCCGCGCTGCTGGGCAAGGTCCCGG
>DATGQN010000091.1:0-115876 GCA_035304185.1 Myxococcaceae bacterium
GCATGAGCCTCTGCACCTGGATCATCTTCGGCTTCTTCGCCGGGCTCATCGCCCGCGCCATCTACCCCAACAAGCAGTCCATGGGGCTCATCGCCACCACCGCCCTGGGCATCGGCGGCAGCTTCATGGGCGGGCTGCTGGCGTCCATCATCGCCGGGGGCTCCTGGCGCACCCTGAACGCGTCCGGCTTCATCGGCTCGGTGCTCGGTGCGCTGGTGCTGCTGTGGATCGGGAGGATGCTCAGGTCCCGCTGACCGCGGTCAGGCTCAGGTCCCCACGTCGGCGCGGGGACGAAGCGCTGCCGGGGCCCCGGCTGGAACCTGGGGATGCCGGGGCGGGATGGGCGTCAGCTGCCGGTACGGCGCCCCGAGCGGCGGACGCGGATCGACCTCGCCCCGGTTGGGCCACAGGGAACAGGCCCGCTCCGCCAGGGCGGCGATGGAGAGGGAGGGATTCACGCCCAGGTTCGCGGTGATCACGCTGCCATCCATCACGTGCAGGCCGGGATGTCCGAAGGCGCGCAGGTAGGGGTCCACCACGCCCTGCTCCGGGTCCGCGCCGATCGGACAGCCCCCGATGAAGTGCGCGGTGAGGGGAACGTTGAGGAGCGCCTCGCTCCAGGCTCCGCGTGGCTCGCCATCGATCTCGCGGGCGGTGTGTCGCGCCGCCTCATGGGCCGCCGGAATCCACGTCGGGTTGGGGCGACCGTGCCCCTGGGTGGAGCGCAGGCGGTAGCCGAAGAGACCGCGTTTCCCCGAGACCCGCAGGCTGTTGTCCAGCGACTGCATCACCAGGAGGATGATGCTGCGCTCACTCCAGCGCCGGACCGAGAGGCTCCTCAGAAACCGCCACGGGTGCCGCGCGACCCGGCCCAGGAAGCGCAGCCAGCGGGGGATCCGCCCGCCCCCATCGACCATCACCGTCGCGATGAGCCCCAGCGCGTTGCTCCCCGGTGGATAGCGCACCGGCTCGATGTGGGTGTGCGGTTCGGGATGGAAGGACGAGGTGATGGCCACCCCGCTCGCGAAGCCCTCCTGCACGCGACGCGAGGTCGCCCCGACGATGGCCTCCGAGTTGGTGCGCGTCAGGTGTCCCAGGCGCGATGAGAGGTGGGGAAGCCGCCCTTCGTCCCGCTCGCGGTGCAGCAGTCGCTGGGTGCCCAGCGCACCTGCGGACACGATGACCTGGGGGGCACGAAACGCACGCGACCTTCCGCCCAGGAGCGAAGGCCGCCGCGTCTGCACCACCCAACCGCCGTCGGCGAGGGCCTCCAATCGGACCGCCTGGGTCTCGGGAAACACCTGCGCTCCGCCCCGTTCGGCGAGGTACAGATAGTTGGAGTCCAAAGAGTTCTTCGCCCCGAAGCGGCATCCCACCATGCAGCCGCCGCACCCGATGCAGCCGGTCTTGTCCGGGCCGGCGCCGCCGAAGTACGGATCGGCGACCCGCTCACCGGCCTGCCCGAACCACACCCCCACCGGCGTGGGACGCCAGGTGTCCCCCACCCCCATCGCTTCGGCCACGCGGCGGATGACCCGGTCCGGAGCGGTCTGCTGCGGCACCTGCTGCACCCCGAGCATGGCCTGCGCCTGCCGGTAATGGGGTGAGAGCTCCGCTTCCCAGTCGGTGAGTTCGGCCCAGTGCGGATCGCGGTAGTAGGCCGCCGGCGGGGTGTAGAGGGTGTTGGCGTAGACCAGGCTCCCGCCCCCCACGCCGGCTCCGGAGAGGATGAGGACGTCGTCGAGCAGATCGAGGCGCTGGATGCCCCACAGCCCCAGGCGCGGCGCAAAGAGGTAGCGCCGCAGATCCCAGTTCGAGCGCGCGAAGTCCTCCGGGCCGAAGCGGCGGCCGGCCTCCAGCACCGCCACCCGGTAGCCCTTCTCGGTGAGGCGCAGCGCCGCGACGCTGCCGCCGAAGCCGCTGCCGATGATGACGACGTCGAAGGCATCCTCCGCGCTGGCAGCTCCCATGGACGGCGAGGCTAGCGTGATGCGGGGGCTCTCGCATTGACCGCAGCAGGACGGGCAGGGATTCTGGAGCCTGCCACCATGCGCAATCTCCGAACGACCGTCCTGGGAACGCTCCTCGGCGCCCTGTGTCTCGCGGCCCCCGTCCACGCCCACGGAAGCGTGCCGCCCCTCCCGGCTTCACTGCTCGGCGCCAAGAAGCAGGCGCCCAAGCGGGCGAAGACGAAGGCCGCCCCGGAGGAGCGCGAGCCCTGGCACTTTGAGCGACTGGGCGTGGCGGTCGGCGCGCTGCGGGACAACGGGCGCATGCAGGGCGAGCAGTGGATCCACACCTCCCGCCTCGACGAGTCGTTCAACTTCGATCGCTCGGGTCCGGTCTTCAGCGTCTGGGGGATGGGGCAGATCCTTCCCAACCTGTGGCTGGGACCGGAGGTGCGGGTCATGGGGCCCTACACCACCGACAACTTCGACTTCGGGCTGCTGCAGGAGCTCGGTGGCCGGGTGGAGTGGTCCCTCAACTTCTTCGAGAAGTTCGACTTCGTCCTGGGGGGCCGCCTGGCGCTGGCCGTCCTCATCCCCGGCGGCGACTTCGCCAACGAGATCCAGCGCCTGCAGCGCGAGGGCGCCGGGGTGTGGAACATCCCGCGGGTGGGCTGGACGTTGGGCTTCAGCGGAGGCATCCGGCGTCAGATGGCCGAGCGCTTCTGGCTGCGTCTGGACATCGCCCCGCAGCTGGGACGCGTCTACCTCTTCTCCAGCAGCAACTACGTGGAGCAGTACCGGGTGCGGAAGTACTGGACCTCGGAGTTCACCCGCCTGGAGCTGGGCCTGTCGGCGGAGTTCGCGCTCTGAGTCCGATGCTCGGAAAGTCCGCGCACTGAATCCGGCGTACAAGAAGTCCGCGCGCTGAATCCGGCGTTCAAGAAGTCCGCGCACTGAATCCGGTGCCCCCTGAGCCTTCCGTCACCGTCACCTGCCGGCGGGTGACCCATCGCATCAGGGGCGGACGACCACCCGCTGCCCGAAGGGGGCGAGGGCGACGAGCGCGAACTTGAAGTGCTGGAAGGCGAAGGGCAGCCCGATGATGGTGACGGCCAGCGAGATCGCGAGGCCCAGGTGCGTGAGGCAGATCCAGATGCCCGCGACCACCAGCCAGATGACGTTGGCGAGCAGGCGCATCCCGCCCCCGAGCACGCCGCCCGACGGATCGGAGACCACCTCCCTGCCGAAGGGCCACGCCCCCAGGCCCGCCAGCCGGAAGCACGCGAGGCCCCAGGGGATGCCGACGAGGGTGAGGCACAGCAGCAGGCCCACCGCGACGTACTCGATGAAGATCAGAAAGCCGCCGAGGACGAACCAGAGCAGGTTCAGGATGAAGCGCATGGGTGAAACCTAACCGGTCGCCCGGCCCGTCACCCACTTTGGCGCCTGTCCGCCGTCATTCCGCCCCGAAGCGGAGGCGCCCCGGTTCCGCGACCCGGACCACCGCCCCGGCGCGGAAGACCCACCTCAATCCCGGAGTCGGACCACGCGCAACACGCAGTGGAGGGGGCTGCGCGTCACCACCTCCACGGTGATCTTCGCGCCCACCGGTGCCGCCGCGGCCTCCAGGACCCCGGCGCTGAACTCCGGGATGACCCCGGGGGAGTTCAGGGTGACGTGCCAGGCGTGCTCCCCGTCCTTGGCCACCGTCACCTCGGTCGTGGGCTGGGTGCCCTTCCACACGCGCGGGAGCCGGTCCAGGGTGCGCTGCAGCCCGTAGAGCGGAAGGGCCGCGCTCACCACCCGGCCGATGAGGGTGCGGAAGTAGCCTTCCATGAACGCCTGCCCGAGCCTGCGGAACCCCTCGGCGGGTGGAAGCCCGGGAAAGGTGTGCCGACGACCGATGTCCAGGCAGCGGTACCAGACGGCAGAGGGGTAGCGCGCCTGCATCCAGTCGGGATCGAACCCGGCCTCCGCCAGCTCGAGCGCGAAGGCCCCGGTCGGCTGAAGGACGTGGACGAAGAGGGCCTCGAAGGCGCTGCCCTCGGTGGTCCCGGATGCCTCGGAGACGGAAGGGACAGTGGACATGGCAGCACGTCACACGTGAGGGTGCGGCGCCCATCCCCCCCCCGGCGCCGACACGGTGAAAGTGGGTTTGTAGCCGAAGTCACCTCTTTCCAGCGAGGCGCGGACCTTCCCCACCGCTCCGACCCGACGGCAGCGGTGCCGTCGCACCCGACCCGGTGTCGCGGGGGCGACGTTTTCCGCATGGGAGCGGGCGACCTTGCGGGCCCTCCTCCCCCCGCCCGTCTCCGAGGGTGCTGGGTCCCAAGCGAATCCTCAGCTTGCAGGACATGCGCTGGTCCCTGCCCATCGGCCGTGTCCGGGGGATCCCCCTGCTGCTCCACGTGAGCTTTCTGTTGGTGCTCCCCCTCCTGGCGCCGATCTTCGGTGCCCAGCTCTCGCTCGCCCGCGGCGAGCCGCCGGCCTTCCTGAGCATGCCCACGCTGACCTACGGGGTGGCGATGGTGGTGGGCCTCTTCGCGTCGGTCCTGGCGCACGAGCTGGCGCACGCCCTCTACGCGCTGGCGCACGGAGGCCGGGTCTCCAGCATCACGCTCATGCTCATCGGCGGGGTGACCCGACTGGAGCGCGCGCCCGAGCGGCCCTGGCAGGAGGCGATGATGGCGCTGGTGGGGCCGCTGACGAGCCTCGCGCTGGGCGCAGGGCTGCTGATCGCGGCCGCCCTCACCGGCGGAAGCGTCAGCCCCGCGGTGGGTCTGGGCCTCTTCAGCCTGGGGGCGATGAACCTCGGCCTCGGGATCTTCAACCTGCTCCCGGCCTTCCCCATGGACGGCGGGCGCATCCTCCGGGCGGCCCTCACCCCGCGACTGGGCGCGCTGCGGGCCACCACGGTGGCGGCCCGGACCGGACAGGTCTTCGCGGTCCTGTTCGGGATCGCCGGGGTGCTCACCGGCAACCTGTTGCTCATCCTGGTGGGCTTCTTCGTGATGCTCGGGGCCGCCGGAGAGGCGCAGCAGGTCCGTCTGCGCGCGGTCCTCGAGCCGATGACGGTGGAGTCACTGGTGTCGGGGCCGGGCGTGGCCCTGCGCACGGATGACTCGTTGGCCCTGGCGCTGGAGTCCTTCACGTTGCGACACCGGGAGGTGCTGCCGGTGCTCGATGAGAAGGGCCGGCCCGTGGGGGTGCTGCGCCTCGCGGATCTGGAGGAGGTGCCCGCGGCGGAGCGCGACCACGAGCCGGTGATGGCACACCTCCACCCGGTGGATCCCATCCCGCCCGACACCTCGGTGTGGTCGGGCCTGGAACGCCTCGCCTCGGAACACCTGCCCCTGCTTCCGGTCGCCAGCGCCGAAGGACCCTATCTGGGGTACCTGAGTGAGGCGGCCATTGCCCGCGCGCTGGAGCGCACCGACCCACAGGACGCCCGCTCGCGCCACCCCGGCCCCAAGCGGCGTCAGCCCGCCTGAGCCCGCGTCTTCACCAAGGAGCCGCAGATGCAAGAGCCTACGCCGCCGTCGGGACCCATCGTGGTCCCCGTGGATTTCGAGGAGGGTGCCGAGGACCGCGTGCTCGGCGAGGCCATCCGTTGGGCCCGCGCCTTCGACCAGGAGGTGCTCGCCCTGCACGTGTGGGAGCCGCCGCGTCTGCTCGCCGGTGACACACTCTATGCGGTGCCGGGCTTCGACGCGGCCTCCCTGAGTGAGCTCGCGCTGGCGGAGGCCGAGCGTCACATGGCGAGCCTGGTGGAGAAGTGGTCCACGCCCGGCCGAACGCTGCGCACGCGCCTCGAGGTGGGCCGCACCGCCACCGTCATCACCGAGGTCGCCGAGGAGGTCGGTGCGGCGTTCATCGTGATGGGAACGCATGGGCGGAGGGGACTCTCTCGCGCGCTGCTGGGGAGCGTGGCGCACGGGGTGATCACCCGCTCCCGGGTTCCGGTGCTCACCATCCCCATGCGGGACGACAAGGACTTAAGCGGCGACGTCCGTCGCTCGCGCTGACACCCGCGGGCGGACGCCGGACGCGGGCCGGTGGGAACACCCGCGGGATCGCCTGATGGGAGGCCTCTGGAAGAGCGGGGCCCCCCAAGATGCGGCGTCAGTGGGCAGGCGATTCGGTGCCCTCTCCGGCCAGTCCCTCGAGGACGCAGCCGGCGGCCCGGTCCAGCCCGAAGCCCGGGGCGACCTCATGGGTGGTGTGCAGCAGCGCCTCCATGCGCTCGGCGAGCGCGCGGGTGTCGAGCGCCTCGTCGACGAGCGCGGCCTGGGCGAACTCCAGGGCGAGGTCCACCGCCAGCGCGCGCCGGCGATCCACCCACCGCTGGCTGCCCTGAACGGCGGGGGACTGCGGGAGGTGTGCGTCGACCACCTCCCGGGCGCGGGCGAGCGCCTCGAGCATGGCGCGGCGATCCTCTTCGGTCATGGTCCGTTCATCTCCTCGCCCGCCATTGTGCCTTGAAGCCGACGGCACGGCACCCCGGCCCCATCGCGCTGCGGGTCCTCCTCGGCGCGCTTGCTGCTAGAAGCCTCGCACATGGATCTCGAGCTGCAGGGAAAGAACGTCCTCATCACCGGCGGAAGCCGGGGCATCGGGCGGGCCATCGCCACCTCCCTCATCCGCGAGGGCGCGCGGGTCTTCCTCACCGCGAGGGGACGCGAGGACCTGAACGCCACGGCCGCCGCGCTCCGGGCCGAAGGGGGCACGGTCGAGGTGCTGGTCTGTGACGTCGCCACCCCCGAGGGGGCCTACGCCGCGGTGGCGGGCGCCGAGGCCGCGCTGGGCCCACTCGATGGCTTGGTGAACAACGTCGGTGGCAGCCAGGGCAGCGGCAGCTTCGACGTCGCCAGCGCCTCGGATTGGCAACGCGTCATCGACACCAACCTGATGTCCACCGTGTGGTGTTCCCAGCATGCGGTGGAGCGGATGAAGGGCCGCGAGCAGGGCGGCGTGATCGTGCACGTCAACTCCATCTGCGGGCTCGAGTACTGCAGCAGCGCCCCCTACACCGCCGCCAAGGCCGCGCTCACCGGATTGACGCGGGAGATGGCGGTGGACCTGGCCAGGCACCGTATCCGGGTGGCCGGCGTGGCCCCGGGCTCCATCCTGTTTCCAGGCGGCAGCTGGGATCGCCGGCAGCAGCAGGATCCCGAGCGCATCGCGAAGATGGTGCAGGAGCAGCTTCCATGGGGCCGCTTCGGAACCCCCGAGGAGGTGGCCGACGTGGTGACCTTCCTCCTCTCCACCCGCGCCCGCTGGATCAGCGGGGACACGGTGGTGGTCGACGGGGCCCAGGCCCGGATGTTCTGACCGCAGGGTCACGGGGTCCACACCGCAGAAGGCCCGGCGGTTCCCCGCATTCGCGGCGATGGGCATCTGGCCTTCCGGCGACCGCGTTTCCGGTCGCTCGAGGGAGTGACCGATGCCGCACGCCCGCCCGATGCTGGGACCTGCCGGGGTGATTGCCCCCGTCCGGGGACTGCTCCTTTGGAGCGCGCTGATACTGGTGGCCGCGGGAGCAAGCGGCTGCGATCGCGGACACGAGGGTGCGCCCCCCGGCGGCGGTGCGCCCCCGGCAACGGGCGGGGACGAAGGAGCGGGGGGTGGAGGTCCGCCCGCGGGCGGCGAGGCGGCGGGCGGCGAGGCCTCCGGGAGCGCCGCCGCTCCGATGGGTCCCGGGGGGCCGGGAGGTCCGCCCCCCGAGGTGACCGTGGTCACCCTGAAGCCCCAGCGGGTGCAACTCACCCGGGAGCTGCCGGGACGGGTGCGCCCCTTCCGCATCGCCGAGGTCCGTCCGCAGGTGAGCGGCCTCGTCGAGCGGCGCCTCTTCGAAGAGGGTGCCGAGGTGAAGGAGGGCCAGCCGCTCTATCAGCTCGAGGACGACACCTACCGCGCGTCCCTGCGCAGCGCCCAGGCGTCCGTGTCCCGCGCGCGTGCCGCGCTGGTCGTGGCCCGCGAGAATGCGGAGCGCTCCCGCACGCTGTTTGAGGGTGGGGCCATCAGCGCCCAGCAGCACGACACCACCGAAGCCGCGCTGCGCCTGGCCCAGGCCGATCTCGCTGCGGCGCAGGCGGCGCTGAAGGGACAGCAGGTGGTGGTGGGCCACACCCGCGTCACCGCCCCCATCTCCGGGCGGGTGGGACGCTCGGCGGTGACCGAGGGCGCGTTGGTGACCGCGAACCAGCCGGACCCGCTCACCACCGTGCAGCAACTGGATCCCACCTACGTGGACGTGAGCCGCTCCAACGAGGAGTGGCTCGAGCTGCGACGCGCGATCGCCAAGGGGCGCCTGCAACGCGATGACGAGGCGCCGGTGACCATCCTGCTCGGGGATGGGACCCGCTACCCCCACCAGGGGCGCCTCCGTTTCTCCGAGGTCACCGTGGATCCCACCACCGGCAGCTCACTGGTGCGCATCGAGGTGCCCAACCCGGAGGCGGTGCTGCTTCCGGGGATGTACGTGCGGGCGATTCTCCAGGCGGGCACCACCGAGGAGGGACTCCTGGTTCCCCAGCAGGGGGTGACGCGCGACCCCTCCGGCGAAGCGGTGGCGCTGGTGGTGGGGGACGACGGCCGGGTCGAGGCACGCCAGCTCACGACCGAGCAGACGGTGGGAAGCGCCTGGCTCGTGTCCTCGGGGCTCGCCCCCGGTGATCGGGTGATCGTCGAGGGCGTCCAGAAGGTGCAGCCGGGTGCGCAGGTCCGGGCCACCGAGCGGGATGCGGCCGCGAAGGCCATCGGCGGCTCTGGTCCCTCCGAGCAGTCCCCTGCTCCTCCTCAACCGCAGCAACCCTGAGGCGAGGACGCCATGTCCCAGTTCTTCATCAGCCGCCCGATCTTCGCGTGGGTGCTCGCCCTCGCGTTGATGCTCTTCGGTGGCATCTCCATCACGCGCCTGCCGGTGGCGCAGTACCCGGAGATCGCGCCGCCGTCGGTCACCATCAACGCGATCTATCCCGGCGCGTCGGCGCAGGCGGTCGCGGACTCGGTCACCCAGGTGATCGAGCAGCAGATGAAGGGGCTGGATGGCCTGCTCTACATGTCCTCGACCAGTGAGTCGAACGGGCGCGCGGCCATCACCCTCACCTTCCAGAACGGCACCGATCCGGACATCGCGCAGGTGCAGGTGCAGAACAAGCTCTCGCTGGCGACGCCCCTGCTTCCCCAGGTGGTGCAGCAGCAGGGACTTCAGGTCAGCAAGGTCTCCAGCGGGTTCCTGATGGTGGTGGGCTTCGTCTCCGGCGACGACAGCCTCGATCGGCAGGACCTCGCGGATCTCATCGCCTCGCGGGTGCTGGATCCGATCTCGCGTGTCCCGGGGGTGGGAACGACCCAGCTCTTCGGCTCGCCCTATGCCATGCGCATCTGGTTGGACCCCAATGCGCTGGAGACCTACGGCCTCACGCCAACTGATGTCGCCGCGGCGATCCGCGCGCAGAACCAGCAGGTGGTGGTCGGGCAGCTCGGCGGAACCCCTGCGGTGGAAGGCCAGCAGCTCACCGCGAGCATCACCGCGCAGGACCGCCTCCAGACGGCAGAGCAGTTCGAGGCGATCATCCTGCGGGCCACCCCCGATGGTGCGGTGCTCCGTCTGGGGGACATCGCGCGGGTGGCGCTGGGCGCCGAGGACTACGGCTTCATCTCCCGCTTCAACGGTCAGCCCTCCTCGGGCTTCGGCATCTCCATGGCCACCGGAGCCAATGCGCTGCGGACGGCGGAGGGCGTGCAACAGGTGCTCGATGAGGTCCGTCCCACGCTGCCGCCCGGGGTCGAGGTCGTGGTGCCCTTCGAGACCACGCCCTTCATCCGGGAGGCGATCCGCGGCGTGATCGAGACCCTCTTCGAAGCCATCGCCCTCGTCTTCCTGGTGATGTTCCTCTTCCTGCAGTCCTGGCGCGCGACCCTCATCCCCACCATCGCCATTCCGGTGGTCCTCCTGGGCACCTTCGGGGTCATGGCGGTCGCCGGCTACTCGGTGAACATGCTGACCATGTTCGCGATGGTGCTGGCCATCGGCCTGCTCGTCGACGACGCCATCGTGGTGGTCGAGAACGTGGAGCGGGTGATGCACGAGGAAGGGCTTTCGCCGGTGGAGGCCACCCGCGCCTCGATGCGCCAGATCAGCGGCGCGCTGGTGGGCATCGGCCTCGTGCTCTCCTCGGTGTTCGTGCCCATGGCCTTCATCCAGGGCTCCACCGGCGTGATCTTCCGCCAGTTCTCCCTCACGATTGTCACCGCCATGGCCCTCTCGGTGCTGGTGGCCCTGGTGCTGACGCCCGCGCTCTGCGCCACGCTGCTGCGGCCGGCGAAGCCCGGACAACAGGCCCGACGCGGCTTCTTCGGTGGGTTCAACCGCACCTTCGAGCGCGCGACCGAACGCTATGGGCGTGCGGTGGGCTGGATGGCCCGAAGGGCGGGGCGCTTCATGCTGGTCTTCGCGGTGCTCACCGCGTTGATGGTGTGGCTCTTCCTCCGGCTGCCCACGGCGTTTCTGCCCCTGGAGGACCAGGGGATGCTCTTTGCGATGGTGCAGACGCCCGCGGGCGCGACCCAGCAGCGCACCATGCAGGTCGTCGAGCAGGTGGAGCAGCAGTTCCTCAAGGATCCCGCGGTGGAGTCGCTCTTCACCGTGCAGGGCTTCAGCTTCGCGGGCGCCGGGCAGAACACCGCGATCGGCTTCGTGAAGCTGAAGGACTGGGAGGAGCGGGATCTGCGGACCCAGGGTGTGGAAGCCGTCGCCGGCGGCGCGAGCATGGCGTTCGCCGGCATCCGGGACGCGCTGGCCTTCGCCTTCCCGCCTCCCGCGGTGCCCGAGCTCGGCAACGCCACCGGCTTCGACTTCTTTCTCCGTGACAGCGGCGAGCAGGGGCACGAGGCGCTCATCGCCGCGCGCAACCAGCTGCTCGGCGCGGCCATGCAGAGTCCCCTGCTTCAGAACGTGCGCCCCAACGGCCTCGACGACACGCCTCAGTTCCGGGTCGAGGTGGACGAAGCCCAGGCCCTCTCGTTGGGGCTCTCCATCGCCGAGGTCAACGAGACACTTTCCATCGCCTGGGGCGGCCGCTACGTCGACGACTTCATCGATCGCGGCCGCGTGAAGCGCGTCTACGTGCAGGCCGACGCGCCGTTCCGGATGAATCCGGAGGACTTCCGGCTGTGGTCGGTCCGCAACGCGGAAGGGCAGATGGTCCCCTTCTCGTCCTTTGCCACCACCCGCTGGGACTACGGCTCACCGCGCCTCGAGCGCTACGACGGGGTCCCGGCCACCCAGATCGTCGGCGAGCCGGCGCCGGGAGTGAGCTCCGGTGCGGCCATGGAGGAGATCACGCGGATCGCCTCCACCCTGCCGCCGGGCTTCACCGTCTCCTGGACCGGTCAATCCTTCCAGGAGCGCGAGGCGGGCGCGCAGGTGCCGCTGCTCTACATGCTCTCGTTGATGTTGGTCTTCCTGTGCCTGGCGGCGATGTACGAGAGCTGGGCGGTCCCCACCGCGGTGCTGCTGCTCGCGCCGCTGGGGATTCTGGGCACGGTGCTCGCTGCCGGCCTCCGGGGCATCGAGCGCGACATCTACTTCCAGGTGGCGATGCTCGCCACGGTCGGCCTCTCCAGCAAGAACGCCATCCTGATCGTGGCCTTTGCCAAGGAGAACCTCGAGGCGGGGATGGGGCGCATCGAGGCCACGCTCGCGGCGGTGCGGGCGCGCCTGCGGCCCATCCTGATGACCTCGCTGGCCTTCGGGCTGGGCGTGCTCCCCCTGGCGCTGGCGTCCGGCGCGGGCTCCGGTGCCCAGCGCTCCATCGGCACCGGGGTGCTGGGCGGGATGATCCTGGGGACCTTCCTGGGGATCTTCTTCGTCCCCCTGTTCTTCGTGGTGATCGAGGGCCTGCTGGCCCGGCGTCGTCCGCGGCAGGCCCCGGTCCCCGACTGAGGAGGCGCGCCGGTTCCACCCGGGTCCCGGCGGACTCCCTTCTCCGGCTGCCCCGCTCTCAAGGCCGCCCCACCGAAGGCCCACTCCGGAAAATCAGGAACTGACCGCACTCGCCGCGTACCGCATTCAAGGTACGTCGGATGATTTGACTTGGGGTGTATCTCCCCGCTTACCGTTGTCGTGCAGCAGACGCTCGACCTCTCGTCAGGGGGGTGGTCGATGGTTCTCCCTTCACCCACCGAGGGCCCATGCGCGCCTACCGATTCCGCTGGCGCTGTCTTTTTGTTCTGATGGCGGCATCCACGGCCGGAGCCGCCCCGACCCTGCGGCACTCGGTCGACCAACGCGGGGACATGGTGATCTTCGGGAACACCCTGGTCAGGGACTGCGGGGTCAGCGGGGGCCTGGTCGTCGGCACGGTAGGCAGCTGTGGGAGCCGCACCTCGGACACCGGAGCCGACGTGCCGTGGCGGTCCGACGCCCCCCAGCCGGGACGCGCGGAGGCCCACACCGGCGTGACGGTGGCGCAGGCGAGAAGCACCGCGGTGCTCCAGCTCCCCGAAGGCGCCGAGATCACCTACGCCCGGCTCTACTGGTCGGCCCACGTCACCTCGGCCCAGGCGGATCTCCAGGTGCAACTGCTGCCCGAAGGTGCCCCCGCAGAGGTCACGGTCCACGCGGATGACTCGCAGGTCGTCACCTACGACTCGCTGCGCTACTACCAGTCCACCGCGGACGTGACCGGGGTGGTGCAGGACCACGGTCCGGGGGCGTACCGGCTGTCCGGCGTGGACATGCGCGACCCGGCCAACCTCAACAACGAGGTGCTCTACGCCGCCTGGTCGATGGTGGTCTTCTACACGCTCGACGGTCTGGAGCCGCGCAACCTCACCATCTTCGATGGCCTGGACCTGGTGACCAGCGGCGTCCCCGCGAGCGGGACCGTGGAGGGCTTTCTGGTCCCCAATGCCGGCTACGACGGGCGCCTGGGGGTCATCGCCTACGAGGGTGACGGCTCCATCTCCGGGGACACCCTGAACTTCAACGGTGTTCCGCTCACCGACGGGGTGAACCCGACCAACAACTTCTTCAACAGCAGCCGCAGCCACCTGGGCAGCGCGGTGACGCTCGCCGGGGATCTGCCGCAGGCGACGGGCGGCGCGCAGAGCATGAGCGGTCTGGACCTGGACGTGGTCTCGGTCACTCCGATGCTCTCGCCCGGAGATCGCTCGGCGACGTTCAGCGCTTCGAGCACCCAGGACACCTATCTGATCGGTGCGTTCGTGACGTCGATCGCGACCTTCAAGCCGGTCTTCACCCGGACGAGCAAGTCGGTCGAGGATCTGAACGGTGGGGTCGTCGCGCCGGGCGACGTGCTGCGCTACACGGTCACCACCGAGAACACGGGCACCGACAGCTCGGCGGAGACGGTTCTCACCGACCCGCTCCCTGCCGGCGTCACCTACGTCCCCGGCTCGATGCAGATCCTCGAGGGCGCGCATCCGGGCCCGAAGACCGACGCCGTCGGAGACGATCAGGCCGACTACGACCCGGCGACCCGCACCCTGGTGTTCCGCCTGGGCACCGGGGCCGGCGCAAGCCAGGGAGGTGCCATCCCGGTGGGTGGACGCGCCACCGTTGCGTTCCTGGTCACCGTGGATGCGGACGCGTGGGGCGAGATCGCCAACCAGGCCATCCTCACCGCCGCCGGACAGGTGGGGCTGTCCCAGGGCGTGGGACCGGTGTCCTTCCCCTCCGATCCCGCCGGCACCGGAGAGCGGCGTCCGACCGTCGTGCAGGTGCAGCACGAGACCTTCATCGAGGAGGCCCCGCCGGCGATCACCCCGGATCGTGAGGCGTCCTTCCGTTTCAGGACCAGCCTGCCCGTCGCCACCTTCGAGTGCCGCCTGGATGCGGGTGCGTGGACCCCGTGTGCGGCCCAGACCTCCTTCAACGTGGGAGAGGGCAGCCACCTGCTCGAGGTGCGCTACGTCGACGGCGACGGCGGCCGGGATCCGAGCCCCGCCTCACATGCCTGGGTGGTGGACCTGACCGCGCCGGAGACCACCCTCACCCAGGTTCCAGCGTCGATGGTCGCAACCTCCACGGTGACCTTCGGCTTCACCTCGGATGATGCGGACGCCGGCTTCGAGTGCAGCCTCAACGCGGGCAGCTGGCAGAGCTGCGCCAGCCCCTTCGTGCTCAGCACCGGGGATGGGACGCACACCCTCCGGGTCCGCGCGGTGGACCCCGCCGGCAACGTGGACCCCACCCCCGCGACCCACACCTGGACCGTGGACACCGTTGCGCCCGATGCACCGGTGATCGTGACGCCCGAGGATGGCCGCCTCTACGCGGCGAGCCCGTCCAACGCCTCGGGTCAGTCCGAGGCGCACGCCACGGTCACCGTCAGCGTCAATAACATCCCCTATGGCGTGGTGACTGCGAGCGCCTCGGGGGCGTGGACCTTTCCGCTTCCCGCCTTCATCGATGGTCTGCACACCGTCAGCGCCACGGCCACCGACGCCATCGGACATGAGAGCCCCGAGGCGCGCGTGACCTTCCTCCTGGACACCCATCCGCCGCAGACGCAGCTCACCTCGACGCCGCCCACCCTCACCCACAGCGCCGCGGCGACCTTCACCTTCAACGCGGATGAGCCCGGCGTGACCTTCCTCTGCAGCCTCAATGGCGGCGCAGCCTTCTCCTGTACCTCGCCCCATCAGCTCACCTCCCTCGCGGATGGGGAGCACACGTTCGTGGTGCAGGCCCGGGATGCGGCAGGACACGTCGACCCGACGCCGCCGAGCCACACCTGGACCGTGGACACCACGCCGCCGGAGGCGCCGGAGATCGTGAGCCCTGCGGATGGCAGCACGCTGAACCTTTCGACCTTCCAGGTGAGCGGTCTCACCGAGCCCGGAGCCACGCTGCGCCTCTCCGTGAACGGAAACGACGTGGGCCCGGTGACGCTCGCTACAGCGGCCCCTGGGCTCCTGTCCCTCAATGCGGCGGGACAGTGGTCGGTGACCGTCGGTCCCCTGGAGGACGGCACGCACCAGCTCGAGGCCTTTGCCACCGATGCGGCCGGCAACGTGGGCCCCGTCGCGCGTACGCAGGTGAGCGTGGACACCGTGGCGCCCACGACCCGGATCACGTCCGGGCCGCACTCCCCCGAAGCCAGCGGAACCGCCACCTTCACCTTCGAGGCGGATGAGGTGGAGGCGGCCTTCGAGTGCAGCCTGAACGCGGGCACGTGGAGCTCCTGCGTTTCCCCCTACTCCCTGGTCGACGTGGCGGACGGGTCGCACGCGCTCCTCGTCAGGGCCACCGACGCGGCAGGAAACGTGGAGACCACCCCGGCGCGCTGGAGCTGGACCGCGCTGCGCGACAGCGATGGGGATGGTGTGCCGGATGAGGAGGAGCGCGAGCTCGGCACCCATCCGGACGATCCCGACAGTGATGGGGATGGGATCCCCGATGGAGAGGAGCTCGCGCAGGGAACCGATCCGCTCAACGAGGACACCGACGGTGACGGCCTCACCGATGGGGAGGAGCTCGCGCTCGGCACCGATCCCCTGGACGACGACACCGACGACGACGGGCTCACCGACGGTTGGGAGGTCGGGTACGGCACCGATCCCCTCGACGCGGACACCGATGGCGATGGTCTGCCGGATGGTCTGGAGCTCGGCCTCACCGAGCCCCAGGGCAACGACACGGACCTCGAGGTCTTCACGCCGGACGCGGATCCCACCACCACCACCGATCCCCTCAACCCCGACACGGACGGCGGGAGCGTGTTGGATGGCATCGAGGACCGGAACCGCAACGGGCGGGTGGATCCGGGCGAGACGGATCCCAACGACCCGGCGGATGACGTGGACGCCGATGGCGACGGCATCGACGACGACACCGAGCGGGAGATCGGAACGGATCCCAACAACCCCGACACCGATGACGACGGCATCCCGGATGGTGAGGAGCTGGAGCTCGGCACCGATCCCACCGACCCCGACACCGATGGCGACGGCCTCCCCGATGGCGAAGAGGTCGATCGCGGCACCGACCCCCTCAACCCCGACACCGATGGCGACGGCCTCCCCGACGGCGAGGAGCTCGATCGCGGCACCGATCCCCTCAACCCCGATACCGACGGCGATGGTCTGGAGGATGGTGACGAGGTGGAGCGTGGCTCCGATCCCCTCAACCCCGACACCGATGGTGACGGCATCTCCGACGGTGAGGAGGTCCAGTTCAACAGCAACCTGCTCATCCCCGACGGGGGCATGCTGACCGGCGGGGGTGGATGTGCCGCCACCGGCGGGACGGCGGCGCCCTGGGCTGCGCTGCTCGCCCTGCTGCTCTTCGGAAGGGCCTGGGGGCGTCGTCGGGCGGCGGTTGCCGGCGGCCTGGGACTGCTGCTGCTCGGGGTGCCACTGCCCGCGAGCGCACAGCAGGCGCGGGGGGCCATCGACGTGCAGCACTTCAAGGCCGCGCCCGGTGCCTCGAGCATCCTCAACGTCCACGGCGCCGAGGTGCTGGAGCCCTTCGCCTTCAGCGGCGGCATCTGGCTCACCTATGCGGACGACCCGCTGGTCCGCGTGCATCCGCGCACCGGAGAGCGCCTCACCCGGCTCGTCGACAGCCAGGCCGCAGCGGAGCTCGCGGTGGCGATGGGGATCTACGAGCGCATCGAGCTGGGCCTCTCGGCGCCGCTCACCTTCCAGACCTACCAGTCGGTGGCCCCGGGGAGCTCCGCGAGCGCCTCACTGGGTGCGGGCGACGTCCGGCTGACGCCCCGGATGCTGCTGCTGCCGCCGACCGCCGGACTCCAACTCGCCGCGGCCCTGCCTCTGGTCATCCCCACCGGGGCGGGAGGCTCCTTCGGCAGCGGCGGGGGCTTCGGGCTGCAGCCGCGGATCATCCTCTCCTACGGCATGCCGGATCGCGTGCGCCTCCTCGCCAACGTGGGCGTCAACCTGCGCTCCCGGCAGCAACTGGAGAACGTGGTCGTGGGCAACGAGTTCGCCTGGGCGCTGGCGGGTTCGGTGCCGTTCCGGCTCGGGGCCGTCCCCATGGCCGCCACCGCCAATGTCTACGGCGTGGTGGGCCTGCAGCCCGATGGAACCGAGGGGGCGCCGGTCGAAGCCCTCCTCGGGGTGCAGGCTGAGGTCATCCCGGGGCTCACCCTGACCGCCTCGGGGGGCCGGGGCGTCGTCCGTGGCTACGGCTCTCCGGACGGCCGCTTCGTGGGAGGGGTGACCTTCACGCCCCTCCCCTGACCCCTCTGCCGACCGTGGCGGCGCCGGAAGACGCGCACGCGCCGCCACGTCACGGCGCCCAGCCCGGGGTGGATCCGGGCGTGGCAAGCAGGGCGAGCGTGGCGGCGATCACTGGACCTCCGACGTTCGCAGGGCCCCTCTCCCCTGTCCACGCCAGCTCCCCCGGCAAGGCTGCGAGGGGCCGGCTGTCCAATCGCTCAGCAGGCGACGGGGGAACCCGCCGCGCGGATCGGGAACGTCGCGGCCGGCAGGTTCGTGCAGACCCATGACGGAACGGTGACCACCCCGTTGGTTCTCTCTCCCGTCATGTGGGTCATTCTCGGATTCTTCGTCGCGCACTGGGTTCTGTGCGTCTTCTTCCAGAGCTTCTTCCAGCACCGCTACGCGGCCCACCGCATGTACCGGATGGGTCCCCGCATGGAGAAGGCAGTGCACCTGGCGACCTTCCTGGTCCAGGGCTCCAGCTACCTCTCGCCCCGGGCGTACGCCTGGCTGCACCGCGAGCACCACGCGTTCAGCGACACGGATCGGGATCCCCACACCCCGCATCGCTTCCGCGACGTGTTCTCGATGATGTGGCACACCAAGACCCGCTACGAGGGGTTCGTGAAGCGCACGGTCCTGCCGGAGCCCCGCTTCCAGGCCGGATATCCCGAGTGGAAACTCGTCGATGAGACGCTGGCGCAGAGCCGCGTGGTGACCCTGCTCTTCGTCGCGGCCTACATCGCGGTCTACGCGGTGTTCGCCACCTCCTGGTGGCTGTGGCTCCTCCTCCCCATCCATTTCGTGATGGGCCCGGTCCACGGCGCGATCGTGAACTGGTGTGGGCACAAGTACGGCTACCGGAACTTCAAGACCTCGGACCACTCGCGCAACACCCTGCCGGTGGACGTGCTCTGCATGGGCGAGCTCTTCCAGAACAACCACCACACGTTCGGGATGAGCCCCGACTTCGCCGCCCGGAAGTTCGAGATCGACCCGACCTGGCAGGTGATGCGGCTGCTCTCGGCGCTGAAGCTCATCGAGATCGCGACGCCCCAACGCGCGGTGTGGCCGGCTCCGCACCGGCTGCCGGCGAGCGACCAGGTGGCGGCCTGATCCCGGCAACAGCGCTGCGCGTCGTTCCCGGCTGAGCCTCCCGCTTCCCCGGGGTGGTGCGACGGCACCCGGTCGGGCGTGCTACCGTCTTCGGGTCCTCACCTCCCAGGGGCCCGTATGTCACGTCTCAAGCCGCTCCCGCTCCTGGCCCTCGCCCTGTTGGCCGCGGGCTGCAGCAGTCCGACGCTCATCGACCCGGAGCTGCTCGCGCGCGGGCCGGGCGGGATGGTCGGCAATGGGCCACCGCTCAACCTCGAGCCCTTCGCCGGCGGCAACGACGTGCTGCCGGCGGCGCGTGACGTCCCGCCTCCCAACGACAGCGCACCTCCCAACTGCGACGCCGAGTGCATCGCCTGGTGCGACGCACAGCCGCTCGAGAACCCGGTCAACCGGGGCCTCTGCCGCAGCCTGTGGGGGGTCGGGCTCGAGCCCCGTGAGATCGACCACGGACAGGCCTGCCGCCGCCTCTTCGTCGACATGACCGGTCGCCTCCCGACCCTCGCCGAGGCGCAGGAGACCTGCGGCGACGGATGGCACGAGGCGGTCACCCGCCTGATGGCCGACGAGGCCTTCCTCAAGGTGAACCGGCGCCGATGGGCGGACGTGCTCGGCTACAGCACCGAGATCGTCAACATCGAGCGCATCTACGACGCGGATCGACTCGTCGGGAAGCTCATGGAGGGGCGGGTCCCCTACGACCTCTTCGCCGCGGTGGTCAGCGCGCACCCGGTCCTCACCCGCCGCTACAACTCTCCCGGCGATCGCGTGGAGGCCCTCTTCCTCCTCTTCATGGGGCGGCCCCCGTTCGAGAACGAGCGCGCCGATCTCGGGCGCCTCTACTCCCTCTGGCACAACGGCTACGCCGACCACGTGCAGCTCGGCGTGGTTCCGGACGCCTTCCTCCACTTCCGCTGCCTCGACGAGAACAACCAGGTCGACGAGTCACGCCGGGGTGAGTGCACCAGCGTCCTCTATGGCCACAACGAGCTCATCTTCATCCCCGACATCCGCGCCAACTACGACCCGCGCCTGGAGGCACCCACGCTGTGGAGTGGGCTGCTGAGCGCGGACGAATGGATGCGCCTGCAACTGCCGGGGCGGGTGCTGAGCCAGGAGCTGGCCTTCTGGGAGCAGGCCGTCGAGGAGGTCCTCGAGCAGTACCTGGGTTACGACCTCGCGCGGCTGGTCCCTGAGGTCCGCGACCAGCTGGTCCGCTGGCTCATCGACCACAACGGCGACATGCGCTCGGTCCACCACGCGGTCCTCACCAGCGTGGCCTATCTCCAGAGCGTGGACGGCATGAGCAGCGCCGCCTATCCCTGGACGCGCGGTCCGCTCAAGCAGGTGGATGCGGAGGTGTGGCTCGACAGCGTGGCGCACGTCGCCGGCGTGGAGCTGGCGGGATGTGATCACCGCATCCCCAACCCGCGGGCCTTCATGGCCGAGGGCAGCATCAACGCCTACCGCATCATCGACGCCAGCGAGTGGGGCTTCAGCGAGCCGGATGGAGAGGGCCGCAGCCGGGGCGTGGACATGTCCTACGCAGAGCTCGCCAAGACCATGGGTGGCTGCCCGGAGAACGTGGTGACCGGGCGCTTCAAGGTGCTGAGCATCCTCACCACCGCCACCCAGTTGGGCTTCATCAACAACATCTGTGATCCGGCGCTCGAAGGAGGAGATGGGACCGCGTCGATCGACCGCCTCCTGCCCTCGGGGGTGACCCCGACCACGGCCGTCACGCCCGAGGTGGCCCGCTCCATTGCCGCGCACCAGCTCCGCCAGTTCTACGGACGCGCGCCGCTGATCGAGGAGCTGGACGAGGCGGCCGAGGCGGGCATCGAGTGCGCCACCTCCACCTGCACCGCCGAGTCGTTCGCCCGGCCCTACTGCTTCGCCGCGCTCACCAGCGCCGAGATGCTCTTCTACTGACGGACGCCAAGGAGTCGCATCCATGCGCACCAAGCCCCGCAGCACGCCCCTCTCGCGCCGCCGCCTGCTCCAGGGCCTCGGCGCCGCCGTGGCCTTCCCCCACATCTGGATCCCCAACAAGGCCTATGCCCAGGCGGGTCCCGGTCAGGCGGTCCGCCACCTGATCTACATCCGGCTCTCCGGCGGGTTCCGCTTCTCGGCCGCGTTCAACGGTGACGTCGCCGCGCAGTTCAACCCCTTCGGGAAGGCAAGCAACGTCGCCGCTGGCACCGAGTGGACACCGACGGAGCTGCTGGGTCGCTCCCCTTTCCTGGAGGGGAATGAGGGCACCCGTCGCACCGAATTGGGGATGCTCCCGGTGCCGCAGTTCACCAACCAGATGTGCGTGCTGCCCTGCGTGGACCATGAGCCCACCAGTCAGCGCGCGGACGGAAACCATGAGACCGGGCTCGAGCGGTTCCTCACCGGCTACGTGGGGGGCACCACGAGCTTTCTGACCCTGCTCAATCACGGCATGCGGGAGCGGGTCGCCCAGGAGGCGGCCGAGGGCAGGACGATGCTGCCGGCCTTCAGCATGGGCAGCGCGGGGATGGCCCTGGGTTCCGGCGTGTACGCCGCGTTCCGGCCGCCGGTGCTCGAGGGCAACAGCTTCGATCGCTTCGGAGATCCCGCCTCGGCAATCCCGGCCTGGGCGCAGCGCATCGCCGACAACATGGATCAGCGGGTCCATGCGCGGCTGCATGGGGATCACCGCCCCATCATCGAGGCCTACCGCGGCACCCGCGAGGCCACTGCGAGCTATGGGCGCATCTTCAACGATCCCCTGCTCAAGGTCGGCGACAACTCCAACGACGTGGTCGACGGCATCAGCAACCGCGAGCTGTCCGACCTCTTCGGCAACAACGGCCCGGCCCGCCGCGCAGCGCTTGCCCTGCGGCTCTTCCACTTCGGATGTCCCGCCGTCTTCTTCGACCAGGGCGGCTACGACTACCACTCGGGTGAGGATCGCTTCCTGCCCACCGCGATGGAGTCACTCAACCACCTGATCAGCGCGTTGCACGCGGCGCTGCACCGGATGCAGCACCCGGCGGGTGGCACGTACTGGGATCACACCCTGGTGGTGATGGGCAGTGAGTTCGGGCGATCCACCGGAAACCAGCGCTTCAACTCGGCCGGCGGCAGCGATCACGGCTCGGACAACGCGACCCGTTGGATGTCGATGCCCTTCATGGGCGGCATCGTGGAGCGGGCGGGCCTCGGCGGACGCTCCCTGGGTGAGACGCGGAGCAGCGACCTGCAGGCCCTGGGTGAGGTCTACAGCTACCGCTCGGTGCTCAAGACGCTGATGGATCTCCTGGGTGCGGATCACGCCCAGGCCTTCCCCGCCGATGCCCCCATCCAGGAGTTCTGGGTATGAGCCTCCCGAACCGCCGCGTCCTCATGGGTCTGTGGGTCTGCACGGGCCTGCTCTTCGCCTGCAGTGACGACCCGGGCTTCGCCCCCGACGATGGGCAGATCGGCTTCGAGCCGGAGCGCCCGGAGCTGGTCGAGCCCGAGCCGGTCGTCCCGTATACCGGCGACAACCTCATCGTCCAGGATGCCCAGGCGCGTTACGCCACCGGTCTGGACCTGCACCGCAAGTTCATCCTCCGCACCTGCGGTCCGGACAACGGCGTCTGCCACAACCAGAAGGAGTACCCGAACCTGCACACGGTCGGCGGCTTCTCCGCGACCATCGGCGCGCCGTGCAACGTGCAGCCGGGGAGCTGGGAGAGCGTCTTCGATCGCTGCGAGCTCCCGGGCGATCGCTTCCGGCTCGGCGACAACGGATCGCAGATCGAGGTCGGCTGGATCGAGTACATCCCCGGCTCGCCTCCCGAGGGCGACCAGCGCTCGATGGAGAGCCCGGGCCTCCACATCCACCTGCAGTCGCCGCTCCCCGGCGACCAGCGGCGTCCCTGGACCACCGGCTCCTTCGTGCGCAGCTTCGTGAACGCGGCGGGAGAGGTGGAGGAGTTCGAGTTCAGCCACTTCCGGGGACAGTGGACGGTGATCGGCGACCGGACCCACCTCGTGGCCGACGTGAACGACTGGCAGGTCGGCTCGGTGGAGTCGATGCTCCGCTCCGGCATCGTCCAGGGCGACATGAACCGCAACGGCACCTACGGCGCGCGGCTCGGCTCGACCATCTCGATGCTCACCCCTTCCCGCCCCGAAGAGAGCTACCTGATTGCGCGGGTGCGCGGGTACATGCAGGGCGCCCCCATTCCGGGCACACGCATGCCTTTGGCGAACCAGCCGCCGAACGTGACCGACCTGCTCGCCCTCTACTGCTTCGTGGAGCAGCTCCCGCCGGACGCCAAGGCGCCCGACATCTCCGGGCCCATCGACTACAACAACTGCAGCTACATCAACGATCCCATGCAGCTCGACCCCATCGGCGATGGGGCGACCTACACCGATCGCATCGGCCCTCTCCTCAACCTTCACTGTGCCGGCTGCCACGGCAACGCCCTGGCCCAGGCGGACTTCAACCTCGAGGCGGAGGATGCTTTCGAGCAGCTGCTCTCGACCTCCAGCCAGCGGCGGGACATGAACCTCATCCAGCCCGGGCAGCCCGACAAGAGCTACCTCTGGCTCAAGCTCGTGGGTGACGGCAGCGTGCTTGGAGCGCAGATGCCGCTCGACAGTCAGAGTCTGCCGGCCCCGCTGCCCGCCGACCTGCTGGCAGAGATCGAGACCTGGATTCTCGCGGGCGCACTCCGGTAAGGCGCAACGCATCGTTGCGCTTGAAACCGGTGGCAATCGCGGCGAGCAAAGCCGGGCGGGCCGTGCACGGTGACCACCGGCACAGTCCCCAGTGGCAAGCGGAAGCCAGCGCGGGCCTGCGAACGGTGACCTCGGGCGCGGTGGCAACCCCGGCGACTGAGACCGGGCTGTGGCTGTGAACCGGGGCTCCGGGCCCATGCGCCGGGACGACGCCGGTGAACCTGCCCCCGTCAGCCCAACGAGGTGCGACGCCCCGCGTCCCTCCCGACGGCAGGCTCCAGCGGCGCGCTCCCCGCTGCCGCCGACTGCCGCGCCGGAATCCTGAGAAGGACCCGGGCCCCGGTGGGCTCGGCGTTGTCACGCTCGAGGCCTCCTCCGGAGGCGGTGAGGACCGAGGCAGCGGAGTACAGCCCCAGGCCGTTCTGCCGCCCCTCCTTGGTCGTCAGGAGCCCTTCGACGGGTGCCTCGAGCACGTGCGGCGGGAAGCCGGGGCCGTCATCGCAGACCTCGAGGGTCACCTGCCCCTTATAGGGCGAGAGATGGGGGGTGATGACCACCCTGCCGGCCGCACGGTTGCCGTCCCCTTCGCACGCATTGAGCAGCACACTCTCGAGGATCCGGCGGCATCCGACCGGCCCTCCGAGAACCAGGGCCTCGACGTGGTCCGGGAGGGTTCCGCGCGTCTCGACCACCAGGTGGGGGAAGCGGAAGCGGATGCTGTCGACGACCAATCCGAGCAGTGGGCTCAGCAGCACCGGCTCCCGCTCCGAATGGGTCAGCGCCTGCTTCCCGAGGCGCTCGTGCACCAGCGCATCCAGACGTCCCAGCAGCCCCTGCATGCGCAGGATGAGGCTCCCCGGGCGGGGCCCCAGCTGCGGCGAGAGCCCCTGGAGCAGGTCCCCCACGGCCACGGCTTCGGAGACGATCTCGCGCAGCATCCGACCATTCTGGACCGCATCCCCGATGGCGTCGTTCAGGCGTGCGGCGTCCTGCTCCTGGTGCTGAAGCAGCTGGGCGTGGACCACCGCGCGCAGGCGTGCGGCCTCGTCGACGGCGCGCTGCTTCGAGTAGGCCATGTCACCCGCAACGAGCTCGAGCATGAGGCCGGCCGCGCCCACCACCACCAGCGGTCCCCATGACGCCGCCGCCGAGGTCCAGAAATAGCCGGCCGCGAGGGCGATCACGGTCCCGGCCGCCATCAGGGGGCGCCGGACGCCAGCCCGCGTCTGCCCGCCATTGGCCAGGCAGGTCATCAGGAAGAGCAGTGCGAAGATCGGCCTCGCCGGGGCCTGCGTCCCCAGGTACAGCGTCGCCGCCAGGAACTGGGTCCCGGTGGTCTCGAGGAAGCACGCGAACCCCTGCCACATCGAGAAGCGGGCACCGTCGCGTTGGCGCACGAGCCACAGGTGTCCGACGAACACCAGGCAGACCAGCAACGCACCGACGACGCGGCCGGGATCGAAGTCCAACCAGGCACCGGTGCGGGGATGGGCCTCCAGCCCGAGCAGGATCCCGATGAAGATGATCGCCAACACCCAGGCACCGGGTGTCGAGGCGACCCGCAGCTCCTCGTTGTCCATCGCCTCCAGCGAGCGACGCAGCGATGCTGAGATCTCAGAAGCCAAGACAGGAAGGTCCACGCAGGCGCAGGAGAGCCACGGCCGTCCATGCGCCACGGAGGATGGACGCTCAGACTCCTGCGGAGAGGGTGTAGCCAGCCAGCCTATTCAGCTCGGAGGCTTCCTCCAAACCTTCTCGTACCCGCCGGTCGAGCTCCTTCACGATGTCGGGGTTCCCCTCCTCCTCGATGGTGACCTCGACCTTGCCACCGGCGAGGACGTGGTGAAGCGCCAGCATCACCGGCTCGAGATCCTCGGAGACGAGGAACTCCGCCTCACCGCCCAGAGAGAGCCCCAGCTCCTCGCAGCGCTCGATGTACTCGATGAGCTTACGGGCGAGGATCAGCTGCCCCGCCCGGGGCCCCCTCGGATCCTGCGTGCCGGATCCATCATTGTCGTTGGACATGCGTGACCTCCTGAGGGTGGGACGACGGGGACGAACACGAAGAGAGGTCAGGGGAAGGCGAGCCCCTTCCCCCGACATGCAGCTGACAGCCCACTGGAATGCGGCGGGGCGTTCCGGAAGCCGAAGGGCAGCCCTCCGACGCGGATGCGCACCTGCGCTCGGAGCCCCGGCCCGCGGCGGGTCGTGTGCGCGGGCCGATCAGCGGCCGCCACCCGGCATCTCCGGTGGCATCCCCGGTCACCGGGCCCGAAACGGCGCCCGATCCGAAAGAAGTGGCGTCCTGTGGCATCACCCGAGCCCCCTCGCGGCACGTGTTCCAGGCGGGCTACAAACAAACAGCCTATTGGTATTGTGACAGGAGGTCAGCCAAATGTCGAATGGGCTCCGATCGGACGGAGACCCACGTCAAATCCGTTGACCGCGCGACCGGCGCTCCGGGCAACGGTGAGCCGCACCGGTGCCGGCGCTCCAGACAACGGTGAGCCGCACCGGTCGCGGCGAAGGTCACGGACGACGGAAGAGAAGGACGCCGTAGCCGAGGGAGCCGTCGCGCAGCCCATCGCGATGTCGTCGATGCTCCCGCCGTGACGCCCGCAGCCGCTCCCGGGCACCGCCGACCGCATCCCGCCGTTCGTGCTCGAGCAGGGCCAGGGTCACGTCCCAGAAGTCAGCCGCACGTTCGGCGAGATCCTCGTCCACCTCGAGCAGCAGCCCGGCGTTTCGGGCCGCCTCGAAGTACTCGTCCCGCGTGCCGATGCGGGTGCGCCAATAGCGATCGAAGGGGATGCGCTGAGACGCGTGACCCAGGAATCCATCGGCGATGAGGAGGCGTCCCCCCGGTCGGAGCAAGCCGGCGACGTGCTGCATCCACGCCGCGCGCGGGAAGTAGCAGGAGCTCTCGCAGGCAAAGACCGTGTCGAAGGGGCCTCCACCGGGATCCTCGAGCGCGTCACAGAGGCGCACCTCGATCCGATCCGCGAGGCCCTCCTGACGCGCGAAATCCATCACCCGGGGAACGTGCCCCTCCGCATGGGTGATGGCGGTCACCTGCGCGCCGCGCGACGCCCAGAAGAGAGAGCCACCCCCGAGCCCGCATCCCACGTCCAGCAGGCGTCCCGGCGCATGGCCGTGCTGCCCGAGGATGCCGGAGAGATGCTCGAGGAGTGCCTCCTGCCCCTCCCGGATGCGTGCGCTGAGCGTTGAGCGCTCCACGTCCAGCGGCTGCGAACGATCCACGAGACCGGTGTGGAAATGCACGCGGGGGCCCGGGCCGTAGCGGCGCAGGATGCTCTCGGTCTTGGCCTCGTAATAGGCGCGCACCGCGGTGGTGTCCGTCGGCGCGTCTTCGGGGGCCCGGAGCTGCTCGAGCAGGGGCGTGATCAGGCGCTGGACCCACCCGGCGGGATCATCTCCCAGGCGCTCCGCGTACGCCGCGGCCCAAGCACAGATGTCCGCGCGACCTTCTGAGGACAACGTGTAGAAGCGCAGGTCTCCCGAGCTGCGGTCCTCGGCCGTGTGTGCCGCGATCCCCAGCGCCAGGCCACGCTGCGCGGCCGTCGTCTCCTGGCCGGTGCCGTCGTAGAGGGCCGTGAAGTAGGCCGCCCACTGCCGGCCCGCGATGCCCTCGGCGACCTCACGGTACAGCGCAGGGGTCCACTCCCGGGTGCGGACCTCGAGCGCTTGAGGGCCCGCGCCCCGTGCCAGCTCCTGCCCCATCCGTCCCAGGGCGCCAGCCCCAAGCCCTCCCCGCACGAGCTCGGAGAGGGCCAGGTTCTGCAGCAGGTACTGGACGTACGGCGCGTGCCGTTCGGGGTCCGGCCAGAGGGTGCAGTCGCCGTCGCACAGATCGTCGGCGAGGTTGCCCGCGGCGAAGGCGATGAAGAGCCCGGACCCCCGCGCCAACAACGCTTCCGGGCTCAAGCCGGCTTCCTGCCCCGCACTCCAGAGGACCGGAATCGGACCGGGCAGCGCGGCCTCCAGGGCGAGGGTCACGTCACGCGTCGCCGCTTCCGGAAGCTGCAGCCGCTGCAGGGCGCGCAACGCCTCCCGGTAGAGCGCTCCACCGATCATCGGCACCGCCCCTCAGCGGCCGCGGGGGTCCCCGCCATCAGAAGCGGCCGTCGCACGGCGTTCCGAGCGACTCTCCGCGGTACGCCCCCAAAGCCCCGTAGGCCAGGGAGGCATGGCGTTCCATGTCCAGATGGACGAGGGGGCGGACGGTCTCACCGTGGCGGATCTCCGCCCGACCTTCGCGGTTCGAGATCGAAAGGCGGCTCCCACCGAACTGGAAGATGTCACCGGCCGCATCAGACGCGAGGAGCTGTGCCGCGTAGGCCGTGACCTTGCCGCGCTGACCCACATAGAGGCGGTAGTCCGGCTCCCCCTTCTCGTCCCGGGAGCGATCCACGAAGTAGTAGATGCCCTCCTCGTCGCGAGCGAGGGCGTGCGCCACCCGCTGCCAGCGCACGTCGTAAACGGGCGTCTTGGCGAAGAGGCGCTTGGCCTGGGCTGCGCTCACCGGCTGCAGCTTCACGGACGTGTCGCCGCACTCCAGGGTGAAGGTGTTCCCCTGGCGACCGAAGCTGCTGTTGCGGCCGCGCGGATCCCAGAAGGAGTGGTCGAAACCGCCCTTCCCATCCGAGCCGCCCCCGAAGACGCGCTGGAGGAACAGCCCCTTGGTTGTTCCCGCAACCATCTTCCCGCCGGCTTCAGGCACGCCGCCGATGTAATTGCCCTTGCCGTCGGTGGCGAAGACCAGCGACGAGAGCTCGAGCTCCCCCTTCGGCAGTCGCTTCTCCGCCCAGGGAGGGCTGAACGTGTCCGCAGTGGGGATCGCGGGCGCGTAGGCAGCGGCGGTGATCTGCGCCTTGGCAGGCTGCGCTGCCGGACGGGTTCCACCGGGGAACAGCTCACGCGCCACTTCCGGAAGCGCATCCAGCAGCCCATCCACGCCACCCTTCACGCGTCGCTTGGACTGCGCGAGGTTGCGTGCGGTGCGCCCGTCGAGGAGCTGGACGTTGAGCAACCAGCTCTCGCCCAGCTTCGCCAGGCTGCCGATGATCATGAGGTCGGCGTCGAGGGCCCCACCCACCTCGGCGTGGCAGCTCGGCGCATCACAGCCGAGCAGCTCCCGCTGCCGCGCGAGCCCCAGAACCGCTGAGAGTTCCTTCGCGGTGACGATCTCCAGTCCGGGGCGGGTGCGCAGCTCGGCGGCGAGGGCGTCCGTCAGCGCAACGGCCGTGGACTCGCTGATGCCATCCCCGTGCTCGAGGGGAAGGACCGGGATGCGCTGCGAGGCGGGGGCAGCGCCGGAGAGGCTCAGGAGAAGCAGGGGCAGGAGCATGGCCGCATTCTGGCCGATGAACCGGGTTCGCGTCCCGCTGGAAGGGGCCGAAGCGCGCCCCCGGGGATCCCACGCGCCTCCGGTCCGCTCCCGCTGGAACGGCTGAAGGTGCGTGGGGCACTGCAGCCTCGCCCCGGGAGCCCCGCCTCAGAAGGTGATGTGCACCGATGGGGCGGAGCGTTTCGCCGGTCCGTGAAAGACCGCTTCGATGTTGTTGCCGTCCGGATCCAGGACGAAGGCGGCGTAGTAACCGGGATGGTAGGGCCGCTCTCCCGGTGCGCCGTTGTCCCGTCCCCCCGCGGCCGTGGCGGCCCGGTGGAAGGCCTCCACCATCTCGCGGTCCCGTGCCTGGAACGCCAGGTGATGGCGGCCGGTGGGCACCCCGGAGGTGGTCGGGCTGTCGGTGCTCGAGATCATGAGCTCGTCGGCCCAGAAGAAGCCCGGACCCTCGCCCCCGATGGGGATCTCGAGGGCTCCGAAGACGGCCGTGTAGAAGGCCCGGCTCGCATCCAGGTCCTTCACGATGATCTGCAGGTGGTCGATGAGGCGGCCGCGGTGCAGCGCGTTCACTTCCATGGAGTCTCCCGGGCAGGTTCGGACATCGAGCGCGGCGACTCTAAGGCGGCGGAAGTGAGCCCCTCAACGACAGACGCTGCGGACGCCCGTCAGTCGACACGCAGCAACTTCGCCACCAATCGCCAGCGCGGATCCCGGAGATCGGCCACCGAGGTGTTGCCCAGGTCGGTGAGATCGAACCCGCCCCCGAGCGCTCCCAGTGCCCCCGCTCCCACGAGGTAGGGAAGGTCCTGAGGAATTCTGAAGTCCTTGAGCTTCTTGTCGAGACGGATGTGGCCTTCGAAGGCCCAGTGGCTGCGCATGCCGTCGTCGTGAATGCCCGACCCCCGCTCCGGCGGAGGAGGGAGTGCGGCGACGCTCTTCGGAGCGACCTCCAGGACGTGCTGATCGAAGACCTCGTTGCCCGAGGACTTCACCAGCGAGATGGACGAGACGCTGCCGTCGGGGCGCTGCTCGATGCGGATCTCCGCGCGCATCACCGGCTGAGGAGGCTTGCCGCCTCCCGTGGGGATCGGCCCGCGTGAGGCGAAGGCCGGATTGTTCACCGCGTCCCGCTGCATGGCCGCGGTGGGGAGGGTGTCGCGATCCCGCCCTTCTCCGATGGGCGTGTCTTCGAACGCGGCGCCGGTGCGACCGACCATCCGGGCCTGCTTCGCGTACCCCTCGGCGAGCTGCTTGAGCATGTCAGGGGTGCCGAGCGACTCGGGGATGGTCTCGAGCTCGGCGTTGAGCGCGCGGCCGAGCTGATTGAAGTAGGGATCCACCATGCCGCGCTGCACCCGCTGGGTTCCGATGGCCTCAGCGATCCCCCGATCCACACGGGACTTCACCCGGTGCCGCTCCGCCTCGCGCTCTGCCGCCCGGCGGGCTCCCTGATCCTCTGCAGAGAGCGTTTCTCCAGGGACGCCACCGCTTCCGATGGTGGGACCACCGCGGGGAACGAACCATGGCCGTTCCGTCCCGGAGCGGACGGGGGCCTCGGACACCACCGCTCCCGCAGCTCCGGCTCCCGACGCGTCGCCGCCGGTGGAAGGCTCCGAAGCCGGCTCCGGGGCGGGCGCGTCCGGGGTCTCGGCTTCCGCCACCCGGGCGGGCTCCTCCGCAACCACCTCCGGCTCACGCTCCCCGGGCGGGAGCTCGGGCTCGGTGGAAACGGTCTCGCGGGGTTGCACCGGTGAAGCCGGTACGGGAACCGGAGGTTCGGGCTCTGCAGAGGGCTCGGGTTCGGAGGCGTCCCCCGTCTCCTCGGGGAGGGGATCGGGTGCTTCGGGCACCTCCACGGTCACCACCGAGATCTCCAGCGGCACGTCAGCCGGCCGGGACACCGGAGGCGGGGGCGCGAGCGTGAGGAACCAGAGCAGGCAGACGTGGACCAGGGCAGAGATGCCCAGTCCCATCCACACCCTGCGTCTGGAGCGCTGCTCGTGCGTCACGCGGTTTCCTCAAGCCCGGATGGCACCGCGTTCCGGTGCCACCTCAGAGAACGCACAGGAACCGGAGAACGCCAAGCCGGATTCCGCCCGGCGTCTCGCTGGACGGCCAGCCGGGCAGCCGCAGCGTCAGCGGCTGCGGGGGCACGGCACCGGCCCCGCGCCTTCCCCGCGTCAACAGAACGCGGACGGGGCGCGCGCTCCGTACCTGGAGGCGTCCCAGGTGACGTGACCCGCGCCTCCACTACATCGACAGGCCGCCGTCGACGTCGAGGGTGCGCCCGTTGAAGTAGTCGCACTCGAGGGCGAAGCGGACGCCGAGCCACAGGTCCTCGGGGACGCCCACGCGTCCGACGGGGATGGCGGCGTTGAGGGCCTCGCGGGCCTTGGGGTTCATGCCGGCGGTCATCGGCGTCTCCACCATGCCCGGCGCGATGGCGACCACCCGGATGCCGAAGGGCGCGAACTCCCGGGCCCAGGTGACGGTGTTCGCGGCCAAAGCCGACTTGGCCGCCACGTAGTTGGATTGGCCGCGGTTTCCGTGGCGCGCCAGGGAGCTCATGTTGATGATGACGCCAGGCTTGGCATCGGCACGCGCCATGTGGGCGACGACCTCGCGCACCATGAGGGTGGCGCCGGTGAGGTTCACGCCGATCACCGCGTCCCACTGGTCCTTGGTGAGGGTGGTGATCTCCCCGGTCTTGCGGTCCTTCTTCACCAGCAGTCCGTCGCGCAGGATGCCGGCGTTGTTGACCAGCGCGTTGAGCCCGCCCATCACCTCGCCGGCCCAGGCCACAAAGCTGCCCACGTCCTCCTCGTTGGAGACATCCAGGCGGCGGCGGTGGATCCCCTCCGGGAGGTCCGCCAGACGCGCCTCGTCCACATCTCCCACCGCCACCCGGGCGCCGGCCTCGTGCAGCCGCCGCGCGAAGTGGTTGCCCATACCCTGGGCGCCTCCGGTGACGATGATCTTCAGGTCTTCGAGCTTCATGGTGCGGATCCCTCTTCGGTGACGGGCCCGGGCGATGCCTGACGCCCCCGCGGCGCCGCACCCCCGGCGGAATGCGCGCGCACCCTACCCGACGACGCCCGCCGGGACCGAGGGCTCTCGCACCACCTCTCTCCAGGCCTTGTCCTCGCGCATCCCAAGAAAGACGGGGTGCCGCAGCCGCCCGTCGGCGGTCCATTCGGTGAAGGCCACCTCGGCGATGCGTCCCGGCGCCACCCAGTGGGCGTCCTTCATCCGCGGCGCGCCCAACACCGGCGCCGCGGGGGCCGGCGCCTTCCTCAGCGAGGTGTAGAGGCGACGTCGGGTGGCGTCGTCGAAGCCGGTCCCGACCTTCCCCGCATAGACCAGCGCGTCGTCCTGCGGAGACCAGACCGCGAGGAGCAGCGCGCCCACCCCGGCCTCGTTGTTGCGCAGGGGGGTGAAGCCCACCACCACGACCTCCTGCCGCTGCTGCACCTTGAGCTTGAGCCAATCGGTGGTGCGGCCGCCGCGGTAGGGCGCATCCGGCCGTTTCGCGATGAGGCCTTCGAGTTGCCGCTTTCGCGCGTAGGCCAGGGCCTCCTGTACCGGCGGGTCGATGACCTCGGCCCGGACCAGGGGCGGCTTCAATGTCCCGAGCTGATCCAACAGCCCCACGCGCTCGGTGAGGGGGCGGGAGCGCACGTCCCTGCCTTTCCACCACAGGACGTCGAAGAGGACGTAGTGGTGCCCACCCGGAAGCCCCATCCGCTCGAACCGCGAACGCCCCTCCGGATCCAACCCCACGATCTCCCCATCCAGCACCGCCTCCTGGATGCGCAGCCTGGAGAGGGCGGCGACGAGCTCCGGGTAGCGCGGGGCGAAGTCGAGCTGATTGCGCGAGATGAGCGCGACCTCCTTCCCCGAGCGGGCGGCGAGGGCGCGGAATCCGTCGTATTTCACCTCCAGCCGCAGGGGCCTGCTGCCCTCCCGTGCGGCGCGATCGAGCGGCGCGTTGACCGCGAGCATGGGCGGCCACACCAGCGCGAGCAGCGCCTCGGGGCTGTGACGGAAGGTGGGCAACCTGCTCCTCCGGGACGTTTCTGGACGCATCGCGCGTCCCAGCGCCGCTACGGGGGCGCGCGCACCCGATCAGGTCGTTCCCCCTTCCGCCTCCTGCACCATGCGAACGATCGAGCGGCTGAAAGCCGGCTTTCCCCGGCTCCAGACGCCGAAAACGCCCGATTCACCGACGTCCCGACGGTCGCATCCCGCGTGAGGCGCAACCTCAGGTGCCGGGTCTGCGAAGATTCACCTGATGGCTGATCCTTCCAACACCTCCCCTGCAGCCGGGCTCGGCCCCACCGATGATGTCGGCGGCGGGCGCCGGGTGGCGCGGCGTTTCGAGGTCGCCCTCTCCGCCAGCGAGCGCTCCGGGCCGTTCGAGGTGGTGTGGACCACCACCGACCTCTCGGTCACCGGGCTCTCCATCCGCGACAGCTTCAGCCGCCCGGTGGGTACCCGCGTCCACCTGCAGCTCGAGCTCGAGGACGGGCACCCTCCCCTCCCGGTCACCGCCGAGGTCATCGGCGCGTACGACGAGGCGGGCGGGGTGCGGGTGCACTTCGTGGAGCTTCCGGAAGCCGGGCGCCTGCGGATCCGCGACGCGCTCCGCGAGGACTGACGCGCTCCGCGAGGACTGACGCGCTCCGCGAGGACTGACGCTCCGCGAGGATTCAGGCGCACCAAGTGAATGTAGGCGCTCCGAAAGGACGGACGCGCCCCAGCCGGGCCGTCAGCCCTTGGCCTGGATCCGGGTGGGCAGGTCGTGCAGGTGGATCGGCGCACCGGCGCGGCCCTGCTCCCAGCCCTGCACCAGCTCCCAATGGTCGGGGAAGTAGACCCGGACCAGGCGCCCCAGCGTCTCGGCGTCGGCGGGCTCCTCGATCTCGAGCAGCGCCTTGGCCATGGCCTCGGCGGTGGGGAAGCGATCCTCGCGGTCCTTCTCGAGCGCCCGCGCGATCACCCGCCACAGGGCCGGTGAGATCTCCTCGGGCCGGCTCACCGGATCCGAGACGATGGCCTCCATGGTGCGGAACTCGGGGCCCCGATCGAAGGGACGCTGACCGGTCATCGCCTCATAGAGGATGAGCCCCATCGCGAACACGTCGCTGCGGCGATCCAGGGGGTCCCCCACCGCCTGCTCCGGCGACATGTAGAGCGGCTTGCCCTTCACGATGCCCGGCTGGGTCTGGGTGCGCTGGCGGCGGACCTTGGCCACGCCGAAGTCCAGCACCTTCACCCGGCCATCGAAGCTGATCATGAGGTTGTGCGGCGAGAGATCGCGATGCACCAGCCCCAGGGAGATGCCGTCCTCGCCGAGCGTCTCGTGCGCGTCGTGCAATCCGGCGAGGGCCTGCACCAGGATGCCGATGGCCACCGGGGCCATGAGCGGTCCGGCCGGCGACTGGATGAGCTGGTCGAGGTCCACGCCCCGCACCAGCTCCATGGCGATGTAGTGGGTGCCGCCGAGCTCGCCGAAGTCGTAGACGCTCACCAGGTTCGGATGGCTCAGCCGCAGCGCCACGCGGGCCTCGTCGAGGAACTGCTCGACCATCCCCGTGTCCGAGGCGAGGTGGGGGAGGATGCGCTTGAGGGCCACCAGCTTGCCCAGCCCCTCGGGGCCCCAGGTGCGGGCGACCAGCAGCTGCGCCATCCCGCCGGTCCCCATGGGCTGCACCAGCTCGTACTTTCCGAAGCGGGCCTTGGGACGCAGCAGGGTCTCGCCGTCGAGCTCGTCCAGGCGGTCCAGCACGCTGCGCCCGTCGCTGAGGGCGAGGAAGGCCAGCACGGTGTTGTCGAGGCGCTCGGCCATCACCTGGACCAGGCGCAGGACCGACGCGCCCCCCTCGGAGTAGGGCCCCTTGCCCACCACACCGAAGGTCCCCAGCGGGACCTTGCCGATGGTCATGGGGGCGGTGAAGAGGGTGCGACCGTTGTCCAGGCGCGCAGTCCCCCGGATGGAGACCGCCTCCTCCACCGACATGGGGAAGTTGCCCACGACGCGGGTGAGGACCGGGCGCTCCCGCCCGGTGAGCTGCACCACCGATCCCTCAGCGAAGAGGAGCTGGTTGGCGCGGGAGAGGAAGACGTCGAGGGCGGCGGCGAGCCCCAGGCCCTTCTCCAGACAGTCCTCGAGGACCGTGTCCGCCATGTCCCCCACCCGCACCATCGCGCGCAGGAAGGAGATCTCGTCCTCCAACTTGAGTTGCTGCTCCGCCATGCCTGCCGCCGACCTCTCGTTGCTGACGGGCCTTGATGGCGGCCCGGGGGCGCGAGCCTACCGCCTCACGCCGAGCACCGCGACGATGCCCCATGCGCCGCCCCTGCCGGACAGCGAGCGGGCACGTCCCTCAGATCTCAGGCTCCGGCGGACCGACGTACTCGAAGCGGACCGCCTCCACGCCTCCGAAAAAGCCCCCACGAAAGGAACGTGGGGACCGGATGGTGAGTGTATCCCCGGAGAGAAGTCGGCCTGTTCCGGCCATGCGCAGCTGACCGCCCTCATCCGCCTTCACCACCAGGTCGATCATCTCTCCGAGCCTGCGGACCGTCACCATCAGCGGCCCCTTCCACCCCGGTCGCCGCACGGCTTCGACCCGGCCCTCGCGCAGGTCGATCCTCATGGGCTCGGCGCCCTCATCCACGTGCAACAGCAGCGTGCTCGTCTCCGCGGGCTCCCCGGACGCCGGCGCGGCGGCCGTTTCAGGAGTCGTCGCGCACGCGCTGGCCAGGAGCGCGGCGAACGGAATCACGGAATGGACGATGGCCCGCTGCACCCGGTTCTCTCCGTCCCCTAGCCGTTCTTCGAGGCGTCGGCGTAAATCGCGTCGGCGATCCGGTAGGCGCTGCCTTCCAGCCGCTGGAACGCCTCCTTGATGCGCGCCAGCTGGCCGCTGCCCAGAACCTCCTTGAGCGCCTCCATGTCGGCGCTGATCTCGTCCTTGTCCTGGGGCTCGAGCATCGAGGCGTACTCCTCCAGGGAGCGCTCGGTGGTGTAGATGAGGCCCTCGGCCTGGTTCTTGAGTTCGGCGAGCTCGCGCTTGGCCTTGTCGTCGCTGGCGTGGCTCTTGGCGTCCTCGATCATCCGGACGATGTCCTCCTCGGACAGGCCGGAGTTGCTGACCACGCGCACCGTCTGCTGCTTCCCGGTGCCGAGATCCCGCGCCGAGACGTGGACCATGCCGTTGGCGTCGATGTCGAACGACACCTCGATCTGCGGGACGCCTCGGGGTGCCGGCGGGATGCCCACCAGCTCGAAGCGCGCCAGCGTCTTGTTGTCCGCGGCCATCTCGCGCTCGCCCTGGATGACGTGGACGCTCACCAGCGGCTGGTTGTCGACCGCGGTCGAGAAGACCTGGCCCTTCTTACAGGGGATGGTGGTGTTCTTGTCGATGATGCGGGTGGCCACGCCGCCGGCGGTCTCGACACCCAGGGACAGGGGCGTCACGTCGAGCAGCAAGACGTCCTTCACCTCGCCCTTGAGCACGCCGCCCTGGATCGCCGCGCCCACGGCGACCACCTCGTCGGGGTTGATGCCGCGGTGGGGCTCCTTGCCGAAGAAGGCCTGCACCTTCTGCTGCACCATCGGCATGCGGGTCATGCCGCCGACCAGCAGCACCTGCTGGATCTGATTGGCGGTGAGCCCGGCATCCTTGAGCGCGATGCGACAGGGCTCGATGGTGCGGTCGACCAGGTCCTCGACCAGCGCCTCGAGCTCGTGACGCTCCAGCGTCTCGGTCAGGTGCTTGGGCCCGGTGGCGTCGGCGATGATGAACGGGAGGTTCACCTCGGTCTCGGTGGCGCTGGAGAGCTCGTGCTTGGCGCGCTCTGCGGCCTCCTTGAGGCGCTGCAGGGCCATGCGGTCCTTACGCAGATCCAGCCCATTGTTCGCATCCGCGAAGCGCTGGGCCAGGTGATCGACGAGGCGCTGATCGAAGTCCTCGCCACCGAGGAAGGTGTCACCGTTGGTGCTCTTCACCTCGAACACGCCGCTGTTCAGCTCGAGGATCGAGATATCGAAGGTGCCGCCGCCAAGGTCGTAGACCGCGATGCGCTCGGTCTCGCCCTCACCGACCTTCTCGAGCCCGTAGGCCAGGGCGGCGGCGGTGGGCTCGTTGATGATGCGCAGCACGTCGATGCCGGCGATGCGGCCGGCGGCCTGGGTCGCCTGGCGCTGTCCCTCGTTGAAGTACGCGGGGACGGTGATCACCGCCTCGGTGATCGGCTCACCGAGATAGTCCTCGGCGGTCTGCTTCATCTTCGCCAGCACCATGGCGCTGATCTCGGGCGGGCTGTAGGCCTTGTCCCGGATCTCCACCCAGGCGTCGCCGTTGGGGCTGCTGACGACCTTGTAGGGGGACAGCTCGATGGCGCGCTTGGCCTCGGGCGAATCGAACCGGCGGCCGATGAGGCGCTTGGCGGCGAAGACCGTCGCCTCCGGGTTCGTGATGGCCTGACGCTTGGCGATCTGTCCGACCAGCCGCTCGCCGCCCTCGGTGAAGCCCACCATGGACGGGGTGGTGCGGCTCCCCTCGCTGTTGGGGATCACCACCGGCTCGCCGCCCTCCATCACGGAGACGCAGCTGTTGGTGGTTCCGAGGTCGATTCCAATGACCTTGCTCATGACGACTCAGCTCCCTCGACGCGTTCCGCCGGCGCGTGCCTGCGCTCCCCCCCGGGAGGATGTTCAACCTGACGACGTGGAGGCCTCACGCGCTCTCGCCGTCTCCCTCGGGCGCCGCATCCGACTTCTCGGCGGACGCCTGTTCGGGCTCCTTCGGTGACTCGGCAGGTGCCTCCGCGGGACGGGTCGAGACAACCACCAGCGCCGGACGCAGCAGGCGCTCATGGATGTGGTAGCCGCGCTGATGCTCGACCAGCACCGTGTTGGCAGGCACGTCACTGCTGGGGCTCTGGCCCATGGCCTCGTGCACGTTCGGATCGAACGGCTGCCCCACCGAGTCGAAGCCCACCACGCCGTGCTTAGCCAACACGTCGCGGAAGAGCTTGAGGGTCATCTTCACGCCGGTGGCGAGCGGATCCTCCTGCTGCCCCTCGGCGGACTGCGGCGCGAAGGCGAGGCCACGCTCCATGTTGTCGACCACCGGGAGCAGATCCCGGAGGAGCCGCTCGATGCCGAAACGCTGCGCCTCTTCCTTCTCCCGCTGCCCGCGCTTGCGGACGTTGTCGAGATCCGCCGCCGTGCGCAGCAGCCGCTCGTGCGTCTCCTTCAGGCGCTCCATGGTCTCGCGCGCCTTGGACTGCGAGAGCTCGAGCTGGGCGCGGAGGGACTCGACGGTCTCGGTCTCCTCCCCCTCGGGCGCTGCGGCTTCGGCCTCACCCGGCTGCGCCCCGGAGGTCGCCTCCTGCCCGGGCTCCGCGTCGCTCCCGTCGGGGGTATCCTCACCCCGTTCGCGGGCCTCGACGCTCTCGAGTGCCTTGCGGATCACGTCATCGGCGATGTCCGCCTTCATCCCATTCTCTTTGTCCTGATCGGCCACGGCGCGGATGATGCCATGGGCCGCGGGGGAAGCGTAGTCCGCTTGTGAGGCCCCCTTCCCGGTCCCGGGGCGGGCGCCCTCCGCCCCGGAATGCCCGAGCAGGACGCGGGAGTCCTACTTGCCCCGGCCGCCGGTCTTTCGGGCGTTGGCACCCGGCCGGGGGCTCTTGGCCGCGCCCCGCGCCTTGGGCGCGGATTTGGAGGCGGGTGCCTTGGGCTTCGGGCCGGCGGTGCGCTTGCCGGCGGTGGTCGATCCGGTCTCGCCGGCGCCGGCGGGCTTGCGGCCCACGGTCTTCTTGGCCACCGGCTTCTTCGCCGCGCCTTCCTTCTCCCCGGTGGCCTTGCGCGCCCCACCCGGCGCCCGCCCCACCGTCTTGCTGGCCGCCTTGGCCCGCGGCTTGGCGGCGTCCTTCACCTTGGCCGTGGCCTGCGCGGCCGCGTTCCGGGCCCGACCGGTGGCCTCCTTCACCTCGGCGGGCGCCTGGCTCAGCACGCCCTCCATCTTGGTGACCGCGGTCTCGACCATGTCCACGAGATCCTTGGACGTCTTCTTGGCCCAGCCGCGGAGGTCGTCGAGCTGCTCGCGCATCCGTGCCTGGCGCTCCGGATCACGCATCTCCTCGATGATGCGCTGGGCCTCGGCCTTCACCTCGTCACCGGTCCGGCGCAGCTCGGTCCCCGCGCGCTTGAGGATCGTCTTGAACTGCTTCTCCCAGGGACTCGCCATGCGTGCATCTCCGGCCTCACTCGGATGTGAGGCTGTTCAGCGGGCGGGGAGGCAGGCTGCTGCCTGTCCGCCCGTGGTGTGAAGGCTGCATCAAGCCGTCGCAGCAGCCCGGGCGCAAGATGGCGGACGTCCGCGACATGCGACGACTTCGCCTGCTGGACGTCGCCGCACGCCGACGCTTGCCGGGAAAACGTCGCGCGTCCGCCGGTCGGTGCCTGAGCGAAGCCCACCTCACCACGGGCTCAGCCCTTCGCGGCGCGAAAAGCACCCGCGGTGTTCGAGGACGAGGTCGGGGGTTCAGCCCGCCGTCGCGCGGAAGAACACGCCGCGTCCGCGAACCCGGTAGGTGGGATCGCAGGCAGGCACGAAGACGCTCTCCCCGCGCTGCAGGGCCAGCACCGCGCCCTCCTGCACGAGCTCGATCTCCCCCTCGGTGCACAGCACCACCTCGGGACCGCGGCGCTGCAAGCGCACCGGCGCATCCCCCACCTGCACCCGGCTGAGGCGGAAGTCGGGCGCGGCGGTGCGGAAGATGTCCTCTCCGGAGTGCTCCCCGCAGGGCTCGGCGCGCAGGCGCTCCACCGGACCGGTGCGGAAATCGAGCACCCGGAGCAGCTCCTCCACGTCCACGTGCTTGGGGGTCAGCCCGCAGCGCAGCACGTTGTCGCTGTTGGCCATCACCTCGATCCCGGTGCCGCGGACGTAGGCGTGCAGGATGCCGGCGTCGAGGTAGAGGGCCTCCCCCGGCTCCAGGGTCACCAGGTTGAGCAGCAGCGAGACCACCGCCCCCACGTCCTGGGGGTGATGCTCGGCCAGCCGGATGACGCATGCCGCGGCCTCGGCAAGCGTTCCCGAACCGGAGGCGTGCACCGCGCACGCCGCCAGCACCTCCGCCAGCAGACGGCTCCGGAGGTCCGGCGGCAGGCCGAGCAGGGATGCAAAGGTGTCCCGCAGCCCCTCCGCATCCGGACGTTGCACGAGGGGCGCGAGCACCTCCATCAGCACGGGCACGTCGAGCGCCCGGGCGAGGGCCAGCGTCTCCGACGGCGCGCGGAAGCCGCACAGGGCCTGCATGGGGGTGAGCGCACAGAGCAGCTCGGGCTTGTGGTTCGCGTCGCGATAGTTGCGGTGGGGCGCATCCCGCGCGACGCCGCGGGCATCCTCGCGTGCGAACCCCTCCTGTGCCTGCGCCAGGCTGGGGTGGACCTGAAGCGAGAGCGGGGCGTCGGCGGCGAGCACCTTGAGCAGAAACGGCAGCCGTCCCCCGTAGCGGGCGGCGAGCTCCTCCCCGAGCTGTTCGGGTGGGTTCTCCTCGATGAGACGCAGCAGGGAGAGGGCGTGGCCTTCCCGGACGACCGAGGAAGGGGCCACCGGATGGGCCCCCATCCACATCTCGGCCTGGGGCATGCGCGAGGGGCTGGGCAGCCCGAGGAGCTCGGCGATCGCGGTGCGCGATCCCCAGGCGTACTCCTGAATCCGATTCTGCAGGCGATGCATGGCGGGGAGACTCTGCGACAGACGCGGCCCGGTTTGAAGCCTCGCCGCTCGTCGTGCGCGGCCGGTCGCCCGGGTTCAACCGCGGGCCTGCCTCCCCTCTGCCCCGGCACCGCTCAGAAGGTGACGCCCGCCCGCCGCCCACGCTGGCACTGCAAGGACGAGGGAGGCTTCAGGATTCGACACCGGCGGCGGGAGCGCGGCATCCTCCCGGGGACATCCCCGTCGCCGGAGACACTGTCCCGGGCGACGTCTGACGGAGGAGAGCGGTGTCTCAGCGTTCAGTCCCAGCGACCTCGACCTACACGGTGCGGCAGGGAGACAGCCTCTGGCGCATCGCCAAGAACCATCACACCACCAGCTCGGTCCTCCTCGAGCTCAACGGCCTGGGGAGCCATGACGCGGAGCTGTGGGTGGGGCAGGTGCTCAAGGTGCCCCACGCGGGTCCCCCCACGGCGGCGTCGGTCGCGTTGCAGGACGGCCAGGTGGTGGCGCAGGTGAACGGGACGCCCCGGCTGCTGGGTCCGGGGGATCCGGAGCCGGCCCCCACCCTCACCACCGATGGACGCTACGTCCTCTGGCTCCTGAGCCTCCCGCCGCGGCCCCGGACGCTGCGGATCTGGGACGCGCGCAGCGCCCAGTACCTGAATGTCCCGGTGGGCATGACCACCCTGGAGCGCATGCGGGTGCATCCCACCAGCGACCAGCAGCACGCGATCCTGCTCGAAGGCTCGGTCGGCGGTGGCGAGCACCCGACCTCGCCGGTGGTCGCCATCTACTCACCGGTGAATGGACTGGTGTGGCGGTGCGAGCTCCCGGCGACGGTGGAGTCCCTGGAAGGCGATCTGGTGACCGTGCGCTACCACGAGGCCCCCAACGGCCTGGCCCCGTTTCCCGGCGCCGAGCTCGAGGAGCTGGATCTCCGTCCCCTGCTGCGCGGCTGAGGGCTCGCGGCCTCAGATCCCCCGGTGGGCCAGCGCGGCCAGGGCCTCGGCCCACACCTGCTTCAGGGGAACGCCGGCAGCCTCGGCGATGCGACGGCAGTCCTCGTACTCGGGCCAGGCATTGACGACCCGGCCGTCCTCCAGGCCGAGCTTCACCTGCACCGGCCCGTGAGCGGTCTCCACGACCTCGAAGCGTCGCTCCAGCGCGTGCCGCTCCACGGGGGTGCGGCGGACCCCCAGGGTGGTGCCCTCGGTGAAGAGCAGGCGGGTGAGCCGGTCGGCGTCCTCCGGTGCGACCAGGGCGGAGAGCAGGTGCCCCGGACGCCCCTTCTTCATGACCGCCGGGAGGACCCACGCGTCCCGCGCCCCCGAAGCCAGCAGCCGGTCAACCAGGTGGCCGAGCAGCTGGGGCGGCGCATCGTCCAGGTTCGCCTCCAGGACCAGCAGGGTCTCCACGGCGGTCCCGCCCGACTGCTCGGCGCGGCCCAACGAGACACGCAGGACGTTGGGGCGATCCGCGGAATCGCGGGTCCCCACCCCGTAGCCGATCCTCTCGACGACGAGGCCCTTCGGCGTCCCCACCCGGAAGAGAGCCTTCACCAGCGCGGCCCCGGTGGGGGTGGTGCACTCGCCCACGCCTTCGTGGCGGGTGGGCAGTCCCTTGAGAAGCTCGAGGGTCGCGGGCACGGGGATCGGCATGTTGCCGTGGGCGGCCCGGATGAAGCCGCTGCCCAGGGGCGGGGGCGCGCAGATCACCTCGGGATCGCCGAGCAGTTCGAGGGCGACCGCCGCCCCACAGATGTCGACGATGGCGTCGATCGCGCCCACCTCGTGGAAATGGATGCGCTCCACGGGCACGTCGTGCACCCGCGCCTCGGCCTCGGCCAGGACCTGGAAGACCGCCAACGCCTTGGCCTTCATGGCGTCGGTGAGGGTGGACGCTTCCCCGATGATGCCGCGGATCTCCGGCAGCCCCCGGTGCGGGTGATGTTCGGCCTCGTCGAGCACCACGCTGAGATGGGTGCCGCTGAGCGCATGGCGGGAGGCCCGCGAGGTCTGCAGGCTCCACCCCGGAACGGGGAGCCCCTTCAGGTGCCGGGTGAGGTCCTCGACGGAGACGCCGAGATCGATGGCGGCGGCGAGGAACATGTCCCCGGCGATGCCGCCGATGGGCTCCAGATGCAGGATGGGTCGCATGGGGGGAGGGCTTCTAACCCAGGTGGGTCCCGGGGCGCTTGCCCCCCTCGTGCCCCCCACCGAAGATGCCGCGCCATGAGCCACGGCAGCAGCGTTCCACCTTCCCCGCCCTCCCCCTCCGACGCCACCGGCGAGGAGAAGAACCTCAACTTCCTCGAAGCCATCATCCAGGCCGACGTCGACTCCGGGAAACACGGGGGCCGGGTGGCGACCCGCTTCCCCCCCGAGCCGAACGGCTTTCTGCACATCGGCCACGCGAAGAGCATCTGCCTGAACTTCGGGCTCGCGAAGACCTTCGGCGGCACCTGCAACCTGCGCTTCGACGACACCAACCCCCTGACCGAGGACACCGACTACGTCCACGCCATCCAGCGGGACGTGCGCTGGTTGGGATTCGACTGGGAGGATCGTCTCCACTTCACCTCGGACTACTTCCCCCAGCTCTACGCGTTCGCACAGGCGCTCATCCGGCAGGGGAAGGCCTACGTGTGCAGCCTCTCCCCCGAGGAGATCTCCGAGTGGCGCGGTGACTTCACCACCCCGGGGCGCAACAGCCCCTACCGGGATCGCAGCGTGGAGGAGAACCTCGACCTGTTCGAGCGCATGCGCCAGGGCGAGTTCGCCGATGGGACGCACACCCTGCGGGCGAAGATCGACATGGCCAGCCCCAACCCGAACATGCGGGATCCGGCCATCTACCGCATCCGCAAGGCGCACCATCACCGCACCGGCGACACCTGGTGCGTCTACCCCCTCTACGACTTCGCGCACTGCCTCTCCGACGCGATCGAGCGCATCACCCACTCCATCTGCACCCTGGAGTTCGAGAACCGTCGCGCGCTCTACGACTGGATCGTCGATGCCCTGATCGAGGACGAGGCGGCGCGGCCGCGGCAGTACGAGTTCGCGCGCCTCAAGCTCAACTACACGGTCATGAGCAAGCGCAAGCTCCTGCAGCTGGTCAACGAGGGGAAGGTCGAGGCGTGGGACGATCCCCGCATGCTGACCCTGAGCGGACTGCGGCGCCGCGGCTACACACCGGCGAGCATCCGCGACTTCGCGCGCCGCATCGGCGTGTCGAAGACGGACAGCTGGATCGACATGGGGCTGCTCGAGCAGTGCATCCGCGAGGATCTCGATGATCACGCGCCCCGGCGGATGGCGGTGCTCAACCCGCTCAAGGTGACGATCGAGACCTGGGAGCCGGGCCGCACCGACGCGCTGGAGCTCGCCAACCATCCCAAGCGCCCGGAGATGGGGACGCGGGAGGTCACCTTCACCCGTGAGATCTACATCGAGCGGGAGGACTTCCAGGAGGAGCCGGAGAAGGGCTTCTTCCGGCTGGCCCCCGGGCGCGAGGTCCGGCTGCGCGGCGCCTACTTCATCCGCTGCGAGAAGGTGGTGAAGGATGACGCCGGTCAGGTGATCGAGCTCATCTGCAGCCACGATCCCGAGAGCCGCGGCGGCAGCACGCCGGACGGACGCAAGGTGAAGGGCACCCTGCACTGGGTGTCCGCGGATGCGCCCAGGGCTGAGGTCCGCCTCTACGAGCGCCTCTTCAACGCGGAGCAGCCGGACGGGGACAAGGAGCGCGACTTCAAGGACTTCCTCAACCCGGACAGCCTGGAGATCCGGTCCGACGCCCGCATCGAGCCCTCCCTCGCCTCGGCCGAACTCGGCGCGCGCTTCCAGTTCGAGCGCCTCGGCTACTTCTACGTGGAGCCTGAAGGGAGCGCCCCCGGAGCCCCGCGCTTCAACCGCACCGTCACGCTCAAGGACAGCTGGGCGAAGGTGCAGAAGAAGCGCTGAGACCCGGCAACGCGGACGCGCCTCTTCTCGTCAGGGGCGCGTCCGTCGAAGTGCACCGGCCAGCGTCCCGGTGCTGCGGGAGCGGTCGATGCTGCTTCCACCGTCCGGTCCGAGCCGGCCTCGTGCCACCGGGACAGCTTCCCGATCCGCCCGAGGCGCCCTTCAGCCCGCTGCTTCCGCGAAGAGCTCCGCCACCAGGCGGGTGTAGTCCTCGCTCACCTCACTGAGCTCGAGGCCGAGCTCCGCCGGCACCTTCTCCAGGTGCTGCGCGGGGTTCACCCAGACCACGCGGGCGCGGATGGGGATGGTGCGTCCACCCTCGAGCTGAAGGGCGGCTTCGATCTGCGAGTCCTTCGGCAGGTCGAGCACGGTGCGGATGCGCAGGCCCACCGCCGAGAGATCGACCACCTCTCCCTTCCACCCGTCGTGCACGGAGATGGTGAGGCGACGGGTCAGTCGGGGCAGGGAACGGACGGGGGCGAAGATCTGCGTCATGGCGGCGTAGGGAGACGGAACCGGCGCGACGGCCTCCGCGGGGCCCACTCTCGCACATGCAGGCGGGAGCGTCTCCCGGGCACCCCGGCGTCGACCATCCTCCAGGAGGGCGTGGGCGGCAACTTCATCGCCACGGGCTCCACGCTAGTCTTCGGCGTCATGACCCATGCCCTCCGGCTCCTGCTCCCGGCGACGCTGCTCCTGCTCGCCTTCCCCGTCCACGCTCAACCCACCACGCGCAAGGCACCGACCCAGCCCCGTCAGACCCAGGGCACCTGGTACGGGCACGCGGCCTGGGTGATCCAGACGCCCGGTGGGGCGCGCATCGCCATCGACCCCTGGTTCAGCAATCCCAAGGCGCCGAAGGGCCTGCAGCCGCCCCGGCAACTCGACGCGATCCTCATCAGCCACGGACATTCGGACCACGTGGGGGACGCGGTGGCATTGGCCAAGCGCACCGGCGCGCCGATCTATGGGGCACCGGAGCTGGTGGGGCTCCTCTCCGCGGGCAAGCAGGACGTCAGCGGCAACATCGGCGGGAGCTGGAGGGTGAAGGACGCGACCATCCACATGGTGGAGGCGGTCCACTCCAGCAGCCATGGGGACAATCCCGCCCGCTACGCGGGTCCGGCCATGGGGTACGTCATCGCCATCGACAACGGTCCGACGATCTACCACGCGGGCGACACCGGGGTGTTCGCGTCCATGGAGACGGTGATCGGGCGGCTCCTCAAGCCGACGGTCGCGCTGCTTCCCATCGGCGGCCACTACACGATGGATCCCACCGCCGCCGCCCATGCCACCCGCATGCTGGGGGTGAAGACCGTGGTGCCGATGCACTACGGCACCTTCCCGCTGCTGAAGGGGACGCCTCAGCAGTTCCAGGCCGAACTGAAGAAGCACGGCGGTCGCGCGCGCATGCTCACCGCGAAGCCGGGTGACACGCTGACCTTCGATTGAGGTCGGCGCCCGGGCATGAGGGGTGGTCGGAATGGCCGCTCCCCATCTCGGGATGGGGCGCGCGCACGCCGGATGCTCAGGGTCAGCGGGGACGCTGCGTCCTGCACGCTGCTCCCGGAACATGACCGCACTGGAGCACCTCCATCGTCGGGCGCTCACCGCCTCGTCGCACGGAGTGGCACCGCCCCGATGTGACGCCTGCCCGCCTGCTCAAGTGAGCGGCGCCCATGTCAGCCCCATCCGGTAGGGTGCCCGCGTTCTTCGTGACACGGGAGCGGACATGCGGTTGATCCACACCTCAGATTGGCACCTCGGTCGGAAGCTCCATGACCATCCGCTGATCGACGTCCAAGCCCACGCACTGGAGCAACTCGTTCGCCTCTGCATCGACGAGGAGGCGGACGCCCTGGTCATCGCCGGCGACCTCTTCGATCGCGCCATCCCTCCCGAAGAGGCCGTACGACTCTTCGATGCCTTCCTCCGGAGGATGTCCCGGGAGGTGAAGATCCCGGTGGTCGCCATCTCCGGGAATCATGACAGCGCTGAGCGCCTCGCCTTCGGTGCCGACTTCCTCGCGTTGGGCGGCATCCACCTCAAGACGCGCTTCGAAGGGCGGGTGGAGCCCGTGGTGCTGCGCGCACGGGGCGAGGAGGTCCACGTCTACGGGCTGCCCTATCAGGAGCCGACGCACGTCCGGGCCATGCTCGGTGCGGCGGACATCCGCAGCCACGACGATGCGCTGAAGGCCGCGTTGGCCGCGATCCACGAGAGGCGGAAGCAACATGTTGCGAAAAGCGTGCTCGTCGCCCACCTGTTCGCGCGGGGCGGCAGCGAGTCTCCGGAGAGCGAGCGCAGTCTGGAGATCGGCGGCGCGGCGCAGGTGGATGCCGCGAGCCTGGACGGTTTCGACTACGTGGCGCTCGGGCACCTGCACGCACCCCAGCGGGTCGGCGGACGCGAAGACATCCGGTACTCGGGATCGCTCTGCAAGTACTCGGTGGGTGAGGCCCGGCAACGCAAGGGCGTGACCCGCGTGGATCTGGGCGCCGACGGCGTGTCGGTGCGGGAGCTTCCGCTCAAACCGCTTCGGGACGTGGTCCGGCTGGAGGCCTCCCTCCACGACCTGCTCCATGCGCCGGCGTACGAGGTCCATCGCGGGGATTTCGTGGAGGTGGTGTTCACCGACCCCGGCTTCCATCTCGACGTCGCCGCGCGCCTTCGCGAGCGCTTCCCCTACCTGCTGGCGGCCCGGCCCGCGCTCCTCGTGGCACCGGACCATGCGCCGCAGGACGCGCCCCGCCCCGAGTTCGCGCTGGCGCAGAGCCGCGAGCTGCTCGAGAGCTTCTGGGAGCACGTCCAGGACACGCCCGAGCCATTGGAGGCGCTGCACCACGCCCTCTTCCAGGAGGTCGTGAAGTGCGTGGAGCGGGGCGAGACCGTGCGGGTCCGGGGAGAAGAGGTGGCAGCGTGATGCCCGGCTCCCGGCGCCCTTTCGGTCCGGTGCTCATCGCCCTGGTCTTCCTCCACGCCTGCAGTTGCGGCAAGGAGGACCCGCCGTTCACCTGCGAGGGGATCGTCTGTCCGGAGAACGGCTTCTGCTCGGTGACCGCAACAGGTCCTCAGTGCTTCTGTGACGCGGGCTTCGAGCGCGAAGGCCGGGTGTGCCACGACGTGGACGAGTGCGCCGCTCCGGAGCGGAACGCCTGTGATGCGCGCGCCACCTGCACCAATCTCCCGGGTGACTACGCCTGCACCTGCCCCGAAGAACACGTGGGTGACGGTTTCACCTGCACGCCCTTCGGCCCGTGGATGTGGGCGACGCGGGCTCCGGGAGCGAGCTTCTCCTCGGGACTCGACCTGGCGGTCGACGGGGACGGCAACACCGTGGTGGTCGGCGTCCTGAGCGGAGACGTTCAGTTCGGTCCGGACCTGCTCGAGGCGCCGTTCGATGCGGGGTTCATCGCGAAGCTGTCACCGGAAGGCGAATGGCTGTGGGCACGACAGGTGGGCCAGGAGCCCTCGGCCATGGTGACCTCGGTGGCGGTGGACGCGCAGGGGGCGGTGTTTGTGACCGGCTGGTTCTGGGGCACCGCCACCTTCGGTGGACAGACGCTGGAGGCCCTCGACGCGGACGATGCCTTCATCGCCAGATTGAGTGCCGACGGGGCCTGGGAGTGGGCGCGGCAGATCGAAGGAAACGGGGCGCGGGGCACGGCCCTCGTCGTGGATCCGGACGGCGCACCGGTGGTCATGGGCGGGTTCTGGGGCGAGGCGATCCTGGGCGACGAGACGCTGACCGCTGAAGGCTTCGGGGACGTCTTTCTCGCGCGCCTCACGCCCCAGGGGGACTTCACCTGGGTTGAGCAGCTCGCTTCGTCGGAGGTCGTGAACGGCGCCGCGCTGGCCGTCGGTGAGGATGGCGAGCTGGTGGTGGCCGGGGACTTCTCGGGGATGCTCTCCGTCGGACCGCACACCCGGGTCGCCGGCGGATTCTCCGACGCATTCGTCGCGAAGCTGGATGCGGCAGGCGCCTGGAGTTGGGTGGCGCAGGCGGGCAGCACCTCCACCGTCATGGTCGGAGGGATCGCGCTCGCCCCGGACCGGACGCCGATCGTCATCGGGACCTTTCATGACACCGCGAGCTTCGGGCCCCTGGAGCAGACCGGGCTGGGGGAGGCGGAGATCTACGTCGCCGCGCTGACCCCTGAGGGCGAGTGGTCCTGGGTCACCCGGGCGGGCGGCACCAAGGGAGATCTGGGGCTTGGGATCGCGGTGTCCGGAGACACCGTCTCGGTGGTGGGCGAGTTCGCCCGCGCCGCGAACTTCGGCGGCACGCGGCTCGAGTCACGCGGTCTGCAGGATGTGTTCATCGGTCAGCTGGATCGCGAAGGATCGTGGCTGTGGGCGGCGCGCGCTGGCGGCACCTCGGCGGACACCGGTGCGGCCATCGCCGCGGGTCCCGACGAGGGTCTGCACGTGACCGGGAGCTTCGCGGAGCGGGGGCTGTTCATGCCCTTCGAGCTGTCGGCCTCGGGGGCGTTGGAGCTCTTCGTCGGGCGGGCGGAGCCTTCGGTCCTGCCGTGAGGGGCCGGGAGGGAGTGTCGGACCCGTGGGATAGGGTCCGCGTTCGGGTGAAGGACGAGGGCGGCGACGAGGTGTTGGCATGAGACCCCAGAAGTTGAACGTGTCGGCGTTCGGTCCCTTCGCCGGAGAGGTGGAGGTGGACTTCAGCGCGTTCACCGGCAACGAGCTCTTCCTCATCGAAGGGCCCACCGGCGTGGGCAAGACCTCGCTGCTGGACGCCATGTGCTTCGCGCTCTACGGCGAGGTGCCCGGCGCGCGGAATGAGACCGGCGTCACGCTCCGCTCGGTGCATGCCGCGGCGGACGTCCGGACCGAGCTGTGTTTCCAGTTCGCGCTGGGGGAGCAGACCTACCGGGTGACGCGCACGCCGGTTCAGGAGCGGCCGAAGAAGCGCGGAAGCGGCACGGTCACCGATGCGCCCACCGCCCAGCTCGACCGCCTCGAGGGAGGCACCTGGACCCCGTGGATCACCAACGTGAAAGAGGTGCGCGGCCGGGTGGAGGAGTTGCTGGGGCTCTCGTGTGAGCAGTTCAAGCAGGTGCTCCTCATGCCCCAGGGCGAGTTCCGGGAGTTCCTCGTGGCCGGCTCCGACAAGAAGGAGGCGCTGCTGGAGAAGCTCTTCGGCACCTCGGCCTATGGGGAGGTGACCCAGGAGCTGGCGGAGCGGCGCAACCGGCTGGCCAAGGCCGGCAGTGATGCCCGGAAGCGGCGCGAAGGCGTCCTGGAAGGGGCGGGCGTGGAGAGCGTGGAGGCGCTGCGGGCGCAACGTGACGCCCTCGCCGAACGCGCACCTGAGCTGGCGTTGGCAGTGGAGAACGCGCAGGTCCGGTTGCTGGCGGCGCGCAAGGCCCACGATGAGGCGCGCGCCCTTCACGTCGCGGCAGCCGCCTTCACGGAAGCGCACCGTGAACAGCAGCGGTTGGAGGCGCGCCGACCCGAGCTCGCCGGTTGGCGACAGGAGCTCGAGCTCGCATCCCGCGCCGAGCCGGTGCTTCGCGCCGCAGCGCAGTTCCAACGGCTCGAGGAGGACGCACGTCAGCGCGAGCGCCTGCTCACCGGCGCGCGGGAGCGGCGTGACGCGGCGCTGGCGCTCCGGGCCCAGCGGCGTGAGGACGCCGCACGCCTGCCGGAGCTGGAAGCGACGCTCAAGGACAGCCGGGCACGTCTGCATCAGCTCACCGAGCTGGTGGCGCTCGAAGTCCAGCGCACGTCGCTCCGACGCGAACAGGAAGCCGCCGCGGGGCAGCTCGAAGCCGCGCGACGCGAACTCACCGAAGCGGAGGCGCAGGCCCGCGCACTGGAGACGCAAGCTGCGGCCGCCAGCGAAACGCTCCACGGCCTGGAAGATGCCGCCGGTCAGGCCGCGGAGGCCAGGCTGCGGGTCGAGCGGCTTCAGGAACAGGTGGGGAAGCGGGAGGAGCTCGAGGCGGCACGCAAGGCGTTCCGTTCCGCGGAAGCCGCCTGCCGGGCCTCGCAGGAGCGGCAGGACGCGCTCCAGCGTCGCCTGGAGGCCGCCCTCACCCATCTCGAGGCGGGTCGCCACGCTCGTGAGGCGGGCCTGGCCGCGGAGCTCGCTCAGGGGCTCGCGCCCGGACAGCCCTGTCCGGTGTGTGGAGGCCGGGACCACCCCGCGCCGGCCTCAGGGGACGGTTCGCAGGTCACCCGCGAGGAGGTCGCGCGGCGGGAAGCCGACGTGGACCAGGCGCGGCGGACCCTCGAGTCCGCCCAGACGGCGCTGGCCGCGGCGCGGGAGACGCTCGCGGAGATCCGCTCCCGGGGCGCTGCCCTGCGCGAGACCCTGGGAGGGGGCGCCGAGGAGTCGCTCGAGGCCTGGGCAGCACGCCTCGTTGAAGCCCGGGACGTGCTGGTCGCCGCCGACGCGACGGTCGCCCGGGGGCGCGAGCTGCAAGCCCAGCTCGAGGTCCTGATCCGGAAGCGTGAACAGGCCCGGGAGGCGGTCACCACCGCGAAGGTGCAGCTGGAGCGCGCGGCGCGTGCACACGAGCACCTGTCCAAGGACCTCCGCGCCCGCGACGAGGAGCTGGCGCGGAAGCTGCCCGGAGGAGGACGGGCCGCCGATCAGCTCGAGGCGGAACAGCAGCGGGAGGCGTCACTCGACGCGGAGCGGTTGCGCCTGCAACGGGATCTGCAGGCAGCCGAAGTGGAGGCCCGGGGCGCAGAGGAGCAGGTGCGAGGCCTCGAACACGAGCAGGAGGGCCGGACCTCCGAGCTCGAGGCGGCGCGTGCCGCGGTCGAGCAGGAGCTGGCCACGCACCACTTCGACAGTGTCGAGCAGGCCCGACGGCACGCTCGCAGTGAGCCGGAGCGCACGCGCCGCATGCAGGAGGTCGAGTCGCTGGAGTCGGAGCTCGAGCGCATCGCGGGCCGGGTGGCTGCCACGCGGGAGGCGTTGGGGGGCGCGGATCCTGAAGCGTTGCCTGACCTCGTGCCGCTGCAAGCCACGCTCGCGGGCGCGGATGACGCCGTGGAGGCGCTGAAGAAGGAACAGGCGGAGGCCACGGTGCAGCTGAGCGCCCTGGAGACCAGCCTGGCGGCCATCGCGGCACTGGACGCGGAGTTCGGCCGCGCCGACGCGGAGCTGCGGGTGGTGGGACGCCTGGCCGATGTGATGGCGGGGCGGAATGATCGGCGGATGAATCTGCAGCGCTTCGTCCTGGCGAGCCGCATGGACGAGGTGGCGCTGATGGCGAGCGAGCGGCTGCTGCGGATGAGCCGGGGGCGCTATGCCCTCATCCGCACCGATGACGTGCGCCACCGGGGGAGGAACTCAGGGTTGGACCTCATGGTGCGGGATCACGAGGTCGGACAGGATCGTTACGTCCAGTCCCTTTCCGGCGGCGAGATGTTCCTGGCCTCGCTCTCACTGGCGCTGGGCCTCGCCGAGGTGGTCTCCCGGAGACGGGGCGCCATCCGCATGGACGCCCTCTTCATCGACGAGGGGTTCGGGACGCTCGACGACGAGACGTTGGACCTCGTCATGCGCACCCTGGAGGACCTGAGACTCGGGGGGCGGCTGGTGGGCATCATCTCCCACGTGAGCGAGCTCAAGCAGCGGATCCCTTCGCGGATCAGCGTCCGACGGAGTGCCGGCGGTGGTGGCTCCTCGGTCCGGGTGGTGGCCTGAGCGTCCGAACCGTTCAGCCACCGGGCCCAGCCTTCCGCTCACCGTCCGCTCGGCTTGTCTCAGCTCCATCAAACCCAGAAGACTCCGCCCTCATGCGCCACGCCCTCCTCCCGCTCTTCCTGCTGTACATCCTGGGGGCAGGGACCGCCCTCGCGGCGCCGCACTTCGAGATCGGTGCGCCTCCCGAGTGGGTGGAGCCCGTCGCATTCGAGGCAGGGGCGTGGGAGCGGCAGGTCGGGAGCGACGCGACGATCCGGCTGCTCCTCGATGACACGCAGGTCCGGGTGGACGAGGGACAGGCGCACCACTTCGTCCGCCGGATCCTCCGGGCGACCTCGGAGCGGGGCACGGCGGATGCCGGCCGGATGGAGGTGACCTTCGACCCGGAGTACGAACGCCTCACGATTCACGGAGCCTGGAGGACGCGGGGGCAGGAGCGGATTCAGGTTCTGCGCCCGGACGCCATCAAGGTCATCCAGAAGGAACAGGATCTCGAAGCGCAGCTTTACGACGGGAGCCTCACCGCCCTCATGTTCGTCGAGGACGTGCGGGTGGGTGACGTCCTGGAGTTCAGCTACTCGGTCCAGGGGACCAACCCGGTCTTCAGCGGCCACTACGTCCGCAGCTTCGGGCTCCAGCGGGGCATCCCGATCGACCATCTGCGGCTTCGCGTGCTCTGGCCAAACGGTCGGGCGCTCCATCACCGCGCCCACGGGATGGAGGTGACCCCCACCAAGCGGGAGGTGGGCGCCCATACCGAATACCGGTGGGAGCTGCGGGAGGTCCCGGCCGTCGCTTTCGAGGATGCGGTCCCCCGCGACGTCGATCTCTACCCCTGGCTCCAGCTCAGCGACTTCCACGCGTGGGCGGACGTGGTCCGCTGGGCGCTGCCCATGTACACGCCGCCAGAGCAGCCGGCCCCCGTTCTCCAGAACCAGATCGCGGCGCTCGCTGCGGTCGGGTCGGACGACGCCTCCCGCTTTCTGGCCGCGGTCCGCTTCGTCCAGGATGACATCCGCTACCTGGGCATCGAGATCGGCGCCAACTCGCACCGGCCGCACGCGCCGGAGAAGGTCCTGCTGCAGCGCTTCGGCGATTGCAAAGACAAGGCGCTGCTCCTCGCCACCCTGCTGAAGGGCCTGGGTATCGAGGCAGCACCGGCACTGGTGAACACCCACAGCCGGGCAGCGCTCGATCGTCAGCTCCCGTCGGCAGGGATCTTCGATCACGCCATCGTCTGGGCGCGCGTCGGCGAGCGGGAGCTCTGGGTCGATGCCACCGCGCAGCTCCAACGAGGGGATCTGGAGCATCTGGTCCCTCCGACGTTTCTCCGGGCCCTGGTGCTGAGGCCCGGCGCCGAAGGCCTGTCTCCGATCCCGCTCGAGGAAGCGCCGGAGCCGTTGACGGACGTGGAGGAGTCCTGGGAGCTCGAGGGTGACGAGGGAGCGGCCCACCTGCACGTGAGAACCACGTACCGGGGCTCGTCGGCCAATGCGATGCGTGCACGGCTCGCCGGCCAAACACTGGATGAACTGGGGCGCAGCTACCTCAACTATTACGCACGCGAGGACGTCGACATCCGCGCCACGAAGCCCATCGAGGTGCGGGACGATCCGGCGACCAACGTCATGGTCGTGGACGAGCGCTACTCGGTGGAGTCGTTCTGGAGTGAGGGCGCGCGCGAGGTCTGGCTCACCCTGGTCCGGGAGCAGTTCTCCGAACCGAGCTACACGCAGCGCCGTCATCCCATGCGGCTCGCGCATCCTGAGCACGTGCATCACCGGGTCACCATCCGGGGCCTGGGGGCCGGCGAGCTGTCCGCCTCCGACCTCCACCGCGAGATCCAGGGGCCGGGATGGCGACTCACCACGGTGCGCTCTGCCGCCGCCGGGGAGGTGTCCCACGAAGGAACGTGGCGCACGACCGCGGATCGCGTCCCTCCCGACGAGATGAAGGCGCACCTCGAGGCGCTCTCACAGGCGCGACAAGCGACGTGGACGGAGTTCAGCCACCTGACCCCGGACGCGCGCGAATGGATGGTCCTCATGGGGCGGATCTCGACGTGGCTGACGGTGGCCTTCGGACTCGGCTTCGTGTTCCTGCTGGTGGCGGGCGTGTGGGGCTCCAGAGTCCTGCTGCGCGGCCCCGGGGCTCGCCCCGGAACCACCCTGGAGGCGGCCCTGATCGTCGCCTCGGAGGCCGAACGGGTCTCCCGCCTGGGAGCTCAGCGCTGTGAATGTGGCGCCCCGAGCCCGGGGATGGCGGCGATGGTCCGGGAGGCGTCGGTGCTCGTGGAGGGAGGGGAGTGCACGCCCCTGCGTTGGAGCTGTGCCCGTTGCCAGAAGATCCAGCGCGTGTGGATCCGGGAAGCCGCCCGCTCGGAGGCTGCCTGAGGCTGCGCGTGGCGTGGCGCGGTGCGCATGGCACCCCGCCTCAACCGTGGGCGGGGGTGACCTCCACCCGCGCCACCGTGGGGAGCTCGCGCTCCACCCGGATGTCGACGTCGAGGAAGCGGCGCAGGATATCGATGTGGGTCTCGGCGTGGAGCGAGAGCGGGAGTGCGCGGAACACGCCGCCGGCGCCTGCCGCCATGGGGAGCAGGAGCTGGTCGGCGAGAAACGCTCCCACCGGCGCCTCCGAGGCGAGATAGCGCCGCACCTGGGTCGCCACGCGCTGGGCGACCGCCTCCGACGAGAGCCCTCGCTCGCCCACGCAGGTGAAGGTCTCAGTCAGGGATGGGGTCTGCACCTGGAGCTGCAGGAGGTTCCCGGGTCCGAAGCCTTCGGTGAGCACCTCCTCCTCGCAGTCCTTGGGGGGGAGGTCCAAGAGGCGCTGCAATGCCGTCAGCTCGCGCTGCGCGATGGCTGCCGGCAGGTCACTGACCAAGGCCTTCGCCCGCTTGGAAATCACCCCTCCCCGCTCGACCAGCTCCAGCCGCTTCCAGCGGTGGATGGGCGTGATCTCCGCGACCAGCCGCCCACCCCCCGCGGCCTGAAACCCCGGGCGCTCGAGTGAGACCCGCACCTGCGGTCCCATCCGCTCGAAGACCGGCAGGAAGGTGTCCTGCAGGAAGGGGAAGGGCGGCGCGTGCGCGTTGTGGGTCCCGCCTTCGATGATCACGCGCGAGGGACCCCCGGCGCCCAGGAGCGGCAACAGCACCGTCTGGAGCACCAGCGTCGTGCTGCCGCCCGAGCCGATGCGGAAGGTGTAGTCCCCATGCCGCACCCGGCCGGGCCGGAAGTCGAGTGTCGTGCTGTGGAGCTCCGCGCCGGAGACTTCGGCCCCGCAGATCCCGGCCGTCGCCTTCACCGCGGTCAGGTGCTGGCGCAACAATCCCGCTCGCTTGCGCCGTCCACGGATCCGCTCGATCCGGAAGGGCCTGCCCGTCCACGCCGAGAGCGAGAGCGCGCTGCGGAGGACCTGTCCCCCACCCTCGCCCCCGGCGCCGTCGATCACCACCGGATGCATGGGCCTCACCCCTTCACGACCAGGACCTGACGGAGGGTGTGGACCACGTCGACGAGGTCCCGCTGTGCCTCCATCACCGCGCTGATGGGCTTGTAGGCCCCGGGCGTCTCATCGATCACGTCCGCGTCCTGACGGCTCTCCACCCCGTGGATCGCCTTCAGGTGCTCCTCCAGCGTGAACTTCCGTCGGGCTTCGGTCCGCGACATCACGCGCCCCGCTCCGTGGCTCGAGCTGTGGAGGGAGTTGGGGTTCCCCCTCCCCCGCACGATGAAGCTCTGGGCCCCCATGCTGCCGGGGATGATGCCCAGCTCTCCCTCGCGGGCGCTGATGGCCCCCTTCCGGGTGACCAGCACGTCCTCTCCCGCGTGATGCTCCCGCCGCACATAGTTGTGGTGGCAATTGACGGCCATGAGGTCGGCCCGGAACGGAGGAATGCCCTTCGCGTTGCGGAGCGCCTCGAGCACCGCGGCCATCATGACCTCCCGGTTCTTCCGCGCGTAGGTCTGCGCCCACTCGACGGCGTGAACGTAGTCGTCGAAGTGCTCGGTTCCTTCGGTGAGGTAGGCGAGATCCCGGTCCGGCAGGTTGACCTCGTGGATGCGCATGTCCTCGCGGGCGAGGCGGATGAAGTAGCTGCCGATGCGGTTGCCCACCCCCCGCGAACCCGAGTGGAGCATCACCCAGACGTCCTGGTTCTCATCGAGGCAGACTTCGATGAAGTGATTGCCGGTCCCCAGGGTCCCCAGGTGGTTCACGTCGTTCCCGCGCCCGAGCTTCGGATGCTTGGCGGCGAGCTCCTCGTAACCGGGACGCAGTTCGCTCCACGCGTCGTTCACCGGGGCCGGGATGCGATGCCACGCACCGCGGTCCCCGCTTCCGCCGTGACGCGTGCGGCCGTGGGGCACGGCGCGCTCGATTCCGTGGCGCAGCTCGCGGAGGGACTCGGGCAGATCGGAGGCCGTCAGGCTGGTCTTCACGGCCATCATGCCGCAGCCGATGTCGACGCCGACCGCGGCCGGTATCACCGCCTCGCGCGTCGGAACCACGCTGCCGACGGTGGCGCCGATGCCCACGTGGACGTCCGGCATCACCGCCACGTGGGGGTAGACGAACGGCAGATCCGCCACGCGCTTCACCTGCTCCAGGGCCTCGGCCTCCACCGGTACCCCCCGGATCCAGGTCTTCACCTTGTGATGCTTCACGTCCGTCACGTCTCACCTCCCGCTGTCAGCGCGTGGGCATAGAGCAGCCGCCATGCCAAGCGGTTCTTCCCTTCGATCGCGGCGTCTCACGGCAACTCCGTATCCGTCCGGATAGGCACCCTCCCTCCTCTGATAGATAGCGATCCATGAAGACCGTGGTCATCGGGATCGTGGGCACGAAGCTGGATCGGGGAGCGGGCAAGCGACGTTGGGACACCTGGCGGCCCAGCGTCGACCTCTGCCGCCACGACGATCTGGTGATCGATCGTTTCGACCTGCTCGCCAGCAGAGAGGGGATGGAGATCGCCGACCGCGTGGCCGCCGACGTGCGTCAGGTCTCGCCCGAGACCGAGCTGAAGGTGCATCCGCTCGGGTTTCCGGATCCCTGGGACTTCGAGGCGGTCTACGCCGAGCTCCACGATTTCGCGCGGCGCTACCCCTTCAAACCCCAGAAGGAGCGCTACCTCATCCACATGACGACGGGCTCGCACGTCATGCAGATCTGCCTCTTCCTCCTGTGCGAGTCCCGCCACCTGCCGGGAAAGCTGCTTCAGACGAGCCCACCGACGGCAAAGAACCGGGGCCAGCCGGGCACGTACTCGATCATCGACCTGGATCTCTCGCAGTACGACCAGATCGCCAGGCGTGCCAAGGAGGCGCAGCGGGAAGCGACCGACGTCCTCAAGTCCGGCATCCGCACGCGCAACCCCGCCTTCAACGCCCTCATGGGACGCATCGAGCAGGTGGCGGGGAACACGCGCGCGCCCCTGTTGCTCACCGGCCCCACCGGCGCGGGGAAGAGTCAGCTTGCGCGCCGCATCTACGAGCTCAAGGCCTCCCGCCGGCAGGTCGACGGCCCCTTCGTCGAGGTCAATTGCGCCACGCTCCGGGGCGATGGCGCGGCGGCGGCGCTCTTCGGACACGTGAAGGGGGCCTTCACCGGTGCGGTCCAGGCGCGGCCGGGCCTGCTGCGAACGGCACATGGAGGCGTGCTGTTTCTCGATGAGATCGGAGAGCTCGGGCTCGATGAGCAGGCGATGCTGCTCCGGGCGGTCGAGGACAGGACCTTCCATCCCCTGGGGAGTGACCGCCCTGCGGAGAGTGACTTCCAACTCATCGCCGGAACCAACCGCGATCTGCAGCTGGCGGTGGAAGAGGGCCGGTTCCGCGAGGACCTGCTGGCGCGGATCGATCTCTGGACCTTCCGGCTCCCGGCCCTCGCCGAACGTCCCGAAGATCTGGAGCCCAACCTCGAACACGAGCTCGAGGTGGCGTCACGGGAGCTCGGGCGGAGGGTGAGCTTCAACAGCGAAGCACGCACCCGCTTCATGACCTTCGCGACCTCACCCCGCGCGCTCTGGACCCGCAACTTCCGCGACTTCAAGGCGGCCGTCTCACGGCTCTCCACCCTCGCGCCCGGAGGCCGCATCACCGCTGCGCTCGTGGAGGATGAGATCGCGAGGCTGGAGTCGACCTGGGGGACCCGCCTGAACGTGCAGGTGCGGGGCACCCACGCGAGGTCGACGGGCCGCAACGTCCTCCGGTCGGATGCGACCCCCGGGAGCCCTCCTCACCGGCTCGACGTGCAGGAAGAGGGAGACGACATCCGGCTCAGAGCGCTGCTGGGAGAGGCGGCAGACGCGCTGGATCCCTTCGATCGGGTGCAGCTCGCCCACGTCCTCGGGGTCTGCCAACGCGCCTCCTCACTCGCTGATGCCGGTCGCGCCCTGTTCGCGGTGTCGCGCACGAAGAAGGCGACCCGCAACGACTCGCACCGGCTGCGTCAGTACCTCCAGCGGTTCGGGCTCCAGTGGGCCCAGGTACGTGGCGCTGGCGCCCATGCGTGATGTCCGACCGTGAGTGCAGGTCCCGGAGGTAGGTCCAGGTACGCCCGGAGTGGAGGCTGTTCCCGAAAAGCAGGCTGCTGTCAGGGGGAATCTGCGGAGCGCATCTCCTGCCCCGGCCCGCACGCGAAGTCTCGCGCGAGAGGGTCCCCTTCCCGGAGTTCTGAATGCTCGCCAGCCCGCTCACCCTCGGAATGTTGCACGCCTCCACGCCGATCCCCCCGCCTCCGCCGGCGACCATGGCGGCTCCTCCACGTCTGCTCAGCCACCGGCTGCGGCTGCTTCCGGCGACGCGCGGCTCCATGCGCCTGCTCCTCAGGGCCCCCCTCGCCTTCTTCAGCGCGCTCCGACTCCAGCAGACGGCGGATTGGCCCGAGCTGCGCTACTGCGACTGGGCGCCCCGGGTCCTGGAGCAGATGGGGCCTTCGGAGGAGGAGCTCGGCTGGTGGCTCTGGTGGATCACCGAGCGCGAGACGGTGCCGGGCCAGTCGAAGAAGCTGTTGGGCTACGCCGGGTTCAAGGGGCCGCCCTCACCGGGCGGGGATGTCGAGCTCACCTACGCGATCGCGCCCAGCGCACGCCGACGGGGGATCGCCACCGAAAGCCTCGAGGAGCTCATGCAGTGGGCCTTCCGCACCGGGCGGGTCCGCCGCGTCCTCGCCCGGGTCTCTCCCACCCACACCGCCTCCCTGAGCATGCTCCAGAAGCTCGGGTTCCGCCGGCTGCAGGAAAGCACGGAGGGGCAGGTGATCCTCTGCCGTGAGCGCGGTGGGAGATCCGGCCGGGCCTGACGCCTCTCCGGGCGTCGGTGATCGCGGGAGGCTGCGCGCCCGTTCGCTGCGCCCGAGATCCGTGCGCGCTGACGTCTACGCGCGTCCTTCCCGGTGACGCAGCTCGAGCAGGGCGGACAGTGCGTCCTCGCGATTCGCGAAGGCGTTGACCTCGGCACCGGTGATCATCCCGCTGGTGTTCACGAAGGTGCGGGTCATCTCGTCACCGCCGTAGCGGAACGAGTGGATGGCGAAGCGCTCGAGCACCTCCGCCCGGGCCCGGCCGAAGGCGCGTCCCGCGGGGAAACGCACGATGAGCCCATCGAGGTTGATCAGCAGATCGACCTTGCGGCCGAAGCGGGCGAGCTCCTTCCCCACCTCGTCCTGCCAGAGCAGAGCGTCGTCCGGGGTTTCCAGAACGCAGTTCTCGAAGTGCGCGGTCACCACGTCGTTCTCCACGTCGTGGTGAAACTCCATTCGCCATCCGGGCTTCATTCAGTCCTCATAGAAGGTCTACGGTGCACCGCCTGAAGCTCAGGCTCCGGCGAGGAAGGCGCTCACGATGGCAGCCGTCTCGGCGGGCCGCTCGTTCAGGGGATAGTGGCCGGGACCCGGGAGGTAGGCCATTCGCGACCGGGTGATCCGCTGCTGGATCTCGCTCCGCTGGAGCGCAGGAGGCAGGAAGGGATCGTCGCTGGCAATCACCAGGGTGGGCGCGCTGATGGACGCCAGGCGCTCCGTGAAACCTCCGGCCGTCCAGGCCTCGAAGGCTCCACGGATGCAGGCGTCTTCGATCCTGACCGCGGTCGCCACCATGCGTGCCTTCGCGTTCTCGGGAAGCTGCTTGCAGGCGAGATCCAGGATGGTGCCGAGCTTGCCCTCGTCACCGGCGGCGGTGCTGAAGAGCTCGCGCGCCTCGGGAGGGAGCTGTGCGCCGCTGGCGGGAACTGAGCAGAGCGTGATGAGGCCATTCACCCGCTCCGGCACCTCCGAGGCGATCCACTGGGCGATCTGCCCGCCCATGCTGTGCCCCAGGACGGTGAACGTCTGCGCGCCTGCGGCATCGGCGATCGCCACCACGTCCCGGGCATAGCGCTCCAGCGAGTAGCCGCTGCGCGAGGGCTCCGACGCGCCGGTGCCGCGAAGGTCCGGAACAATCAACTTGAGGCCTTCGTGGTCCAGCACCTCGAGGAGGTCATCGAAGACTGAGCCGGAGGCCATCCACCCGTGGACCATCACCACCGTCCGGGGACCGCTTCCTATGACGCGATAGCTCAACTCCGTCTGATCGTCGGCGCGCAGCGTGGGCATGTGGGCTCCTTGGCAAGAGGGAGGTGCAGGCCGCACGGCGCGAGAGGCGGGTCGTGGGCGGGCGAAACGATGGCACGAATCACCAACCCCACCAATGTCTGTCATTACCTGAGCGATCGGAAAGAATGATCCTCAACACCGTACGCCGCCGTCTGCTACGGCGCGTCAACGACGTCCGCGCACCGGTCCACCTCTGCCCTCACCGGGAGGGTGACCGGCATTGACCTATGCGGGCGGCAACGCTTGATTCCGGAGCAGCAACTGCTTGCCCGAGGCGTCGTTGAACTGTTCGAAGACTTCCTGACCTGAAACGGTGAGCCTCGACACTCCGAGTTCGGCAGAGGTGCCGGTGCGGCGAACTGTTTTTCTGGTGTGCATCACGGCCCTGCTGCCCTTTGCGCCCACCGCCTGTTCCAACGATCCCTGCCCGCCCGGCCAGACCCTCCATGTGGGGCGGTTCCACGACAGGTTCCAGGCCCGCTCCCGAGGCTGCGTCGACAGGGACGACGCAGGCCGCATCCGCCTGCAGGGACGATGGGAGTGGTTCTACGAGAGCGGCCGGCCCGAGGCGGTGGGCGCTTACCGGAATGGGCGCGCAGATGGCCCGACGGGGCAGACGGGAATCCCGCGGCGCGGGCGCGAGGGGCCGTGGATGTTCTGGCACGCCAACGGTCAGAAGAAGCAGCAGCTCTCCTACGTGGACGGGCGCCCCGAGGGTCCCGGATACCAGTGGTACGAGAACGGGCAGCAGCAGTACGAAGCGCAGTTCCGCGACGGCCGGGCCGATGGTGCCTGGAACTCCTGGTACGCGAACGGCCAGAAGCACCAGGAGGGGACCTACGAGGACGGGCAGCCGGTGGGCGTCTGGACCGTGTGGGATGAGAGCGGGGTGAAGGTGCACGAGGGTCCCTACCGGGATGACCTGCTTCGCTGAGCCGGCCCTCCATGGCTCGCCGGGTCCGTGCCCGCCTTCCCTGCCATCCAACAGGTGCGCCCCCTCAGGAGGTCATCAGGGAGGCTTTGACCTCCCGCCTCAGAACCTTCCCCACGATGGATCTGGGGAGCTCCTCCACCACGACGATGCGGCGGGGAACCTTGTAGGCCGCGAGCCGTTCAGCGCATGCGGCGCGGGCGGCGGCTGGATCGAACGCGTCCTCCGAGACGGTGACTGCGGCCACCACCTGCTCGCCCATGCTCTTCGCCGGCAGACCCACGACCGCGGCATCGGTCACGCCGGGCAGCTCTCTGAGCACCGCCTCCACCTCCGAGGGCATGACGTTGAATCCCCCGGTGATGATGATCTCCTTGATGCGATCCACCACCGAGACGAAGCCGTCGGTATCCACCTCGACGATGTCCCCGGTGCGCAGCCATTCACCGTCGACCAGCGCCTTGCGGGTTTCCTCGTCGTTGTTCCAATAGCCTTTGAAGACCTGCGGACCGCGCAGCAGGAGCTCGCCACGCTCTCCGGGTTCACGGTCCACCGAAGGATTCTCGGGATCGACGACCCGGATGTCGGTGCTGGGGAACGGGAGGCCCACCGCGCCCGGACGGCGGCTTGGTCCCAGCGGGTTTCCAAGCGCGACGGGTGAGGCCTCCGTCAGGCCATAGCCTTCGACGAGGAGCCCTCCGGTGACCTCCTCCCAAAGCGCCAGCGTCTGGGGCGGCAGCGGCATCGCGCCGGAGATGGCGAAGCGGAGTGAGTGCAGATTGGCGTCACGTTGCTTCGCCGCGGTCGCGAGCCGCTCATAGATCGGTGGCACGGCGGGGAGAAATGTCGGCGGGTGCTTGCGGGCCGCCTTCAGCACCAGGTCGACGTCGAACTTCGGGAAGAGCACCAGCCGGGCTCCGATGCTGATCGCGAAGGTCACGCACAACGTCAGCCCGTACGCGTGGAACATGGGGAGCACCGCGTAGACGACCTCGCGTCCCTCCAGCAGCCCGGGGACCCACGCCCGGCCCTGTGCAGCGTTGGCCACGAGGTTCCCGTGGGTGAGCATGGCGCCCTTCGGAAGACCGGTCGTCCCGGACGTGTACTGGATGGCCGCCAGATCCCCGACACCGGGTTGGGGATGCATCGGATCGAGGCGTCCATGCGCGCGCAGGTCCTCGAAAGGGATCGTCTGTTGCGCGGGAGTGGTCAGCGTCTCGCGCAGCGCCCTCACCTTCTTCAGCGGAAGAGACAGGGCGACGCGTTGGACGAGCGGCATCGCGCGGGTGAGGTCGACGGCCACCACGTCCTTCAACGCGTGCGGACCGGGCATGGCCCGCAGGGTCGGGACAGCCTTGTCCCAGGCGATGGCCACGCGCGCGCCGTGATCGGCGAAGGTCTTTGAGAGCTCCTCGCTGGTGTACAGGGGGTTCTGCTCAACCACGACCGCGCCGAGCCGCAAGACCGCGTAGAAGGCCAGAATGTGCTGGGGACAGTTCGGGAGCACCAGCGCGACTCGGTCACCGGCGCGGACGCCCAACCGACGCAGCCCTTCGGCCACCTCGGAGACGCCCTCTCCCAGCTTCGAGTACGAGACTTCGGCTCCGAAGAACCCGAGCGCGATCTTGGATCCGTAGCGTGCGACCGCGGCCTCCTGCAGGTCCACCAGCGATCCGTTGGGCGTGGGGATCTCCGCAGGAACCCCGCTCGCATAGTGGGCCACCCAGCGTCGCTCCATCGCCTTTCCCATCGCGCCTCCTCCCGCCGTCAGAACCTGGGCACGAAAGGCAGAGGAGACAGCAGGCAGGCGCTCGGTCGCCGCAGGGCGCACGCTCACGTCACTCCCTGTGTGCGTGACCTTCGCACCCTCTCGTGTCTCCGGGTGCGTGAGCTGCGCCCCTTCTCTGGAGACGGCAAGCTGCTTTGGGGGAACGCGCCATGCAGCGCAGGGAAGCGCTGAAGGATCATCGGAGCCATCCCGGTCGGCGATGAGAATGCGGCGTCATGGCAGCTGCCGCGTCGCCGGAGGGGGGGGACTGAGGCAGTCCCTCTGACGGCCCCATCTGGATGGCCCGGATTCGAATCCGCGGCCCCGGTCCCGAAGCCCGCTGAGCCGAACGTTGCATCCGCATCAGCGTCCCGCAGTCGCCGCCTCCCGCGTTTGCCCGCGCTCCCCTGCTCGCCTACCCTCCTCGCATGAGCGCTCGCATCCTGCTGGTTGTGGTGACCGTCGTCAGTGCTTTCACGCTGTCAGCCTGCAAGGAGGAAACGGCCGGGACCGGGTCCGCCCCCTCGCAGGAAAGCGAGGCGGGGGCCCCCACGGGGAGCACCCCGGCTGCGACGGAGCCGGCCGCGGCAGCGGTGGAGGTCACCGACGCCTGCAGCCTGCTCACCGCGGAAGAGATCACCTCGGCAGTGGGTGAGGCGGTCGAAGGCAAGCCCTCCACCAGCGGTGGGGTCATCGCCTGCAGCTGGCTTCGACCCGGCCACCGTTCGCTGACGGTCCAGTTCCACAAGTCGGCGCGCCGCTTCGATGACTCCGTGCAGGCGCTTCGGGACTTCTACAAGGTCGAGCCGGAGCCGGTCAGTGGCGTGGGAGAGCGGGCGTTCTATGTCGCGGGAGGCTCCGGCAGGACCGGGTCCGCGATTGTCGTGGCGCTCAAGAACGGCCGGTTCGTCAACGTGGAGCTCCTCACCCCGCCGGAAACACTCGAGGCCGCGAAGCCCGACGCAGTCGCAGTCGGTCGCGCAGTCATCGATCGGATCTGAGTCGCGCGACACGTCCCACCCTCTTCGGGCTCAGCTGGGACGCGCGCCTTGAGAGGCACAGCGCAGGCCGCCCAGGCGCGGGGAAGGTCACGCGGCCTTCTCCTCTCCGGTCTTCTCCGAGCCCTCCCCCTGCCGCGGCGGCGCCGGTGCAAACCAGCCGACCAGGGTGCACATGAGGCCGTAGGCAAAGAAGGAGCCGATCCCGAGCAGGTCCCCCAGATGGTGCCGGTCCACGAGGGCAAGCTTCGCGAGCACCACCGCCATGAGCACAGCCCCCGCCATCCAGAGTGTCCGCTTCGCCCGCTTGGAGCCGGCGATCCAGGCCACCACGCCGAGCACGCTCCACACCATGGTGAGCGACATCTGGGCGAGGCTCGAGGGCCACAGCGCCTCTCCCCAGCCGACGCCTCCGAGGTGATGCACGCTGCGGAGCGTGAGGTTCGTCACCAGCACGAAGATCCCCAGGGAGAGCAAGGTGGATCGATGCGCCGCCGCCTCCTGCGACGCCAGTGACGTCCACAGCCACCGGGCGAAGAGGACCAGCGCCGCAACCTGCGTCAGCTCCAAAGGATTGAGGAGCGGCACCCATGGCAGCGGGCTGCTGGCCCCCCTGGCCAGAAGCGAGAAACACCAGCCGAAGGCGATGATGGTCAGACATGTCCCCAGCAGCGCTGACCGGGACCTGTCGAAGGCCTCGCCCAGCGGCCAGCGCACCCAACGCCAGGCTTCGAGGACCAGCGCCATCAACACCAGCCACGGGAGCGCCGCCGCCGCGAGCTGCCAGCCGGTGCCGAGTTCCCAGGCCTCCGTCGCCTCGAACAGCGACACCATTGCCAACAGAGGCCACAGCAACCACCAGGCGAAATGGACCGCGGGCACCGCAGCGCCGCCACCAGCCCGCAGGGACAGGAGGGTGCGCACCCCGCAGACCGCGAAGAAGAGCCATGCCACTGCACCCGACGACCCGAGCGGATGCTCACGCACCCCAATCTGACCGAAGATCATCAGCGCGGCCCCGGCAAGGAGCCCCAGCACCGTGAGTGGGAACACCGCGGCGGGCCGCGACCGGTGGGTCTCCGCGACGACCAGCGCCGTCAGCGCCATGAAGGCCAGGATCGCATCAGGCTGATGGAGATCGACCACGTGCGCGCCGAGCTCGTGCAGCACGTTGCCTCCCCACCACGCCAGGGCCCAGCCATAGAAGAGAAGCGCGGCCGCGTCCTGCCGCTCGGCCCGGTACCACCAGGCACATGCGAACCCTGCCAACGCCACCAGGAGCGCCCCGGCGAACTTCGCGTTCGCAAAGATGAGCTCCGATGGGCCCATCTCCATCGCACCTGAGATGAATGCGAGCGCCGCGAGGAGCTGCAGCCCGGCTCCCGCCAACTGCGCCCCACCCCGACGCTGCCGCAGCCCCAGCCAGATGAGGCCGGCCCCCTCGAGCGCAAACACTGCGGAGGTCGCGCGGGCAGAGAGTGCGAGCGGCACTGCCAGCGTCGCGAAGCTCGCCGCGAGAACCCCATAGGCCGCGCCCAGGAGCGGGTGCTCCTTCCTGCGCAGCCACCACCAGAGGCCGGCGTAGATCAGCGCCAGCGCGACGGCACATAGCGCGAGCGGACGCTCCCGTCCCTCGAACAGTGCCGCCTGGAGCGAGAAGGCGATGAGCGGCGTCCCGAAGACCAGCGAGCCGTTGACGAAGCCCCGTCGCCCCGGTGTCTCGCGCCGGACCGAGAGGATCGGCAGCAGCAGGTACAGGGCGAAGAAGAGCGCCAGGAACGGCTGCGTCGTCGCGTAGTGGCGCGGTTCGTAAGCGCTCGCGCCCCAAAGGGTGCCGATGACCCAGGTGAACGCCCACCCCATCAGGTTGAGCTCGCGCCAGGAGCGCATCCAGGCGATGCCGAAAATGCCCGCGTTGAGCAGCGCGTAATACGCGAACAACACCACGTGGTTGCCGGCTCCGGTCGACAGCCAGATCGGCGCCAGGAAGCCGGAGAAGATCCCCAGTACCGCCAGAATGCGCGCATCCTGGATGACGGACAGCACTCCCAGGGCGGCGACCAACAGGACGCTGAGCCCGAACGCGGCGCCCGCTGGCAACATGCCGTAGAGCTTGAAGGCCGCAAACACCACCAACAGCAGGACGCCGATGGCGCCGCCCTGCACCGTGAGGGCGAAGTTGCGGTGGCTCTCGCGCTTGCGCCACGCAAAGCCCAACGCGCCGAGCGCAATGGCCGTGATCGCCGCCAGGCGCATCCCGATGGTGATGCGCAGCCAACCCTGATCACTCGCGTACTTCAGCAGCGCCGCGACGCCGACCAGTAGAACCAGGACGCCCACCTTCACCGGGACATTGCCCTCGGTGAACCAGCCCCGGATCACCGCGCCCAGGTCGAAACCGGAGTCATCGTGCGCATGTCGCGGCGATCCCGGCGTGGAGGACCCGCTCCCTGTCGCAACACCGTCCCGGCTCGCGCGCGGCGTCGCGAACGTCGCCTGAATCACCGGTTCCGTGACGCTGGAGGCGGCTCCGGCCTGCGCCGGCGGAGGGGTCGCCACCGGGCCGGGCGATGTGGGCAACGCCGAGGGTGCCCGGCCCGCGTCCAGAACCGGAGCCCCAGGCACCACGGGCGGAGACGGCACGTCTGTCCCCGCTGGCACTGGCGGCACGGGAGGAGCCGCCGACGTCGCGGGAGCCGGAGGGCTGGGGGGTGCAGCGGGCGTCGAAACTCCAAGCTGTGCGTGAGGAGCAGCGGGCGTCGAAACTCCAGGCTGTGCATGAGGAGCAGCGGACGTCGAAGGTGCCTGCTGTGCGTGAGGAGCAGCGGGCGTTGAAGGCGCCGGTTGTGCGTGAGGTACAGCGGGCGTCGAAGGTGCCGGTTGTGCGTGAGGTGCAGCGGGCGTCGACGTCGATGGGGCTGGCGCGCCCGGCACCCCAGACGCTTGCATGGGCGGCAGTGGGGGCACCGTCGCAGTGGATGTCGTTCCTCCCGCCACAGGGCTCCCGGGTGTCGCCCCCACCCGCTCGGCGGAACCCTGGGCTCCCTCCACCTGCCGCGTCGCCTGCGAGGTGTTGGTGAGCTGCGCTTGGAGGCGGGTCAGCTGCGATTCGAGCTCGCGGACACGGCCCTTCAGATTGCTGAGCCCCACGAGGGCGCCGACGACGAGCAACGGGAGGGACAGGATGCCCAAGACAATGAGGATGACCAGCGCTTCCACGTACTGCCCCCTGCTCGACCCACGGAGATCTCAGCGGGATATCACGCGCACCGGTCTTACAGGCGCAAAGCCCCTCCCCCATCCCGGGTCCCGTGGCGCTGCACCCGTTGGGCGCCGTCCCCTCGTTCCGTGAAGACGGTGACTGCGCCCCCACCGACCTGACCCGTGAAACTTTGCCGGAACATGCGGGGTGGCCTAGCGTCCGCCTGCATGACCATTTTCCGCTTTGTTTTCGTATTTGTCTTCAGTGCGTTCGCGTTATCGGCTTGTAAGAAGGAGGCGCCCCCCGCGGCTCCCGAAGACGAGGTGGAGGCGCAGGCACCCTCTGCGGAAGCCGCTCCGCAGGCCGCGGCTCGAGCCGCTGCGGTGGATCCCTGTTCCCTGCTGACCGCGGACGAGCTTGTTGCCTCTCTGGGCGAGGCCGTGCAGGCCGAGCATTCGACGAGCGGCGGCGCGCAGGTCTGCACCTGGACCGCTCCGTCCGGCCGCTCTGTCATCGTCCAGTTCTTCAGCTCCACGAGCGACTTCGACGCCTCGAAGCAGACGCTGGAGCGCTTCTATGAAGGGAAAGCGCAGGCGGTCCCCGGGCTCGGAGAGCAGGCCTTCTCCATCGGGGGCAAGACCGGTCCGTTTGCGACCGCCAGCGTGTCCGCCACCAAGAGCGGTCGCTTCGTGATCGTGCAGGTCATGGATCCGGCCGCTTCGCTGGAGACGCTCCAGCCGGAGGCCCTCGAACTCACGAAGCCGGTGCTCACGCGGATCTGAGGTGTTCAAGAACGTGGGCGCCCGACCCGAGCCATGGTCGGGCGTCGACGTGACCTCGCGTTCGTCTTCAGACCGGCGTGACGCGGAAGCGTGGCCAGCGCACGCCTCCCGCCATCACGCAAGCCCGCATGAAGCCCAGGGTTCTCACCAGACCGACAGCTCGGCGAGGCTGAGCACCGGGGCATCATCGGTCTTGCTGCGCAGCCGGACGTAGCGGGCGGACGTCGCGGCAGGGAGCTCTCCCACCATCCCATCCAGGGTGATCGCGGACCACGTCTCGCCATCCACCGAGTGCTCGGCGATGACCTCACCGACGAGGCCCCGCAGCACCACGAGGGAAGCGGCACGTTCGGATCCCAGATCGACCGTCAGCGAGCGGTCCGCCCGCGCGGATTCACAGCCAGCGCCCTCCGCGTCCGGCTGACAGCCGGGATCGGCAGGCGCCTCGAAGCGGGTGACGAAGTCGCCATCGGTCACCGCGCAGGACTCGACCACCACCGGCTGGCCGCTGTCCCCAACGGCGATGCAGCTCGCGTCGCGGGATGGAGGCGCTCCGGCCCGACCGGTGAAGGCGATCAGCTCGCTCACGTGCTGCGCCTCGAACGAGACTTCATCCCGTTGCCCGGTGGTGGTGGTTCGGATCGAGACCGTCCCCACCGCATCCTCGAGGAGCCGCGCATCGATGGTGGCGCCGCTGGTGTAGGCCTCGCTCCAGAGGAGGGCACCGGGAACGTGGAACGCGACGCGCGCCTCGGACGCTCCTTCAGGCAGCGCGCCGAAGGTGACGCTGGCCTCCGTCTCGTCGTTGGACACGGTCAGCTGCGGCTCCCAGAGCCTGAGTTCGGGCGTGGAGAGCTCGGTGCTCTGGATGATGAAGCGCTCGGTCCTCGATGCGCCGGCAACCGCCCCGCTCCTTGCTGGCGCACGCACCGCGAGGTTGAAGTGACTGGCCTGCCCGACCGAGCCCTGCGTGTCCTTCCCGAGGAGCTCGAAGCGGAAGTTGCCGGACCCATCGGTGGTGGAGCGTCGGGCGCTCCGGCAGAGCTCCGGCGCATCCTCGGAGAGGCAGGCGAGCCCGATGCTTCCGATGATCGAGGTGAAGCCGGTCAGCACCTCGCCGAGATCCGGCTCCTTCACGAGCACCGCGCTGTGTCCTGCGAGCGCGCTGCCGTCCTGCCGGGTCGCGCGGCCGGTCACGGTGACGTTGTCTTCAGGGTCCAGCCGGCTGTCTTCGCCACAGCCCAGCAGAGACAGGGTGAGCATCGCTGCGAAAAGGCGCTTCATGTCGTGCTTCCTTCCGCCGGCCCCGGAGGCAGGAGCGTCGACGCATGCCGCTTTTCGGAACAAGACATGTCTGACTTTGACGGATCGGTCAGACTTTCCGTCGAAGTCCTCAGCGCTTTCCGCGCGTCCGGCTCACCAGCGCCGCGTAGAATCCGCCGCCGAAGCCGTTGTCGATGTTCATGACCGCGACATTGGAGGCGCAGGAGTTGAGCATCGAGAGCAGCGCGGTGATGCCGCCGAGGTTCGCGCCGTAGCCCACGCTGGTCGGGACCGCCACGCAGGGGATGCCCACCAGCCCCCCGACCGCGCTCGCCAGCGCCCCCTCCATTCCGGCCACCACCACCGCCGCATGCGCGCTCTGGATCTCCCCGCGCCGCGCGAGCAGCCGATGGATCCCCGCCACGCCGACGTCGTGGATGCGCCGCACCGTCGCGCCCATCGCCTCGGCGGTGATCGCCGCTTCTTCGGCCACGGGGAGATCGCTGGTTCCCGCGGACACCACCGCCACCGTCCCGGCCACCGGCTTGCGCCCCTGCCTCCAGTGAAAGATGCGCGCGTTGGGGTGCCAGGTGCCCTTCGGAAAACGCGCCTGCAGCGCCTCCGCCTTCTCCTCCTGGAGCCGTGTCACCAGCACCGACTGGCTGCGGTCCACCAGCGCCTCGACGATGCCCAGCAGCTGCTCGGCGGACTTGCCCTCGCCGTAGACCACCTCGGGAACGCCGAAGCGCAGGCTGCGGTGGGTATCGACGGTCGCGTAACCCAATTGGGCGAACGGCAGATCCTTGAGACGCGCGGTGGCGGCCTCCACGTCCACCTTCCCGGCCGAGACATCCTTCAGCAGCGCTCGGAGCGTCCGCTCATCCACGTCCATGTCTCCGTCGACGGAGGCCGCTCACGCGCCCAGCCGCGTCACCAGGCCCGGGAGTGTCGCCGGATCCGGGATGGCGAAAAGGCGCGCGGAGAGCGTCGGTGACTTGTCCGTCAGCAGGCGCGCCCACGCCAGCACCGCGCCACCCGCCGAGAGCCGCCGCCCCAAGGGACCCGCGAGCAGCTCGCGCACCGGCGCGCCATGCTGCACCGGTGGCGCAGGCAGCAGCAGCGCCCCCACCTGCCGGCCCAGGGCGTTGAGGCAGGCGGACCCGAGGATGTTGGCGACCTCGGCGACCGCAGAGAGCGCGAGCTCCACCTCGAGCTGCTCGGGCTCCATGCCGGTCAGCGCACTGGCCAGCGCCAGGGCCTCGCCCTCGTCCAGGACCAGCAAGAGCTGCCCCGTGAAGGCGCCCGAGAACTCCAGGGTCACCGCGTTCACCGGTGCCAGTTCTCCGCCCAGCAGCTGCGCGATCTCCGGACCGGTGGCGCGCTGCACCTGCGGCTCCTCCAGCGTCACCGCGCTGCCCAGCAGGCGCGAGAGGGCATTGGCGGCCTCGCTCGCCCCGGCCCTGGCCAGCTCACGCAGCGCCGACTTCTGCTGCGGATTCGGTTCGAAGGAGAGAACGGTCACGCTGCGAGCAATCTTGGAACGTCGAGGATGAAGATGGGTCGACCACTTCCGAGGATGGTCGCACCTGCGAGCCCCGGGATGCCATCCAGCGGCCGCGTCAGCGCTTTGAGGACCACTTCTTCCTGCCCCAACAGGCGCTCCACCGCCAGCGCGACCTTTCCGCCGTCGGCTTCCATGATCACGAATGGACGGACACCCGGCGTCTGGGGACCTTCGGGAACCTCCAACAGGCCGCTCAAGCGGTGAACCGGGAGAAGTCCCATCCCATGCGGGAGCAGCGGCTGATCGCGGCTGGAGGACAGGTGCTCGGGATCCACCTCGACCGCGCCGAGCACCTTGGCGACCGGTAGGCCGTAGATCTCCTCTCCCACCCCGACCAGGAGGAGCTGCACGACTGCCACGGTCAGCGGCAGGCGCAGCACGAAGCGCGTCCCATGACCGGCAAGGCTCGCGATCTCCAGCGCACCTCCCACGCCCTCGACCGCACGCTTCACCGCGTCCATCCCCACGCCGCGGCCGCTGATGTCGGTCACGTCCTCCGCCGTCGACACCCCCGGGAGGCAGCAGAGCAGGAAGGCCTCGGCATCTGTGAGCCCCGCGGCCGCCTCAGGGGTCAGCGCCCCGCGCGCGATCGCCGACGCCCGCAACCGCTCCGCGCTCATCCCGCGGCCATCGTCCTCGAGCTCTACCACCACCCGGTCCCGCTCGCGGGTCACCCGCAGCACGATCTTCCCGGCCTGCGGCTTGCCCGCCGCCACGCGCTCTTCCGGAGTCTCGATGCCGTGGTGGATGCAGTTGCGCAGCAGGTGGAGGAGCGGGTCCCCCAGCTCGTCGAGGATCGCGCGATCCAGCTCGACGTCGGTGCCCAGCAGCTCGAGCTCCACCTCGCGACCCGTCTTGCGCGCGATGTCGCGGGCCGCGCGGGGAAGGCGCTCGGCGAGGAGCGCGAACGGGGTCATCCGCGCACCCATCACCTTGTCGTGCAGGTCCTTCACGAGGCCGTGAAGCCGGTCCACTCCCTCGTCGAGCGGAGGCCGGTGCGCCTCGGGGATCCCCTTGCCGACCTCGCGCAGATGCGCCGTGGCGATGAGCAGCTCTCCGACCGTGTCGAGGAAGTAGTCGAGCAGTTCGGTCCGGATGCGCACCGTGCGGTTGCTCTCGTCCGCCTCGCTCCGGCGCGCGCCATTGGAGGCGGTGGGATCGACCGGCGCCACCACGGCGACGCTGCGTGGCGCGATGCCCACGATGGGACGGACCCCACCCATGGTGAGGTTGCGGACCTCGACCTCCGCCACCTTGCCGAGGGCCTCGCGAATCGCCGGCTCCGGCGAGGTGGTCTCGAGTTCCACCTCGAACCGTCCCTCGCGCAGCCTGCCGGCCTTCAGCTCCTCGAGAGGGGGGCGGAGGGCCACCACCTTGCCCAGCGCCGACAGGCGGCGGTGCACCAGAAAGGCTCGCACGCCGGGGACCTGACAGGACGAGGCAATCTCCAGCTCCATCACCGCCCGCACCGGCTGTCCCAATGCGCGCGCGCTTGGCGCTGCACCTTCGGCGCTCGGGGCGGTCTCCCCGGACGGAGCCTTCGCCGCGATCGCCGGAGCGCCTCCTCCGGTCTCCTGAGAAGGTGCCGCGCCGCCACGCTCCGAGGCCGGTGACGTGGACGGCCCCCGGGGATCGCTTGCACCTGCAACCACCTGCGCCGACGCAGACGCATCGCCCTTCTGGCCATCGGGTGCACCGGCAGCGTCCAGCGACGACGCAGGCACCCCACCTCGCGGCGCATCGGTTGCACCTGAAACATCAGGGGGAGATGCGGCCGCCGGAACCTGGCCGTCCTTCTCTGCTCCCGAGGTGTTCTGCGCCTTCGGCCGCGGCGCGCCTTCCGGGGCGGGAGAAGCGGGCTGGGAGGCTGCGGAGGGAAGTGCCGCGCCCGCGCTCGCCAGCTCTTGATGGGCCGCCTCGGCCCCGAACGGCACCCCGGCCTCCGGGACGCTCGAAGCGCCCACCCCTTCCGCGGCGCCGGGCGACTTTGCCGAGGCCTCCCCGGCAGGACGTGCAGGGCGCATCCCGGGCGGGACCGGGGACCCACTCCCCGGCGCCTGCACGAAGGCCTCGGCGACCCGGGTGCGCTGCGGCGCGCGACCTGCCAGGGCCATCAGCCGCTCTCCCAGCGCTTCGATCAGCTCGGGCGCGTCGGTGGGCGCATCCCCCCGCTCGACCTCGCGTACCTGGCCCATCAGGGCGTCGGCGCTGGCCAGCAGCAGATCCACCAGGGGACGATCGAGGCGGGAGAGATCCTCCCGGACCACCTCCACCACGTCCTCCACGCGGTGCGCGAGCGTCGCCACACTCTCGAAGCCCATGCTCGCGGCCATCCCCTTGAGGGAATGGGCATGCCGGAAGAGCGAATCGACGGGCGCCTGTCCGGGTGCCTGCTCGAGCTGGATCAGATCCCTTCCCAGGGCCTCCAGGTGCTCGACCGCCTCGGACACAAAGAGCCCGAGGTACTTGGACATGTCCAGCGTCAGTGGGCGCTCCTCACGGCGACGTGGCGCTCCTCACTCCGGATCGATGGCAGAGGCGCTCAGGCGTCGCCGAGCACCTTCTTGACCACCGCCAGGACGTCCTCGGCCCGGAAGGGCTTGACGATGAAGTCCGCGGCCCCGGCCTCGATGGCCTCCATCACCAACGGCTCCTGCCGCAGTGCCGAGCACACGATGATCACCGCCGAGGCATCCCAGCGCAGGATCTCCCGCGTGGCCTCGATGCCGCTCTTGAAGGGCATCACGATGTCCATCGTGGTGAGATCCGGCTTCAGCTCACGGAAACGCTCCACGGCCTCCAGCCCGTTGGCAGCCTCACCCACGACCTCGAATCCTCCCGAGGCGAAGATGTCCTTGATCATGTTCCGCATGAAGATGGCGTCGTCGACGACCAGGACCCGCTTCGCCATGGGTGTTTCGCTCCTCAAATCCAGCCGGTGATCGGCCTGACCCTACTTCAGTTCATCCGGGTCGCGAACAGTGCTGCGACCGCCTCATCCACGCCGTCCGGATCGAGAACCGTGACAGCCCATCCTTTCAGTCGTGCCACACCTCGCAAAGCGCCCGAAGGCGCGGTGTTCACGGCTGAGATCCTCTCGAGTGGCTCGATGCTCTCCACGTCGGTCACCCAGAGGCCGAGCGCGCGCCGCCGCTTCTCCAGCAGCACCACCCGCCCTTCACCGCTGCGCCACGTCGCCGGGAGCCCCAGCAGCTGCGCCAGGGAGATCAGGGTGACCACCCGCCCTCGCAGGTTCATCACGCCCAGCACCGCCTCGGGCGCACGGGGCACACGGGTCAGCGACGCCGGCGGGACGACCACCTCGCGCACCGCGGGCAGGGGCAGCGCATAGCGCTCCTTCTCGACCCGGAAGATGACGTGGCGCGCGGACGCGCCATTGGACTCGGTGGCGGACGTGACTTCAGCCCCCCAGTCGGAACCGGCGCACGACGTTCTGCATCTCGACCGAGAGGTTGGCCAGCTCCTGCGCCGAGCCCGTCATGCGGCTCACCGCCTGGGTCTGCTCGGCGATCACGCTCTGGATGGCGTCGGTCGAAGACGCGTTCTCGCGCGCCACGCGGGAGATCTCCTCCATGGCACGCACCATGGCCTCGGAGCCCTTGCGCTGCTCGCGGGCGCTGTCCGAGATGAGGTGCACCTTCTCCGCGCCCTGACGTGCCGTGTCCGTGATGGTGCTCATGCTGCGGACGATGGTGGTCAGGTCCTCGCGACCCTCTTCGAGCTCGGCGATGCCCTCCTTCATGGCGGTCACCACCGTGGCCGACTGTCCGGAAATGTCCCGGGCGAGCTTCGAGATCTGCTCGGCGGAACGGCCGGAGCTCTCGGCCAGTTTGCGGACCTCGTCGGCCACCACCGCGAATCCGCGGCCGTACTCACCGGCGCGCGCGGCCTCGATGGTCGCATTGAGCGCGAGCAGGTTGGTCTGCTGGGCCACCTGGGTGATCACGTCGACGATCTTCGAGATCTCCTGGGTCTTCTCCCCGAACGCGAAGACCGCGTGGCTCGCGTTCTCGATGCGGTTGAAGACCTTGCGGACCTTGTCACCGGCCAGGAGCGCGGCCTTGCTGCCGGCCTCGGCCGACGAACGGGTCTCGGCGGTGGCGCGCGCGCTGTCCTCTGCGGAGAGGGCCGTCTGCTGAATGCGCTCGGCCATCGCGGTGATGATGCCGTCCGCCTGCGCGACCAACACGGTCTGGGCGTCGGCGCCCCCGGAGATGCGCACCATCGAGTCGTGCACCTCGGCGGTGGCCCCGTTCACGTGCTCGGCGCTCTGTTGCAGGTCGCTGGCGCTCTCCGAGACGCTCTGCGCGGTGGCCTGGATGTGGCCCACCAGCTCACGCAGGTTCTCCTGCATGTGGTTGATGGCGCCGGTCAGCTCGTCGACCTCGTCCCGTAGGCGGCCGCCCTCGTCGACCACGTTCTTGGAGAGGTCACCGCGGGAGATCTCGAGCGCGCTGCGGCTGAGCACCTTGAGGCGGTGGACGCGCGCGATGAAGCGGGGAAGGGCCAGGCTCGCGGCGAAGGTGACCAGCATCGCGCCGGCCGCGCGCATCCAGAGGTCGCCCAGGCCCTCGGTCGCCAAAAGCCCCGCGGTGAGGCTCGCGCCGAGCAGGACGTAGCCCAGCTGCAGCTTTCCCTGCATGGACACGTCCCATCCACCGCGTTGAGCGGTCGGGGACTGCAGCACCAGCCGGCGCAGGTTCTCTCGACGTCGGGAGAGCGCGGGGAGCTCGTCGCGGGATGGGCGGAGCAAGGCCCCCTGGTTATCCCTTGGCCTCCCGGAGGCGTCAATTCTCCGGCCGGCCGCCTCCGCCTGCCGCGCGCCCGGAGAGCAGGGAGGCGATCACCGGGGATTCCGCGGCCGGGAGCGCACCCAGGCCCATCCCTCGGCTCCGTTCCTCACCCGGAGGCGAAGTGATCGAAGCCCGCCTTCACCTTCCGGGGACGCCCGCGCGCATCGAGGACGCGGACCCCCTGCCCCGGCTCGAGCCTGCCCACCGGGTGGATGGGGGTCCCCGCCTCTGACGCCGCCTTCTCGAACGCCGCTGCCCTCTTCGGCGGGACCGCCAGCAGGAGGCGGTAGTCCTCCCCCCCCGAGAGAGCCCAGTCCGCTGCACGTCCGGGAACGGCCCCGCTGCGGATGGCCTGCCGGAGCGGCTCCGACAGCGGGAGGCTCTCCTCCTCGAGCACCGCGGAGAGCCCCGAGGCCTCTGCCAGATGGGCGGCGTCGGCGACCAGGCCGTCCGACAGATCGATGCAGGCCCGCGCGTGCCCCACCGCGAGCCGACCCAGTCCGAGCTGTGGAACCGGGCGCCGCTGTGCCGTCAGCAGCGCCCGCGCTCCCCGGGGCAGCCGCCTCATTGGTTGCTGCAGCAACCAGAGCCCCGCCGCCGCATCGCCGAGCGTGCCGCCGACGTAGAGGCGATCGCCCGCCTTCGCCCCATCCCGGCGCAACGCCTTGCCGGAGGCGACCTCTCCGGCGACGGTGATCGTGACGCTGAGCTGCGGGGCCCGCGAGACGTTCCCTCCGATGAGCTCCAGGCCGCTGCTGCGGGCGAGTGCCGCCATGCCGCGCGAGAGACCGGCGAGCTCGGCGCGTCCGAACTGCTCGGGCAGGGTGAGGGCGCAGAGGCCGAAGCGGGGCATGGCCCCCATGGAGGCGAGATCCGAGAGGTTCACCGCCAGCGCCTTGTGGCCGATGTCCGCCGGCGCGCTCGTCGCCCGGGTGAAGTGGACCCCCTCCACCACCGCGTCCACCGTGAAGCACAGCTGGGCGCCCTTCGAAGGCGTGAAGACCGCGCAGTCGTCCCCTGGACCGACGGGAGAGGGAGAGAGGTCGAAGGCCGAAAGGAACTGACGGATGCGGGTGAACTCACCGGTCATGGGAGCGCACTGCCGCACCCGACGAAGCAGAAGGCAAGCAGGACCTCTGCCGGAGCGTGCCGGCGTTCAGGCGCCGCGGGCCGCGCTCAACGGAAGGGCGGTGACCTGGAGGCTGCGCTCACCACTCTCCACGCGGTTCCGACCGTTGCGCTTCGCGTGGTACAGCGCCGAGTCGGCGTCGGCGATCAGGTGACGCGCGTCCGGGTGGCTTCGGTTCACCAGCGTGGAGACGCCCGCACTCAGGGTGATGGGAAGCCGGCGCCCCTCGTAGGTGACGATGCGGTGCTCGATGCGCGCGCGCATGCGCTCGGCCAACGCCAGGGCGTTCTTGTGAGGGCAGTCCCGCAACAGGAGCGCGAACTCCTCACCGCCGATACGGGCGAAGACATCCTCGCTGCGGACGCCGCTGCCCAGGATGCGCGCGACCTCGGTGAGGGCGTGGTCCCCGGCCAGGTGCCCCCAGGTGTCATTGATGTGCTTGAAGCGATCGATGTCGAGAATCACCAGCGACAGCGGGAGACTGTGGCGCACCGAGAAGCTGAACTCCTTGGGCAGCGTCTCGTCGAAGTAGCGCCGGTTGAAGGCCCCGGTCATCGCGTCGCGGGTGGCCGAGGCGTACATCGTCTGCTGGAACGCGAGGTCCAGGGAGTCCTGGTAGGAGAGCTTGAGGATCGTCGCGTCGCCGATCTGAACCTTGTCCCCATCCTTCAACCGCAGCCGCGTTCCCGGCGCCACGACCTCGCCCTGGACGAACGTCCCGTTCTTGCTGCCGAGATCTTCGAGCAGGACCGTGCCGTCCGCATCCACGTGCAGCTTCGCGTGATGCCGGGAGATGCCGCGGCTCTCCAGCCGCACGCACGCGCCCTGGGCGCGACCGAGGATGCGCGGTCCCGGCTCGAGCCGGAACATCTTGCCGGTGGAGTCGGGGCTCGCCAGCACGATGAGGTAGGCCGAGGTCCCGGTGGGGACCGGCAGCGGCGCCGGCACCTGGAGCACCTGGGTCGGCTCTTCCCTCACGTCGGTGATGAAGGCATCAAAGCCCTCGTCGAACTCGTTCACGGCCATCCTGTTCGCCCCCCCAACCTTGGCTTCGTGAATCCTGCACGAAGGGCCGGGTCACCTCTACTCGCGGCGCCTCACGCTCCCGCAAGGTGTCCCCTGCTGGAGACTCCTGCCGTTGTCCAGCGTTCTGCGTCGCACGCTCCGGGTGAATCCGGCAGCCCGGGGTTTCCCTGACACGACGTCAGCAGTGTTGCCGAACCATTCCGGCCGAGGCGAATCGATCGTCACCCATGGGGCTCACCCGGTGGCGCACCGTCGTCAACGGGAGCCTGACCGGGCGCCTCACCCGCCTTCGCTGGCGTGCCCTTCAGCGGGTGGCACGGCGGTGCCGGCGTCGTCCTCGATCTCCTGACCGGGCCCCGGATGGAACCAGAGGATGACCCGGTCGCGGGAGCGGACCTCGCGCACGTCCCGCATCGGGACGTCGTACACCCGCATGGCGTGTAACGGACCTCCGGTGACTTCAAAGTGCGTGGGACCGACGGCGCTCACCAGGCCGACCCATTCACCGTCGGGATCGTAGACCCGCATCATCTCCTGGATGCGTGGGGTGTCCTCGCGCATGACGATGCCAACGCCTCCCTGCCCCCTCCGGATGGTGTCTCATCACACGGCCGACCCCAGGCTCCTGCGGCCGTGCACGTGCCCTCCCGGAGAAGGTGGGGACGCCGCGTCCCGGGGATGACTGTCCACCTCGCCTGGCGTTCTGTCGCCTTCCAGGTGACAGAGCAGACAGCAAAGCGCTTTCACCCCAGCTTGCACGTCACCAAGGTGCCCGCGCCGATGCCTGCCCGCTCTCCCATCCCCGTATGGCTCGACGCTCCCGACCCGGACGCCATGAAGGAGCGGCTGGTGCGTGACTTCACCACCGCCTATGGCCGCGCCCCGGAGGTGGTGGCGGCAGCGCCGGGACGGCTGAACCTGCTGGGCGAACACGTGGATTACAACGGGGGCTGCTGTCTGGCGCTCGCCCTGCCCCACGTCACCCTCGCAGGAATCGCGCGGCGCGGGGACGGCCGGGTTCAGGTGCGCAGCCGCCAACAGGCCGAGGTGTGGTCCGGCACCACCGTGGCGCTGGGGCCGGGACAGGCAGGAGGCTGGGCCCGCTACGTGACCGGCGTGATGTGGGCGCTCGGGGAGCTGAGCCCCCGAGGCGGTGCGGACATCCTGGTGGATGGAGGCGTGCCGATGGGTGCCGGGCTCTCCAGCTCCGCGGCGCTGGAGGTGGCGGTCGCCGTCGCCTTGGCGTCGGTGGCGGGAGAGGACCTCAGCCGACCGCAGCTGCGCGCTCACCTCGCCGAAGCCTGCATCCGCGCCGAACAACTGGTTGCAGGTGCACCGACCGGAGGCCTCGACCAGAACGTCGCGATGCACGCCAGGCCCTCACAGCTCCTGGCCCTGGACTTCGCCAGCGGCGGGCGGCGGCATCTTCCCTGGGCACCGGAAGCCGCGGCCCTCTCGCTGCTCGTGGTGGACACCCGCGTGACCCACGCCAACAACGCGGGCGGCTTCGGGCAGCGCCGTGCGGAATGTGAGTCGGCGGCCCGGGCGCTGGGGGTCGCCTCGCTCCACCTGCTGCAGGAGGATCCCGAGCGGACGCACCCGCTGCCTCCCCTTCTTGCGCGCAGGGTCCGCCACGTCCTGGGGGAGCTGCGGCGGGTGAGGCAGGCGGTGGCCTTCGTGGAGGCCGGTGCGCCCGAGGCGCTGGGCCCCCTGCTCTTCGCAGCCCATGCCTCCCTCCGGGATGACTTCGAGGTCTCCTGTGCCGAACTCGATCTGGTGGTGGAGCTCGCCGGAGCGCATGGCGCGCTGGGAGCACGGATGGTGGGGGGCGGCTTCGGCGGCTCGTGCGTGGTGCTGCTGCCCACGTCGGCGCTCGGACCGTTCGCATCCACGGTGCATGCGGCCTTCGTGGACCGGGCGCTGGAACCTCCGCACTTCCTCGAGGCACCGGCCTCCGGAGGTGCGCGATGTCTCTGAGCACGGAGCTTCGCCGAGCCGAAGGTCGCGTCATCATCCAGGGCCCCGCCCGGATCCCGGGAGGAGGCGCACCGGAGACGGGAGGGGGGAGAGGACGCAGCAATCTCCGCCGGGGCGCGTTAGGGATGCCTCCCGGTGGAGGTGGCCGAAGCAGCGGACGCCCACGGGCGCCTCCCGGGTTGCAGTGCAGGAGAGCAGGGGACCATGCAGGCCGCCGCAAAATCCCGGTGGCGCCCCCTGGCTCAGTGGGGAAGACTCCCTGTGGTAGTGGCAACAGCAAGGGTCCGAAGACCCACCCCGGCTCGCCGGTGGACTTTTCAGAGTAGGAGGCTCACGGATGACCATGAAGAGGGTGGATGCCCAGACTGAGATGCCCCCTGCGGTGCCCGTGGCCGAGCTGAACCTCGCCGGCGATCTGGGCAAGCAGGTGAAGTTCAACCTCGCCACCGACGAGGACACCACCGACCTCGCGCAGCTCCGCAACGGGAGCGAGCCGTGGAAGGGACGGGGGGAGGCGCTCGAGGAGAGCCAGGCCTCCATCGGCCAGCTCCGGCCGTTCACCCATGTGGCCCGGGTGAACCAGCAGATCGTGGGTTACGTCACGGTGGAGCGTGACGGGCCGGTCGCCGGCGCGGCCTACATGCGCAACATCGTGGTGCGCGAGGACCTCCGTCGTCGCGGCCTCGGCTCGCTGTTGCTCGACCACGCGATGGAGCAGGCCCGCGAGATGATCCGCAAGACCATCGCCCTGCGCGTCGATCCGGCGAACGCGGCGGCGGTCAACTTCTACCGCGCCCGCGGCTTCACCACCGTCGCCACCGTGGTGAGCAAGAAGAGCGGCAAGCTGCGCCTGCTGATGAGCCGCGAGCTCTAGGCACACCGCGAAGCGCTTGCGGTGCAGCCGGCGCCGCACGTCACGGCCCGTGGAGAGCCTCCGCTCCCACGGGCCGCTTCGCGTCTGCACACCCCCGGAGCAGCACGTGAACCCGCCCCGTCCGACATGCTTCACGGCGTCTCACGACGCGCGCGGAAGCTGCGGCCCCGCATCCCACCAGGCCTCCACCTCGTCCAGCCTGCCGGTGCGCGCGGTGAGGGGAAGGCTTCGCAGCAGGTTCTGCCCATAGCGGCGCTCACGCAGGCGTCGATCGAGCACCGCCACGATGCCCCGATCGTCCACCGCGCGGATGAGCCGCCCGAACCCCTGCCGCAGGGTGAGCGCAGCCTGGGGCAGCTGGTAGTCGCCGAAGGCGCGCGGGCCGAGCTGCTCGATGCGCGCAGCCACCAGCGGCTCTCCGGGCGAGGCGAAGGGGAGCCGATCCATCACCACCAGGCTCAGCTCGTCGCCGGGGACATCCACCCCTTCCCAGAAGCTGTGACTGGCGAAGAGGACGCTCGGCTCCGCCCGGAAGGCCTCGAGCAGCGCCGCCTTCGGAGCCTCCCCCTGGCGCAACACCTGGACGCCCAGCCGCTCGCGACACAGCCAGTAGGCAGCGTCCATGTTGCGCAGGCTGGTGAAGAGGAAGAACGCGCGCCCGCCGGTGATGCGCCCCAACGCCACCAACTCTTCGGCAGCCTCCTCGATGAAGCCGGGCGCGCTGGGCTCGGGGAGATGGGTCGGGACGTAGAGGCAGACCTGGCGGCGGTAGTCGAAGGGACTGTCCACCCGCACCGTGGCCACGGCAGGATCCAGCCGCTCCCCCGAGGGATCGGTGAGCCCCATCCGCTGGGCGAAGAAGGCGAACCCGCCGTCGGTGGACAGCGTGGCCGAGGTGAAGAGCAGCGTGTCCTGCCGGGTGTAGAGACGCTCCCGCAGTGCCTCGTCCACGGTGATGGGGGCGGTGTGGAGGGACACGCTCTGCCCGCGGGTCTGGGTCCAGGTGACGTTGGCGCCCTCCCCCGCCTCGGCCAGCGTCTCCAGGCTTGCCTCCAACGTCCGGGCGCGCCGACCGATCGTCAGCAGCTCCGGCGAGCCATCCCCCTCGGTCGCCGCCGCCAGTGAGGCGAGGGCTTCGGAGACCGTGCGCAACGTGGGCACCAGCCGCTCGACCGCGACCGCATCCAGCCGCTCCCGTTCGGTCCGGCCCTCCCCCAGTGCCTGCCGCAGCAGCGCCGCGGCATCGGACAGGCGCGTGGCGTGCCCGCCCATCAGTGCCTTGCGCGCGTGCTCGGAGGGGTCGGCAGCGGAGGCATCGCGGGCGAGCCGCTCGAGCTGGCGGGTGCTCACCGAGCTGCCGAAGTGCATGACGGCCACGTCCTCGAGGGCGTGGGCCTCGTCGAAGATCACCACCTCGTGGCGCGGGAGGATGCCTTCGGGCGCTTCACCGGAGCGCAGCGCGAGGTCGGCGAAGTAGAGGTGGTGGTTGACCACCACCAGGTCGGCGTCGGCGGCACGGCTGCGTGCGCGTTGCACGAAGCAGCTCGACCACAGGGGGCAGCTCGAGCCGAGACAGCCTTCCGCGCCGGTGGAGAGCCGGTCCCACAGCGGCAGGGACTCGGGAAGGTCGAGCTCCGCGCGATCGCCGCTCCCGGTCTGCTGCGCCCAGTCCCTCAGGGTCCGGAAGGTGGCGGCCTCCTCGGTGGAGCTGAAGGCGGCATCCTGCAGTTCGAGCTGCCCCAGGCGCAGCAGGCACAGGTAGTTCTGCCGGCCCTTCAGCAGCGCCGCTTCGAACGGCAGGCCCACCCGCTCCCGGAGCAGCGGGAGATCCTTGAGGAAGAGCTGATCCTGAAGCGTGCGCGTGGCGGTGGAGACGACCGTGGTGCGTCCGCTCAGCAGCGCCGGGATGAGGTAGGCCAGCGTCTTGCCGGTCCCGGTGCCCGCCTCCGCGAGCAACACCCCGCGCCGGGCAATGGTCGCTTCCACCTCGCGCGCCATGGTGAGCTGCTCGGCCCGCGGCGCGAATCCGGGGAGCGCGGCGCCCACGGCGCCTCCGGGCCCGAGCAGCAGGTCCACGGAGAGATCGACTCGGGGAGCGGACACGGAAGGAGGGGGGCGCGGGGGGAAGGTTTCGGGCGGAGACAGGTCGCCTCCGCGCGGCAGGCTCACATCATCGCCAGCCCGGCCAGCAGAAGCGAGAGCAGCAGCACGGCCACCAGCAGACGTTGGCGGCGCTGCGCCCGGAGGCCGTCGGCATCGGGTCGTTCGGCGCGGGAGAGGTTGGCCATCGCCAGGGTCTCCGCCACCAGCTTCTCCAATGCGCCCTGCGCGTGCGGGTCCCCCGGCGAGGCGAGCAGGTGGAGTCGGTAGAGGCGCGCGGCCTCACGCAGCTCGTTGGCGGCGCGGGCGCCCTGGAGGAAGCGGGCATGCGCCGGAGCCTCCTCCCATCGCTCCGTGAGCGCCGCCCAGGCCCGGCTCAGCCGCGCAGAGGGGGCGAAGGCCGCGGGATCCGCCTTCAGGAAGTCGAGGCCGCAGCCGGCACAGCGCGCCTCGATCGCGGCCCGCTCCCGGAGGCAGGAGGGGCAGATGCCGGGCGGGATCGGAGGCAGCAGCAGGGCCGCCGCCGCATCCGGAGGATGCGACCGGGGCTCGGAACCTCCGCCTCCGCCCTGGAGGATCTCGAGTCCGGGCCGCGGCGCTGCGGGTCGGGGCGCGGAGGGTTGCGGCGCGGACGCCGGCCGGGGCTCAGAAGCGGTGATGCGGGCTGGGCCCTCCGCGGACGGGGAGGCTGCATGCGTCAGGTCCCGCGATGGGGCCGGGAGCGCAGCGTCCGACGATGGCCGCGTGGAGAGAGGATGCGGACCGACCGGTTGCGCAGTGTGCGGGGCACCGGGAGGGCGCGGCGGCGCGGCGCGAGCGGGGGTGGGGGCGGATGCGCGCTGCGGCGGAGGCACGGCACGGGCAGGCGCGGCTGCCGGAGCTTCCGTGGGTTGCCACGGTGCCGCCGCGGCATGCTCCCGGTCACAGCGTGCACAGCGCAGCCACAGTCCCTGCCCGAGGACCCGGAACCCTCTGGCGAGCGTCGGGCCGCAGCCGGGGCAATCGAAGCGGACCGCCACCCCGCTCACGGGTACACCGTCTCGATGGGCAGAGGGATGAGGCACAGCACCAACGCCAGGGCGCAGAGCGCGCAGAGCCAACGCCTCCCGGGCGTCAGCGCCACCTCCGGACGCTCCACCGGTGGATGCCCGAGCCCGATCACCAGCGGGACGATCACCAACCACAGGGTCCACCCCGCGCTCACCAGGAGCGCCAGGCCGAGGAGCCCCAGCACCGCCAGCGCCCCCACCCAGCGCGCGCGTCGCCCGAAGAGCGCGTAGGCCAGATGACCCCCGTCGAGCTGTCCGATCGGCAGCAGGTTGAGCATGGTCACCAATAACCCGACCCAGGCGGCCAGGACCACCGGGTGGGGGGCGACGTCGAAGCCGGGCGGGATCCCGAAGACGCCGCGCTTGAGGACGTGGAGCAGCAGGTTGTCACCGAAGCGCAGGCCCAGCGCACCCTCCGAGCTCAGCCACTGCAACCAGGCGCCGTCCCGCGCGATCCCGGGCAGCCGGCCCAGCACGCCCCAGAGGCTCTCCGGCCCCCCCACCGCGAACGCCGAGGGCACCGCCGGGACCACCGGTGACTGCGCGAGCCCGTAGATCAGCAGGGGGATGGCCACCACCAGCCCCGCCAGGGGACCCGAGGCGCCGATGTCGACCAGCGCCCGGCGATCCGGGATCCGCCCCCGAAGCCGGATGACCGCGCCCAGCGTCCCGAACCCCACCAGCGGCGTGGGGATGAAGTAGGGCAGCGAGGCGTCGACCCCGTGGTGGCGGGCCAGAAACCAGTGGCCCATCTCGTGGCTGCCGAGGATCAACAGCAGGCAGAGCGCGAAGGTGAAGGCGTCCCCCATCCCCGCCGCGGGCTGCGCAAAGAGCAGCTGGAAGGTGACGGTGCAGGCCACCAGCGTGAGCACGCCCAGGACGACGTGGCGCAGCGGGCGGTCGCGGGCGCTGAGGAGGCTGGGGAGGACTTCGCGGGCGCGCGGCGGAGAGGAGGCAGCCATCCGGGTGAGGTGGGGGCGCCAACGCCCGCTGGCCACCACCCGGGAAGGTGACTGCTCAACGCCTGTCGGATGACGCCCAAAGGGTGCTTGACGCTCAGAGACAGGCGTCCTTTTCTTCCCAGCACGCGGGGGGGAAAGGGCCCGGTTGCTCGGCTGCAGTGCCTTCCCGACGGACCACCCAGCTTTTCCGGAGAGAATCCACATGAAGAAGCTTCTTCTCGCAGCACTGGCGGCCACCACGGTCGCCTGCACCAGCGTCGAGTCCGCCACCGTGCCCAGCAACGAGATTGCCGCCGATGGAACCCCGCTGGCCGTGGTTCAGGGCACCTCGGTGGGCTTCAGCATCCTCTTCAACCTGGTGAACTTCGTGCAGTCCGACCTGGACACCGTGGTGAACAAGCTCCTGGTGAGCGAGGCCAAGGCGATGGGCGGCACCAAGGTGCAGCTCCTGGATGCGCAGACCACGCCCCGCCACGGCGTCTTCGCGGTCTTCGGCATCCCCGGTCTGAACATCATCAACTTCCCGGTGGCCCAGGCCCGCGGCGTGGTCCTCCGCTGAGTCGAACCGTGGCAGCGTTCAAGTCTCCGCTGCTGCTTCAGGCGGCGTGGGTCCTCGTGGCCTGCGCCGCCTGCCGTTCTCCGGGCGGTGATCGTCAGGAGCCGGCGCTGGGCCAGGTCCAGGCCATGCTCTCGGAGCGCGACGCGCGCCTGGGGGGCTACGACGTGTCCGGCCGGATCGTCGAGGGGGAGCACACCGGCACCTTCTCCTTCTCCTTCCGCCCTCCCCAGAAGGTGTTGGGCAGCATCAGCAGTCCCCTGAAGCAGACCATCGCCTTTGACGGCGAGACCCTGTTCCAACGTGACGATGCCAGTGGGAGGGTCCAGTCCCGGAGTCTGGCGGGCGCGGAGCCGGCAGCGGTCAGCGCACAGCTCCACTCGGTCTTCGGCAGCTTCGTCATCGAAGGCTTCCGCACGCCCCTGCTTCCCCGCGACGCCGGCGTCGAGCTCCACCGGGAAGGGACGGAGCAGCAGGTCACCCTGACCGCGACGGCCCGGTCTCCGGAGGGGGCCGTCCGCGTGATCACCCGGCACCGCTGGCCGTCCATGGACTTCCTCGAGAAGCGGGTGGAGGCTCCCGGCGCACCGGTCACCGGCGTGCGCATGGAGAAGGAGCGCTGTGAGGCGTCCCTCAAGCTCTGCGTCCCGAGCCGCTGGGTGCACCTGGTGGACGGCAAGGTCGCCGCGACGGTGACCCTCGATGACATCCGGCTGGGTTCGGAGGTCCAGGCCATGGACTTCACCCTCACCATGCCGACCGCCGCCGAGATCCCGTGAGGTCGATGCTCCCGGTGCGCGGCCTGCGACGTTCCGCTTCATGGCGGCGTGCGCGCGCCGGCGCCCTGCTCGCGTTGGGCCTCACCCTCGTTGGATGCCCCCGCGAGTCCCTGACCCACTTTCCCACCCTCACCGGCACCACCTGCCGGGTGGAGCTGGGGATGCCACGCGAACACGTGCTCCTGCGCTGTGGCCCTCCCTGTGGCGGTGGCCCGGTGGGTGCCGGGCTCTCCTGTGACGTCTACGGCTCCGCCGAGATCTGCTACCGCGACGGCGCCATCGTCAGCCTGCAGCGGCTGGGCTCCTGGGGTGATCGCTTCCCCTGGTGCGGGTGGGGTGAGGACGGCGCACCCACCGAAGCCCCCTGAGGTCGGGCACCCGTGCCAGCGGCGGCGGTCGCTCCGGATCCGGCTGGGCGGCGATGAAGGCCCTCGCCCCGCCATCCGGGGATCACCTCCGGGGCCGAGGGCCCGGCGGGATGCGTGTCAGCCCTCGCCCCGCGCCTGCAGTCCCTGGCTGAGCGCCCGGGCGGTGAAGTTCACCAGGGGGATGACCCGCTGGTAGTTCATCCGGGTGGGGCCGATGACCCCCACCGTCCCCAACACCACGTCGTCGCGGACGTAGGGGACCGCCACCACGCTCACGTCCCCGGTGGCCGAGAACGAGCTCTCCGAGCCGATGAAGATCTGAAGCTCCCGCGCCCGCTGCACCCGCTCCAGGAGGGCCAGCAGCTGCTGCTTCTCTCCGAGCGCCCGGAACAGTGCGCGCATCCGCTCGAGGTCCGCATCCCGCGCCTCGAGGAGGCTGTTGGTCCCCTCGAGGAGCACCTTCTCGGTGTGGGTGACGTCGGTCGCCACCTCTCCCAGGGCCAGGGCCTTCCGGGCCAGCGCGTCGTAGGCGGCCTGCTCCTGCTCGAGCTCGCGGCGGACCCGCCCGTGGGCCTCCTCCAGGGTCACCTGCCCCAGGAGCGACGAGAGGTAGTTCCCCGCGCGCAGCAGCTCGTCCGAGGTCACCGGGAACTCCACGGTGATGACCTTGTTGAGCACCTGCCCGTCCTTGCTGACCAGCACCGCGAGGACCCGGTCCTCCCGCAGGCGCAGGAACTCCACCCGCTCGATGATCGCCGCGGCCGGCCGGGGGGTGAGGACCACCACCGCGTGCTGGGTGAGCGCGTGCAGGACCTTCCCGGTGTCGCCCAGGAGGTCTTCGAGATCGCCTTCCCGGTTGATCCGCTCGCGGATGAGGGCGCGATCCCGCGCCGCCGGCTCCCGCAGCTTCACCAGGGAATCCACGTAGTAGCGGTAGCCCAGATCCGTGGGGACCCGCCCGGCCGAGGTGTGGGGCTTGCCGATCATCCCCAGCGCCTCGAGGTCGGCCAGCACGCTGCGCAGCGTGGCGCTGGAGACGTCAAAGGCACCGGTCCGCGCGAGCTGGTGGCTCCCCACCGGCTCTCCGGTCTGAATGTGTTCCTGGATGACGGTACGCAGGACGTCCCGCGCACGCGCGGAGAGCTCATCCGGCATCTCGAACCTACCTCACGTCCTCGATACGGGAAGCAGAGGACACTTCGGTCGCGAGTGTAATGGCGGCCCCCGGGTGGCGGCAACCGGCCCCGTGTCCACCTCCCGATGCCTCCCGGACATCCGGGCGGGGGTGGTGCTCCAACAGTCGACACGCCGCATTAAACCCCTTCTCTCGGCGGTGGCCTGCTGTCTACTCTGCAGTCCGGCTCGAGGCGGGCTGATTCCTTCCTCGTGCCTCGCCGTGCTCCCCTCGCCCCTCCCGCGGTTTGACCGCTGTCCTCGCTGCCGATCCCGTCAGCCCTGAGGCGGTGTTCCGCTCCAGAAGAAGATCCCCATGACGAAGAAGACTCCCAAGGACGTGATCGCGTTTGCCAAAGAGCGAGGCGCGCGAATGGTCAGTTTCAAGTTCACCGACTTCATCGGTCGCTGGCGGCACTTCATGACGCCGCTCCACGAGCTCGACGAATCGGTCTTCGAGGACGGCCTCGGCTTCGACGGCTCCTCCATCAAGGGATGGTTGGAGATCCACAACTCCGACATGTTGGTGGTGCCGGATCCGGACACCGCTATCATGGATCCCTTCACCAAGACGCCGACGCTCTCGCTGCTGTGCACGGTGCGGGATCCCATCACCAAGGAGACCTACGGGCGTGATCCGCGGGTCATCGCCCAGCGCGCCGAGTCCTACCTGGCCGCCTCCGGTTTTGGCGACACCGCCTACTTCGGCGCCGAAGCCGAGTTCTTCATCTTCGACGGCGTCCGCTACGACATCCAGCCGCATCACAGCTTCTTCCAGCTCGATTCCATCGAGGGTGCCTGGAACACCGGCCGTGAAGAGGCCGGCGGCAACCGCGGCTACAAGCCGGCCTACAAGGATGGCTACAACGCGGTGATGCCGAACGACGCGCACAACGACATGCGCGACGAGATGTGCATGGTGCTCGAGGACGTGGGGATCGTCGTCGAGCGGCAGCACCACGAGGTGGCCAGCGCGGGGCAGGGGGAGATCGACTTCCGCTTCGACACCCTCGTGAACACCGCCGACAACCTCATGTGGTTCAAGTACGTGGTGAAGAACGTGGCCCGCCGGCACAACAAGTCGGTCACGTTCATGCCCAAGCCGCTCTACGGGGACAACGGGAGCGGGATGCACACCCACCAGAGCCTGTGGAAGGCCGGCAAGCCCCTCTTCGCCGGCGACGGCTACGCGGGCATGAGCGACACCGCGCTCTTCTATATCGGCGGCATCCTCAAGCACGCCCGCGCGCTGGGGGCGCTCTGCAACCCCACCCACAACAGCTACAAGCGGCTGGTGCCCGGTTACGAGGCGCCGGTGAACCTCGCCTACTCGAGCCGCAACCGCTCCGCCGCGGTGCGCATCCCGATGTTCAGCGACAGCCCCAAGGCCAAGCGGCTGGAGTTCCGCACCCCGGATCCCTCCTGCAACCCCTACCTGGCCTTCGCCGCGCAGCTGATGGCGGGCCTGGACGGGATCGAGAACCGCATCCACCCGGGTGAGCCGATGGACAAGGACATCTACGGGCTCTCGCCGGAGGAGCTGCGCGGCATCCCGCAGATGCCGGCCAACCTCGAAGAGGCGCTGGACGCGCTCGAGGAGGACAAGGGCTTCCTCCTCAAGGGCGACGTCTTCACCGAGGACGTCATCCGCTCCTGGATCGACACCAAGAAGAAGGAGGTCGACGCCATCCGCCTGCGCCCGCACCCCATGGAGTATCACCTCTACTACGACATCTGAGGGTGTCGGAGCGGCCCATCCCCCGTTCTGCAGGGTGTTTCCTGCGGACCCGGGGGAGGGGCCCGAGGGGCGTGCCACCCACGCCCCCGCTTCGGCCACCGCGTCGAGCGGCCGGTGATCGGAGGGGCGGTTGACGGGAGCCGGACGCCTCCCGTCCCGCTCCGCTTCGTCTTTCCGCCACGGGTGATGGGAAGGCGGCGTCTTCCGCAGTCCCGCCTGCGCAGAGGTCACTTCGGCCTCCGGCTCAGGAGGCCTGAAGGGGCAGCTCGTCGAGCAGCCAGGACATGAGGCGCTCACGCTCGGGGTGACAGGCGAAGGCCTCCGCGCCCATCGGCGCGAGCTCCATCACCGCCTCGGAGACGAAGGCCGGACCCAGCAGGCGCGGACCGTCGGGGCCCACGCTCCCGCGGACGCAGTCGCTGCACTGGGGCACCCGCACGCGATCGATGGCGACCACCGCGGTCAGCCCCCGCAGCACCCGGGGGAGCGGAATGTCGCTCAGCGGCCGGCGGGTGCAGAGCTGCACCCCTGCCCGCAGCATGTGGGTCAGCACCGTGGTCGCCGGATCGCCCAGGCCGACCCGCTCCCCGTCTTCGAAGGCCTCGATCCGGGTGCGCCCGTCCTCGGTCCACTGCACCGCACAGCGCGCCCGGAGGCCCTGCCAACAGGCGGTGAAGAAGAGTGGCTGGGAGAGCACCGTCCGCTGCCCATAGCTCAGCTCCTCCACCCGCTGAACGAGGCCATGAGGCGCACAGGCGCGGCGGGTGAGTCCCAGGGCGGGCGCGCGCAGGGTCACCTGCAGACCCGGCACCAGCAGGGCCAGCATGCGTGCCTGCTCCAGAAGAACCTCGAGGGTGACCTCGGTGGAGGTCGCACGGACCGGGCGCATCCGCGTCGCCTGCGGATCGGGAAAGAGCGAGAGCCTCAGCGCGTGGGGATCGACGCCGGCCGGCGGGTGGCTGCGGTTGAGCGGCGTGGGCCGTCCCAGCCAGGTCCCCCCGGCCACGTGCAGGCGCCAACCTCCGGGTTGTTGGAAGAGGTCCAGGGTCGCCGACGGCACGCGATCGAGCAGGCGGGACCAGCGCTGGCCATCCAGCCACAGCCCGTCCTCTCCCATCCGATGGGTGCCGGAGACCACCGCCTCCAGTTGCTCGGGAAGCAGGTGCACACCGTTGAGCAGGATCCGGATCACCCCACCCGGCTCGAGGGTCAGCTCCAGCGCGCGCAGCCCGTGCGTGCGTCCCAGTGGGTAGAGCGACGACAACCATCCACTCTCGAGGAGCGCGAGCAGCACGCCCTGCTCCGCGCCCTGGGCGGAGGGGTGGGTGAAACGACGCGGGGCAACGTCCAGCGCCCCGCTCTCCTGCGATCCGACATGGGTGGGCATTCGTGGACGTTAGGCATCGGGCGCTGCCAGCGAACCTCCTCCCTCCGCAAGGCGGCCCACCTCCAGCTCGCCCGATCGCCCTGAGAGCGACCGTGGCGGATCGGAACGCCCACGCGCGCCGGCGCGCTGAGGAGGAGGCGCTCAGGACAGGGCGCACGGGGGACACGCCAGGGCACAGGACAGCGCATGACGAACGTCGGGTGGTCGGCAGCCCGAACGCATGGCCCCCCGCTGGGTCGGGCGCGGCTGCCCTAGGGTGCCCGCATGCGTGCTCGCCTGCTCCCGCTCCTCCTTCTCGCCACCACGCTGGGATGCGCCGGTTGCCCCCGTCCCCAGTCCGCCCCCGCCCCCACTCCCGGACCGGATGCGACCGGGGCCGACTCAGGGGAGGACGTTCGCAGCGACGGCGGGAACGCCGACATCCGCGCGGCGTGCACGCTGATGCCGGAGGGGCAGTACGGCCCGACCGGACGCGTCGCGGTGCGCACCGAAGTGGTCGCGAAGGGCCTGGAGGTTCCCTGGTCGCTGGCGTGGCTTCCGGATGGGACGATGCTTCTGACCGAGCGTCCGGGCCGGCTGCGTCGGGTGAGCCCCGAGGGCGTGCTCGACCCGGAGCCGGTGGCGGTGGTGCCCTCTCTGGCGACAGGCGAGGGAGGCCTGATGGGACTGGCCCTCGACCCCGACTTCGCGAGCAACCGCCGCCTCTACCTCTATCTGACCTCCAACGCCGGGGGGCAGACCCGCAACCGGATCGAGCGCTGGACGCTCTCCCCCGGATGGGAAGCGCGGCTCGACCGGGTGATCGTCGACGACATCCCGGCGGCGACCTCACACGACGGCGGACGGCTGCGCTTCGGCGAAGACGGGTTCCTCTACGCGGCCACCGGAGACGCGCGCGATCCCGCGTTGAGCCGCGATCCCCGGAGTCCGGCCGGCAAGCTGTTGCGCCTCACCACCGATGGTGCCCCCGCGCCTGGAAACCCGACACCGGAGAGCCCGGTCTACCTGCTCGGCCTGCGCAACCTGCAGGCCTTCGATTGGCTCGGGGAGGGGCGGATGGTGGTCGCGGACCACGGCCCCAGCGGTGAGTTCGGCCGGCGGGCGCACGACGAGGTGAGCGTGGTGAAGGCCGGTGACGATCTCGGTTGGCCCGAACAGCACGCGTGCGAGACGGTCGAAGGAACGGTGCGCCCGGCGCTCGTCTTCGCCAGCGCGGCACCTCCGGGTGGCCTCGCCATCTATCAGGGTGAGGCAATTGAAGCGTGGAAGGGCTCGGTGCTGGTTGCGACGCTGGGGTCGCGGAATCTGCTGCGACTGGTCTTCGAGGGCCCGGCGCTGGTGGAGCACGAGGTCTACTTCCAGGACACCCACGGCCGGTTGCGGGATGCGGTCATGGGCCCCGACGGTCACCTCTACCTCACCACCAGCAACTGCGATGGCCGCGGCAGCTGCGGCCCAGAAGGCGACGTGATCCTCCGGGTGCTTCCGGCCGGGTGACGCCACCGCCGTGGGCATCGCGCGCATTTCATTCAGCTCACGCGCATGCCCCGCACGTGCAGATCCCGCGGGTGTTCACGTCGTCAGCCTCGTTCCCACGCACGTGCTCGGGCCGCGGCGACCGGACGGAACGCCGATCGAGCGCACCCACACATGCCGCACCCGCCTTCTCGAACGCCATCAGCCGGCGAGGTCCAAAGACCTGCGGACGTCGTCCTCAAGCGCACGTGCCTTCCCGGGCGCCGTCAGCCGGCGAAGTTCAAAGACCCGCGGACGTCGCCTTCATGCGCACGCGCCTTCTCGGGCGCCGTCAGTCGGCGAAGGCCGGAGACCGGCGGACGTCGCCCTCGTGCCGCACACGCCTTCTCGGATGCAGTCAGTCGGCGAAGTCCGGAGACCGGCGGACGTCGCCCTCATGCCGCACGCGCCTTCTCGGATGCAGTCAGTCGGCGAGGTCCGGAGACCAGCTCACGTCGTTGACCGTCGGTCCCGCCGAGGTCATCCCCACCCGCACGCCCAGCTCCTGCTCCACCCAGGCAATGAAGTCTGCGGCCTTCGCGAGGTCCACCAGCTTCGGCACCACGCCGCGTTGAAGCCACGCGCCGAGCGCCTCCTGCGCCGGCAGGGCCCCCGCACCTTCCGCGACCAGACGCACGCCTTCCGCCCCCGGAAGCCAGCGCGCCAGGAAGTCGCGTGCGTGCCCGGGCGCTGACGTATAGGCCCTTGCCGCGTGGATCCCTCCGCGCCGGGCGATCAGATCCAGGTGCGTCAGGGCCAGCAGGTCGACGCCACCGCACCGGTCGAGGGCATAGCGCGCCAGCACCGCATCGAACCAGCCATAGCGCACCGGTCCCTGCCAGGGGTTCTCTCCGTTGTGATCAGGCACCCTCACCCCGAGGTCCGCCTCAGTGGGGAAGGGGCCGTTCCCGTGGCGCACCCCGTGGCTGCGGAGCACCCCGATGCGGACGGGCGCGTGCGCGGGCAGGTGCGTTTCAATGAGCGCCATCGCCTGGCGGGGCGTGCAGTCGGTCCAGGTGGTGTGGGGATGAAAGCCGATGGACTCATCGAGCAGGACGCCCTGGGCTCCCTCGAAGACCACGGGTGCCCCTTCAGCCCACTGCCCCAGCACCTCGTCATCGACGACGCAGCCGGCCTCCACCAGTGGCTGAACCTGCGACATCCACCGATCGATGACTCCGGGATGGGAGAAGAGCGAAAGCTCCGCGGCGGCGAAACGGGCGGCCTCCAGGCCCTGTGCGCCGCACGCTTCCGCCAGGCGCTGCGCCTCGTCGCGGAGACGGTCGCGGGTTGCGGTGAGCAGCGCGCGCGCTTGCACGCCATCCGCGAGAACGCCCGCCGTCAGCATCGCCTCCGGATGCAGGAGACCATCGTGCACGGTCTCCCCCACCCCGATCCCACAGCTCCCGTGTCGCCCTTCCCCCCGGGAGCGCTCCCGCAGGCGATTGAGCGCCTGATGAAAGGGGGTGATGACCCTCGCCCCGCGGCTGATCCCCACCCGCGAGAGGACCTGTCCCCCGTGCACACCATCGAAGCGGCGGGCCTCGTGGAGCAGGCCCGTGGGATGGGCCACCACGTGCCGCGACAGGAAGGTGCGGACGCCGGGCGTGAAGCTCCCGGCGCCGAGCTGCGCGAAGGTGTGGTGATGGCCCTCGGGAGTGACGACGTTGTGACCCGCCTGCGCGCCCCCGTTGTACCGGACCACCAGGCGCGCGCCGGAGCGCCGCACCAGCGCATCGGTCACCAGGCCCTTTCCGGCGTCGCCGAACCCGAGGTCACAGACCACGAAGGCGCGTGGACGCGAATGGCGCATCACGCCCGTCGACCGTGGGCCGCGACGGGTTCCGGCGCCCGGCTCATCCGAGGAGCCCCGTCACCAGGTTTCCGATCTGCTTGAGGACGGAAGGCGGCCCCATTCCCAGCGTGGTCGCGAACGGAGCGAGCGTGTGAAGGACACGCGGAACGCGCTCGGAGCTCAGACCCGCCTTGAGGAAGATCTCGCGGAGATCCTCCAGCTTCTCCACCCTCCGCTCGTTGAGCAGGATGAGGCCGGCGGCGACGTGGCAGATGTCCTCGACGTTCCGCAGGCAGATGAGGTGGTCGCCCAGCAGCCGGCGCCAAGCCACCTCACAGGACCCGAGGCGCTGTGGATCGGGAACGATGAAGAACGGGACGTAGCTCTTCTGAAGCTCCGCGACGATGGCCTCGGTCGGGAGGTCCGCGTCGAGTCGATCGCCGACCCAACGCTCCACCAGGTGACGGGAGAGGACCTCGTACGGGTTCTCGTCCCCGGTCATGAAGAGGTAGCCCTTCTTCCCCCGCTTCACCATGCAGTCCAGCTCGGTGTGCTGCGCGAGGAAGTACATGGCGAGCTCGTAAGACTCCTCGTTCGTTCCGCCGCCCCGACCCTCGAGCCAGGTCCGGGTGAGCCACTGATCGATGAGCTCCCCGGTGGACTCGAACTGGCCGACCTGAAGTGGCGCCTGATCGCTGACCGCGTCTCCGACGGCCATGAACAGCAACTGGGGATCCGGCACCCCGCAGTCGTAGAGCAGCTTCATGAAGCCGGGCAGGTGCTCCTGCGACAGCAGGCGCGGGATGTGCCCCATCGACCCGGTGACGTCGAGCGCGAAGACCAGGCTCAACGTCTCCGGATGGTCCGGGCTGTCCCGCGACTCGCGGACGCGCACGCCGTGCGGATCCATCAGGGGGTGGAGACGCTGCTCGGTGAAGGCCACCTGCCCGGTGGACTTCCGATCCTCGACCAGGTCGCGATGCGCCTCGTAACTGTAGTTTCCGTATCCCATCTCAATGACTCCTCAGGGAGCCGACGCTTTCGCGAGCATCGGCTCCGAATCTCACCTTCGTCCGGCGCACCGCTGCCGCAGGCCTCGCCGGGTCCGTCCGCCTCACGCAGGGTCCTCGGCGGTCACCAGGGGAGCAAACCGGGGGCGGCCGAAGAGCGCCTCGCCGAGGCGACCGGCCTGATCCCGGAGGGACACGGCATCCATCGAAGCGCCTCGGCTGATGCGCTGGAGAAAATCCGCGAGGGGCGCCGGCACCTCGCTCGGGACGGTGCAACTCCGCGGCGATCCGCCCAATCCCCAGATGATGGTGCGAGCAGCGAGCCCCAGATCCAGCCCCGGGCCCAACTCCCCGTTCGGCGCCATGGCGTCGAGACCGAAGGCATCGGCCTGCTCGGACCGCGTCGGCAGCCGATCCCCGATGGGGCCGGCGCTCCCGAAGCCCAGCAGGCGCGCACCGTGCTCGCCGTCCTCGACCAGCACGTGCTCGGGGTACACCGCGCCGTGGGACAGCCCCGCGCGGTGCAAAGCTCCCAGGACCTCGCAGAGCCGGCGGAAGATCCAGATCGCCTGGTGCGCATGGAGCGGACGTTCCAGCCGCTCCCGCACGTCGTGCAGGGTGAAGCGGAAGGAGTGCCGCCATACGCAGACCATCGCCTGGCGACCCTCCGATCTGCCCGCGGGAACGGTCCCGTCGAAGAGCACGGTCGGTGTGCGATCCGCGATGAGCGCCTGGTTCAGACGCCGCGGCCGACGCAGCCCCCGAAGGGTCGTCGCCGCCCGCCTGACGGCTTCATCCCCCCGGGCATCCCGTGACAGATGCAGCACCGCCAGCTGGGTGGGATGTCGAGCGCGCGCAGCGACGTGCACGTCGGAATGGGCACCTCTGGCGAGACGCTCTCCAACGAACCAGTGGGTGCCACCCATGCTCACCGCGGAGCGTTCCGTAGGTGGGGCGTTCCACTGCGCCAACGCCTCCAGATAGGGCGCTGCCGGAACGAACTCCTCCACCAGCTTCACGTGCGCGCCGCAGTGGCCGCAGTCCATGCTGCTTGCGAAGCGACTGGGAGGCGCCAGGGGCGCGTTGCAGTTGGGGCACCGCAGGAGTTGTTCACGCATCGCGGGCTCCGGGAGGCCGCCGACTCTAGCCCCCACCCGCGCAGTTCACCAGACGAGAGGAGCGCCATCAAGGAAGGCCTTGCGGCGCCGACGCAGGCGCGATGCGCCGTCAGCCCCTGCGCGTGCGTTCACGAGAGCGGGGACATCAGGACGCAGAAGCAGCATCAAGGAAGGCCTTGCGGCGGTGGACGCATGCGCGCAGCGCCGTCACCCCTGCGCTCGAGTTCACGAGAGCGGGGCGCCGGCGTTCTCCTCCTGCGTCGAGGGCAGCGCCCGTCTCGGATCATCGAGATGGCTCTCGAGGAACCACAGGTCGACCTCGACCTCCCGGAGCACCTCGACGAGCAGGTCTTCGGTGACGGGATCCGCCAGGTCTCCGCCGGTCTGCTCAATCCCTGCGCGCAGCAGCGTCGCGTGGGCCGCCAGCCGGTCGACGAGTTCACTCAGGCAGTCCTGCCCGTTCAGCGAGGAGGGAGCGAATTCGTCGAGGCGGGTCCGCTGAGCGACCTGCCGGGTCGTTCCCAGCGCATAGCCTCCGAGGGCCGCGACGCGCTCGGCGATGTCGTCGGAGTGTGCCGCCGTGTGCTTGGCGACGTCTTCGAACAGCTCGTGGGCCGAGATGAAGTGGCGCCCCTTCACGTTCCAGTGCGCCTGCTTCGCCTGGGAATGGAGATCGAGCGAGTTGGCGAGCAGCTCGTTCAGAAGCTCGATGAGTCCGGCCCGCTTCTCCTTCGACACGTCGACGCTGCTTCTGAAGTTCATGGACGCCTCCTCCTTCGGACTCAAGCTAGGGAGCACGCGAGGAGGGGGCAACGACCCCGCGCCCCGTCCGATCTTCCGCTCGCTCCCGAGGCCGCCGTGCCCTGGGGAAGGGGACAGCCGGAGGGTCTGAACGCAGCGATCACGCCCCATCTGATTGCAGCAGCTTCAGCAGCGTCGTTCCGTAGCGCGCGACGAGTTTCGGTCCGACGCCCTTGCAGGCGAGCAGCCCCTCGGCCGATGCAGGCTTCGCCCGGGACAATTCGCCAAGCACCTTGTCGCTGAAGATCCGGAAGGCCGGGATGCCCAGACGCTGCGCCTCCTCCCGTCGCCATTCCCTGAGTGCCTGGGAGAGGCCGACGTCAGCAGGCCCCACACTCCACGTGGGTGCGTCTCCGGTCCGGCCCCCGCGCTGGGTCTTTGCCGTCCCGCTCCGCGCCCGCCGGGTCGTTCGTTTCGCGCGCCCTGCCAGGGGGAGGGTGAGGGGTCCGGCCCCGGTCACCTCCAGCATGGCCAGCTCGGCCTCCGCGGGCCGGCGCCCACCGGAGAGGCGTGCCTTGCGGAAGGGGATGGTCTTGCCGTCCTTCACGAACTCCGTGTCCTCCACGAGGACGTGCCCGGCCTGGATGAGCGACCCCAGCAGCGCTTCGAAGCGCCGCCGGTCCGGACCGTGGTCGCCACACACCTCCTTGTGCAGCCGCCCGGTCGCCATCGGTCCGTCACGCAGCAGTCCGATGATGCCGGTCAGGACCTCGAGCTCGTCGGACATCGGCGCGCGCGTCTCCACCAACCGCGGGGCCTCTCCGGGCGCGCACACGTCACAGCTGCCACAGGTTGCGCCATCATCCACCGAGTCGCCGAAGTGGCGGATGAGGTGCAACATCCGGCACCCGTGGGCGTTGGCGTAGCGCCCCACCCGCTCCAGCTGCTCCTCGCGGAACGCACGTTGCTGGGCGTACCCCGCCTCCCAGCGTCCACCGCCCCGCGTCGCGCAGCCATCCGCGTCCAGCTCGGCCCCGCCGTGGTTCCACAACTTCTCCAGCGCCTTCTGGACGATCTCCTCCTTGAGCTTCACGCGGCGCGCGAGGTCTCCGGGCGCCTGCGGGGTCTCCCCCAGAGCGCGATGCACCCGCGCGACCGTTTCGGCCGGAGGGTAGTCCCGGGCGAGGAAGCTCTCGTGGACCCGACGATCCACGAAGGACTGGAGCAGCACCGCGCGCGAGGGCGCGCCATCCCGTCCCGCGCGACCGACCTCCTGGTAGTAGCCCTCGAGGGTCGCGGGCAGCGCCAGGTGAATCACCGTGCGCACGTCCGCTTTGTCCACGCCCATACCGAAGGCGACGGTGGCGACCACCACCTCGAGCTTCCCGGAGAGGAAGGCGTCCTGCACCTTCTGCCGCACGTCCGCGTTGAGACCGGCGTGGTAGGCCGCGGCCCGGTAGCGGCGTCCGAGCGCGAGCGCCATGGACTCGGTCTTGTCCCGCGACGGCGCATAGACGATGGCGGGCCGGGCCCCCGGCGCGTCCAGCAGCTCCAGCACCGCATCCGGGCGATCTCCGGGAGGCAGCTCCACCACCGACAAGGCGAGGTTGGTGCGCCGGAATCCGTGGATGAAGGTGCGGTCCGGGTGGGTGCCTTCTCCCAAACCCAGCTGACGGCGGATGTCCTCCTGAACCCGTGGCGTGGCCGTCGCGGTCAGGCCCAGGACCGGTGCCTTCCGCAGGGGCTCGAGGCGCGCACGCAGCTGCCGGTAGTCCGGACGGAAGTCGTGTCCCCACTGCGAGATGCAGTGGGCCTCATCGACCGCGATGAGCGTGGGCATGCGACGGGCGAGGAGGTCGACGAATCCCGGGACGCCCAGCCGCTCGGGGGCGACGAACAGGAAGTCCAACCGCCCCTCCAACCACGCCCGGGAGATCTCCCGCGAGTGCTCGCGTCCCCGTCCGGAGTGGATGCACTCCGCGGCGAGCCCCACCGCCTGAAGCTTCTGGACCTGGTCCTCCATGAGCGCAATGAGGGGGCTGATGACCAGGGTGCTGCCCCCGCGCGCCAGCCCCGGCAGCTGGTAGCAGAGGGACTTGCCCGCCCCGGTGGGCATGACCAGCAGGGCATCGGCGCCCGCGGTCACCGCTCGGCACACCTCCTCCTGATGCGGACGGAAGGCCGCGTGGCCGAACGTTGCCTGCAGCAGCGCGCCCAGCTCCCCGACGGGCACCGGACGGCGTCGCAGCGCGGTCCCGTTCGCTCCGGAGAGGCTCGCTGGCGCAGCGGGGGTCGCACCGGAAAGCCCGACGGAAGCTCCCACCATTGCGTTCGGGTGCGTGACCGATGCGCGCGCGACGGGTCCGCGCCCTCCTGACGCATGCGCTGCCCGGAGGACGTCGTTCCGCTCCGTCGACGGAGCGGCGTCGGCCCCCTGCCTCTGGTGATGCATCCTCACCATCCCTCCGTCCCCCACGGGAGCGGCGCTGGGATGCGCCCCTTCGGGCCGCGCGCCCACCCCTCGCCCTCCCTCCGCCGGAGCTCCGCCGGACGGCGCGCCCGCGAGCCGGGCGCCGGCTTTCCGTTCGTTCCCCGCCCCCGCCCCGGGGGCCGCCCCCCCGATCGGCACGGAGGTTGGAATCCGCCCCAGCAGGCGGATGACGTGGGCTTCCACGTCCCGCACGAAGGTCTCCAGGCGCTCCTCCCGCTGCTCGAGCTGCGCGAGCCGCTTCTCCCAGGCCGCGGTGAGTTCGGGGCTCTTCACGCTGCCGTCCACCGCTTCGATGAGGGCGATCCCCAGCTCGGTTGCGTGCAGCGCCTTGCCGACCCGCTCCACATAGCCGCGCTTGAGCAGCGTCTCGATGGTCGCCGCGCGGGTGGCCGGGGTCCCCAGTCCCACGCCGCGCATCGCCTCGGCCAGTTCCCGATCCTCGAGCTGCCGACCCGCGGTCTCCATGGCCGTGAGCAGGCTCGCGTCGTTCAGGTGAGGGGGTGGCCGGGTCTTGCGCGCCACCTCCCGCACCTCCTCGACCGTCTGGCCCTGCCCTTCGGCGAGCCCCTCCGGCAGCTGTTGTGGCGGCTCCGCGTCCTCCTGCGGGGCGCCTCCGCGTGGACCCTCCGGGGCAGGCGCCTTGGCGCCTCCGGGTTCCAGGGCCTTCCATCCGGCCTGCAGCAGCTCCGAGCCCGCGCCCCGGAAACGATCCACCGGGCCGTCCCGACCCTCCCGCGGAGCGACCGCGGTGAGGACGGTGGTGACTGCCCACCGACAGGGTGGCTGCCACGCCGCGAGGAGCCGCCGGCACACCAGGTCATAGAGCCGCCGCTCATCGGCGTTCACCCGTGCCGCGGACAGAGGCGTGGTGGTGGGGATGATGGCGTGGTGATCCCCGACCTGCCCGTCGTCCACGAAGCGGCGGGAGAGGGAACGCGTGCCGGTGCCCTCCCCCAGGTGCTCGCGATAGGGGCCCGAGATCACCTCGACGATGGCGGGAAGCGTCTGCGCCACGTCCTCCGTGAGGTGACGGCTGTCGGTCCGCGGGTAGCTCAGCAGCTTGTGCGTTTCGTAGAGCGCCTGGGCGACCGCCAGGGTCCGATCCGCAGGCCACCCCCAGAGGCGGTTGGCGTGGCGCTGCAGCTCGGTGAGGTCATAGAGCTGCGGGGGTGGCAGGGCCTTCTCCTGCCGCTCGAGCCGCTCGATCCGCGCCTCCCCCTCCCGGACCCGCGCCACGATGGCCCGGGCCTCGACCCCGTCTGCAGGCAGCCGCCGTCCCTCGCCGAAGGGGCGCTTCGGGTCGCGGATCCACACGCCCCGGTGCCGCCCCGACACACCGGCGTCCGGTTCGGGAGCAAAGCCGGCGTGCACCTCCAGGTAGGGCTCGGGGACGAAGTCGCGGATCTGCAGCGTCCGCTCCACCAGCATCGCCAGGGTGGGCGTCTGGACCCGGCCCACGCTCAGCAGGCTTCCGCTGGCCACCGTGTACGCCCGGCTGAGGTTCATCCCCACCAACCAGTCCGCCCGGCTGCGCCCCTCCGCCGCATCCGCCAACCCGTCCATCGCGTGTCCCGGCCGCAGGGAGGCGAAGCCCGCACGGATCGCCTCGGGGGTCAGCGAGGAGATCCACAGCCGACGGACCGGCGCCTTGGCCCCCGCCGCCTCGTAGATCCGCCGGAAGATGAGCTCTCCCTCACGCCCGGCGTCGGTGGCGCAGATGATCTCCTTCACGCCCCGCGCTTTGAGGAGTCGGGAGACCACCCGGAACTGCGGGGCGCTGCGCTCCACCACGGTGAGCGGCCAGGTCTTCGGCAGCATGGGCAGCGACTCGCGGCTCCAACGCTTCCAGCCGGGATGCATCTCCTGGGGCTCCGCCAACGCCACCAGATGGCCCAGGGCCCAGGTCACGACCACACCGGGCCCCTCGAGGTAGCCCTCCCGTCGCGTTGCCGCCCCCAACACCGCCGCAATGTCCCTCGCGACGGAAGGCTTCTCCGCCACCACCACCCGCTCGGCCACCATACCTCCACCCTACGCCCCCACCCTGACATCCGCCCCACCCCGATGCGCGGTCGCGTGGTCTCCCGCGCGCCTCCCGCTTCTCGGCCCCTCCATCACTGCGCCTTCAAAGCCCCGCGTCCCCTGCGTTAGAAGGTCTGCATGACGCCCGAACAGACCGAACAGGCCGCCGCGCTCCTCCTGAAGGGGGACTTCGAAGGGGCTCTCTCGGCCTTCGGGAAGGCGCTCGAGGAAGACCCTGAGGACGCGGTGGCGCTGCTGGGTTCTGCCCGTGCCGCGCTGGCCGCCCGCGATGATGCCCGCGCCCGCAGCTTCCTCCTGCGGCTGTTGCTGGTCCGCCCCAACCACCCCGAGGGCCTGAGCCAATTGGCCGCCATCCGCTTCCGGGAGGATGGAGCCCCCGAAGCGCTCGAAGAGCTCCGGCGCCTCGCCGCCCGCGATGAGGCCCAGTTCCCCGAGCTCTACAACCTCGGCGTCGCGCTCATCCACGCCGGTGAGTTCGAGGAAGCCGAGACCGCCTTGGTCAGCGCCCGCCAGCGCTCTCCGGACAGCCCCCATGTGCTCGCGCAGCTGGGGCAGCTCGCCTTCCAGCGGGGGGACACCGACCGCGCCATCCGGGATCTCTCCAAGGCCGCCGAGCTGGGCCCCACCGAATGGCACCCGCTCCGGCTCCTCGCCCGCGTCCACGTCGCGCGCGGTGAGCACCGGGAGGCCAAGGCTGCGCTGGACCTCGCGCTGCGACGCTTCCCCGATGGGCCCCCCCTCCTGCTCGAGCGCGCACAGGTGCTCTTGGGACTGGGAGAGCCCGCCGCGGCCCTCGAGGACGCACGCGCCCTGCACCGCGCCCACCCGGACCATCCCCAGGCCGCCCACCTCCACGGGGTCGCCGCGCTGGCGGCGGGACAGGGACCGGAGGCCAAGGAGGCGTTTGAACACGCCATCCGTCTGGCGCCAAAGGCCTTCGAGCCTCGCATCGCCCTGGCGCGGCTGCTCGGGCTGGCCGGCCACCCCGGACCTCAGAAGCACGTGCTCCAGGAGGCGCATCGCCTGGCCCCCGAAGCAGCCGCCCCCGCGCTGGATCTCTCGAACCTGCTTCTGACCGAGGGCACCGAAGAGGCCCTGCAGCAGGCGGCCGACATCACCGCGGCGGCCCTCGCGCACCATCCCGAGGATCCGGGCCTGCACCTCAACCGCGCCCTCGCCCTGCGCCACCGCGCCCCCGCCGATGCCCTCCCGCATGCCCGCAAAGCCGCAGCGGCCGACCTTCCCGAGATCGCGGATCAGGGACGCAGGCTGGTGGCCCTGCTGGAGCAGGCCTCGGACGCCTGATCTGTAAAGCCACTTTTCAGTCCGGGATTCGCAGCGCGATCAAAATCGCGGGGCAACTCCGCGGGGCATGGCGGGATAATCCCTTCAGCAAGTCTGAACGTCCCAGCCGCTCCGGGACCCACCGATTGAGAGTCCGCCATGACCCGCACCTACAACGTCGACACCCGCCGCGACTGGAGCACCAGCTACCAGAACCAGGCCCGGAAGGACGCGCTCGAGAACCCGCAGCCGAAGCCGGAGCCCAAGGGCGGACCTTCGCTGAGCAAGGACGTGTCGTTCGGCACCCAGCACCACTCGGGCATCGGCGGCTCCACCAGCGGCACCGGCCCCGGCGGCATCGACTACGACGCCTACTACGACGGCCCCTCCTTCAGTGTCGACGGCAAGGCCACCGGCGAGGTCAGCCGTGACGGCATCTCCATCGACGTGGACATCGAGATCGACGCCACGCTGGTCGAGGCCGGCGCGAGCGCGGAGAAGACCTTCGAGGTCGAGGTCTACGGCGAGAAGTTCGAGGTCACCGTGGACCTCGCCGCCATGGGCGAGATCGGCGCCAACGGGAAGCTGAACCTGAGCCTCGACATCGGCCGCAACGGCGTCGAGGTCTCCGCCAACGTCGAGGGCTTCGCCGGCGCCCAGGCGTCCATCACCGGCGGCATCTCGCTCTCCCACAACGGCAACGAGATCCTCAGCGGTGAGGCGACCCTCAGCGGCTACGCGGGCGTCTCCGGTCAGGCCGGCTTCGACGCGAGCTTCAACGGCGGCAACATCGAGTTCGAGGCCAGCGCGAGCGCCTCGGCCGGTGCCGGTTTCGGCTTCGAGCTCGACGGCAACTTCAACACCGGCAACGCCGCACGGGCGGCGGCAGCCGTCTTCCAGGGGGCCCTGCGCGAAGGCGTGGACGAGGTCGCGGAGACCGCGGCGGAGTTCGCGAACAACGCCAAGGACTTCCTCGGGGATGTCGGCGAGAACCTCCAGGATCTCGCCGGGAACGTCGGCGGGTTCGTGGTCGACACCACCGGGAAGATCGTGGATGGTGTGGGGAACGCCTGGGAGGACCGTCCCGACTGGCTCTTCTGAGAACAGCCCACCGGGGCAACCTGACCCCGGTTGATGGAAGCGAGCAGACTCCAGCGTGAGAAGCGGAATCTCAGCCCAGGCGAAGGATGGCGTTCAACTCCTCGAGCTGGGCCTGCTGCGGGACGCCTCGCGCGCCTTCGCCAGCGGTCTGAAGGAGAATCCGGACGACCTCGAATGCCTGCTGGGACTCTCACGGACGCTGCTGGCCCTCGGGAACGAGGCGTCGGCAGCGCCGTTGCTTTTGCGCTACCTGCGCCTCAAGCCCAATCATCCCGAGGTGGTCAGCCACCTGGCGAAGATGAAGGCCGAGCGTGGTGATGCGAAGGCACTGGAGACGCTGGAGATCCTCTCCAAGCATCCCGACGCGCAGTATCACGAGCACTCCAACTACGGTGCGGTGCTCCTCAAGCTCGGGCGGCTCGACGAGGCGGAGCAGGCCTACGAGCGGGCGCTGGAGTCGGATCCGGACAGCCCTTACGCCCGGGTCGCTCTGGGGATGATTGCCCAGCGCCGTGGGGATCCTGCGGCGGCCATCGAGCACTTCCAGGAGGCCTCCGCCGAGGAGGTCCGCAACCCCTACCCCCTGCTGCAGATCGGGCGGGCGTTGGTGACCCAGAAGGACTTCAAGGGCGCCATCGAAGCCTTCAACGAAGGGTTGCGACGGGACCCGAAGTTCCGCGAGCTGCACGTGGAGCGCATCAAGGTCTGCATCGCCGTGGGTTCGACGGACGCGGCGCTCAAGGCGGCGCTGCACTTCCGCCAGTTCTTCCCCAAGGACGCCGAGGCCGCGCACCTGCACGGACTCGCGGCGCTCACCGCAGGTCAGGGTGATCTCGCCAAGAGCGCGCTGGAGGATGCCATGCGGCTGGCGCCCCAGGCGTTCGAGCCCCGGATGCTGCTCGCGCGGCTCGAGCAGGCGACGGGCAACACCGAACGGGAGCAGGCCCTGCTCGAAGAGGCGCGGAAGGTCGCCCCCAACGCCCTGCCCCCGCTCCTCGATCTCTCGAACCTCTTCCTACGGATCGGCCGCGTGGAGGAGGCGGTGAAGCTGCTGCAGGACGGCCTCAAGAAGGCCCCCCAGCACGCAGGCCTGCATCTGAACCTCGCGCTGGCCCTGGCGAAGACCGACCCCAAAACCGCGCTCGAGCACGCGCGCGCGGCCAACGCTGCCGAGCAGCAGGACGTCCGCGAGCAGGCGGAGCGTCTGGTCAAGCAGCTCTCCGCCTGAGCTGAAGCCGACGTCGCGCCGGGCTGTCTTCCCCTCCCGGAAGGCTCCCCGGGAGCGCCGGCGACGCGCCCGACTCAGCCGCGGATGTGGCGGCCTTCGAAGGCGATCTTCCGGGAGACCTTGTTCGCCCGGCGCTGACGCGGCTGCTGATCCACCGACTCGACCACGGCATCCACCAGTTCCCGGACGAGCTCCTCGGCGGAGAGGTCGGGATAGATGAGCTTCTCCACGTGCACCAGGAGGCTCGAGCGCAGCCCGCCGAAGGCCTCGGTGTAGGTCGGGGCGCCGCGACGGGTGGGCTTGGGCAGGGCGGCGAGCTCCTGCTCCACCCGCGCCAGGAGGCCCGCGGTGAACTCCGGTCGCTCGAGGAGGCTGAGCATCGTGCGCGTCTTGGCGACCGCGACGTTGTCACCGCTGGCACGCAGGACGTTGGCCACCGTCTGCACCGCGGCGTCCCGCAACGAGCGGTTGGGATCCTGCGGGGGCACGTAGTGGAAGGTGGCGAAGATCTCCTGGACCAGCCGGGAGGACTTCTGCGCGGTGCTCTCCTCCGCCCCGTCCTGGGCCCGGCTCTCACTGCGCAGGCGTCGCCGTCCCTCGTCGTCGGAGCGCACCAGCTTGCGCTGCGCCTGCGGGAGCGCGAGGTAGCTGGCCTGCTCCTCGGGACCCAACCGGTCGAACCACGCCTTCTCTTCGGGCTGCATGGGGGGCGGCTGGTTGGGAGCGCTCACCGGGCGTTGGCGGACGGGCTCGGGAGGGGGCGGGGGCGGCTTCTTTCCGAACAGTCCCTGCACCCAGGTTCCGAATCGGGTGAGGAGCTCCTGCAGCTGACGCAGCGCCTGCGCGAGCGCGGGGTTGCCGCCGGCGGGGACGAGGCTCTTCTGCTGTGGGCCCTTCGGCCTGCCGTCGCCCTTGGGGGCCGGTCGGGGTTCGCGCGTCTTTTCGGTCATTCGACCGGCATCCTACCATCGACCGGTTGGGGGCCCACGTGGGTGCTCCGCGGGACCGGGCGTCTGCCACGCCCGAGCGTCACCAGCACCACTGCCGCCAATACCAGCGCGGCCCCGGCCAGGCCCCGGAGCCCCAGGACCTCATTGCCCAATCCCACGCCGAGCGCGATGGCCACCACCGGGTTCACGTAGGCGTAGGACGTCGCCACGGTGGTCCGCACGTGTCGCAGCAGGAAGCCGTAGGCGCTGAAGGCCAGGATGGAGCCGAACACCACCAGATAGAGCCACGCCAAGAGCGACGGCATCCCGATGCGGGAGGGCCAGGACTCTCCTCGCACCACCGCCGCCACCAGCATGATGGCGCCGCCCCCGAGCATCTGGACCGCGCTGCCCATGAACCCGGGCGCCAGGGGAAGGCGCGGAGACAGAACGCTCCCCAGCGCCCATGACGCCGGGGCGAGGACCAGCAGGATCGCACCCAGCGGGCTCGCCTGGAGGTCACCCTCCCCCGAGAGCATCGCCACGCCGATGAAGCCGATCACCAGGCCCAGCCACTCGGCGCGGCTGGCACGCTCACCGGCGAGGCCCGCCCAGAGTCCGGCGAACAGGGGCATGGTCGCGACCATCACCGCGGCCAACGAGGAGCTGACCGTCTGCTGCGCGAGCACCACCGCGCCGTTGCCCATGGCGAGCAGGAGAAAGCCGATCAGCACCCCGTTCCGCCACTGGACCCGCGTGGGCCGCGGCGTCCCCCGCATGCGGAAGAACGCGTAGAGCAGTCCCCCGGCCACCAGGAAGCGCATGGCGGCAAAGCCCATCGGCGGCAGGTCCACCAGGGCGATGCGGATCCCGAAGTAGGTGGAACCCCAGATGACGTAAAGGGCGAAGAGGGCAGCACCCAGTTTCCAGAGCGGCGCGGACTCGGAGGTGGGCGGGGCGGAGGTGGTCACGCGCGGAACCTCTCACGCCCGGATGTCGCTCGCACGCAACGTTCGGTGACGATCGCGGCCGATCGGTGCCCGCCAGGAAGGAGACCGGGCGACCGGGCGGCGGAAGCGGCGCGCCCCGCCGATGGAGCGTCAGTCCTCCTCGGGGAGGAGCCCGGGATCATCCTCCTCGAGCTTGCGGCGGACCTCGTCCATGTCGAGTCCGCGGACGTGGGTGATCAACGCCTCGAGTGCATCCGGACCCAGCGCGCCCGACTGCATCAGCACGCCGATGCCGTCGCGGAAAGCGGCCAGGGTGGGGATGGCGCGGATGCCGAAGCTGGACGCCAGTGCCGGCTGGGCCTGGGTGTCGATCTTCCCGAAGCGCACGTCGGGGTGACGCGTGGCCGCGGCCTCGAAGATCGGGCTGAAGGCGCGGCAGGGCGCGCACCAGTCGGCCCAGAAGTCGACGAGGACAATGCCCCCGGCGTCCAGGGTCGCGTCGAGGTTGTCCTCGGTGAGCTCGATGACGTTCATCCCGGCATTGTCACCGCATCTCCCCCCTCAGGCGAGGACGCGATGACTCCCGGACCCCCTCGGGCCGCGGCACCTCTCGCGGGCGTCCACCGGATCAACGCTTCGAGGGATCGAAGTGGGATCCGAGCGACTGCCAGACGTCGGCGTAGCGCGGCTGCCGGAAGGACGCGTCGAGCGCCTGCTGGGTGGGGTGGAAGAGGTAGCGGCTCTCGAACATGAAGGCGAGCGTGTCGCCGAGACGCTGCGGCGCCAGGGACGCGGTGGAGGCCTTCTCGAAGGTGTCGGCGTCGGGACCGTGGGGAGACATGCAGTTGTGCAGGCTCGCCCCACCCGGGAGGAAGCCTTCGGCCTTGGCGTCGTACTGGCCGTACACCAGCCCCATGAACTCGCTCATCACATTGCGGTGGAACCAGGGCGGGCGGAAAGTGTCCTCGGCGACCAGCCAGCGTGGCGGGAAGATGACGAAGTCCAGGTTCGCGATCCCCGGGGTGTCGGAGGGGGAGGTCAGCACCGTGAAGATCGAGGGATCCGGATGATCGAAGCTGATCGACCCGATGGTGTTGAAGCGCGACAGGTCATACCGGTAGGGCGCGTAGTTGCCGTGCCAGGCCACCACGTCCAGCGGTGAGTGCGTGAGCGCGCTGCGCCACAGCCGCCCGCCGAAGCGGGCGATGAGCTCGAAGTCGCCCTCCAGCTCCTCATAGGCGGCGACGGGCGCCTCGAAGTCCCGGGGGTTGGCCAGGCCATTGGAACCGATGGGCCCCAGGTTCGGCAGCTCGAGGGGACGACCGTGGTTCTCGCAGAGGTAGCCGCTGATGACGTCGGAGCCGGGTGCGCGCCGCACCTGGAACTTCACGCCGCGGGGAACGACCGCGATGTGACCGGGCGCGACGGACAGCTGCCCCAGCTCGGTGCGCAGCAGCAGGGTCCCCTGTTGCGGCACGAGGAGCAGCTCCCCGTCTGCGTCGTAGAAGAAGCGGCGCTCCATGTCCGCGTTCGCCGTGTAGAGGTGGACCGCACAGCCGGTCTGGGTCAGCGGGTGCCCGTTCCCGGCCATGGTGAACAGGCCCTCCACGAAGTCGTGGGTGCCCTCGGGGAGCGGGCGGGGATCCCAGCGCAACTGGTTCGGGTCCGCGGCGACCCCATCGAAGGGTGCGCTGCGCAGGCCCGTGGCTCCCTCGAACGGGGCGAACGGTGACTGCACCACCGAGGGGCGGATCCGGTAGAGCCAGCTGCGCAGGTTGTGGGTGCGCGGCGCGGTGAAGGCGCTCCCGGAGAGCTGCTCGGCGTACAGCCCGTAGGGGCAGCGTTGCGGGGAGTTCCGGCCTTCGGGCAGGGCGCCGGCAAGCGCCTCGGTCGCGAAGTGGTTTCCGAAACCGCTCTGGTAGCGGAGTCCGCTGGGTTCCTGGGACATGGGGACCCCTTCTCAAGGCAAAAGGTTTCATGTGAAACTACAGATCCGCATGAGCGCCGACAAGGTCCGGACGGCTGCCTCCGTCTTCGCCTCGGGCTCGACGTCTCCGAAGAGGATCTGAACATGTCCCGCACGCCCAACGCCGCCTTCGATCTGAACGGCTTTCTCCCCTACCAGCTCGATGCGATCGCCTCCCGCGTGAGCGAAGCCCTCCTCGGGCTCTATGGCGAGCGCCACGACCTCCGGATGCCCGACTGGCGGGTCCTGGTGTGGCTGGACCACGCCCCCGAGCTCGCCGCCAAGGACATCGCCGTGCGTGCCCGGATGGACAAGGCCACGGTGTCCCGGGCGCTCACCCGGCTCGAGTCCCGGGACCTCGTCACGCGGGCGACCGCCGAGGATGATCAGCGCAGCCAGTCCCTGCAGCTCACGCGCAAGGGCAAGGCGCTGCTGGGCAAGCTGTTGCCGCAGGTGCAGAAGTGGGAGGCCTCCCTGCTCGCCTCCTTCTCTGCCACCGAGCAGCGCCAGCTGCGTGAGCTCCTCGGGCGGCTGGAGGGGCAGCTCGATGGATCCGCCGGTTCAGCCCCGGCGCGGAAGGCGTCCTCCCCCAGCGTGAACCGGACCCCGACCTCGAAGAGCGCCGGCCGGAGCGTGCGACCTGCGGCCAGGACTGCAGCGAAGACTGCGGCGAAGACTGCGGCGAAGCCCGCGCGCGCCAAGGCCTCGTCATCGCGCACCGGCCGGTCCGCCCCGGCTGCGTCGAAGACGGCCCGGGCCACCCAGGCCAAGAAGCGCCCGGGTCGAAGCGGACGCTGAGGGCGCTCGGAGGGGGCCGGAGAGGGGCGCGGCGACGCACAGCGGATGCTTGGCGGCGGTTCCCCTTTCCACGCTGCGCGGACCACGGCAGCCTCCCCGCCATGCGCGCGCTTCCCGATGCCGAGTCCTCCCGCCCCTCCACGCCCCGCCCCCCGCGTCCCGTCGAACGAAGCGCCGCTGACGTTCCCCTGCGGCTCCTCGCAGGGCTGACCACGCTGCTCCTCGCGTGCGCCCACGGAGCCCCCCCACCGACCGCCACAGCCTCCGAAGCTCCAGCCGTCCGGGACGGTCTCGACGCCCGCCTGACCGGGTACGCCTACCCCCACCCGGTGCAGGCGCTCCCGCTGACCACCCAGGGCCAGCAGCTCGAGCTCGCCTATATGGACGTGTCCCCGGAGGGTGAAGCCCGCGGCGAGACGGTGCTGCTGCTCCACGGCAAGAACTTCTCCGGCGCCTACTGGGCCGACACCATCCGGGCGCTGACCGAAGCGGGCCACCGGGTCGTGGTCCCGGACCAGATCGGCTTCGGCAAGTCGAGCAAGCCGGCGCACTTCCAATACAGCTTCCACACGCTGGCGACGCACACCCTCTCGCTGCTCGACACGCTGGGGATCGATCGGGTGGTGGTGGTGGGCCACTCCATGGGCGGGATGCTCGCGGTCCGGCTCGCGCTCATGGCGCCGGAGCGGGTGACGCGCCTGGCGCTGGTCAATCCCATCGGGCTCGAGGACTGGAAGCGGGAGCAGGTCCCCTACACGCCCATCGACGCGCTCTACGCCGCGGAGCTGAAGCAGACGCCGGAGACGATCCGCGCCTACATGCAGCAGAGCTACTTCGACGGCACCTGGAAGCCCGAATACGAGCCCCTGGTGGAGATCCTCGGTGGTTGGACGCAGGGACCGGATCGGGAGCGGATCGCTTGGACGGCGGCACTCACCTCGGACATGGTCTTCACCCAACCGGTGCTCTACGAGTTCGGCGCCCTCCGGGTCCCCACGCTCCTGATCATCGGCCAGCGCGACCGGACCGCCATCGGCAGAAGCGCCGCGCCTCCCGAGGTCCGCGAGCGGCTCGGGCAGTACCCCGTGCTGGGGCGTCGGGCCGCGGCGGCCATCCCCGGCGCGCGCCTCGTGGAGCTCGAGGGCATCGGCCACATGCCCCAGGTGGAGGACTTCGACGCCTACGTCCGGGCGCTGTTGCCGTTCGTCGAAGGGCGCTGAGCAACACCGGTCGCTTCCCGGCGCAGCCCTCTCACCTCAGCCCGCCGCTGGCAGCAGCGTCCCCCGGGGATCGGTGCCCACACTTCCCGGTGGCACCCGAATCGCCCCTTGAGCCCGTCGCTCAACCTGCACGCCGGCGGCGCCAGCGCAGCGTCAGCCACGTCAGCAAGGCGAGCGGAAACGCCGGTCCTGTGGCCTGCCTACATCCGAAGCCGACCGTGTAGTGCGCGCGCCCCGGCGCCGGCTCCGGTCCGGGGGTTCCGCCATCCGGATCCCCCGAGATGCTGGCCTCGAAGAGAACCGGCGTGATCCCGGGCACCCCGTCAACGAACGCCTCGAGGTGCAACACACCGGCCTCCCGAGGGGTGATGTCCACCTGTGCCCGTCCCTGGTCGTCGGTCACGACCCGGGTCTCCGACAGGTCGGCAGCGCCGGACACCACGCGGAAGCCGACAGGGACGTCCGGGTGGCTCGGGTGGAGGTCGCCGAAGCGGTCGAACCCACGCACCTCGACGCGGAAGGGCGTGGAGAGGGGCTGACCGACCTCGCCCTGCACGTCCGAGCCCCCGAGCTTCACCAGCCTCGCGATGCTGAGCGACGCCTCCGGGGTGTTTCCGTACGCCCCCAGATTCGGCACGCCCCCGTGGAGGAAGGGCGCTTCCCCCTGCATCCTGAAGGGGTCTCCGGCATCGATGAAGGGGGACGTCTCGGCATCCGCGACCCAGCCCTGACCATCCCACCGGCCGGTCTGCGAGCGCAGGTGGGCGTCGGCGTCACTGGCGAAGTGCGCCTGCCCCTCGCGTGCGTTCGCCTCCTGCCTGGTGACCTCCTGCCAGTCCACCAAGGTCCGGTAGAGCCGGGCATCGACGGCCGTGTAGCCGGCGAAGGCCCCTTCGAGCGCATAGCCGTTGAAGTTGAACGTGTGGAGGTCACTCAGCGTCTCGACCCCCACCGCCGCCCGTTCGGGAAGGGGCGCGAGGATGTTGTGGTCCAGCGTGATGCCACCGGCGCCCGCGAGCAGCACCTCCAGGCCCTTCGGGCTGTCAGTCGTGGCCGGCACCCGGGCGTTGGAGCGGAAAGTGTTATGGGCAATCCGCATCTTCCCCTGGGCTTCGATGGCCGGACCTGCGCTGTTCTGGATCACGTTGTGGAGGATCTCGATCCCATCCCCCACGGCCCGGATCCCCGAGGCGTTGGGCCCCTCCCCCCAGCCGGTGATGTGGTTTCCCGCGATCCGGACGTTGTGCTGCGACTCAATCCAGATCGCCGGCGACCGGGGAGGGGACGCGTGAATCCGGTTGTCCACGATGGTGCAGGCGCGGCAGGTGCTGTTCGGCTGTTCCACTTCGATGGCGCTGCCGATCGACGACGTCACGCCAGCGATGTCGAGCTGCTCGAAGGCATAGGCGGACACCGTCCGGTCCCGCATGACATGCACCGCGCTGCCGCAGAGAGGCGGGGGTGCCTCCGCGAGGTTCTCGATCCGCAGCGCACGCAGCCGCACGCCACTCCCCATCACCACCACTCCGGCCGGCGCCGTCCCCCGGCCATCGAGGACCGCCAGCGGCATTCCGGACGCATCGCGCAGGGCCCGCCCCGCCACATCGACCGGACCGGTGAGGGTGACCCACTCCCCATCCAGCGTCACGAAGCTCCAGTCCCCGGAGAAGGTGACGATGGCCTCGTCCGCCGCCCGCGCATGGTAGCGCCCGGTGTTCAGGTGAATCGTGTCACCGAGCTGCAGGAGATAGCCGAGCTGCGTGAGCAGATAGCTCGGGGTCCGGCAGGGGAGGTCACAGGACCCGCAGCCGATCTGATCCCTTCCCTCGGGCATGACCGGGCACCCGGGGAGCGGCACGTCTCCTTCGGTGCTCGCGTCGTTGAGGTAGGCGTCCCGGGCGAGTGCCGGCCCCGTGACCAGGACCCAGGCGATCAGCATCCACCCTCCAGCGCAGCGCACCATCTTTCTCATCCTCGGGCCTCTCCCGGTCGCGGTTCGACTCCGCAACTCAAGCACGCTGCCACAGTCCACGGCTCTCGAGCGCGTCGCGGCCGTGGGGTGCGTCCAACATCAGCCGCGGCCCCTTGGGAACGATCCCGGTCGGATTGATGTGCAGGTGGCTCTCGTAATAGTGGCGCTTGATGTGGTCGAAGTGCACGGTCTCGGCGACGCCCGGCCACTGGTAGAGCTCCCGTAGCCACCCCGACAGCGCTGGGAACTCGCGCAGCTGCCGTTGGTTGCACTTGAAATGACCGTGGTAGACGGGGTCGAAGCGCAGGATCGTGGTGAAGAGCCGCCAGTCCGCTTCGGTGAGATACGGGCCCGTGAGATAGCGGCGCTTCGTCAAGAGCTCCTCGAGCACGTCAAGTTCTGCGAAGAGCGCGTCGAAAGCCTCCTCGTACGCCTCCTGCGAGACCGCGAACCCGGCGCGATACACGCCGTTGTTCACGTTGGGGTAGATGCGCGCGTTGAGGGCGTCGATCTCCTCACGCAGCGGCTCGGGATAGAGCGTCACCGTGGACCCGGTCAGTCCGTCGAACGCCTCATCGAAGATGCGGATGATCTCGGAGGATTCGTTGTTGATGATCCGCTGCTCCTTGCGATCCCAGAGCACCGGCACCGTCACCCGTCCCGTGTACTTCGGGTCATCCGCGAGGTAGCGCTCGCGCAGGAACCGGTGGTTGTCCAACGGGTCTCCCGTCGATCCGGTGTCCCGGTCGAACGTCCAGCCATCCTCCCGCATCAACCAGCTGACCGCCGAGACGTCGATGAGGGATTCGAGTCCTTTGAGCTTGCGGTAGATGAGCGTCCGGTGCGCCCAGGGACAGGCGTAACAGACGTAGAGGTGGAAGCGCCCCGCCTCGGCACGGACGGCCCGCTGTCCATCCGGACCAGGGCTGCCGTCCGCGGTGATCCAGTCGCGGCGCTGGGTGGCGTCGCGTTGGAAGTGGCCCTTCTCATCGCTTTCGTACCAGCGGTCCTTCCAGACACCATCCACCAGCAATCCCATGTCTCATCTCTCCTCGTGCGCAGGTGCCGGTTCGGCCCGTCCGCATCCCGGTGGATGACCTTCGGACGGTTGAGCAGGGGTGCTCAAGATCGGGTCGAACTGAATGTTCCACGTCATTCGTGCGCGACCGGAGGGCGTCCAAGATCTCCCGCCGGGCGACTTTTCCTGTCTGACCGTCGCGCTTGTCACTGACACGTCCCTGATCATTTGGGATCGACCTGGCGTGTCTTTACTTGGGCGTCAGCTATCGATCAGAGTTTGCACCGCATGCGTCGCATACTCCCCATGCTTTCCATTGCCGTTCCCCTTTTCGCTTGTGGCGGGGTGGTCACGAGCGACATCGAGCTCGCGCCGGGAAGCTGGGCAGGACAGGGCACGCTTCCGCCGGTTCACCACGAGATCGTCGTGGCGCCGGGCGAGGACGCGCCCACCGTGCAGCCGGTCGCGCATCAGGGTGCGGTGACGTCGCTCGCGCTCATGCAGTCCCGCGTCGTGGTCGGCAACGCCGAAGGCCTCTGGGTCGCAACCGGCGATGACTCGCTGGAGCTCGAGCCTCTGGACGTGCGCGTGAACGTGCGTGAGCCGAGCACGGTCAGCGGGGTCGAGGTCGTGGGTGAGCGCCAGAATGGCGATCTCCTCATCTCCACGCCCGAAGGCATCTTCCACGGCTTCGAGGGCAGCTTCTTCCTCTCCCCGCTGTCCGCGTTGGTGGAGCCGGGCACGGTGCGCGCCATCAACAGCGCGGGCCTCGACGACGACGAGCACGTCTGGGTGACGCTGGACGACGCGGTGGAGGTTCATGCGAAGGGCAGCCGGTGGCGGCTGCGGATCAAGGGGCTGCCGCCTCCGGGCTTCGCGGCCGGAATCGTCGCCAACCAGGGCTACCTCTCGGTGGGGGATGACCTCTGGATGGTGCAGGCCGATCCTCCGCGTGCGGTGGAGCGGTTGACCGGGGTCGGTCCGGTGCGCCACGCCCGCTGGTCGGATGGAACCCTGGTGATGGCGGCTCGCAACGGGCTGCTGGAGGCGAAGCCCAACGGCGCGCTGGAGGTCACCACCTTCCTCGACGGCAAGGGCGCGACCCTTCCCGTCCGCGCGGTGGATCACGGACCGGGTGGCGTCCATGTGCTTGCGGGAGAGCATCTGCTGCGACGTGACGGGACCGGCTTCCTCCACATCGCGCAGGTCCCCGGCGCCGGTGACCACATGGCGGTCGACGCCTGGGGACAGATCTGGGTGGACACCGAGGGGGGCCTGGTCCGCGTGCGCAGCGGCGAGCAGGTCGGCTTCGCGCAGGTCGAGCCCTTCCTCGTGCAGCACTGCATCCGCTGCCACGACGCGGGGGTCGAGGGCGCGCCGGTGATCGACTTCCTCGACTACGAGGTTTCAAAGGAATGGGCGGACCGCATCCTCGCGCGCGTGTCCGATCCACAGAGCCCGATGCCGCCACGCAGGGTCCAGGTCCTCGCTCCCGAGGACTGGGCACTGGTGAAGCGTTGGGTGGAGGGAGGAGCGTTGCCGTGAACCGGATGATGATTCCATCGCTGTTGCTCGGAATGCTGTTCGCGGGCCCGGCGCTCGCACAGGACGGCGACGCAGAAGACCTGCCCCTGGTCTGTGAGGTCCCGCGCGAGGTCGATCGCTACCAGCTCCTCCGCCGGCTCTCCCTGGATCTGCGGGGACACCTGCCGACCTACGAGGAGTACCTCGCGCTCGACAACGTGGAGGACGTGCCCGCCAGCACCATCCGCGAGATGATCGGGAGCGACGCCTTCCGCGCGGAGATGCGCCGGCACCACGAGTCGTTCCTGTGGCCGAACGTCATCAACGTCGGCGTCTCCGACTTCACCTACCAGATCGCCTCACGCACCCAGAGCGGCGGGGCCTGGGCGCGCGGGAACATG